>CAZCAE010000038.1:0-30941 GCA_964496635.1 uncultured Spirochaeta sp.
CATGACCGCCGCCGAGATCCACGCCGCGCGCCGTTACGACTGGCGACGCCGAGAAAAGCGGGACCCGGAGCCGGGGGACGATACCGCCGCCGAACGGTTGCGGGAGGTCCTGGACGGCTGGCAAGAGCGCGCCGTGTCGTTCCATAGCTGGCGGCACGCGTTCACAAGCACAATGGCCGGGATTGTGGATCGTCGGGCGATGATGGCCACCGGGCACAAGTCCGCGGCCGTATTCGAGACCTACGCCGCACACGCCACCGCCGAACAATTCCGGGAGGTATCCGACGCCGCAACGTTGGCGTTTTCCAACGTGTTGACGTTCCCTGGCGCACCCGCCCCCGATCGTCGGGAGGCCGCGCAATGATCCGCATTACATACGACCGCGAGAGCTACCGCGCCGGTTACGTTGCGGGACTGACAGGCCGCCGGAACACGGCACCGCGCGGAATCGTCGATAGTCTGGCGTGGTATAGCGCGTTCATTGAAGGCCACGGCGTCCGATCGTCCGGCGCGTTGCGGTTTCGGCGCTGGCGGCCAGAATGTCCGCAACTACGGCGAGATCCGCCGCAAGCGTCCAGGCGCGACGCGTATGGTGCGAAGTGTCTAGATTTGTGTTGACGGGTTCAGAGCTAGATAGTATTGTACTCGCATGACGTTCAGAGAGCGCCTAGACAGACTTGAAATCACGGTTTCAGCTTTTGCCAGATGGACGGGATTCAACCGGAAATCGGTCAAACGCTGGTACGAAGGCGATCCGCTTCCCGATTCGATCCGTGAGAGAGTGTTTAAGGCCATGGACGCCGATTACGTAGAGCGGCTGGCCCGTGACACCAACGCTACTTCTCGGAAGCTACTCGCCGGGAGTCAGTTGATCGGGCTGAACAAGCGCCGATCTCCGAAAAACGGTCGCCTGATCGGTCCTGACTGGATCGAGAAGCGGCTCGAAGACACAGACGGCTGGGCTGGACCGGATTTTCAGCGCGAGGTGAGTGATTCACTGAAGCGCCGCTGACAACTGAATAAAATGCGGGGATGATAGCGCGGGCAACCGGGTACCTTCTGGTGCGTAGGCTGGTCGAACCGCAAGGGCCACACATGACGGCGTTGCCGTCCGTGACCCGTCCGAACGGCAGTAGGCAAACACTTTAACGGGACCATTGTGTCCTGAAGAGGAGTTTGTCTATGCAAACCCCAAACCCCACCGAAAACCCCACCACAAACCCGCTGGACGCGGCGAGCGATCGTCTTTTGACGGTCCCCGAGCTTGCCGAGATCCTCAGGCTGCACCCCGGTTCCGTCCGCCGTCTGGCGCTTCAGGGTAGAATCCCGAGCTTGCACGTCGGCCGTTCCATCCGGTTCCGTTTGTCGGATGTTTTGAGCGCCATGGAAGGGGACGGTCATGAAGCAAATTGAAGTTTCTCCGATCGTCGCCGCCGCCGCGCAATGGCTGGAGGAGACGATTGAGGCCACACCACACGGCGAGGTTACTTTGACGTTCCGTCTCCACGCCGACCGCGCACCGATTGAAGAGCGGACCGTCCTTTCCCGCACGAAACACGCCGAGTCCGGTAAAACCGGGGGCCCACATGAAACCCGCCGCCGTTGATGAGACAACCACCGTCGGTTTGGCGATCGTTGAAGGCAAACCGGAGCCGATCCGGGAGCTACACGCCGCCGGAGGCCTGAGACCGCTAAACGCTGAGGTTATCGGGGCCGCCGTGGATCTTCTCGACAACGGACAGAAGGTCTCACAACGGGCGATATTGCCGATCGTGGAGACGGCACCGCATTTTGACGCGGTTCAATGGGCGCAACTGGGCACCGTCGGGACCGATGCGCTGGACGCGTGGACCGCCGCCGGAGCCGTTCGGGCTTTTCTGGCCGATCGTCGCCGACGGAATCACGCCGAGGCGTTGCGGCACGCGTTGGAGATCCTGGAGCGTGGAGGCGCGCCGGAAGATTACCGCGCGATTATTCTTGAAGAATTGGAGACGGAACCGGAAACCGTCGCCGCCGATCCCGCCGCGCAATTTGTGCGAATAGGCGAGATCCCGATTGAACCGCCGGAATATCTGGTAAAGCCGCTACTGGAGCGGGACTGCACCGCCGCCGTCATCGGCCGACCGGGTTCGTACAAATCGTTTCTGGCGCTGTCCGTAGCCGCATCGATAGCCACCGGCACGGAATGGCACGGACACCGCGTTATTCAGGGACCGGCGCTGTACATCGCCGCCGAGGGCCAAGGCGGAATCCGCCGCCGCGTTCGTGCCTGGGAGATAGTGCACGGGATTGAACTACAGGAACACCCGTTCCTGATACGCCGGAGATCCGCCGCGTTGACCGATCCCGCCGCGTGGCCGGAGCTAAAATCAAAGATCGACGCCGCCACGCGTGAGGTTGGACCGCCGCTACTGATTGTATTGGACACCCTGGCGGCAAACTTTGGACCCGGCCACGAAAGCGACACGGGCGACATGAGCGCCGCAATGGCGACGGTAAACCGGATCCGGGCCGCGTATGGCTGTGCTGTCCTGATCGTCCACCATCCAAGCTTGGCCGATCCGAGGCGAGCGCGTGGATCGTCGGTACAGGTTGGCGCCCTGGAACATGAGTATATCCTCGAGAAGGACGACACCGGGACGGCGCGTCTGGTAACCACGAAGATGAAGGACGGTGCCGAGCCGGATCCGCTGGCGTTCAAGTTTTCCACCGTTGAGCTTGGAATCGTTGACGCCGACGGCGACCCTGTGACATCTGGCGTTCTGAGCCGCGTTGACTACACAGATCCGAAACATGCACCGGCGACCGGCAAGAACCAAAAAGCGGCGCTGAATGTTCTACACCAAGAAATCGAACGCCGACGCGAGAATCTGGAGTCCGCAGGCGTTGACACCAACGGCGCACGAGTGTCGGTAAGTGAATGGGCCGACGCCTGCAAGTCCGTCGGCTTATCCCGCCAGGCGTTTTACAAAGTCAAGAAGTCCCTGCACGAAAACCACCAGATTCAGTTTGATTCTGAATACGTGTCACCAACGGCGTCACCCGTCCCCGAAGCGTCCCCTTGTCCCCCTTCTAAAGAAGGGGGGGACAAAGGGAGACGCACGGGAGAGGACCAAGGGGACAAAGGGGACAAAAAGGAGACAGAAAAGGAGACAGAAAGGGGACACCAAGGGGACACCATGGAAGAACCGCCGGAGGACCAAGGGTGGTGGGACGAACACCGGGAGGACGTGTTTTGAAGACTTTAACCGATCTTCTTCTAATCCTTTCCGTTCACGACGTTGAACGCCATATGGCGGAGGATCCGGTTGTGACCCGAAATAGCGTCCTGTACGTCGCAGTTCTCGACATACTCGCTGACTATATCTTGGATCGAGAAGAGGCACGCCATGAATAACCACCGCCGAAACCGAAAGTACTGGGCAGACAAAAAGAAAGCGAGGGAGGCGAACGCCTCATTCTACCAATTGTATCGAACGATCCGGGACGCCGGAGCGCCGATTCACCACGACGAAATACCGGAGACGTCTGGGCACGATAACCAAAACACACCGGGATACCCGGCAGGAGGGGAGAGCGATGGAAACCAAAACGAGTGAAGGCAAGCAGGGACCGGCGTTCGACCGGATCGGAGCGCTGGCGCGTGAGATGGTTCGAAATATCCGTGAGGAGTTCGGTGGTGTCGAGGGTGAAGGCATGGACGAGCTGGAGCGGGAGGCGGGAGTGTTTGAGTACATCGTTAGCAACCTGCACCAGGGATAATTGTGGGAAGCACCGACCGGCGGGGAAGAATGAGAAGTGTTCCACGGTCCCGGCGCTGGCCGGGGCCACGGGGGAGGGGTAAGCGCTTTTTCCAGCGATCGAGGCCCGAAACCGTACGTGGGAGGCAAACACTTGTTTTGGCACCAAAACACATAAGGGGTTGGTTAATACGCCATATTGACAAATAAACAAATGTGTAGTAGTCTGATTTTGACGGAGGACGAAGAAATGAAGAGGCTTGTAGTAGAAATCACCGACACCGCTCATGGACGACTAAAGACGGTTGCGGCATCGGACAACACGTCGATGAAACACCTTGTGGAGTTGCTCGCCAACGCTCTTTGGGGCGATCCGGCGGCAATGGATGAATTTCGAATACGAACAGCGATTCGTGACAAACGATTACCGTCCGGCGCCCGTATTTTTGCAGAAGAAGCGAGTGTTACTCGCTGAATAGTTGTGGTGGCACCACTGGATCAGCCGGACCACGGGCGCGACACCACTCGGAAACGAGCCGGATCCGCCTGAAGGAAACCACTGTGCCAGCCGGACCCAGGGCAACCGAAACTATTTTGAAAAGGACATTTTTATGTTTGTGAAACATGAAGCAAGCATCGCTGAACTTCAGCGACTCAAGAGAGAGCGGAAGAGCGCGTTCGACAAGGCTCAAGCGCTCCGCAAAGCAGGCAGGAGCGACAGAGAAGTCGACGCCTTGATCGACAAGGCTGAACAACTCACCGCCGACATCGTTATAGAGCAACGACACCTTGACGAGAACGATCGGAACGAAAGTTACGACTTCGAACCCACGGAAGGACGGGGCTTCGTAGACGTGAAGACCGGCCAGGAACTGCGGACGATCCGCAACGGTGACGTCGTTTCCGACGGCGGACTTTCGCTCGGGCGGATGCTTCGGGCATCGGCAACCGGCGACTGGAGCCGGGCAATCCCCGAAATGGAAGCTCTCCGAGCTCAGGGTTCGGCAAGCGGCGCAACCGGTGGTTTTGCCGTTCCAGAGATCGTTTCCCGGAATATCTGGGCACGAGTTGCGGCACGTTCTGGCGTTATGCGCGCCGGGGGAACCATTATTGAGTGTCCAACCGGCGACACGCGAATTGCGCAGGTCACCGGCGTGAATTCCGTTGGCGTCATCGCCGAAAACGACGAGATCCTAGCCAACGCAGTCACGTTCGGCAGCGTGAACCTTCGTCCGTACAAATATGCGACCAGGGTTCCGGTATCAATCGAGCTTATGAGCGACGCCCCAAACGTTGAACAGGCCCTTGAAAAAGCGCTTATCGACGCCTTGGCGGAAAGCCTGGACACAGCGGCCACCTCCGGCACCGGTTCAGAGGAACCGCGCGGGCTACTCGCCTGGACGACCGGCGGCACCGACGGAAACATTCCCTCGACTGATCTTGAATCAGCGTCAGTGACGTGGAACCACCTTATTTCGGCGTACTGGACTCTCATGGGTCGCAGTGTCCCGGAAACGGCTGTCACGGTGGTAACCAATCCGGCTGTCATGTCGGCTCTGGATCAGCTTCTGGAAGGTGAGACCGGCGGTTACCTGCGGAGCCCGAAAGCGCTGGAGCGGATGAAGTTCATCACCAGCCCGAACATTCCGGCACCGTCAGATAGTTCGATTATCGTGGGCGACTTCAGCAACGTTGTTGTGGGATCCGCTCATGGGCTGGACGTTCGTTGGGTGCCTCAGGACGCGCGCCACTATCAGTACAACCTGATCATTGCTCATCGCATGGACATCGCACCGATGCGACTGGATCAATTCCAGGTCTTGGAGAACGTCGGTATCTCGTGACGGTCTGCCTCTCCCTGACGGGGGGGGCTTCCTGGCGGTGCGCAGTACCGGCGCCGCTGGGAAGCCACGGCGATCGTGACGCACGTCGTTGACGAGGACGGCGACGCCGAGGCTTCTTGTTGATCGGGGTAGGGTTTGTCCCCGTGTAACATTTTTCTCCTTATGGGAGCCTGAACGCCGGGAGCCGGGCCACGCGAAAGCGGCGGACACCACTCCCGGCGGGAGGGTTTTTGGGGTGTCGTGATGGGGAGGGGCGCATCACATCTCCACAAACGGCGTTCACAAACCGAACACGGTACCCTCGCGCACTTTTTTGTCAAAATCAGAAGTTTGAATTTCGTGGGGGTTGCCGATGACATTTGACACGTTTCTGAGTCCACACCAAGTGGCTGAGCTCCTGGGCGTCTCACCGAAGATGATTTACCGCTTGATCGAGGACGGAATGCTACCTGCTACGATGATCGGCAGGCTGTACCGAATCTCCGAATCCGATTTGCACTATTACCTGAAAATGGGCGGTGTCAACGATCCGACGATCGTCAAAGAGGACGCAAGCGTGCCTGAACGTCCCTGAACACCACCCGCACGCGCGCGCGGAGCTACCCGAAAACGTCGGGTATGGGACATATTTGAAAATCTGCAATTCTGTCCCTTACTCTTGCAACTGCCTTCTTATTTGCTTCCGAGAATTCGCCGAGGACAGAAATGGCTATTTCTTCGTCCGTATACCCCCGCAAGTACAAGTCCTGAATGGTGACGTTTCGCGCTTCTGCTTCTCCGTTGCGTCCTCTGCGGCTCGCATATCGGCGAAAACGTCGGGTATGGGCGGGATTCGCAGATCTGCAATTCTCGCCAATACTCCCTCGGCTGTCTTTCTCGGCATCCCCACCTGCTCCGCAATCTCCTGCTCGGTATACCCCCGCAAGTACAAGTCCTGAATGGCTGCGCGCAGAACGCCGACTCGGGGAGATGCTACGAGAGCAGAAAGAGACGGTGGGGTTGAATACCGGATCAATGGGTATAGGTAAAAGTGTGGTACCAGAAGAGAACCGCACTCCCACCCTCGCAGACGTCGGCATAGACAAGAAGCTATCCAGTCGCGCGCAACAGATTGCGGCGGATCCCGCCGTAAGCATGGCCCGTCACTGGCGAGATAGCCAGTGAGCCCCGCACCTACACCACCCCCGCGCGCGCGGAGACTACCTGAAACACCACCCACCACCAGCAAAGCGGTTCCGGATGGCCGGAGAAGACGCCGACAAGCGGCGGGCGGTAATGGCGCTATATCCGCGAGAAGGCGCCGGGGGTGTAGCACGAAAGTGTAGCAAAAACGGGGGTAAATGTAGCACAAGCGGTAATAAACTGTTATTTAGTGTTGTCTGGGTGTTGCGTCATCTCTTTTCATGGTATAAAATTGTTTTAACGCGTTGTGTTTGGTTATCCCGAAACGCGGGACTTCCAAGCTGGTGATGTGGGTTCGATTCCCATCGCTCGCTCTTTTTCCTCCGACGATCATTCATTACTTTTCTGCAATTTGGTATACTGCCGTTATGGCAACCACCTACGACGATAAAAAAATAATCTACACCATGCACGGAGTGACCAAAGCGTATGGTACAAAAGAAATTCTCAAAGACATAAGTCTCTCTTACTATTACGGAGCAAAAATTGGTGTTCTTGGTCTTAATGGTTCGGGGAAATCAACCCTTCTGCGTATTCTCGCCGGAGTAGATGATGAGTTTACCGGTGACATTTCGGTCTCCCCGGGATATACCATTGGATATCTGCAACAGGAACCCCAGCTCACTCCAGGTAAAACAGTAAAAGAAGTTGTTTCTGAAGGCGCCGCCGAAATTACCGCTCTTCTTGCGGAGTTTGATGCGGTAAATGAGGCGTATGGTGATCCTGATGCAGATTATGAAAAGCTCGGAGAAAAACAGGCAACGATACAGGAAAAAATAGACGCTCTCGGCGGATGGGATCTGGACGCCAGGCTTGAGATGGCTATGGATGCCCTCCGCTGTCCTCCCGGCGATACCGTCGTTGATGTACTTTCTGGAGGTGAACGAAGACGGGTCGCCCTTGTTCGCCTTCTTCTTCAAAAACCGGACATTCTGCTCCTTGACGAACCAACAAACCACCTCGACGCTGAGACTGTTGCGTGGCTGGAAAAGCACCTCAGGGAATATCCGGGAACGGTGATCGCGGTAACCCATGACCGGTACTTTCTTGATAACGTCGCCGGTTGGATCCTGGAACTGGACCGGGGCGAAGGAATACCATGGAAAGGCAATTATTCCGGCTGGCTTGAACAGAAACAGGCTCGTCTTGCAATGGAAGAAAAGGGTGAAAGCCAGCGGCGTAAGACACTTCAAAGAGAGCTGGACTGGGTTGGAATGTCGCCGAAAGGGCAACACGCAAAAAGCAAAGAACGGATGAAACGATACGAAGAGCTTCTGGAAAAGGGTGGTAAGGAACGCATATCGGCGGCACAACTTACGATTTCTCCGGGGCCGCGACTGGGAAACCTCGTTATCGAGGGTGCGAATCTCACGAAAGCCTATGGTGATACCCTTCTTTTCAAAGATTTCACGTTTGAAATCCCTGCCGGCGGTGTTGTCGGAATTGTCGGTCCCAACGGCGCCGGTAAAACTACCCTTTTTAAGCTGATAGCAGGCGTTGAAGAGCCAACCAACGGGACTATACGGGTAGGAGAAACGGTAAAGCTCGCTTGGGCGGATCAGATGAGAGATAACCTGGACGACAATAAGACCGTCTGGGAGCAGCTTTCCAACGGACAGGACCAGATCCGCCTGGGAGATGGCGCAGGAAGACAGGTGAACTCTCGGGCATACTGCGCATGGTTCAACTTCAACGGAGCGGACCAGCAAAAAAGAGTCGGCGTCCTTTCCGGGGGTGAACGAAACCGCATAAACCTTGCCATGATGATAAAGGAGGGTGGCAATGTACTTCTCCTTGACGAACCGACTAATGACCTCGACGTAAATACCCTTCGGGCTCTTGAGGAGGCCGTCGACGAATTTGCCGGCTCCGCCCTTGTAATTAGCCATGACCGCTGGTTTCTTGACCGCGTCTGTACACATCTGATCGCATTTGAAGAAGACGGGGTGTTCTGGTATGACGGTAACTGGAGTGAATATGCCGAGTTTCGTCGGAAGAAGTACGGCGATCGTGTGGAGAGGCCGCACCGGTACGTACACCGTAGTCTCACACGCTGAGACGTAACAGACTGGGAGAAATCCTTGCGCCCCCGCATTCCGTGCATATACTTCACTACAGAGGGAAGACAATGCGAAACAATCGACTATTACGCCTCCTGGATGCAGAGTTGTTGGATGCGCAGGAAGATATCCGAGACCTTGAACGGACAATGAAGGAACGAAACGAAGCGCGAGAGATTACCAATTATGTCTTCCGGGAAAACAGTGCTCTTCTGGAGCAGGAACTGCACAGTCTGGAACGCATACGCATTCGTCTGAAGGAGATCGATCCGGAAGCCTATATACACCTGAAGGAGTACGGAGATGCCGTGATGTCAATGGTTCATGACCATATTCTTCATCACGGCGCACCGGGTGTGGTGGAGCCGATAGTAAGTCGACGCCTGAAAAAGCTCACCGAGTTTGTCGATTCCACACGGGAAACGGCGGATACAATCTGATAGTTTTATTAGAGATAGCTACATCCGTTGAAACGTTTGTAACAGGAGCACTACTGCAGGCGAAACCGTTCCGTTTTCTACCGCCGTCGCTGTTTTCCCGAAAAAACGTTGTCGTTTCATCTGTTTCTGGAGGCCTTTATATGGATTTTGGCTTATCAGAATACGCAAATAGGTGATCACTCGGGCAGTATCCTCAGGATAGGTGGCCTTCAGATGTCGGGCACGTTCAATGTCATGGGTTTCAACACCTTGCTGGTAATCCGAGCTCTTTTCTTCCAGATGGTGCAGAAAATCTTCGATTTCACGAACAAAAGGCTCTTCCAGAAATACAACACCATCAACTTTGGAACGGAGCATAATCCGCAGATCTCCGGCGGTTCTCGATTGTTCGAAACGACGTCCAACCGCAATAAAAGCAAAAACTGCCAGACCTCCACCGATCAAAAACTCGTCCACAATAGGAATAGGATCCCGAATCACCAGAGACATAAAGAGAAAGGCTACAAGAAAAACGGCTGATGCGATGAGAAAGCGGGGAATAAAACGGCGTTCATTTATCCACGCTTTGACATCGCTCTCGATTCGTCGGTATAGATCGTTACGCAAGAGGGTAAGTGACTCAACACGAGGTTCCGCGCCGTACTTTCCCTGAAGCTCCGTTGTCGAGGTAATATTCAATGTGCTTCCCGACTTGACAAATGGATGTAAAAAAACAGGCGTGCCGTCACGACGTGCCACATGATACAACGTCATTGCTGTTCCTGTCTGTGGACGCTCTGAGGAGAAAATGCGGGTATACAGACCGACCAGTATTCAGCGTCATCTTCAAAAGGGTTGGAATACTGGACGGATGATCCCTTCCGGACAAGTAACGTGTCCCCGGAATAAAGAATTACCGTCTTCCCATCTACCTCTATCTTCTTTTTTCCACGAACCATCATCGTGTACTCGTCGAATTCCGGGCACTGAGGAGGTTCAGACCATCCTGCCGGGGCAATCATGTGGGCGACACTTACGTCATTGCCGCCAGTTGACGCTACTCCGAAGTGTTCTTCAATTGTCTTTCCGTCAGTCGTCGGTACTCGGAAGGGTTGCTGTTGGTGAACAAAACTCATGCCTATATAGTACGAATGATCGGAGCTTGTGTCAGCAAGAAATCCCGCTTAATCTGATTGTATGAGACACCCAATGCACACCCCTTCAAATACGCGGATTGTTTCTTCGTGTCGTCCATTTCGGCTCAACGGAACGCTCCAGGGTCGAGCGGCTCTACTGTTCCACGGTTATACCGGCCAGACCGACGACATGCGTTACCTTGCAGAGCGTCTTCACAGTCACGGACTTACCGTATCGGTACCGAGATTGCCGGGACACGGTACCAACGGTAAGGATTTCCATCGAACCACCTGGCGTGACTGGCTTGGAGCGGCCGTCGAAGCGTACATCGATCTATCTACAGATTATCCAGAGGTTATGGTTGGCGGGTTATCCATGGGAGGAGTGATTTCGGTAATTCTTGCGTCCCATTTCCCCGTTTCCCGGGTGGCACTCTTTGCACCTGCACTGTATACCACCAACAGACTCGTTCCATTTACTCCGTTGTTGAAACTGGTGGTTCAGCCAAGGCGTATTACAAACCCTGATGAATATGACGACCCGAATCAACAGTTCCTGGCCGATGAGTACTGGAACTGGCAATGGCCGGCAGAGACGGCATCACTATATCGGCTCATTCGAATGGCGCGGCGAAGCCTGAAACGTGTGACCGCACCAATACTGACGGTAGCTTCAAAAAAGGACGATACTGTTCCCGTAAAAGTGGTAGACCTGGTACACCGGAAAGCACCGTCAGAACGTAAAAAAATAGTTCTTCTTGAAGAATCGGGGCACGTTGTAACTACAGGCGTCGAAAAAGGGGTGGTTGCCGACGCTCTGGAGGAATGGTTTCTTAATACGCAGGTATAACCGTCAACAGACAACTCGGATCAGCCGATATCAGTATACATGAAAAGGTCATTTTTTGCGGTTGTGTGCCTCACGGCGGTGATAAGTCTTTCCGTTGCCCTTCCGTCCGGTAGAACTGTAGTCAATCCTGAACGGGACCCCCTGATATACGTATTTGTTCCACAGGAACAACTTCCAGAAGAATTTGCCGAACGGGATACGTCTCCGGGAGCTGCGGCTATAGCCTTTCTTCTACGGGAGTATCAGGAGTCTCTGGACATTCTTCCCCCCGGCGGTATGTGGCGCGTTCCTCAGGAACGGGGAATTCTGGCGGGGTACTTCCTTCCAAAGAGGGGTGCAGATATTGCCGGGCAATATCGCTTCGTATCCATGGTTTTGGCGGCGGGAGGGGATACCATTTTGGTTGTTCCCGCAAGCGGTTCGATAGTCGGCTCAACGACGAGACTGAAGCAGCATCAGTTACCTGAGAGAAACGAACCTGTGTTGTTGGACGGTCGGCCGGAGGATTGGTCGGGTACGGATTTTGCTCGTATTCTGGTTACGGCCGAACCTCGCAGGGTTGAGATTGCCGGTACAGGACGTGAAGTACCGGTCATTCATGCTCGCCACTGGCGTTCCGGCGGAACCGGTATTCTCCGTATTGGCCAGGTCGTAAGTGAACGACGACTGTACGTTTCGATTACCACAAGCGAACCGATCGTACGCGATACCTACTACTATTTTCGCCTCTTCCAGGGAGATAATCCGAAAAAGACCAAAGGTGACGTAATTATACCCGTTTCGGGCTCGTCTGGTCCTGTTCTTTTCAGAGGGGTGGACGGTTCTCTTGTAGCGGTTGGACAATATGCCCTTCAGGGGAATTTCCTTGAAGGAGAGATCCGTCGTGAATATGTTTCCCAATTCTTTGCGGATGGCCGGACAGATATCGAGTCGGTAGACGTCGCAGTAGGAACAGGAAGAGACTTTGATCGGGAGATTTATACACTGATAACAATTTCATTCGGTGAGGAACTTCCTTTCCGCCCATGAGACGGTTCTTCTGTGAAAACTGCGGAGAAGAGGTTAAAGAAAACGACGAACTTTGTCCTTCCTGTGGAGCAGTTTTTGCAGCGATAAAGTGTCCCCGGTGCGGTTATCGGGGCAAAGTTCATGAGTTTCGTCACGGCTGTCCTTCCTGCGGATTTCTCGGAGAAGACAGAGTTCGGGCTACACGTTGGGAAGCCGGAGATGAAGTGGTTCCGGAGCTATCTGCCGGCGAAAAAAAAAGCAGTTCATGGTGGCGGCACTTACAAGGAGTTTTCGGAAATGCAGTATCATCTGGAAGCAGTCCGCCGGGCTGGCTTTTCTGGCTTATTATTTTTATTCTGATTGCGGCATTTGCAATTCTCTCTGTGATCTACACCTCAATATGAACGGCGACCTATCTCATACCAAGACCGATACCGGCCCGGAAGGATAGTTGGGGATCACCTCCCAGGTTTTCGACGATACATGAAAACTGGAAACCTGAAGGACCTGACAATGGATACCAGACTACGTCGGCAGCAACAGACTGGCTGTTATCAGAGGTTGTTTTTCCCGAAAGAGCGGTAAAAAAATGGCCCTGTCGAAAAAATACGGCACTTCCAACAGCCGGTCTGAACACAGTTGCGCCGCCACGGGAAGACAAATCTATCATAGGGGCTGCTGCAATACTGAAGCATCCAATGGTTCCCTCAAAAGTGACAGTACCATTCCCGGAAAGAAAATCGTCCGCGAGAAGGGAGCTTAGACTACCACTCAGGGCCGGCGCAGCACTGAAAATGATTTTACCCACGCTCCCCAGCGAAAGTTCCGGACTTTCCAGGGTCATCGCCACAGAGCCTGGCAGACCTTCATTATCGGTGCCGGCAAAGGCGGCAAGGGTCCCGGAAACGACGGGGATCCCCCAGGGAACCCAGGAAACTCCAATATAGGCCGATGAAACACCGCCCGATCTTTCGGGGAACCGGACGTCTTGCACGGCAGCACCGGCGGCAATTCGCGCCGGTGCATCGGCATTTGTCCCCGGCAAATGGAAAAGCGACGATCCGGTGCCGCGTGAACCGAGAATGAATGGTGCCACTTGTGTCCATTCAAGTATACGGATATGTGAGGTCGCAATTGCCGTATCGCCGGTGTCGGGCATAACCTCGACGGTATAACTTCCCGGGGGGAGCGCTTCACCGTCTGTCGTACTACCCTCCCAGTCGAAAAGAAATATGCGGTCTCCCGGGTGTACCGATTTCTCGTATCGAGATCGGCCATGTGCATCTCTGACGGTAACATTGACTTGGACCGGTCCCGTCGATTCAAGTCTCAGCAGCCCCGACCGGAATCGAGAGCGTTCTGGTGCGTAAATAACGTGACGGAGGGTTTCCACGCGGACGGTGGGCGTTTGCAAACTGGAAAGCTCCACACGGTATGTAGTGGCGCCCTCCGGATCTGTCGGTAATATCACTACTCGCTGTCGTATTTCCGCAAAGCCAAAGGAGCGAAACCGAAGATCGTGATTTCCCGGCGCCAAGATCACCGATGCGGCGTCACGCCACTTACCCTGCAGATAAACTTCCAGTGGATAAGGGGAATCCGATGTGAAAGCGACGGTCCGGGCCAATGGTTGAAGTGTCACGGCATAGTCCGTCTTTTCGCCGGCGGGTAGAAAAACCCAATTCTCATGATACTCATAGCCGCGAAGTCTCAGGGTAAGACGTTGTATTCCGGGACGAATCTCTTTCAGAGTAACCGGCGTGAATCCAAAGGATGATCCGTCTATAAATACTTCTGCTCCCGACGGCTCACTTTCCACTGTCAGTATTGCTTCCAGCCCTATCTGTTGAGCCGGTACGGTAAAAGGTAAAATGAAAATAAATAATACGCTGGAAAGCACGCTCCGTACAAAGACTGCCCTCTGGTAACTCATTCCCTTCAGTATAGTAGAACAGGCAAAATGCCGATAGTTTTACCAGGATGGTCCTTTCAATTTCGCGTAACAGAAAGACGAAAAATTCACGCCGGTCCATTTCGCTTGCTGCGGTTATCGTTTCAGTCGTGCTATTTTCAAACGGGGGACTATCGGTATTTGCCCAGGACAACCCGGTGGATCTTCCCCGCGGGTTCCGGGATATTCTTCTTGGTCTGGATTTCTCTACGGTGGAGAGACGTGTCTCTGAAGACAACGCTTTCTCATTTCGAGGAAGACCGGACGTTTCTCTTGCTCTTTCTGACGGAGAACCGCTGATTGACACCAATGGCAGGGGTTATGTTGGCCGTGGGGTTTTCGCATTTCACGAAAACCGGCTTTTCTCTATTTCGCTGTATTTGGCCACTGACCGTCTCGACTACATCCAGTTATACAATCAGTTCACCGGAAAGTACGGGAATCCGGCAGATCTGGATCCTCAAAGAGCGATCTGGGACGATGGACGTACTCGCATTGAACTGGAAAAACCGCTGACTGTAAGATATCTGGACGTTTCTGTTTTCGAGGAAAGACGCCGGGCGAGTCGTTCCGCTGGAGCGGTTGAAGATATGACGCGACGACAATTTCTGGAGCTGTTTTGAACACCTTTCATGTCGGCACGAGGAAGCGAAAAGCAATCGTTCCTTTACTGCTCGTGATTTTTGTGAACGTGTTTCAGGTATCCTGTAGTGGTGACCGAGACGAAACCGTCGAACTTTCTGTGGGAAACCATGTTTTCACAGTGGAAATCGCCGATGACCCGGATGAGCGTACTCGAGGACTGATGGATCGTAATGAACTCGCGGAAAACCACGGCATGCTTTTTGTGTTTCCCCGTGCAGAACGTCGAAGTTTTTGGATGAAAGACACCAAGATTCCGCTGTCAATAGCCTATATAAACCAATACGGAGAGATCCTGGAAATCTACCATATGGAACCGCTCTCTCTTGAACCCGTATCGTCCAGATATCCCGCTCAATATGCGCTGGAAGTACCGCGAAGTAACTTTGAACGCCTGGGCATCACCACCGGTGTTGTTATTGATTTGGACGGACTCCCGTCGTGGGTTGTCCCGCGATAGTTTCGCATACAGCGTCGCAAAAACCGAAATAGCACGTGACAGACAATCAGAGACCTTCTTCGAACTTAGAAAATTCCGGTGGTGATTCTTCGGCTTGAGGATCGTTCATCAATATCTCGATTCGTTTTTCCATATGTTGCAGTTCTCGGTTCAGCGCGCGCGACAGGGTAATACCTTCTTCAAATAGACGGGTGGCCTCATCGATCGCAATTTCACCATTTCGTAGTTTTTCACTGATGCCTTCAAGTTTTTTCAACTGCTCTTCAAAATCATTCATCACTCGTTTTCTCCACGTGTATGGTGCCGTCATGGAACTGTACTGCCAGTGGTTCGCCCGTTCGGGTGTCTTTCCGGGACGTTACGATGGTAGCATCGGAAACTCGTTTCACCAGAGCAAATCCCCGGGTTAATGGGCCGTACGGATCGGCGGAAATGATACGCTCCGACAGAAGTGCCAGTCGGTGGCGACGGATATCGAGCATTTTCATAATTCCTTCACTGAGATAACGCTGCGCCTCATCCACTCGTTGATACCACGGTTGAGCGAGATTCCGAAAGCGATACCGAAGTTCGCCTTCGCTGCTGCGACCCAGGCGGTCCCGCAGTTCTTCCATTACCAAGCGGAATGCGTTGAGTATATTCTGTTTCAGAAAGAACAATCGATCCTGAACTTCAAGATCTTTAGCGGAAACTATTTCTGCTGCCGCAGAAGGCGTTGGAGCACGGACGTCCGCCGCATAATCGCAAAGAGCCCAGTCGGTTTCATGACCCACCGCCGAAACAACCGGAACAGAACATTCAGCTACGGCGCGAACAACCTCTTCATCGCTGAAGGGGAGCAGATCCTCTATGGATCCTCCTCCGCGACCTACGATCAGAACATCCCCTAACGTGTGGGTTCCGGCGTATCGTACCGCCGAAGCGATTTTGCGGGCTGCTTCGTTTCCTTGTACCGGAACGGGAACGATGCGTATCTGTATACGTTCGCGCCGTCGGCCAAGTACGTGAAGAATGTCCCGTAAAGCGGATCCGGTTTGCGAGGTAATGACGACAATTCTTCGAGGAAAATAGGGCAGATCACGGGACCGTTCAAAAAGGCCTTCCCGGGTCAGCCGTATCCGCCGATCCTCCAGCATCTGGAGAATCCCACCGCGACCGGAGGGTCGAATGTGTTGTACGATGCACTGGTATGTGCCCCGAGGGGGGTATACACTGATCGAACCGATTACATCAACCAGATCGCCGTCACAGGGAATGCTCTCAATATCCCGACGGCGCCCGCGAAACAGGACACATTGGAGCGCCGCGTTTTCATCTTTCATGGTAAAATACCAATGTCCACTGGAGGCGGGACGAAAATTCGAAATTTCACCGGTTACGGCTACAGTAGAAAAGTCCCTTTCGAGCCGGTCCTTGATCATTCCAGTCAATTCCGAGACCGCCAGGTATTGAGACAACTGATCCATACGGGTCCATCCTAACGACGCCTCATGACACACTCAAGCCCTGTCGATACATTACATACATGGACCGTATTGTCATAACAGCATTTAGAGTAACGTCATATCTGAACAGGGCTTTCACCGACGGATGTACTCCGTTCGAGTATACCCGCCGCCAGATCGATTCGTTGATGACTATACCGGGGTTCGGACGTGCCCCGTTGCTTGTTTCAGCCGGTCTGAATGATATTGAATCTGAAATTCTCGAATCTCTGGTAATCCCTGCGGAATGGGATCGTTGCGATATCCCTTCTTCAATGGCCTCGGACATCTTCGATCATCTCAATACCGTACTCGCTGATACAGAGAATATCCTGGTGGTCCGGCTGGACGCACCGTTCGTCGATACCGATCTGGCTTTACGTCTGACTGAACTTCACCGTACCTCCTGGTGTGACTATACCTTCGGTGACGGTTATCCAGTCGGCTACGCCGTCGAATTGCTCCGACGAGATGTAGTCCCCGTGATGAGAAACCTTGCCGAGTCAGCCGGCCTTGACTGGACCCCCGGGGTATTGTTTCGCACCCTACAGAGGGATATCAACGCATTTGATATCGAGACGGAAGCGTCACCGGAAGATTACACCCTTTTCCGCGCCTCTATGACCGTTGATACCCGACAGAATTACACTCTGTGCATGCGTCTTGTAGAAAGTACGGCCGCCGCTCATGGTGCCCAGGCACCGGTTGCGGAAACAGATTATACGACCCACATTAAGCCGGATTTACTTCTTCGGACACTTCTAAACCGGCCACAATTGCGCAGGACACTGCCGTACTATTTTCAGGTCCAGGTAACGACAGAGACAGTTCAAAGACCGGTATACCAGCCATGGGCAAAGATACATACGGCCGGCACACACATGTCCACAGGAACGTGGCAGACTATCCTGGAGAAAATCGTTGAAGAGACGCCGGAATGTACTGTCGCATTAGGGCACGGAGGTGAACCCGCGTGTCATCCAGCAATAGGCGAAATTCTTTCACGGGTCGCAGCTTTTCCTGAGGTCTCGCTGTATATAGAGACTTCCGGTATCGGATGGAGCGAATCAACGCGGAAGGCCTTGTTGTCGGACAATGTCCGAGCCGTAATTATCGAACTGGATGCGTATCGTTCCGAAACATATCAGCTTCTCAGAAACGGCACGGAACAGCAGCTGCGAGAAGCGTCGGATTTCGCCGAGTGGTTGGCCCGGAATATGCCCGGAAGGGTATACGTTCAGGCAACCCGAATGACAGACAACGAGTGGGAACTTCAGGAGTTCTATAGACACTGGAATGAACAGGAAGGAATTTCTGTAATTATACAGAAATATAATTCTTTTGCGGGAACGTTGAAAGATCGGAAAGTCGCAGATCTGACACCGCTGTCCAGAATTCCCTGCAGACATCTGGAACGGGACATGGTAGTGCTTGTAGACGGTTCGGTTTCCCGGTGTTTTCAGGATATCTACAGAAAGCATCTGCACGGTTCATTACTTGAGCAGTCATTCCATGAAGTTTGGGAGAGTGGAACCAAGGTTTTTCTGGATCATTTACAGGAAGATTATCCGGCAATGTGCTTGAAGTGCGATGAATACTACACATTCAATGCGTAAAAACCATTTGTCCCATACCGTAGTTGGACATACCCCCGGGGGGATATCCACACGACCGGCATTGATACTTCTTAACAGGAGTTCCCGTCTGCTTCGCAGGGAATATCTCCTTGAGCTTACTGAACACGGTTTTTCGGAAATAGTAACGGTTGAACGAGCTGATAATGCCTATACCGTCGAATCCCTGAGCATTGAATTCGGAAATGTCCGGTTCGTTTTGATTGAGGAAGATTTCAATATCGGTGAGGCGATAAACCTCGCTATGTCGTACATCCAGACAGAATCTGTTGTCGTAGTCTGGTCAACCATGGGTGTCCCTCAGGGTATTGATCGAGGCCTTGTTACATTACAGTCACATCCATTGCGGGCATGTGTAGCACCGCTCTTACGCGGCGAACGGAATGAACCGCTACCGACGATGGAAGCCCCAGCGTTTCACAGACGGGCGCTGCGAATAGTCGATCTCGCGGTTAGGGGAAACGGCGGAAAAACGATATATCCCTATGATTACGTTGGACTTTACAATTGCAACGCTTATTCCCGTCTTGGCGGATTTGATCCCGAGATACCTCATCCCTTCTGGCAACGCCTGGACTTTGGATTTCGGGTCTACCTTACCGGTGGCGACATTCCAATAGTCCCGGCCTTTCGTGTTACCTATAAAAGCATTCCCGTCCCGGAGGATCGCACCATCGACAGCAGTTACGCCAGATTTTTTGCAAAGAATCTGGCAGTGAAGGTTTCCCCTCAGGGAGTACGTATACCCAGAGGAGAAGTGATTCGTTTTGCTCTGCGCTCGCGCATGGGTGTTGGATCAACTATGAAGGTATTTCGAGATTCGAGAGAGTGGCTTGCCATGAAAGGACAGGAACTGAGAATAGATCCTCGCGATCTGGTGGAGCGGTGGAGCGTAGAGCATGATTGATGTCGGCCTATTTATACAGGTTCGTCTTTCATCAACGCGATTGCCGGAAAAGGCTCTTCTGCCTCTGGAAGGAAAAACTGTTATCGGTCATGTCATGGCTTCGCTGTCTGCGTTCGATGTTTCAAGGCGTGTTCTCGTTACCGACACGGAGAGTGCTTCCCGGCTGGCAATAGAAGCCGAAAAGTACAGATTCGACGTTTTCGCGGGTAATCCTGACGATGTTCTGGATCGATATTGTCGTGCCATCGAGAGGTACGGAGTGGCATATGTCGTACGGGCGACCGGTGACAATCCTCTGACCAGTTGTCGCGTTGCTCAGCAGGCGCTTGATCTGGCGATTCACTCAACGGCAGATTACACCGGGATTACCGGAACGCCATACGGAACGGGTGTTGAAGTGGTCAAATCGTCTGCTCTGCTCGACCTGGAGCAAATTACCACGAATCGGTACGAACGGGAGCACGTTACCCCGGGCGTATATCGTCGCCCTGAACGCTACCAGCTCCTTCTGAAAGAGGCGGAACCGCAGGAGCACATGCCCGACCTCCGAGTCACTCTTGATACACCGACAGATTACGATTACATTTCGGGAATCTATCGGGAACTCTACGATGGAAATCCAATAGAAGTTCCCGAATTGATTGCTTATGGTCAGCAACACCACAAAAACAGCGCCTAAAAAATTTCTCGTCGTTGCTGAACACCGATTCGGACACGGCAGCGGTCATCTTCATCGTTGTGCCAGAATCGTTCCGAAACTGAACGGCACGGTGGATTGGCTTCTGCCCGCTCGCGGAGACAAAAAGTATTACGGTCGTGAAGAAGCATTGAAAATGATCGGAAATCCCGATCTCCCCGTTCGGTGGATAGACCGGCCGGAAGGACCATATGACATGGCTATTCTGGACCGTCGGGAAATATCGCTTGCGGAATTGAAAACGCTGAACGTTTCGGGAATGGCCGTCGGCATCGATCTCGCCGGCGAAGGTCGCCGGTATTGTTCATATCTGATTGATGCTCTTGAAAGCCCCCCCGGTATGGAACGGCCGAATGTTGCCGACAGTGGGCTGTTACACCTTCCCGGAAGGATTCGATCTGATTGGCCGGATAAAGTAGAACGCGTTCTGGTGTCTCTCGGTGGAGAGCATATCGACAGAAGCAGGGAAATTGCGATCAACCTGGCCCGCCGAATTGATGCTAAGGTGTTTCTTGTCGTTCGTGAGTCCGTTGTTGCGCCGGAAAATGTAAAACTCCTGGAGGCGGGAGGTAACCTTCAGGACCGAATCGCGGATTTCGACCTGGTTGTAACACATTTCGGTCTTACTGCCTACGAAGCACTCTGGGCGCGGGTTCCCGTCATACTGCGAAATCCAAGCCGGTATCATAGTACGCTGTCGAGATCAGCAGGTTTTGTTGAGGCGGACTCAGTAGCAGATATTGTCGGCCATATTTCCCGAATTAAAGTTCTTATTGAACGCTGTCGTCTTATTCGACCAAGTGGAACATCCGATATTGCGACACTGATCAATGGACTTCACGTTCCCCAACGCGTGACTCCTCCAAGCGGCGGCGACCGCTGGCAACCGACCATTCAGCGTTTTGCCGAGCGATCGTTCTTTCGCAACGATGATGACGGCCTGGTCTACATGCAGAACTTCCGTCAGGAATCCGTTGAATACAGTCACGACTATTTCTTCTCCGAATACGCCCGGCAGTACGGCAAGACGTATCTTGAAGATTTTCCGTCAATAAAAGAAACGGGTATGAGACGTATCCGGGACATTGTAAGGAAAATGAACACTAACCGTCCCAGACTACTGGATATTGGATGCGCCTTTGGCCCTTTTCTCCAGGCTGCCGCTGAGGCGGGATGTGACGTATCCGGGCTGGACATTTCCTGTGAAGCCGCCCGATACGTGCGGGACGAACTTGGTTTCCTTGCCCAGTGTGGAGATGTTCTCTCTGCGGAGCGGGAAGACCTGGGAGGGCCCTTTGATATCATCACTATGTGGTATGTTATCGAGCATTTTCAGGACCTGGATGTGCTGCTACGGAGGGTGGTAAACAATCTCAAACCGGGAGGTCTATTTGCTTTTTCTACTCCTAACGCCAATGGTATTTCCGGACGACGTGACATTCGCGAATTCTACAGAAGAAGTCCGACAGACCACTATACCGTTATGTCACCGCGTACCGCTGCTACCGTCCTTCGCAAGTTCAACATGCATCCACGATCAATTCGGATAACCGGCCATCATCCTGAACGATTTTCCTTTGTACCCCCGGCAAAGAATGGAACTTCACGTGGAATTCGGTATTCTCTGGCAGGAGCCGTATCGAAAGTGGCTCGTCTGGGAGATACCTTTGAAATGATAGCGGAGTATCGTCCATGAAAGACGCAGTTCTGCTGTTGGGAGGAGGGCTGATGCAACTTCCCGCGATAGAGGCGGCGGGAGAATTGGGTCTTACCCGTTACATGGCTGACGGAAACGACCGGTGCCCCGGTCGCAGTCTGGTAGAACACTTTTATCATATTGATCTGCGAGACCGGGTGGGGCTTCTGGACGTTGCCCGAACAATTCCGAATCTCAAAGGTGTCTTTACGGCAGGCACTGATTTCTCCCGAAGTGTCGCGTATGTTGCGGAAAACCTTCGCCTTCCCGGTATTTCCGAGGACACGGCAATCAGAGCGACCGACAAGGGGTTCATGCGGGAATCCCTCGCGAATGCCGGTATTCCGGTACCGCGATTTGCCGTCGTTCCCGATGGCCCTGCAAAACCACCGTTCGCCTATCCCGTAATTGTAAAACCCGTGGACAATATGGGCGCACGCGGGGTTGTTCTGGTACAAGATGATTATTCGTTTGCCGATGCGGTAAAAACAGCCCGCTCTCTTTCTGCCTCGCGTCGCGTTATTGCAGAGGAATTTATACCGGGACAGGAGTACAGTCTTGATGCCCTGATACACGATGGCCAAATTCATATTACGGGCATTGGAGAAAGACATATTTTCTTTGCTCCTTACTTCGTGGAGCTGGGGCATACAATCCCTGCGAATATCGGCCCTGAAGAAGAAACCGCTCTTACAGACGGGTTTTCCGGAGCTATCGCGGCGCTTGGAATCACCAACGGCGCAGCAAAAGGAGATGTTTTTCTTGTCCGTGATGCGAAAAATACCCCGTCCGTCATTATCGGCGAAATCGCCGCGCGTCTTTCCGGTGGTTTCATGTCCGGATGGACATATCCACTCGCTACGGGGGTTCCTCTAACTCGACTTGGGCTGGAGATTGCTATCGGGAAGGCACCGGAACAACACGATTTTCTTCCCCGAAGATTTCACTATTCGGCGGAACGCGCCCTCATTTCCGGTCCCGGTACCGTGATGGAGATTAAGCTTCCTGACAAACTCCATCCGGACGTGGCGGAAATATTTGTTCACAACAAACCGGGAGATCATGTCGCTCCTCCGCGGAATAATGTTGAAAAGATTGCAAACGTGATAGCGGTATCGGAATATTCGGAAACAGCGGTCACCATCGCTGAAGATGTGTTGGACCGAATAGTAGTCCGATTGAAAGCCGGGAATCCCGAGTCGGACGATTTCTTTTTTGTTTCCGGTTGGGGAGGGCGTTACTGCAAATATCGAATTGAGGACAACGAAACCGAACAGTCCCTGGCTGAAACAATAAATGTATTTTCGGCACTGAAGGCACTTGCCACGTCCAGAATGACGATCGCGCAATCGAGCGTTCATTCACTTGTCGTTCTCCCTCCGAAAACCGTTCCTGTACGAATAGACCGGCTGATACGCAATCAGGTATCTATTTCGGCTTCGGAATTGCTCGGCCGCCTTGAACGGGAAGGAATTGTTTTCTTTTCAGTCGATGCATCCCGGGAAGGAACAATCCTTTTTTGGAAAGCATTCCTGGCAGGGGGGCGCCAAGGTGTCCTTTATCTTTCCGATACAATCTGCAATGCCGGAGGAGCCCAATGACGGTAATTCGAAGCGTACTCGTCATAGTCCTTCTCACTGGTTTCTTTCCGCTACTTCCCGTCAGTGCTCAGGACGACTATGTCTCTCTGGACAACCTCCTTGAAAGGACGGATACCCGACTTCAATGGGATTCATACCGTGGCCAGGGCGCTCTCGTCAGGGGAGGAGGGATACTCACTTTTTCGCTGGACGAAGAAACGGCGATAGTCAATTTCAGACAGATACACGGAGTGGACGCTCCCCGTCGCGTCGAAGGGGCGATTCAGTTTCCCAGGAGTTTTGTAAATCTTGCGCTTCGAGTTTTTCCTCCAATAACCAGGACCCGTCGAATTGCCGCGTTTTTTATTGATCCGGGTCACGGAGGGAAAGATCCAGGAGCAGTGGGTACATTCAGTAATTCGGATGGAACCACACGGATACTTCAGGAAAAAGATGTTGTCCTTGGCGTTTCGTTGCGGCTGAAAGAACTGTTGGAAAAGAAGTATCCCGACCGACAGGTAGTACTGTCCAGAAATACCGATGAGTACCTCACCCTGGAAGAACGGACAAACATTGCCAACGCCATCGATACTGAGTCCAATGAGACGGTCGTTTTTATCTCCGTTCATGCAAACGCATCACTGAACCGGAATGCCTCCGGTTTCGAAGTATGGTTTCTGCCTCCCGAATTTCGCCGCCGGAATCTGGTAAGCAGTAAAAATACCGGGGTTGATGATCCCGACGTTCTGTCTATCCTCAACACAATGCGGGAAGAAGAAATAACAATCGAAAGCATTCTCCTTGCGCGAAATGTCCTGACAGGCCTGGAATCACGTATTGGTGGCCGTTCACCGAATCGAGGTCTTCGGGAAGAGAGCTGGTACGTTGTCAGAAATGTCAAGATGCCGTCAATACTTATAGAAGTCGGCTTTGTGACTAACCGGGATGAGTCTGGTCTGCTTTCGCAATCCGAATACTTGCAAGATTTGTCTGAAGGTATCTATACTGGACTCAATAATTTTGTACGAAACTATGAAGAACTTGGGATTGAATAAACTAGGAACACTTTCTTGTATTTTCGCATTGTTTTTTGCACTTCTTGCAGGCACCCTCGTGCTGACTCTTCCATCTCAGCGTGGTCAACGCTACAATCTTGCATTTCCCGATACCGCCGGCGGTACTAATCATCATGAGTGGAGAGTCCTATTTACCGAAAATGATCCCGGCGGGCGGGTTCGGAGTATTGTGGAAGAATTACTCCTTGGACCGATGGAGCTTGGAGCGGTCCCTTTCTTTCCGATCAAGACGAGAGTGCGCAGTATCGTTGTCCATAACAGTACGAAAACGGCATATATTGATTTTTCGTCTGAAATCATCGTTCACGACCAGACGGAAAATATGGCCTTTGAGGAGATTGTAGAACTGTTGAGGTACAATTTGTTTCGAAATATTCACAGATTGGAGCGGATTGTGGTGACTGTGGAAGGTCAAATGCCGGGAGTACCGAGATTTGTAGGTCTTTGACAATCTTGGTCGTTGACAAAGAAAACGAGGGCGTTATAATTTGGTGAAGGTTATACCAAACAAATGCGCGTAAAGCAAAGGAGAGTTGGATGAGACGTTCCGTCCTTTTCATTTTTATTGTTCTATTAGTCGCGGTGACAGTAGCGGCAGAAGAAGCTGTGTTAATAGATTTTGCAGAGCTCACTTCCGACTACCCTGCGGACGACCCTGTACACAACGAGCGAACCCTCGTTGATTACAGTATTGCTGCGGGTTCCAGCTACACGGAAGAAGAAAAAGCAGAAATGAAGATTTCGCTGGCTATCAACGCCTGGGAGATCGAAATTGCCTCTTCATCCCGCAACGTTGGAACTATTGCCAACAGCATGATCCGGCCCGCTCCGGTTCGTGAAGGTGCCAGAAATTATGAAGGCCAGACGGTCATGGGTGCCCGCATTCATTTTCCGGAAGGTCCGTTCAATTCCTGGGCTCTTATTAGACCGCCTTTTGAGATTCCTGCATATGCCGACCTCTCGGAAGTTCAGGAAGATGGAAGCCTTCTCGTCTCTCAGGAAGAAACCGGAAGAGGCCGTAAGTTTGACAATATCGGCGTGGTAAAAAACGTTGGTGTACTTCGGTCGGTCTCTGTAAATGTTCATGGGCTTAACTTTCCTCACGGTCTTTCGATCGTCCTTCAGGATGAAAACAACCGCCAACACGAGATTTTCATGGGCTATCTCAATTTCGATGGATGGAGAACGCTGGAATGGCGAAATCCAAATTACATCACCGAAGTGAGAAACCGGGAAATTCGTGCATTTCCGCTGTATCCCAACCTTACTCCGATGCGTAAGCTGATTGGTATTCGGTTATACCGTGACGCCGCAATGCAGGGCGGAGATTTTATTACTTACTTTAAGGATGTATCTCTTACCTATGACCGTGCTGTTCTCCAACTGGAACGTGACATAAACGACGAAGCTGTCTGGGGTATTCTCCAGGAGAGAGAAAGAAACCGTCGCGATGCTGAACTTCGGAACCTTGGTAATATCCAGGTGCTCCGCTATCTTGAACAGCGGAAGATGCATGACGAATCGGCTGAGGCTGCTCCGGCCGCTGAGTAATTACAACATTAGTCTCTTGTAAATTGACCAGGCAAAATGATTTACAGGCCCTTCACCTCGGTGAAGGGCTTTTTATTTCGCTTGACGCGGCATTCGAAAAAGATCAGAATTGAGAGCATCATGAGTGACTATCTTGATCCTGCAAACGAAGAACTGCTGAAAGACTTCTATGTTGAAGCTGAGATGCAGGTCGAAGCATTGGAAAGCAACGTTCTCGTCCTGGAAAACAATCCCGAAAATCACGATTCGGTCGATGAAATTTTTCGAGCTGCTCATACCCTCAAAGGTGGTGCCGCGACCGTCCAGATGACTGAGCTTGCAGAGTTTACACATCTTGTCGAAGATGCTCTCGACGAAATCAGAAGCGACAGGGTGAAGATATCGGAAAATATCGTCGATACACTTTTGCAGTCAATAGATATTATCAAAGCAATGCTGTCGGAACGTCAGAACGGTAACATATATGATGGTGACACTACCGAGATGAAAAATTCCCTGCGGGCTATCCTTGCGGGGGCACCAGCTATGCCGGACACCGGTAGAACCAACAACGAACGAACGACGGTCAAGCCGACGGTTTCTGATTCCGAAGTTTCTTTGACTGAGTACGAATTGCTTGAGCTAAAGGCAACTGTCCCGGCGGACCATGACGCTTACGAGGTGACGGTCCACTTCAGGGAAGATAATCCGATGAACAGCGTCGGGGGTATTCAGGTTTTTGCCGCTCTTAAACAGTTTTCTGAAGTCCTGAAAACCGTACCTGACTTTGATACCCTGTACGACGATATTTACCACCCGGTCGTGAAATACTATATTGCTACCAAGGAAAGCCCTTCAGAATACGAAAGTCAGATCAACATATCTGATGTGACTGAAACAGTAATTATCGGCAGTATTGAAGGTGTCTCTGCCGAATCATCAACAGAAGCGTCGGACAATAATAAGGCCGCTTCCCATGGTGCGGCATCGGCTTCTGAAGATCTTCAACAAAAAGAAGAAGCGGTAAAGCGAGGGGCGAAGACTGCAGAGGTCGCAAAGCCTGGCGAAAATGGCAGTGACGGCCCGGAAGTTGGTGAAGAAGCAGTCCAGGCAACGGAACGGGCAAGGGAGCCAGTCGGCAATCGTAGCGGTCAGCAGGGTTCTGTATTACGGGTAGACAGCCGACGCATTGACAATTTGCTCAATCTCGTCAGCGAGACGGTAATTAACAAGGCGAGCTTCAATCAAATAAGTAATACTTTTGGGGATAACCTATCCTCGTTTCAACACGCTGAAACGCGTTACAGAGAGACGCTGAAAGATCTGTTTGAGAGCATGCCTGAATTTCTTGATGCAATCCAGCGCGGAGAAACGGTTAAGACCGTTCGGGATAGGATGAACGAACGTTTCGGGGAACTACCGAATCTATTTGATACTTTTCACGGTGAGCTGAAAACCAACGTTGCGAAATTTCGCAACACGGCACAGAACCTTGGTCGAATTGCCGGTGAACTCCAGGAAGGGGTCATGCGCATTCGCATGGTTCCAATATCGCAGATATTTTCACGCTTTCCTCGACTTGTACGGGATCTGTCTCGGTCTTTGAAGAAGAAGATAAATCTGGAAATTGAAGGAGAGGATACAGAACTGGATAAAGCGGTAATCGAAGATTTACTTGATCCACTTATTCATTGTGTACGCAACAGCATTGATCACGGTATTGAAGACCCGGAAATCAGACACGAATCGGGTAAAGACGAAGCCGGTACCGTCAGACTTTGTGCGAGCAACGAAGGCAACATGATCCTCATTGAAGTCGAAGACGATGGTAAGGGAATCGATGTAGAAAACGTCAGAAAAAAGGCAATTGATCGGGGAATCATTCATCCTAACAAACAACTATCTGATGTTGAAGCATTCAATCTGATTTTTGATCCCGGATTCTCCACGGCAGAAAAGATTACCAACGTATCCGGTCGAGGAGTCGGGTTGGACGTCGTAAAGCGACAGATTGAAAAACTGAATGGTACTGTAAAGGTCTGGTCTGAAAGGGGGCTGGGAACAAAATTTACCATTAAAATTCCGCTGACACTTGCAATTATTCAAGGTTTGCTTGTCCGCGTTGGAAAACAGACGTACGCAATACCGATAACTTCAGTCATAGATAGTCATCGGATAAAACCTTCTGAAATAAAAATGATAGATAATTATGAGGTATTCAACGTCCGAGAGGACGTGGTATCTTTGATCAGACTTAGCCGTCTTTTCCGGATACCGACCAACGAAAATCCGGATTATCATTACGTTGTAATCGTTGGCACCAGCGAACGGAAAATGGGGTTGATCGTTGATTCTCTTATTGGTGAAGAAGATGTCGTCATTAAACCGTTGAGAGATCACTTTACGAACTCACCGGGAATCGCAGGAGCCAACATTACCGGCGATGGCCGGGTTTCGCTCATTATCGATGTAAGCCAGCTTCTTGAACTTGGATTGCGACGGGAAAAAGAAGAACGGGCCAGACGAGAGATGACCGTACGGTCCTGACGGAGAATATGGAATGACGGAAACGGTAACAAAACAGGCGGTCGAACAGACACAACAGGAAATTATCGATTTCAAGATGGTCACCTTTTCTCTCGGTGGGAAGGACTACGGCATTGATATCATGCGTGTCAAGGAAATTGCCAAGTTTATCCAGTTTACATATGTGCCGAATACGGCACATTACGTACGTGGCGTCTATAATTTACGTGGCGATATTATTTCCATCGTTGATTTACGCGCTTTTTTTAATATACCTTCAGAACAAAAGACTGAGGACGAACCGGAGAACGGACTTATCCTTCGATTGGAAGTCAATTTGTTGGGCGTGATTGTTGATTCTATCGATAAGGTAATCGGTATTTCTTCCAAGCGAATTCAGCCACCGCATCCGATTTTCGGAGACATCAATATAAAATATATCAGTGGTGTAGTAGATTATGACGATCGCCTGTATATCATTCTTGATGTAGACAGGATTTTCCGTCGCCGGGAAGCCGAATCGGAAGAGGATACGGCCGCTTTGACACAGAAACTCGCGGCTAACGCACATGTTACGGTCTCTGAAACGGAAAAGTCACTTTTTCGGGAGCCGACCACCACTTCTTCGTCCAACGAAACGGAGATGTCGTTTCTCGCGGACGGCGTACGTGCATTTTCCGGTTTTCATTTATCTCCGGTCAATCACAGTTGGTTTTCCCGAAGGGCGGAGGACTGGATATCACAGAAAAGAAGTGGAGGTGAGGAATACCAGCTGAAAGAAGGAAGTGATGCTGAAACTTTTCTCACTCCATTCTATTCCCGACATACCGGTTCATTCTGGCGGGATATGTATGCTGATGGGTTTGCGGCGAATATTCCGGAAACCGACGGTACTGTGTACAACGTATGGAATCCGGGCTGCGGCAACGGCCATGAAAGCTATTCTATTGCTGTCTTGCTGAAAAGACGTTATCCAAACAGACAAATAAAGATCTGGGCAGGTGACAAAGATCTCCTTCAGATATCTACAGCACCAAACCTTGTTTTTTCGGCTGACGAAATTCCTTCTGATTGGAAGGATCTCACTGTTACAGGCAAGAACGGGCTGACATTTCATTCTGATATCAAGGAGATTATTTTGTTCGAGTTCAGCGATGTCCTCAGCGCCTCAGCAATGCCAAAGATGGATATCGTCGTCGCTCGAGATCTACTGTCTTTTCAGAACAGGGATGACCAGGAACGCATCCTGGAACGTTTTGATGAAGTATTGAAGCCGGGAGGAATTCTTGTCCTTGGCGATAATGAATACGTCGGCAATGGCTCGGTCTGGGACTCCGTAGAAGCGGGTCCCGTCAACATGTTTATTCACCGGTAGGAGAGTTCAATGCGAGTAGAATACATAAATCCATTTGTTGAGTCGGCGTACAGCATACTCAGCGAAGTTCTTCAGGCTGAGGTCCAGCGCGGAGAACTCTATCTGAAAAGTGCAGCGATGCCGATGTTGGGAGTTGCTGCTATTGTAGGCCTTGCCGGCGACGTGGAAGGGCGCGTTCTTTTTGATATGAAACTTGAAACAGGAATCGCCGTTGCTTCTGCCATGCTTACAAACATGGATATGGAACCGGTATCGGAGTTTAACGATATGACCCGGGCTACAATAACGGAACTTGCCAATATGATAACGGGTCAAGCAGTTACGAAACTTCACAATCTGGGTTTCAAATTTGATCTCACTCCACCTGCCATATTTAAAGGTGAAAACATGGAAATTTCTGACCCAGACTTCGAAGCGTTGATTGTACCAATGATTCTTCCTATGGGAAGAATTGAAGTTAACGTAGCGATACGGGAACGGGCATAGGTGATGAAGACGAAACAGGATTTCCCCAGTATTAATGAGCGGCCGGCTTCGGGAACGCGGGAGGATGGTTCTCCGTACCGCGTCCTCGTCGTGGATGACTCAATGTTCGTAACCAAGCAGATCGGTCAGATTCTTACTTCTGAAGGTTTTGAAGTCGTAGCAACTGCTGCCGATGGACAGGAAGGACTGGACAAGTACAAAGAGCTATATCCAAATGTCGACCTCGTTACAATGGATATAACAATGCCCAAAAAAGATGGAGTTTCTGCCCTTGAGGAGATAATGGAATTTGACAAGAAAGCAAGAGTTGTCATGATCAGTGCGCTGGGAAAACAGGATTTGGTCAAAAAGTCCTTGCTTCTCGGGGCAAAAAATTATATAGTCAAGCCGCTCGATAGGGCAAAAGTTCTGGAGAGAATTATCAGCTCCCTGGCATAAGTACAAAGGGCGGTTAGCTCAGTTGGTTAGAGTACATGCTTGACATGCATGGGGTCGTTGGTTCAAATCCAATACCGCCCACAACAGACCGGTGTTGCCGCGAGCAGTACCGGTTTTTTTTATAGATTTGAATGCCGTGTTGTGGCGCACGAAATAGCAAGAATTACCGTAAGCGTCCGGTGAGCCCCACCCCAGCGCGTTAGTCGGGGAGGTGGCTGAG
>CAZCAE010000039.1:0-30603 GCA_964496635.1 uncultured Spirochaeta sp.
GCATCCACTTCAAAACCCACGTCCTTGTACCAGATACCGGGAATTAGATGGAGAGCCATGTTTTCTTTGATGACAGTCTTGTCACCCGGACGGATGCTGATAGTCTGTTCGCCCCAGTCGGGGGGATAATTCACGCCGATGGAGTAGCCCAGTCGCGACTCCTTTACCACTTTGGAATGGGCAATAGCCTTGCGCCACGTTTCCTCGATCTGTTCAGCGGTTACTCCCGGTTTTACGAAGTCCAGCGTTTTGGCAAGGCCGTCCATGACGACGTCAGCGGTTTCCTGCATCAGGGCTGGTGGATTCTTTCCAAGGAAAATGGTCCGGGCAATAGGGGAGTGGTAGTGTCGGTAAACACCGGCCAGTTCCAGAAGTACCGCCTCGTCTTTCTGGTAGGTCTTTTCCGTCCAGGTGAGATGCGGTGTGGAAGCGGCCTCGCCGGCCATCATCAGTGGTACAATCGCGGGATAGTCTCCGGCAAACTCTTCGGTGCCCTTGTACTGCGCGTGGGCGATAGCCGCCGCAGCATCGCATTCCCGGACGCCCACGTCTATGGTATCTACCGCTGTCTGCATCACCCTTTCGGCAATCTTGCCGGCCCGCTTGAGAAAGGTGATTTCCGCTTCCGATTTGACAACCCGAACCCAGTTGACGAGGGTATTTGCATCCTTGAAGACTGCGTTGGGAAGGGACTTCTCCAGCTCAACATAGTTGCGGTGGGTAAAGTAGAACTGGTCCATTTCAACACCGATTTTCTTCCTGTCCCAGCCCTTTTCTTTGATGACATCGGCCACAAAGTGCATAGGATGTTTAACCAGAGACTGAACGTAGTCGTCGGCGTATTCCCGAATGTTATTCTCCGAGAGACTGGTAGTCAAACGCGCGCCGTTGGCATCCATACCGCGGCCCAACCACATCGGTTCATCCTGATCCAGTGATACCAGGACAACCTGGTGGACGTAAAAACTCCATCCGTCATACCCGGTGAGATAATTCATGTTGGCGGGCTGGCTGATAACCAGAAGATCGATGTCCTTCTGTTGCATCGACTTCTTCGTTTCTGCAACTCGATGTTGGTATTCCTGTGGTTCAAATGCTGCCGGCATAGTGCCTCCTATGATGTTTCTGATCTCTTTTATTCGCTCCGTCCCAGCTGCTGGGAGATGGTACGGGTTATTTCCAGTAATGGGCCTACCAGGCCGTCCAGTTTCTCCGGAGTTGCCCGAATGGATGGTCCGGAGATACTGATATTTGCTACCACCTTGCCGTGATAGTCGAATATGGGTGCCGAGTAGCTGTTCAGATCGCTGCTGAACTCACGGATTTCCGTGGCGTATCCACGCTCTTTTACCCGGTCGAGTTCCGCGTGCATCGCTTCAAGAGTGGTGATAGTGTGTTCTGTTCTGACTTCCAGAGTGTCTTCCAGCAGAATTTTGTCCGATTCTTCTCTGGACAGATACGCCAGAAAGTTTTTTCCTGATGCACACGTGTGAATAGGATAGGTATAGGTTACGTCGGGATTAAGGGAAAGCGGGTTGCTGCTCTTGACCTCTTCGATCGCGATAACCATCCGTCCATACAGCACGGTGAGATAGATGTTTTCATTTGCCAGATGACCAAGGTCAACCATGAGCGGTTTGGCCAGCTCCCGCAGGTCCTGACTCATGGGTACCCGGCTTCCCAGCTTAAAGACCGAAAAGGTCAGGCGGTAGCCTCTGTTGTCTTCTTTAGTAACGTACCCGATATCCATGAGCGTTGCGAGCAGTCGATGAACGTTTGTCCGGGTCAGTTGAAGACGTTCTGCAATAAATGCCGGTTTGACCGGCTGATTGCTGCTGATGAACTCAAGAACGTTGAAGGCCTTCAGCACCGTTGTTGAAGGTGTGTAGTGCTGAGTATTACTATTTGAACGGGCGTTATTATGCTGCAACACTGACTGAATTGTGACGCAGGGATACCCGTTTGTCAAGAAAAAATACGCTGGTCAAGTCAGATGGTTGTGGCGATATTGGCTTCCACTCGTGCGGCCGTTTCCAGAAGGGTTGGCAACAAAGCTTCTATCCGCTCGAAGGTAAGCTGGTCTTCCGGGCCCGAGACACTGATCCCGGAAACGGATATACCGGCGTGTCCCCGAATTGGTACAGCCACACATCTGACTTCCATGGCCAGTTCCTGCCGGTCTATAGCAAAACCGTTACGCCGAACCTGCTCGATTTCTTCGATCAGCTTCTGCGGAGTAACTATCGTGTTGGGTGTGTATTGTGTCAGGGAGAGACGGAGAATCGTTTCGCGAAGAGTCGCGTCGTCCTGATGGGCCAGCAGGACCTTTCCTACGGACGTGCAATGGAGTGGCTCCGTCTCTCCGACGGATCGGTCCAGCTGCAGGTAGGTCGGTGGAGTTGCCTTGTCTACATACAGTACCTGGTCGTGGTAGTTTATACCGTGGTTTACGGTGAGGCCCGTATCATGGGAAAGCTGCAGGATTTCCCGGCGAGCCGTGTCTATTAGGTTGTAACTGTGCGGCACGGAGTTTCCGATCTCAAAAAGGTGAAAGGTGAGACGGTACCCGCCGTCAGCGTATTTGTCGACGTAGTTCAGCAACTCAAGGGTATACAGCATCCTGTGAACAGTTGACCGGTTCAATTCCAGGCTGTGTGCGATATCCCGGGGGTATGCCTTTCCGCGTTCACCGATGTATTCCAGAATCTGTGACGCGGTGACGACGGTACTGGCTATATTCCCCTGTTTTTCGTTTGCGACATTCATGCCAATTCCTTCCTTTACGTTCCTCCTTGAGAGCTTAAACGAGCAGTAGCGGGGTATCAAGGCGAAACAGCATTGTGTATACATAGAAAAATTTGCCAGAACGGGGAGTTCCCCCCATAATCGAGCCATGTCACTTATACGCAACAGAACACACTTTGATCAGACTGAATACGACCGTCGCCTTCGAAAGGTGAAAGAGCGAATGGACCATACCGGAATTGAGGTGCTTCTCGTGGTGGATCCCGCCAATATGAATTATCTCACCGGGTATGACGGATGGAGCTTCTACGTTCATCAGGGCCTTCTGGTCTCGCTGAATCGCGATGAGCCCATGTGGTTTGGCCGCATGCAGGATTCTAACGGTGCCCGAATAACCACCTGGCTGTCCGAGGATAGTATCGTTGGCTATCCCGACGAATACGTGCAATCCCGATACACCCATACTATGGTATTCGTGGCGAATGTGCTGAAGGAGCAGGGGTGGAAAGGAAAATCGCTAGGTGTGGAGATGGACAATTACTGGTTTTCCGCCCGGATGCTTCTGACACTGCAGGCAGAACTTCCCGGTCTGGATGTGCGGGACGCTACAAATCTGGTTAACTGGGTCAAGACGGTGAAGTCCGAAGCAGAACTTCGCTATATGCGGGAAGCAGCAGTAATCTGTAAGAACGTCATGGACGTCGCCATTGACCATATCGCCGCAGGTGTCCGTGAAAAGAATGTGGCCGGTCTGGTTGCCGGTGCCCAGATTACCGGAACCGACGAGTATGGAGGCGATTCTCCGGCAATATTTCCAATTATGCCCAGTGGGCAGAACACGTCCACGGCGCATCTGACATTCGATCCCGATCGTGCTTACGAATCGGGTGACGTCGTTCTTCTTGAACTGGCGGGTGCCCGCTACCATTATCATGCGCCGCTCTCTCGAACGGTATATCTTGGTTCGCCGCCGGCAGATCTGCAAAAGGTCGCCGACGTGGTAGTAAAGGGGCTCAATAACACTCTTGATTTCATTAAACCGGGAGTGACCGCCGAAGAAGTCGAAGTAAAATGGCGGGAGGCTCTTCAGGGGACGGGCGTGGAGAAACCCTCCCGGGTCGGTTACTCCTTCGGTCTGAGCTACGTTCCCGACTGGGGAGAACACACTGTCAGTCTACGGCCGGGAGATAAAACGGTGCTGGAGCCGGGGATGACAATTCACTTCATGCCGGGAATCTGGCTTGATACGTACGGCTTTGAGTGCAGCGAACCGTTTCTCGTCACAAAAACGGGATGCGAAAAACTGATAGAATATCCCCAGAAGCTGTTCGTAAAGTAGCTGGCCGTTTCGTTGTGTCCAGATGTTTTCTTCACATAAATCCGTGATAACTTCTGGGTACTACCGACTGATAGACGTACCGAATCATCGTATTGTAGTCGAACACCGGGAGACCTGTGTAGCGGCGGACCGCCGCGGCGTAGGGCGGCAGAAGGCTGCATTCCAGTAGCAGTGCGCCAATATCCGAGCCTTCTCCGGATGCCGAAGATTGAACCTCATCTACCGCTGCCAGTACTTCTGCTTCAACGACATCACTGTCAAGAACGCCGTTTTCGTCGAATACGGCATCCACGAAATGGCTTTTGTTTTCCAGACCGGCAACAACAAGGCGTTCGTTCTCAACATTCGTTACAACATCCAGGACCTGACGGGTCAGAGCTTCCCTGTTCGCTGTTACAACTCCAATTTTTTGTTGAGGACCAATTATCCTGGACAGGAAGTCCAGTTGCAGAAGGCTGGAAAGAAAGACAGGTATTCCCAGCTCCGCGCCGATTTCCTTTTGAAAGAGAGCCAGAAATCCACAATCCCCGGTAACGGCACGGACCCCTTCACGCACAAGCCGCAGTCCCGCGGCAATGACTTCATCAAGCAGCCGGACGTCATGATTGAACAGACGCTCCGGTGTAGAACCCGGTAGTCGTTCAAACCGTACCGGAAAATCGTAGCTTGTTGCATTGGCAACATCTCCGGGAATATAAGGAGCATAGTTCTCAATTACAATGATACCGATCGCTTCACCGTAACTTACCTGACCGGGTTGTGCCTTGTATTTCATGTTACCCTCTGTTTAAAATTGCTGCTTCGGGTCCGTTTGTGTCAACACGGTTCCGGACGTCGCCGCGCATAAATGCCCGCAGGTTTTCCGCTACTTCGCACAGGCACCTCTTCCGGGCTTCCCGGGTTGCCCAGCCAATGTGGGGAGTAATAATGCAGTTTGGAGCATTCAACAGGGGGTGGTCCCGTTCCGGAGGTTCCTCAAAACCGAGTACATCCAGACCGGCTCCGGCGATCTTTCCGCGTTTCAGGGCTCCGGCCAGTGCCGTTTCGTCTACCAGGCCACCTCGGGCCGTGTTGATGAGATATGTCGTATTTTTCATAAGGGAAAGGGCGGATTCATCTAGTATACCCCGGGTTTCTTCATACAGCGGAAGATGTAATGTAACTACATCTGCGCGCGACAGCAGCTCCTCCCAGGGCAGCCATTCAACTTCGCCGGGGGAACTATCCTTCCGACGCCTATCCCAGCCCAGAACAGTCATGTCCAGCCCTCTGGCTATCCGGGCGACGGCGGTTCCGATGGCTCCCATGCCCAGTACGGCGATAGACTTTCCCGCCAGCTCAACCATAGGTGCGGGGACATACTCCAGCGGCTTTCCCCGAATCCAGTTTCCGTTGCGGACAACGTCATTGTACTCCGGTATGTGCTGAGCCAGGCAAAGGAGCAGAGCAACAGTCATTTGTGCCACCGATTGGGTGGAATACTCGGGTACGTTGGTTACTGCAATCCCTCGATCCGCCGCTGCACCGACATCGACTCGATCGTAGCCGGTCGAAAAAAGGCCCAGGTATTTCAATCGGGGTAATGCATCAAGCCTTTCGGAATTGAAGGCGACATGATCAACAAGAATTGCGTCGGCATCACCGGCGGTCTCCTCCAGAACATCCGGCGTGAAACGGGAGACCGAAGAGAATTCTCCCAGGTCTCGCAGAGGCTTCCAGTCGAGATCCCCCGGGTTCACCCCGTATGCGTCGATGGCGACTATTTTCATTCTGTCCCGGGGCATTGTTGTGCAACCGAATCGGAAACCTTTCCGGCAAATTCCCGTGTGAAGTGAGCCCGAAACTCTTCGGCCAGTCTTGTCGCCTGGGCAGCGTACGCCGACTCGTCTTTCCACGCCTTTCGGGGATCAAGAATGGTGCCGGGAACATCCCTGCATGTCCGAGGAACCGGCAGATTGAAAAACTGTTCGCTCTGATAGTCAGTATCGTCCAATTCGCCGGCAATTGCTGCCTGAACCATCGCCCGGGTCATGGAAATGTCGATGCGTTGGCCCGTGCCGTAGACACCGCCACTCCAGCCGGTATTTACGAGAAAGACTCTCGTTTGATGACGTTGGAGCTTTTCACCTAACAGGTCGGTATATTCCTTGGGGTTTCGAATCATAAAGGGAGCACCGAAAAAGCGGGAAAAGGCCGATTGCGGTTCTACAACTCCCGTCTCAGTGCCGGCCAGTTTGGATGTATATCCCATCATAAACCAGAACATGGCCTGCTCGTTGGTCAGTCGCGAAATGGGCGGCAAAACGCCGTAGGCGTCGGCGGTAAGAAAGATGATCGTTCGGGGATGTCCGCCCATGGAAGAGTCTTTGATGTTCGAAAGATACCGCAGAGGATAGGACGCCCGAGAGTTCTGGGTAAACCGGTCGTCATCGAAGTCGAAAGCTCCGGTAGGATAGACCATAAGGTTTTCCACCAGAGCCCCGTGGTTGAGATAGTGGTCCGGGTGAAATACGGCATTGTAGACTTCCGGTTCTTTTCGCGGGTTCAGCTGAAAAAGCTTGGCGTAGCAGCCGTTTTCAAAGTTGGCTATTCCGGTATCACTCCAGCCATGTTCATCGTCCCCGAGAAGTGCCCGATCCGGCGACGTGGAGAGTGTCGTTTTTCCCGTTCCGGAAAGGCCCAGAAAAACGGCTATATCTCCACTTCTTCCTTCATTGGCACTGCAGTGCAGGGGAAGGACTCTTTCTTCCGGCAGGTAATAGTTCATTACCGTAAACATGAGCTTCTTTATGGCCCCCATGTAAGAAGAACCGAAGACGATCCCGATACGACGATCAAAGTCCATGACAACCGCCATGGTAGACGTTGAGCCGTCCGCCAGTTTTCGGAGTGTGCCGTTATAGCGTTCCGGCTGCAGTTTATCGTACTGGTTCACCAGCAGATAGAACGGATAGTCTTCGAAGCAGCTCGATTCAATCCCTGAAGGTGCGTTCCGGAACATATTGTCTATGAACAGACCCGCCAGAGGATTATCAACAATACTGACAACCGGCAAGGCATAGGAGGGATCCGCCCCGATTGCCTTTTCCTGGACGTAGACTTTGGTTTTCAGGTCCAGTGACTGCATTATGTCCTCGAAAACCATGTCGAAGGTCTCTTCATCGACAGGAATCGAATAGGGAGAGCTCCAGTCTATGTTCTGTTCACTCTCCGATCTGCGAACGATGAGAGTGTCCTTGGGGCTTCGTCCCGTAGAGTCCCGGGGAGTCCAGGTAACCAGAGTTCCACTTTCCAGCCGGATCGCATTCCAGTGACTGACAGCGTTATCGATAAGGACTGACCGGGTAGGATTGAGAAACACTTTACCGGTCCGGTCGGCCAGGGTGTGATCGATCCTCTGGTGGTGTGTGGCGTGCATACATCCTCCTTGAGTATCATTATATGAACGTACGTTATAATTGTGATACATATTCAGTGTAAGTTGGTACTTTCGGGCTGTCAAGGAAATTTGGCTTTCGGCAGGTGTACTCAAAATCAGAAACGTTTGCGGCCAACCGAGGAAGATCAGGGTGGAATTCGGCGATTTTTCCTGCATACTGTCTGCATGGCATCGCAGAAATATGACCCGGAAATTCAGGAAAAGATTGACGGCATACTGAAACGCGTTCGGGATCCGGAAAGTGGATTACCTATCCTGGAGCTTGATCTGGTTCGACGCGTCCGAGTCAGCGACGAACATCGCATGGTGTATCTGGACGTACCCTTTGACGAGCATACTCCGGGATGCCTTGCCTGTGCGGGTATTGCAATGACACTGGTCATGGGTATTCGCAGAGAACTGAAAGCGGCGTTCCAGGAGGACTTCCCGGGGTACGAAGTGGAGTTTATCTGACAGCCTACCGGTGGATGTCGCTCCTTTACCGGGAGTAAAAGAGCCGGTATGATGGCTCACCATGCAGGACACTCTTATACCCCGGGCTATTCGCACATCCGGTAAAAATCTCTTTGCGTCTGAAACAATGAAGCGACGTCTGCCCGGGAATATCCGGAACGTCATTGCCGCGAACCCCGAATATCCGCAAGGTATCCGTACCGCGTTGGAAGAGTTATCGGAGTCTATTGCAGGTGATCGTGAAATTCCTTCTCTTCAGCTTCCCGCCTGGGATTACGAGACGTGGTTTCCCGAATACGAAAAACGCCGAGGTGAAACGTGGCATGATACGGACTGGTTTTTCGGAGAAACATACGGATTTAGACTCATACTCGAAAAGACGCGCTATTTTGAGACGCTGATAGATCCATTCGGATCCATGAAGCAACGTGAACTGGAAAGCGGAGCCCCCTTTCTGCCGATACGCCGCCATCTGGACTCATTGCAGCAGGGGCCGGCAAACGCCGTTGAAGAATCACTGCACCTGTCTATGTGGGGTAACCGCGCGGATATCTCCTTCACCACCGGGGGTGCAATTGATCATTCCGTGGGTGACAGCCGGAATCTGATAATAGACAATTCAGCTGACGCCACCGGGATTCTTGCAGATGCGCGGGGAACGGTGCATATCGTCATGGATAATTCAGGGGCGGAACTGGCGGGTGACCTCGTTCTTGCGCGGACAATTCGGGACGTTCTTGGACTGCCGGTGGTACTTCACCCCAAGCTGTATCCCACCTATGTCAGTGACACTACAGTACCGGACATTCAACAGTTTATTGCCGTCGGTCTGGACCACCCGGATTCCGCGGTGAGGGAATTTATCGGCGGAGTGAACGATGAGATCGGCAACGGCGAAATTCGCATTGCTCCGGACGACTACTGGTGTGGTGTCTCCTTCCTGGCAGATATGCCCCGACGAATATCGGAACTGTTCGAGGGTGCGGTTCTTGTCGTCATTAAGGGTGATTTCAACTACCGGCGTGTATTTCGGGATACTGTCTGGCCCAACGGTACGGATCCTGCGGCGGCCCTCGGTTTTGTACCGTCCTTTCCTATCCTCCTTCTTCGTACAATGAAAAGTGACTGTCTCGCCGGTATTGACGATACGGTCAGTCGTCGTCTGGATGATACTGAACCGGGATGGAGGACTGCAGGTAAAAGGGGTGTAATTCAGCTTGTTTCTGACGATTCATATAGTATCCGCCCATTCGGACGATGACGAAAGGTCAAAAGGCGATTGGAAAAACATCGCCTCCCGGTATACCCTTGGATATTCATGGCGATGCGTAGTAATCCCCGGAAAGTATTGAAGCAGTATTTCGGATTCTCCTCCTTTCGACCCCACCAGGAAGATATAGTAGAAGCGATCCTGAACCGACGGGATGTCTTTGCGGCGTTGCCCACCGGCGGCGGAAAGTCTCTCTGCTACCAGTTGCCGGCCCTGTTATTGCCGGGGCTTACGGTTGTCGTAAGTCCCCTTATTGCCCTGATGGAAGATCAGGTATCGGCGGCGCAGCAACAGGGAATCAACGCAACGTGTCTGAACAGTTCCATCACCTCCGACGAGGCGAAGATGGTGTACCGGGACCTTCATAGCGGACACACCCGGCTGTTGTATGTGTCTCCGGAACGCCTTGCCGTAGCGAACTTCCGGGAGCAGCTAAAGGAGTGGGGCGTGTCGCTCTTTGCCGTTGACGAAGCGCATTGTATTTCCGAATGGGGCCATGAGTTTCGCAGGGAGTATCGGAACCTCACCTCTCTGAAAAAAGAGTTCCCCGGGGCAACTGTGGCTGCCTTCACAGCGACCGCAACTCCGACTGTGCAGGAAGACGTCATTTCCGCCCTGAATCTTGAATCGTCGGTGGTCGTCAGGGGATCTTTTGATCGGCCGGAGATTTTTTACCGTATACGCCGAAAAGAACGTATTCTGGAGCAGATTGAAGAATTCGTTCGCTCTCATCCGGGACAATCCGGCATAGTCTACCGGAGTACCCGGAAGGGTGTAGAAGAGACGGCACAATATCTTTCGGATGGTGAAATCAGGGCTCTCCCGTACCACGCCGGTCTGTCCGACAAGGTCCGCCGCAAAAACCAGTATCTTTTTGTTCGCGATGAAGTGGAGGTGATCGTTGCTACCATCGCCTTTGGTATGGGTATCGACAAATCGAACGTCCGCTGGGTAGTACACGGCGACCTTCCCCGTAGTGTGGAATCGTACTATCAGGAGACCGGTCGGGCGGGACGGGATGGAGAAGACGCCGAGACGTGTCTCTTTTTCGGTCCCGGAGATGTTCGGAAGATTCGCTATCATATTGAGCGAACCGAATCGGTCCAGGAACGGGAGCAGGCGGAACGGAACCTTGCGGCGATTCTGCGGTTCACAGATTCCCGGGTGTGCCGCAGAACCTTTCTTCTTCACCACTTCGGTGAAGACCACGGAGGGTCCTGCGGCAGGTGTGACATGTGCGTTGAACGAACGATGTATTCCGATCGGACCGAAGAAGCCCAGAAAGTTCTTTCAGCGATAGTCCGGACGGGTGAACGATTCGGTGCACACTATATTGCAGACATCGTGACCGGAGTTACCAACGAAAGGATTGAGCGTTTTCGCCACCATCAGTTACCTACCTTCGGTGTGGGGGCCGATCGAAGCAGGTCGGATTGGATTGCCCTGCTTCACGATCTTGAAACTGCGGGGTACCTTCGCCGTCGTGACGGAGAGCGAAGCGGGCTGGTGTTGACCCAAACCGGCCGAACGGTTCTTCGGGGAAAAGAAACGTTTGTCGTTTCCACGGCAGCTACAGCCGCCGGCGACCGCTCCTCCCGGGCGGAGGGGGGCGGGGTTGAGAGAGGTGCCTCTGATGATTCAGCTGTTTGGCGGGACGACCAGGAAGCTCTCTACCAATGTCTGCGTTCCTTGCGCCGGCACATTGCCCGGGACGCCGGTGTTCCGCCCTATGTTGTTTTCAGTGACAAAACGCTTAAGGCCGTTGTACGCAACCGCCCGGAAACACCGCAGGCTCTGTTACGGGTGCACGGCATTGGTGATATCAAGGCTCAACGGTATGGGGCAACCCTTCTGGAGACGATCCGGAGGTTCAACCGATCCGGAGAGTACCCGGAGTCGGAATAAAAACGGTAGTCTCCGGACTGTTGCGGTGTTATGTTTCTGTCATGGAAACGATAGTTCTTCGTGTCGCGGCCAGTATAGTCGCATTTGTTGGTGCCGCTATCGGTATGGAATTTGTTGCCCGGTTCATGCACAAGTACGTGATGCACGGTACGGGCTGGTGTCTTCATTATGATCACCACAACCACTCGGGACGGATATTTCAAAAAAATGACCTGTACTTCTTTTTCTTTGCAGGGCTCTCCTTCGTGCTGATCTATTTTGGTCTCAGGGCGGGCTGGTATGAGGTGGCAGCGGCCGGTTTTGGTGTTGCCCTCTATGGTGTCGGCTACGTCATGTTTCATGACATCATGTTCCACGGTCGGGTAAAGGCGTGGAAATTCAAGCCGAAAAACAGGTATCTCAAACGGATCATAAACGCTCACCGCATGCATCACGCCACCGTGACACAGGGGGGAGCCGTCAGTTTCAGTTTTCTCTGGGCCCCTAAGTTCTATAACCCCGAAAATCAGGCCGCTATTGACGCCAAGATGAAAGAAATCCGGGAGATGCAGATGGCCGTAAAACGGAGGGAGAAGGAGCGGGAAATCCCGGGTAATTAGTGGCTCACCGTTGTCGAGTAAAAACGACGGTACGGATCCCACGGGTACTCGGCAGCCAAACGTGAATAGTCAAAAACTTGCTCCGCCTCCGCAGGAATCGCCCATTCGGCAATTCCGAACGCATTGAGTACGTTTGTCCGGACGAGTTTTCTGGTTCTTTCCAATCCCGTTTCTCGCACTAAAAGGTCCCGGAGAAGGCTGAAGGCGGGAATCCCGGGGAGACCCGCTTTCCCGTTGCGCTTGTCCATCCATGTATGTGGTGCATGGTCGCTCTCAATCCAGTCAATATCGCCCCTGCAAAGACGTTGCCATAGGGCGGCTCTGCGATTCTCGTCCCTCAGGGGAGGATTTACAACCCATTCCGGAACGCTGCTATGAGTGGCAATGTGCTCGTTCAGCAGAACATGGTGAGGAGTCACACCGCTTCTGATATTAAAAGGGAGATTTTTCATCGAGGCGATAATATCGACTCCTTCCGGCGTACTCACGTGGCAGAAGTGAATACTCCCGGTGAAACCGGCCGCCCGGGCCAGGGACAGCTGTCGGTCAATAGAGTCTATTTCTGCTTCCGGCGGTCGCGACTTTCCGTATGTCCACGGTCGGTCGGGATCGTAATACTCCGAACGCAGCAGCTCTTCCGTTTCGGCATGAATAGCCACGACCCCGGAATATTCCAATTCGGTCAACACGTTCCAAACCATCCGCTGATTGTCCAATGAGACAATTCCCATATTTCCGGTGCTGTGTCCTGCGAACAGTTTGAAACCTACCACACGCGGGAAGAGCCGCGAGTGCAACCGGACTATTTCCCCAAGTTGGGCGCGGTCAGCGGTGATTCCCGCATAGAGTCCGTGGAAGAGAGCAGCTCCGGCCTGTGTGAGGGACCGGTCTGCGTCACGAATGCGTCGAAGGATTGCCGTTTCATGCGTCAGGGGCGGGTCGGTGTTGGGCATTTCAAATAACCCGGTGATCCCGGCCTTCCCGGCGACGCGAAAGGCGTGAAGTAAAGTTTCTTTTTTCTTTTCATTCCAGTCCCGCAGGTGAACATGGGGATCAACCATTCAGGAACTCCTCGGCGGTGACGATTGTACCGTACTGACACGTCAGGAGCCCTCCATGATGGCATTCGCCGCACATTCCTATGCCACAGCGTGTTGAGCGTTCCAGAGAGAGAAATACCCCGGGCACACTCGGGACATCGCGAGACCGCCCTTCAGCTGAATACGTCTGCCGGATTATCGAGACGACCGTTTCCATAAACCCTTCCGGGCCAACAATGTAGCAGACAGTTGGTCGAAACTCAAAAGCCGTGCGGGAAATCCTTGCCAGCACTCCTCCGTTGTCGTCGTCCGACACAAACTTGCACGGCCCGAACCCGGCAAGAGCTCCCTCGACGGCACCGGGGGAGATAGGGCTCCGGAAACCCGCCAGTGTGGTAACCGTACCCTCCCGGGCCATGATCGCCTCGGCTATTGCCGGCAGGGCGGCCACCCCGCTTCCTCCGGCAACAAGAAGGCCACGGCTGTTTCTGTCAGGGAAATGACGGTCGCCATATGGTCCCCGCATATGGAGTGTATCTCCCCGGTCAAGCTTTCCCAGGGCGTGTGTGAATGCTCCTCTCCTTCGAATGAGAAATGTCCGAGGATCACCGATGGCCGTGGTGAAGGGTTTTTCTCCCACCCCGGATAGTCTGAGAAATATCGTCTGCCCTGGCCCGGCGGGCTCTGGATCGCAAGTCCTGTCCCGTACGTCTTCGAGTTCCAGTTCGAACATATCGTCGCCGAGTTCCCGCCGCGTGTGAACGGTCATTCGCCGGTATCCAAAGTCATCTGCGACGGCAGGAGGTTTCGGACTTTCCGAGACTGTCCAGTTATTCTGTCGCGGCCTGCCGAGGCTGTCGATAAAGCCTCTCCAGTTCCGCTGATGCAGAGTTGCCAGTACGCTGCCGATACCGACGACATCTGCACCGGCCTGCCGCAGTGTCATCGCGTCGCCAAGCGTGTTTACGCCACCCATCCCGAATATGACGGGCTTCTTTCCGACGGCTCGGCGAAGCGCCGTTACCGCTTCACATCCCACAGCAAAGACCCAACGCCCGCTCTTTCCGCCCCGTCCCCCCCGAGGGTTGGAGAATGCCGGCACTTCCTCGGAATAGAGACGAGGGATAATTGGTCCGACTGTATTGATAGCGGCTATTCCGGCGGCCCCTGCCCGAACGGCGGCTGCACCGAGGGTTGCGATATCCGGCACATCAGGGGGCAGCTTGACGAGAATGGGGACGTCCGGAACGGTCCTGACTACTGCCTCGGTGATCTCAGTTACTCTGTGGACGTCCCGTCCGATATCCGCACCATATCCGTCCGAGGCGTGAGGGCACGAATAGTTCAATTCGAGAATGTCCGCTATTCCCGCCGCCCGACTCGCCAGGGCGGTAAACTCGCCGACGTCTTTCCCTGACAGGGATATGTTGAGAAGGGCACCCAGTGGTGATTCCCTGCGGAGTGCTGTAAGCTCGAGTACGGCGGTGTCGATACCGGGGTTTCGCAGTCCTACGGCATTGATGAAACAATCCGCAGTTGCCTGCAGGAGAATCGGTTCCGGGTATCCCTCATTACTGGAAAGTTGAAAACTCTTGGTAGTGATTACCGAAACAGCTGTATGAAGGTCGAACCAGCGGATCATACCGGTGGTCGTCGTAGCCACTCCACTGACGGTGGCAATAGGAATGCTTTCGGCATCGTCGGTCCGGACGGTCGCAGTCCTGCGTAGTCGCTCTCGGAGAAACTCCGTTACATCCATCGGAGGGCCTCGTGGGTATTCCGGTAGGCTTTGTCGACCATGGCAATCTCCGATCCGGGCATCGATTCGCGGATATTCCTGGACCGTTCGGCCCGGTTATCATTCGCCCACGGCGCGCTGATATGTCGGGAGACGTTTACTCTGACCAGCCATGGCGGATACCCCGTTGCTTCCAGGACGTCCATTACATCTTTCGCGGATGCTCCCTGCGCTCCTACGCCGGGAATAAGAATCGGAACGTTGTGCCCGTTGAATCGAGTTAACAGATTGAGCAGTTCTTTTGGTGCCGTTGCTCCGACAACGGCTCCGACGTTTCCCGTTTCTTCGTTCCATTCAATGACGGCATCGGCTATCTTTTCGAAGAGAGGTTGTCCGCCTTCCCGTCTCGTTTGAAACCGTCGTGCTCCGACATTGCTTGTTCTGGTCAGTATGTAGATCCACTTTCCTGAACTACGGGCCTTTTCGACAAAAGGTCCAACGGAATCATCGCCCATAACGGGCGAGACCGTCACTGCCTGGGCTCCCCAGCATTCCATTGTCTCGTCGGCGTAGGCGCTGCTCGATTCGGCAATATCTGCCCGTTTGGCATCCAGGATGGTCGGTACTTCCGGAAAATCGCGCCCGATTTGAAGCAGGAGTTCCGCAAGTAGCTGCGATCCGCCGTAGTATCCCTGAAGCGGTCGGTCCAATCTGTGAAAATAGGCAATATTGGGCTTAAAAGCCGCCGGCACAGTCGGGGCATCTCTTATCACAGTCAACAGTGCGGCATAGTACCTTCCGATCCGCTGAACTGACCGCAGATGATCTTCCACGAAAAAATCCGTCCCGGTTTCCGGGGGTATCATGTCAATCCGAGGATCCAACCCGACACAAAGAAGACTTTCCGACGAACGGGCTGATCGTTTAAGGATGGTGATCGCATCAGCCATGGTTGACCTCTAACGCCGACTGCTGTTTCCAGGTAAAGGGACTATCGGACCACCTGCGGAGCAGCGAAAGCTCTTCGTCCGGCAACAGTCTCGCACGATTCGCGTGATTCAGAAGATCCCCAAAGGTGACAAGCGGGTACGCCGGTGGAGAGTCTTGTAGCTGGGAAAACCGTTCCACAGCTACGTCAAAACCGTAGGAGAATATAGCTACACAGGCGGCTACCGTTGCACCGGCGCTGTTCAGCTCTTCTGCAGCGGCTGCGCTGCTTCCAGCGGTCGATACCAAGTCTTCTACAAGAATCAGGCGTTTTCCCCGTAGTGATGCGGGATCACCGCCTTCGATGATCCTTTTCGATCCGTGGCTTTTCCGTTGTGGCCGAATGTAATAGAGGCGAGTTTTCAGGTTGTCCGCCAGGAGGGTCGCCGGAGCGATACCCGCAGATGCCGTTCCAGCAACACCGTCCCAGTGGGGGACGTTTTCCCGGACGATCCGAAGAAATCCTTCCCGGACAAGTTCTCGACCCCGGGGGAAGGAAAGCAGAATCCGATTATCGTTATACACCGGCATGAGGTATCCTGATGCCCATTTAAAAGGATCGTTGGGGGACAGAACGAGGGCGCCGGTGGCAAGGCTCAGTTCAATGATCTCCCGGCGTAACTCTTCTATACTGTCTTTCATGTCCATAGCTCCTTGAAACTGTGATCTGTGCTACAGTATTCGCACTCGTATCTATCGGGACCTGATGCCGAGAAGGTCGGTAGTATCTGTTCGCCGTGGTCCGGGTTTGTAATGCAGGCGGGATTCATACAGCATAGTCCCGGGATTTCACTAATTCGAGGTGGTTGCAGTAACCGAAGCTTTCGAACAATCCTGTCGTTCCTGATTATGTTGACGGTGCTTCCCGGAGCAACCGCCGCGATGGCACGTATTGTCTCGTCCGGAAGGATGTTCGTCTCCGGGCGAAAGAGAATTCCCTTGTAACGGCCGTCCGCCCCGGTGGAGACCCATTCGCCCCCACGATCGTGAAGCCCTGCTACGGTCTGAATCGTCCGCATGTGGCGGCGTATCTCTTTCGGTTCATCACCGGTACATATATGGTCTATAACCAGGCCGTTCCGGATCGGTCGGATCCCTTCGGAGTATTTTTTCGTTTGCCCCGGTGAGGGTCGTACCTCCCGGACAAACTCTTCAGCCGGCTCAACTGGGGTTCCGATTTCACCGTCGTAATCGTTCCCGATGGTTCCGGCCACCATGGCCAGTAACACAATCCGTACGAGATATCCATTGGCGGACTGTCGTTCCCATGCGTTCAGGGGTGTGTCATCCAGCTCTTTCGGGATCGTAGGAAACTCCTTGTGTCGCGGCAGGGGATGATAGAACTTCGTCGTGGGTGGAACGGCGTCGACAAGGTCGGGACTGAATGTGATAGCCCGACGCAGCTCCTCCTGTCGTCGCAATACCCGGTCACCCATTCGTTCAAGTTGAGGCCGCGTGAAGTACCATTGCGGAGCAACGTCTCCGGCAGACAGGTACTCGGAGATGGAAGAGAATTGACGTACCGCATAGCCCCTGGACTGCATCGTTCTGACGTAACCCCCGGGCATCGCCAGTTCCGCCGGTGCCACCAGATCAACTTTTACCGAAGGGAAAAGATCCAACCCGTTCACCTTGGAGTGAACAGTCCTGCCGTGATAGAGATCACCGACAAGAGCGAGGTGAATTGCGTTTGCGGACCACTTGAGGTCTTCCAGAAAGGTGAATTCATCCAGAAGTTCCTGGGTGGGGTGTTCGTGCCTGCCGTCTCCCGCATTTATAAAGGAAACGGGGTACGGCAGGTCATGACGTTCTCGGTAACGCTCAATAGATTCTGAGAGATGGCGACAAACCCCTTCAAGGGGAGTGCGCAGTACGAAAACTCTGTTATCGTACCCCACCAGATTGGCTATTGTATCAGCGTAGCTTTCCTTCTTGTTAAAGGATGAAGTCTCGGTATGCAATTCGGCGAACTTTATCCGGTGAAAAAGCGCGGCGTTCTTGAACGATTCCCTGGTTCGGGTACTGTCTTCCAGAAAGATCTCATACATTCCGAAATCCCCGTCGCCAATACGGAATCGCTCCGCTTCCGGAGTTCCTATAGCCTCCTTGAGCAACCGCGTCTGCCTGTAGAGGTACAACCGCTCGCTGCGGTTGAAATCACTGATCGAACTGAGTGAACGTCCCTGAAAGGGATGGACGGACATAGTTTAACCTCCTTGTGATATGGGTGGTCCGGTACAGACCGATCCGGTGGCGACGAAGAGATAAAAAAAAGGCGTCGGTATTACCGACGCCTCTATTACAGCTAAAAATTCTCGTCCCAAAGGGACGGTTAAAACGAAAACGGCATAACCTGCCGTTCCTTCGTAACGGGATATCCATGAAGTCTCTATGATGCCGGTAGATGTTCCGGAAGTACATAAATTGACGGGACGTTAGCCGATCTATTGTAATTGTGTCAAGCGGCCTGTTGCCGGATGAACGGCGACGAAGCGTTTCAACATATATATATGACATAATCGGTAGACAAATCCCGTCTACCCGACTACCTTTCCCGTATGAAAAAGAAACTCTTCCCGAGTCACGTGAACCGGGCGGTGGTACGAAGTAACGCCCTGCTGACAATATTTTTTGCGGCTTTCGGGGCCGCACTGAGCAGCTGGATACTCATGTTCATCCTTGCCGGGGATTTTTTCGTCCGCGGCTTTCTCAATCCCCGGTGGAGCCTGTTCTCCAAAGTATCCGGTGGTCTCATTCGGCGGGTTATTCCCTTTTCGGAGAAGCAGATATTTTTTCCACCCAAGCAGTTTGCCGCGCGGGTAGGTTTTGTCTTTTCGGTTACCTCGGCAATTCTCTTTATCACGGAACTGACTGCTGCCGGCATAGTTATGGCGGGAACGCTTGCCGTCTTCGCCGCGCTGGAATGCTTTCTCAACATCTGTATGGGTTGTATCTTCTACAACTCACTGATTGCTCCTCTGAGAAAACGCCGGGCTTTCAACATACACAGCTGAATATTGGCGTAGGTCGGGAGGATTTTATGCATAAGGACACTGCAGCAATACGAATACAGTCAGACCGGTCGCGTTACGGCGAGCATGCCGTACCGATTTTTACGACCAGCGGTTACGTCTTCGACACAGCCGAGGAAGCGTCGGACGCCTTCGCCGGAGAAAACAACCATCCTATGTATGGGCGGTTTGATAATCCAAATACCGACGAGTTTGCCGAGAAGATGGCGTTCCTGGAAGGAACGGAAAAAGCTGTGGCGACAGCCAGTGGCATGAGTGCCGTTGTTACGAGCGTTCTCGGGCTCCTGCGGGCGGGAGACCATATTGTTGGAAGTATCCAGGTCTTTGGTTCGACCCTGTCGCTTCTGAAGGAGTTTCTGCCGCGCTGGGGAATCGAAACTACCCTGGTAGACCTGACCGATCTGGACGCGTGGGAAAAGGCGTGCCGGACAAACACGCGGATGTTCCTTCTGGAGACACCGAGCAACCCCGGGCTGGATCTGGTTGACCTTGCGAGGCTTTCCGAGATCGCTCACAGCAGGGGAATTCTTGTAAATGTGGACAACTGCTTCGCCACACCGGTGTTACAGCAGCCTGTCAAACTTGGGGCGGACATCGTTGTTCATTCAGCGACGAAATTCATTGACGGTCAGGGAAGGGTGCTCGGCGGTGTAATCGCATCCTCGCGTAAGATCATCGATGAACTCATGCCGTTTTACCGCACACTGGGACCGACCCTTTCGGCCTTCAACGGCTGGGTTCTTTCGCGGAGTCTGGAAACGCTCTCCATCAGAATGGAGCGGCACTGCAAAACTGCGGTACTCCTGGCCGGACGTTTGCAGGATGCCGGAGGGATTCAGTCGCTCCGGTATCCCGGGCTTCCATCTCACCCTCATTACAATATCGCATGCCGGCAGATGAGTCGTCCCGGAGCGCTCCTGACCGTCGAGGTGGGAACCTCCCCGGCCGACGCAATGGCCTTTATGGATCGCTTGCAGATTGTTTCCCGCTCAGTCAACCTTGGAGACTCCCGGACGATCGCAACTCATCCCTATACAACGACTCACCGGTCGTTACCGGAAGAACTGAAAGAGCGGCTGGGAATTTCGCCGAATCTGGTTCGTATTTCCGTAGGATTGGAAGACCCGGAAGATCTCTGGTCGGATTTTGAGCAGGCCCTCTCCGAATAGTTATATCCGGCGACCTACTATCCCAGATGTGCCCATTCGGTATAGCCTCCGGCGATGCACAAAGATTCTCATAATTCGTCAATTCGCAATGTGGCAATCATCGCCCACGTCGATCACGGTAAGACAACACTGGTAGACGCCCTGTTTCGACAGTCCGGCGTCTTCCGGGAGGGACAGCAGGTAGCGGAACGTCTCATGGATACCATGGACCTGGAACGGGAACGGGGTATTACCATTGCCGCAAAAAACAGCGCCATCATGTGGAAGGGCGTGAAGATCAATATTCTTGATACGCCGGGCCACGCCGACTTCGGGGGCGAAGTTGAACGGGCTCTCTCCATGGTGGACGGGGTGGTGCTCCTGGTAGACGCGTCGGAGGGTCCGTTGCCGCAGACGCGGTTTGTCCTGGACAAGGCCCTGCGGGCGGGTCTTCATATCGTTGTCGTGATCAACAAGATTGACAGAGGCGACGCCCGGCCCGAAGAAGTACTCAGCGAAATTTATGATCTTCTCATCGATCTTGATGCCACCGAAGAGCAGCTGGAATGTCCCGTTCTGTATGCCGACGGTCGCAGCGGTGTCGCCAAAAGAAACCTTGCAGATCCGGCGGAAAACCTGCACATTCTCATGGACACAATTATCGAAGAAGTCCCGCCGCCGGCATACATTTCAACAGAGCCGTTCCAGATGCTCGTTTCCGATTTGTCCTACTCGGATTTCCTTGGTCGCCTGGCGGTAGGAAAGGTTGTTCACGGGTCGGCCCGAAGCAAGGAGTCCCTGGTCTGCCTTGGCGCCCATGGCCGGCAAACTCCCCTGAACATTTCACGCCTTCAGATGTACCGGGGGCCTTCGCTGGTGGAGGCCGACCTGGCCGCTCCCGGTGATATCGTTGTCCTCTCCGGCGTCGATGACGTACATATCGGAGATACCATCTGTTCCAGACAGGCTCCCAAGGCCCTTCCCCGGATAACCGTAGATGAACCGACCGTCTCGATGTATATAGGGCCCAACACGTCGCCGCTTCTGGGCAAAGAAGGGACAATTCTTCAGTCCAGCAAAATCCGGGAGCGCCTGGAAAAAGAGACCATGTTGAACGTGTCCGTCCGGTTCGACGAAACCCCCAACAAGGAGGGGTTCATTGTAAAGGGGCGCGGTGAATTTCAGATGGTGATTCTTCTGGAAACGATGCGTCGGGAAGGGTTTGAACTGAACGTCGGCCGGCCACGGGTGATCTTTCAGATGGAGGACGGCGTGCGGACGGAACCTATCGAGCATCTCTTCCTTGAGTGTGATGAGACTTTCAGCGGTGTAGTAACCGAGAAGCTGGCAAAACGAAAAGGCCGCATGCTCAGTTACGAGATCCACAAGGGAAACAGGGCGCGCCTGGAGTTCAGCATACCCTCCAGGGGGCTTCTGGGATATCGTGACGAGTTTCTTACCGACACCAGAGGTACCGGTATCATTAACTCCTCCCTTATAGGGTACGAACCGTACCGCGGCGATTTCCCGGAACGCTTTACCGGGTCTCTCGTTTCCGATCGGTCAGGTGAAGCCGTGCCGTACGCCCTCTTTAATCTTGAACCCCGGGGAGCTCTTTTTGTTCGTCCCGGCGAGCCAGTATATGAAGGTATGATCGTGGGCGAGCACAACCGCGACAACGATCTCAATGTGAATCCCGCCAAGACGAAGAAACTCACCAACATGAGGGCCTCCGGAAAGGACGATGCGGTCATCCTGACGCCGGTGCTTGCCATGACCCTTGAACGGGCCATTCAGTTTATCCGTGACGATGAGCTGGTGGAGGTCACTCCGAAATCCATCCGCCTGCGAAAAACAATTCTCCCGGCGACGCAACGAAAAGGAGATACCCGCAAGCAGGTCTGATGGGGGTAATCCTCCAATCCTCCAATGAAACCGGCTGAGGTATTTTGTCGGCCCTTGACCGAATAAGTTGATAGACCTACACTTGGCTCATGAACGCAGTAATTTCGGCCTTCGACTCTTACGTTCCCGAACGGGTCGTCACTAACGATGAACTCGCCCAGCAGGTGGATACGTCCGATGAGTGGATCCGGTCTCATACCGGGATCAAGGAACGGCACATTGCCGCTCCCGATGAGGCGGCCAGTGATCTTGGTATCGCTGCCGGCCACCGCGTTCTGGATCGGCGGGGCCTCTCGCCGAAAGATGTGGATATGGTTATTGTTGCCAGCTCCACCACGGACTATCCCAATTTCCCGTCCACAGCTTCCATCATTCAGGATCGAATGCGCTGTGTGAACGCCGGCGCTTTCGATATTTCTGCCGGATGCACCGGTTTTGTCTACGGTCTGGAGCTGGCTCGTTCACTGGTGGATGCCGGCTCCGTCGGCGTAGTTCTGCTTCTCGGAGCAGAGACACTCACCAAGATAACAAACTGGGACGACCGGAACAGTTGCGTTCTCTTTGGTGACGGCGCGGGCGCGGTTATCGTGGAATCATCCAATGAGCCGGGGCCACAGGTTCGTCGGTCATGGTTGCGATCAAAGGGCAGCGGTGATACGGCATTGATTCGTCACGTCGGCGGCAGTCGCACCCCCTTTGATCCGGAGAAACATACACCAGCGGACATGCAGATTTACATGGACGGACGGGCGGTTTACCTTTTCGCCGTTGACGCAGTTGTCCGGACAATCAGGACACTCTGTAAGAATGAGGGCGTGGAACCGGAAGAAATTGACTGGATCGTACCGCACCAGGCCAATGTGCGAATCATTGAAGCGGCGGCAAAGCGTCTGAATCTGAAGATGGATACCTTTTATACAAACCTGGACAGGTTTGCCAATACGTCGGCAGCTTCCATTCCAATAGCCGTTACCGAGATGATTCAGCGAGACCTCCTGAAACGGGGTCATAAAGTAATAACCGTCGGTTTTGGTGCCGGATTGTCCTACGGGGGAAACCTCCTGTACTGGTAGATCTTACCCCGGGTTTATTTACAGGTACGTATACACACCACCAAAGAAAAGTCCCGCCCCGGTCAGGACAAAGAGATGCCAGATAGCGTGATAGAAGGGGACCTTCTTGAGGGCGTAAATTACCGTCCCGAAGCTGTAAGCAACACCTCCTCCCACAAGCATATAGACAAACCCGATGGGGAGAATAGCGATGATCTCGCGTATACGAATAATCGCGAGCCACCCCATGGCCAGGAAAAAAACTATCTGCAATCGCTTGAAGGAATCCCAGAAAAGGACTTTGAGGGTCATACCCGTAATTGCAAGGATCCATACCGCGACCAGTGTTCCATATGCCCATGAAGTGTCGATGACCGTCATTAATGGTGTATACGTTCCGGCGATGAGCAGAAATATAGAAAGATGGTCCATGAGACGAAAGAGTCGCTTCCACTGCGAACCGTTGGGACTCAGGTGGTACGCTGTAGAAGCGCTGAACAACAGGATCATAGTCAGTCCGAACAACGCAAATGCTGCTCGTAAGTGTATTTCGTCGTGCTTGAGAGTCAGCAGTATCGTACCGATGACAGCCAGCACCGCCCCGATCAGATGAGTGATCCCGTTTGCCCACTCTTCGGGTACCGAATCATGTGTGTGCAGTGTTATGTGTTTTGTGAGCCAGCTCATTCCGGGATGGTAGCAGAGTAGGCAGGCAAGGTACATCTGCAACAACGTTTAATCCACCGGTTGTCATGTTTTGCAGAAAACGTAAGAATCGTAATATGAACTCCGTTATCGCCTGGTTTGTCGGTGCGTTTTTAATGCCACCGATCATGTGGCTTCTTACCTCATGGTTTTTTGGCATCTGGAACAGTGAAGAGATGCTCCAGATTATTCTCTCCCCGGTCATGTGGGGTTATGTAGGGGTATTTGTCGTGGGAGTCTTCGTCGAAGTCCGGCGACGATTGCGGCCTGTCCAGACCTATGTTTACGGAGACCACAGTACGGAAAATCTGAAGGGGGCACAACGGGCAATTGCCCGGCTGCCCCGGTTTTTTCTCGTTTCCATGGCGGTATACACTATGCTCGGTACCTATGTGGTTCTGGCAGGAAAGTCGTTTATCGACAGGGTAGAGTTCATTCTCGCCTTTATGGTGGGAGTTCCGATCATTTTTCTGTTCGCTGTTCTTTTCTTCATCATGATGGTTGCCCGGTTGGATGAAACGGCCAGAAGCGTCCCGTTGTCGTCGGAAAATCCGTCGGTAACGATCTCATTCAAGATAGTCAGTATCTTCCTTTTTAACGTACTTGGTCTTACCCTCGTGTTTGCGACGGCAGCTCTGGCAACGGTTTACAAGGTACCACCGGAAGTTCTCTTCCCGACAATGATACGGCGCCTTCTGATTTCGGGAGCCGGCGGTATTGTGTTTACCGCCGTGAATCTGTGGCTTTTGAACCGGCAGATTACCGGTCCCGTGAATATCACGAGTCAGTCAGTTCAAACGCTCGCCGACGGTGATCTCACCGGGACGATCAATATCGCCTCCCGGGATGAAATCGGCTTTCTGAGCAGGAGCTTCAATCACTCTCTGGAAGGACTCCGTCAGATGATAGGAGGGATACGGGACCAGATATCCCAGGGAGCTACCCTGGGAGGGGAACTTCGGAGGTCAACGGAATCTGCCACGGAAACGATAGGGTCCATTCGCACCCGGGTCGGGGAGATACAAACCAGGACCGAATCTCTGGAAGAGGAACTGGCGTCGTCGGCAAGTGGAGTAGGCAACGTCGATTCATTTATCGAACAGGTTCAAGACCTCGTTTCGGAACAAAAAGCAACAATTGATGCAACCACCAGAACTATATCGTCCATGATTGAGACTATTCACGGGGTTGTCCGACAGGTGGCGGATAACAGGGACACGACACGGGAACTGGCGTCGTACGCACATCGTGGCGAAGCGGAAATGACTGATCATCGCGCTTCAATTGGATCGGTCGGCAATTCCGCCGGCGACATCATGGGGATGCTTACAGTTATTAACAAAATTGCCGCACAGACGAATCTCCTCGCCATGAACGCAGCGATAGAGGCTGCCCATGCCGGGGATTACGGGCGCGGTTTCAGCGTCGTTGCTCAGGAGATTCGCTCACTGGCTGAGAATACAACGGAAAATGCTAAAAAAATCGGAGCCTCTTTGAAAGAAGTGACGCTCAAGATCAAGAATTCTGAAGAAAGCGTTTCCCGAACGGAGGGGATATTCAGCGAAATTATGACACGAATTGAATCTACCGTGTCGGGTATTGAATCGGTGCACAGTACGGTAGAGTTGTTGAGCGAAAACAGTTCGGCCATTAACCGCACTCTCGAGTCGTTGGTTGCCAAGACGAGGGAGGTAAGTGACGGCTCCCGGGGAGTAGCGGATCGTGTCCGTACCGTTTCAGAGTCTCTGGAAACGGTAGGTTCTCTGGCGGGTTCGGTTCGCTCTGGAGCGGATGGTATCAACTCCGAGATGGATCTGCTGGACGATGTGATCCGGAATGTTTCTGAAGGGGGTAAAAGAAACGGCGAAGCCATTGCCAGCCTCGAGCAGCTGATTGCCCGTTTCAGAATGGAGTGACTCCATCACCACCGCTCGTGACAGAGTCTGCCGGCGACGGAAAATCAGACGGGCATCAGCCGGACCAGCAGAACGGACAATGTAATTGCGGCAACAGCCGTTGAAAGAAGTGTAGTTGTTGCCACCGGGGCCATTGCCGCATTGTACTTCCCGGCGAATACCGTCGCATTGATTCCCGTTGGCAACGAAGCGGTAATGACCGCAATTCCCTTCCAAAGCGGCGGAAGATCAAAAATCACCGTCGCGGCAACCCAGACAAGCAGTGGATGGACGAGTAACTTAATGAGCAACATTGTACTCGCGGGTCCTGCTTGACCCATGACTCGAAATCTTCTCAGTGATGCTCCCGTCACAAAGAGAGCTGCCGGTAGTGCTGATGCACGAATCCACGTCAGAACGGTCTGAACGGGAGCAGGGACGGGTACTGTCAGGTAGTTGAAAATCAACCCGGCAATCAGCCCGCCAAAGATTGGATTTTTCAGCATGGCCGTTACAGTTCTGGTTGCCACCATTCCGGTTGTTCCGTTTTGTCTGCCCTCTCGGCTTCGACCGGATTCCGCCATAGCGGTTGTCAGAGAAAAGAGTATGGCCGAGTGAACCGAAATGATCATCATCAGCGGCAGGAGGGCCGTATCACCCCAGGCGGTCGAAATAACGGGCAGACCAATCAGCACCGTATTCGAATATGAACATCCCATAGCGTAGACGCCCTGCTCGATGCGGTTGTACTGGAAGAACTTTTTCCCCAGCCACGCGCCGCCGATAAAGACAATGACGGTCGGCACGTAATACGCCAGCATAAACGACCACCGTATTATTTCAGGAAGAGAAACTTTGGACATCGAGTCGAAGAGCATTATCGGGAGTGCAATATTGAAAACATACCGTGTCAAACCTCCAATGTCGTCCAGACGAAATAAACCCGCCCAGGTAACCACATATCCGATAAAGGCGATGGCAAAGACGGGGAAAATCACGTTGACGATATCCATCGCCCGATACTGCCGCAAACGACAATTTCTTTCCAGTGTAATTATTCAGAAAAATTGTTGAAAACCTAACAGAAATGTAATAACTTCGCGGCATAGTATTTATTGAGGAGAATAAAATGAAACGGCTCGTTGTATTTCTGTTGGTTTTCGCGGCGATTGGCGCTACAGGTCTGCACGCTCAGTCTCTTAAGGGAATGAGTCTGAACGGTTCTACGGGGTTGATCGGAATTCCCAGTGGCCGTATTGGCTGGGAACGAACGGCCGAACTCGGTTTTGACCTGGGGTACCATGCCATTCTGGATGATGATACTGCGAGTATTCCCAAGGCCAGTATTAGCCTCTTTCGTGTCGGTGAGATTTCCTTTGCCTACGACACCAACAGAGGCGAAGACGATGAGGACATGATTATCGGTGGTAAGATACAGCTCCCCACTAAGGGAACGGCCGTGGCAATTGGCGGCAACTTTCAGATGATCCAGGTGGCACCTGACTACGACGAAACATTTACCCAACTCTTTATCGCGGCCACCTATCCGGGTACCTTTTTCCGCATGTCCGCTGAGACAACCTTTGTTATCGGAAAGACCTTTGGTGATAACGTGCCCGATGAGGATATTGACTTCGGCATGGGCTTTGACCTGCTTCTTTTTCCCGACGTATTTCAAGGCTACGTCCACTGGATCAACGACTTCGCCAACTTCAGTTATAGCGTGAACGCGGTCGGTGCCGACGCAGGAAGAAGGGGCGCCTTTAATACCGGTATCCGTATCGACCTTGCAGCCAATCCCAACCTGAGCAAGTACAAGTTTGTCATCGATGCGATGGTTACCGATGCTCTCGACGACAACCGCACCCTCGCTCTTGGGCTGGCGTTCGGCGCACCGATTCAGTGATCGGGCCCCGAAGGTTCGACATGATCGAAAGACCATCCACAGGGATGGTCTTTTTTTATCAGTAACGGTGAAGTATACTACTGCCTATGGACAAAGTGGTATTACGCGCCCGGGATCTCGACGAGTATTTGACCGCAGATGACCGGTCTCTGGTACAGGAAATGGATGGTCTCTATGAGAAAGCTCTGGAGACGATGAAAGTGCTCAACAGTGCTCCTAACGAACAGAGACAGCAGCGCGCAAAACAGAGCCTTATCGAACTATACCAGGTTATGGGTGACCGAATGCAGGAACTCATTGGCGCGGAGCCCAGGGTAAAGGTCTATTCCTTTCAGACGCCCAGAGCCGTACACGGCGAAGCATCTCGGCTCATTGCCAAATTGAGGGATACCAGGACACCCCAGAGCGAGTTCGTCTACTATATTCAGCGCGCTTACGAGCTTCTGTTCAATCTTGCGTATGCCGAGCCGGACAATCACCATAAGAATCATCTTATCGTTCGCACCCCTGTTACTGAACCGGTACAGAACTTCGCCGTCCATAAAATTCCCGACGTGGATGAGGTGCTGGAAGACACCGTTATGTGCGTCATGCTGCGAGGCGCGTTACTTCCGTCCATGATCATGTCCAAAGAGATACAGGAATACACTTCCACCGGGTATGTAACTCCCTTTGCTCTCTTCCGGATCAGCCGGGACGACAGCAAGATGGAGTCCAATATGGAGTATATTCTTGACCTTGACCGGTCATATTTTAAGCTGTCCTCGCTGGACGGAAAGGATCTGATCTTCGCCGATCCGATGAACGCAACCGGGGGCAGCCTCGTTACTATCATTCAATATCTTCACAGTCAGGGTATCCGTCCCCGTTCTGTTCGATTCTTCAATGTTATTTCTGCCTTGAAAGGTTCACTGAGAATAGTCCGGGCAATTGAGGACGCCACGGTCTACACGCTCTGGATGGACCCGGTACTTAACGAGGCGGCATATATCCTTCCGGGTCTAGGGGACGCCGGTGACCGTCTCAATGGAAGCGATACCGAAGAGTCATCACGAAATATCATCCAGCTCATTGCCGATTACGGTACCACCGTTTCCAATTTGTATCGTTCCCAGGTCCGAAAGATTGAAGAGACCGTTCTGGGTCACGTCGCGGCTATGCGGCGAGGTCGGGGCAACGGATCCTGATGGAAAGTACAGCTTCATGAACAATGCCGGAACGGCTTTTCCGGGGCCTCGAAAGAGCAGAACGGCGATACAATGCCTTTTCGCGATTGTTGTGGTGCTGACGACTATTCCCTTGGGTTCCTGCGTGTCCCGCGTCAGCTATCGGGAACTCGCCCAGGAATACTACAATCTTGGAAACGCTTTCTTTGACCTTGGAGATTTCGAACGGTCCTTCCAGTATTATCGGAGAGCGGTAGGACTGGATTCTACCCTGCCGGCAACGGGATACAACCTTTCTCGATTGCATGTGCAACGCGGTGAATATGATGAGGCTCTGGAAGTGCTGGGCACCCTTCTTGAAGCAGATCCGGAGAACGGACTCTATCTTGAAACCGTAGCATATATTCACTTTCAGGCGGGACAATACGATCTCGCCCGGAGCAATTACACGACTCTTATAGAACTGTTTCCGGGCAGGCCCCGGCTAAGATACAACCTGGCGTTACTTGAACTGGATCAGGGCAGACCGAATGTTGCCGCAGAAGTGCTTCTGGGGGGAATCGATACTGCTCAGGATGACGGTGAGTACCATTGGCTTCTCGCAGAAGCGGCCTATGAAGACAATGATTTAGAACTGGCCGAGATGATCCTGGATAGGTATCGAACGCTCATGGGGAATGACGAGGAAGCCCTGGTCAAATTGGCCCGCCGATATGCCGCCTGGGACTATCCGTTGGCAGCGCTTGACGTTTTGGCGAGTGTATCACAGACGGTCAACAACGATCCGTCTCTCATATTCCTTGAAAGCCGCCTGGTTCTGACGGCAGCTTCGGATTTCGACTCGGGATTGGACCGCCTTCGGGACGCTCTTGATGCTGGTTTTGAAGCAGAAAAGGAACTTGTCGCCCTTCTTGGTGATCTTCGTCCGGGAGATCGGGAAATTGTCAGGGCCGTCATTGAAGAACGAGGATTCCTTCTGAATGACGGGGACGATTCTTATGCTGCTGAAGAGGATTAACAGCACTTTGAACACGGAGCATCCGAATAATACAATCCGCTCGGATGCTCCGTGTTTTCGCGCTTCGGCGACAGTTCGAACTGTATTGACCTATATTGAGAGGACACTGCGAAGTTGTCGAAAAACGTCGTCGGGGTTTGGACCGGCATCAAGATCGGTCAGCATGTCTCGGGAACGATAGTATTCGATTAGCGGCTGGGTCTGCTTCTTATACACTTCCAGCCTGTTCTTGATAGACTCTTCCCGGTCATCCTCCCGTTGGACCAGGCCCTCGCCGGTCTGATCGTCTTTATCTTCGACTTTCGGTGGGTTGAAGAGAATGTGGTAGGTCCGTCCACTGCCGGGATGGACTCGTCTTCCTGAAAGCCGTTTCACCACTTCAATATCGGTCAGACTGAAATTGATGACCTTATCAATATTTACCATCTCAGACAAAGCGTCTGCCTGGGGAATGGTCCGGGGAAATCCATCGAGGATAAAGCCATCCCGCGCATCGTTCTGTCCGAGACGGTCTCTGACCAGATCAATGGTAAGGCTATCCGGAACGAGATCTCCGGAATCCAGGATTGCCTTTACCTTACGGCCGAGGTCAGTCTGATTCTTGATGTTGTACCGGAATATATCGCCTGTCGAGATATGAGGGATTTCCGCGGCTTCGGCGACCCGGGTTGCCATTGTTCCTTTTCCCGCACCGGGAGGGCCCAGAAAAATGAGTTTCATGTAAAATGCCTCCATGTTGGAACCGTGTTTATTCGCGTACCAATAGTAGGAGCATCGTCCTGACCGGTCAATACGCCGAATTTGCCGGAACCATCGAGATGCTGTACTGTTTATCTATGAATGTATGGGATGATTTACAGCAGAACTTTTCCAAGCGTTCCCGGGAATGGCTGTCCTGGGCCAAACAGCACGCTCAGGAAATTGGTGACGCCGGCGTACGGCATATAGAGAGGCAGGATCTCCTTTCGGAACGTAGACAGCTTGTTCATCGCATTGGTGACGATGCAGTCAACCGTTTTCTTCTGGAAGAAAAGAAGACTCTTCGCGCCGACTCGGCAGGCATTGTCGAACACCTTGAGCGAATCAGAAAAATTGACGAGCGCCTGGATGAACTTGCCTCGTCGGACGTGTCCGAAAATGACCGGGACAATCCCGAGGGTACTACCGACGCAGAATCTTCGGAAAAACGTGCCGAAAGTTGACTCCAACCAGTTGACGTATCTGGGAGTGATCTGGTAGGTTTCCGCTCACGCCGCGAGGG
>CAZCAE010000040.1:0-29781 GCA_964496635.1 uncultured Spirochaeta sp.
CAAAACGATTCAGCAGACTGAGGCGGTGCGGTACCGTAAGGACGGTACACCCGTTCACGTTATTCTCTCGGGAGCTCCTATCATTGTCCACGGTGAACTGGTGGGAGTGGTAGCATCCTATAAGGATGTCACTCCCCAGAAGACGGCGGAGAGACAGGTTCGGGAACTTCTCGAAGAGAAAACCATCATACTTCGCGAAATTGGTCACCGTATTCGAAACGACCTGGCTCTGGTCGCGTCTCTTCTGGCGGTTCAGGCCGATCAGAGTTCATCTCCCGAGGTTGTGAATGCCCTTATGGAAGCTCGTGGCCGTGTTCAGGTCATCAACGGCATTTACCACCGTCTTGACACGATTGCCGACGCCGACGCGGTAGAACTGGACAGTCTCCTGTCCGGCGTAATTGACGATCTGCGGCGCGGTTCAGTACCTCAGGGCATTACCCTTTCCTACAGCGGTCATAACACGACCGGTATACATGTTTCCACACGCCTGTCGATTGCCGTGGGTATCGTCATCAACGAGCTGGTCACAAACGCGGTGAAGTACGCCTTCGGCGACTCAAAGGTGATTCGACACCCGACCGTTGATATCGCCGCGAAGGTAGATACGCGGGAGGGAGAACCACTCCTGACGGTAGTGGTCCGCGATAACGGTGTGGGTCTTCCCGTTGCGGTACAAAACGGCGAAAGTGGTTTCGGGCTGACGGTAATAGAGGCGCTTTTAAGTCAGTACAACGGTGAAATTTCCCGAGAGAACCATACCGACGGAGGGGCTGTCTTTTTATTCGAGTTGTCCCTCGGTCAGCCACAATAATATTATCATTCAATGGAGGAGTTAATGCTGCACCACCGTCGGCTACTGTCATTGCTCTACACAAGTTTGATCCTCTTCCTGGGTATTACCGCTGCGGCGTTGTACTTTTCGGAAAATCTGCTCCCCTCTGTATTCGTCCTCATTTCTGCTCTCATACCGGCCTACCTGAACATGCGTGGCTTCCGGATATCGGAGGTGCCGCAATCCGTTGGCTCTTCCCGTTTCGGAGAGACCGCAGATGTGGTGGCGGATCTTCGGGGTGCTGCCATGGAGTCTGAAGGCGTCGGGCGCAAGCTGGCGGCCCAGGTTGGTGAAACCCTTGCGGCAACATCAAGGATAACATCCCAAACGGTAGACGCCTGCAGTCGGGTCCAGGGACTCTCCGACCAGATTTCCAACGGAGCCTCCGCCATGGAGGAAATTCTTGCCGCCATTGAGAGTCTGTCCCGCCGGATTGACGAACAGGGCAATGTGGTCGGTCAAAGTGCCGCAGCTATTGAAGAGATGTCCGCCTCTATTGAAAGCGTCGCGTCCGTTGCGGTAATAAAACGAAAGGCCGCCGATACTCTCAGATCGTTGACGGAGCAGGGAAATCGGACGGTACAGACCACCGACCAGGCCATTACTGATGTAGGTGAGAGTGTGGCCGCGGTGAACGCGATGATCGAGATTATCAACGATATCGCCGCTCGGACCAACCTGCTGGCGATGAACGCCGCAATAGAAGCGGCTCACGCGGGAGCGTCCGGTCGCGGTTTTGCCGTTGTTGCCGGAGAAATTCGCAAACTTGCCGAGACGACCTCCCGGAATGCCGGCCAGATATCCGACCGCCTGGAAGCCCTTGTATCCCGGATAGACGAAGCCCGCAGTGCCAGCAGCGAAACGAGTAACGCCTTTTCCCGCCTGGAGTCGGGAGTTCAGGAAGTTTCTGAAGCCTTTGCGGAGATCACCGACAGTACCGGCGAGCTTTCGGCGGGAACCAAGGAAGTCGTCACCGCCACGGAAGCGCTCCGCGACCTCTCCCGTCAGATAATCGGAAGCACCGACGAGATGAAAATAGGTGCCCGGGAGGTAACCGGGGTCATAACCGCAGCGCGGGATACGGCCTATGAAACGGTGGCCGCCATGGAGGTCATTGGAGACGCTGCGACTGATGTAACTCAGGCAAGTAACCGGATTTCCACCTTCAGTGTAGAGAACAACAACCAGGTCATCCGGACGCTGGAAATTCTTGGCTCTTTTGACCGTGATGTTGGAGGAGAAGGCCGGGATGCCCAGGAGCGGTTGAAGATTGCCAATATCATCTTGAAGCATATGGGATGGGTCGGGGCGGTTCGCAGCATAATGGACTCCGGCTCTGTCGACGCTTCGGTTCTGCCCCCCGGTATGACCCCTGCTGCCGTCACCGATCGGGACGCGTCGGACGTAGGCCAGTGGCTGGCTCTTGAAGGGAAAACCATAATCGGGGACCCCGACACCTACCGGCGTCTGAGGGAGCTTCACAAAACGCTCCATGAGACGGCTTCCGACATCGTGAATTGTATGGACTGCGGTAACGCCGAAGAGATATTCAGAAACCTCCTTTCGCATTCCCGGTCCTTTGTTGAGGCGTTGACGTCGCTGCAGGGTAGCGGAATCGTGAAATGGACCCCCGATTTCGCGGTGCAGGTTCAACAGTTTGATGCGCACCACAAGCGTCTCTTTTCTCTGGTAGACAGGCTGTACAGGGTAATGCAAGCCGGGTCCGACGATGAAACCCTTAAAGAGGTCTTCGACCAGCTATTGGCGTATACGGGATACCATTTCTCCGCCGAAGAGGCTGCCTTCGACCATTTCGGGTATCCTCAGTGCGCAACTCACAAGGTGCAACACGCTGAGTTGGTACGCGAAGCCACCCGTCTGCGGGCAGAACTCGAAGCGGGGAAATCCATGGTAGCCGTGGAGGTCATGGAGTTTCTCCGGGACTGGCTGACAAAACACATCAAGGGGTGTGACAAGCTGTACTCCGGGTTTTTTCGGGACCGGAATGTAGAGCAGTTTCTGGCCACAAGGGATTCCTGACGGGCGTCTCAAAAAAGATTGACAGACAGTACCATACTCGTGATACGTTGGTTGTCGAAACCAATTTACGTACAGAAGGGGGCGCGGTATGCGTGGTGACGTAATAATTGTGGAGGAGTATCACCGAAATGCAGCACGAATGATCGTGAACACTCTTCAAGGTAGAATTGACTCTCTCGATCGCCCGTATACGCTCACGGTGGCCGGTGAATCCGGTAGCGGAAAATCGGAAATGGGACAGGCGCTGAAGGAGGCGTTTCAGTCCGCCGGGTACCCTTCTGAGGTTCTGCAACAGGATGATTACTTCGTGTTACCCCCCAAGTCAAATGACAGAAAACGACGGGAGGATCTCTCCTGGGTCGGACTTGGTGAAGTCAGAATCGACGAGTTGAACGATCATCTCCGGGTTGTGAAAAAAAACGCCCGATCTCTGACCAAACCACTTGTCATCTACGAGGAAGACCGTATTACCGATGAGGAGATATCTCTGGAAGGGATCAGGGTTGTCATTGCTGAAGGCACCTATACCACCCTTCTGGACGAAGCGGACACCCATGTCTTTATTGCCCGGGACTACAACGATACTCTTCCCGCCCGCAAACGCCGCGCCCGGGAGCAGTTTGACCCTTTTATCGAAGAAGTGCTGAAACTGGAACACAATATGATCACGTCACACCGGGACAAGGCGGATATCATCATTTCCCGAGACTATGACGTGGAGCTCTGACGGTGTCGTGGCAGGACCGGGCACATCTGCTAGGCAAAACTGAAGGTGAGATCATAGAGAGCCGCGCTTTGGCACTCTCAACCGACGATCCGTTCCTTGCCGGGGAGAGCGGGCTCTGTCTGAATCTGTTGCCCCGCAAAGCGATAGAAATGAGCTGCAGCGAACTGCTGGAACTGATGCGACGACGCTACGGTGACGGCGTGGACATGGCTCTGTCGCCGGAGTGGACCGATCCGGATCTTCCCGTCGGTAACGCTCCGGATGTTCTGCGCGGTCCCGTGGCCTCCGCGGCGGATACGGGCTGGTTGAAACGGACCAACATGGTGGGGATCAACGTCCGTACCGTCGGTGATTTCTCCGGCGTCGTCAAGTATGCCCTGACCCTGTCGGACGCCCACGACTCAATCCATCTTCTGCCGGTCTGGGAGCCGGGAGTGGTTGGAAGTCTCTATGGAATGAGCAGCCGGCACATAAATCGGGAGTTTTTCAGCCGCGAAATGGCAGCTCTCATACCTCATCTTGATACTCCGGAACGACAGCTCAAGGCGACGGTGAATCTTCTGCATTGCATGGGCAAAGCGGTCGGTATGGATGTCATTCCCCATACAGATCGGTATTCGGAAATTGTACTGGCCTATCCTGCATATTTCGAGTGGTTACGCCGGGAGGATACGGTCATTCTTGACCACCGGGCCAACCTGCATGAAGAGGTGGAAGAGCGGATTCTGGCGTTTGTTGAACGGGAGGGTCCTGCCGTTCAACACGCTTCCGGAGACGACCGGGAACTTCTCCTGTTTGGTCCGTCCGGAGAATATGAACTGCGGGCACGTCGACGCAGAGAGTTATCCCGTTATCTCTACACTCTGGGGTATGAACCGGTGCCGGCGACAATGGCGCCGCCGTACCGGGGACTCGTCGTCGACACCGACAAGGCCGTCAGAGGTTCGGACGGACACGTCTGGCGGGAGTATCGCATAGCCCGGCCTGAGAGCATGTCCCGGGTATTCGGGCCGCTGACACGTTACAAACTGTACGAACGTCTTGACGACAACCGGGAGTGGCAGATTGACTTTTCCCGTCCCCGCCGGGACGTGTGGAAGTTTGTTCAGTCCTGGTACGTTCGGCTGCAGCGCTCCTTCGCCTTTGACTTCATGCGTGGCGACATGTCCCATGTTCAGATGCGTCCGGAAGGTGTGCCGGCGGAGCCGGGCGAATACTACGATCTTCTTGGTTCCGTCGCCCACGCCGTCCGTCGTGAAAACGAAGTTCCCTCGTTCGGGTACTTTGCAGAGACCTTTATCGCCCCGCCGGGGGTCATGGCGTACGGAGATGAGATTGACCATCTTGAGGCCTCTAACGCCGATGTCACCCTGGGTGATCTTCAGTCCCGCCGGGTCGATTCGGCGGAGTTCATGCAGCAGTTGCGTTTGTATCGTGATATCGGTGATACCAGACACGTCAGACCCGCTTTTACCGTTATGACTTCTGACAAGGACGATCCCCGTTTTGACGACTTTTATATACGCGGTAACGAAGTGCGGTACTTCACCGCCCTTTTTCTGACGGATATGCCGTCGTATACCGCATTGAACTTCGAAATCCGGGATCCTCACCATACGGTCGCCGTGAATGAGGAGTACACGAAGCTGTACGTTTTTCAGGAAGAGGACGGACCCAAGGCGACAAACGGACCCTTCCGGTTCGGTCGAAACGGGTACCTTTTTTTCCGAATCAGCAGAATCCGTCTTTTCGCGGAAGAGCACCTTCCAGGGTTACTTGGCCGGCCGGTGGTATGGCTTCTCCCTCCGGACCCTACAGGCGGCAGGAAATACGTCGCCTGGACCGTGGGAGAGATGCTTTTCGTCGTAAATTTTGGTGAGTATACCGCAGGAAACGTTCATATTCCCTTTCATCCAATCCCGGGCAAAAAGATCTCCGGAAGGGTGGTCTTTTCCACGGATGAAACGCGGCGTACCGACTGGTCCGCATCAGTACATCCGCCGCTTCGGCACATGATTATTTCGGAAATCGGCGCAGGGGAAGGGCTGGCTATCCGGTGCGTTACGACGCCGCTTCAACCGGTGTGAGATGGCGCCCTTTCTCCCCGCGGAGAATTCGGACTCCAAGGTAGACAAAGGGTGTATCCAGTAGCGCCATCAGTACTTTCAGCAGGTAATATGGGGGCATCATGCTGCCGAGAACGTATCCCAGGGTGAAGCGGTCACCCACCATCCAGAATGCGATAAGCATGAACACGACAGTGTCAATAAACTGACTCACCATAGTGGAGAGGTTGTTTCGCAGCCAGAGCATTCTGCCCCGGGTGAGTCTCTTCCAGAGTTCGAACGCCCAGACGTCGTGAGTCTGGGACAGGGTAAAAGCGACGATACTTGCGGCGGTAATTCTGAGAGAACTGCGAAAGACGGTATTGTACGCTTCGTTTGTTCCGGCAAAACGTTCCGCCGGCGGCAGTATTGTTGCCAGAGTCGTCACCGCCATTATGGTTATGAGGATCGTTACGGTTGCGCCAATGAGCGATCGCACCGCCCGGCCTCCCCAGATTTCGGCCATGATATCGGTCACCAGAAAGGAAAGGGGAAAGAGAAAGATCCCTACCGAGCCGGTGAACTCGAAACCGGCAACAGTAAAAAACGGGATTACTTTTGTTCCCATCAAATTTGCGGCAACGATAGTCCCGACAAAAAATGCAGACAGGTATGTATAGCCACGGCCCTGAGGCGGTGTGCCGATTGGTTCTGTTGTCATGACGAGGGAGATAGTAGTGAATCTTTCACCTCCAAGCAATAGTTTCCATCGGTTCCGGTTGACCAAGCGAGCCCCCCGGTTCACCATACCGGCCATGGTACTGGCCGTAATTGTCACAGTTGCCCAGATACTCGGTGTGCTTTCTTCAATATCGGCATTGCTGACGACCCGGACGGCTCAGGGCGCTATTGCGTGGATAGTTTCGCTGAACACCTTTCCGTATCTGGCGGTACCGGCCTACTGGATATTCGGGAGAACCGAATTCAACGGGTACGTACAGAGCCGCAAGGAGGTGGACGCCCTGCTTCGCAATCGGCTGGGCCATCTGAGAGGCAGCCTGGAAGAGCGACACGCCCGGGACGATGATGATGCCGGGCGCGCCCTCGCGCTGGAACGTATCGCTCGACTTCCCTTTACGCGGGGTAACAGCGTGCAGTTGCTCACCGATGGAGCTGTTGCCTTTGAAGCGATGTTTGGAGCGATCCGGCGCGCCCGGCGGTACTGTCTGATCCAGTTCTACATCGTCCGGGATGACCGAATCGGGCGAGATCTGAAAGAGCTTCTGGTTGAAGCGGTACACCGGGGTGTGGCGATATACTTTCTCTTCGACGAGATCGGCAGCTACGCCCTGGGCCGGGAATTTGTTCATGATCTTCGAAATGCCGGTGTAAGGATTCAGCCCTTTTCCTCCACAAGGGGTTCCCGAAACCGTTTTCAGCTGAACTTTCGCAACCATCGCAAAGCTCTGGTGGTGGACGGAGTGGAGGGGTTTCTGGGCGGTTTCAACGTAGGGGATGAGTATCTCGGTTGGAGTAGCAGGTTCGGCCCCTGGCGAGACACACACATTCACATCACCGGACCTGCGCTCCTGGGGCTGCAGCTCCCCTTTGTAGAAGACTGGCACTGGGCAACCGGCGAGACTCTTGAACTGGACTGGCAGCAGTGCGTTTCAGGCAGTCCCTCCGGTTCGGAAACCGTTTTTGCGGAATCGAATTCGCAGGCCGGTGTCTTTACCGTAACGGCTCCACCGGTCCACGAAACGACGGCGCTGGTTCTTCCGTCCGGCCCCGCAGACGATCTGTCCACGGCGAGCCTGCTGGTTCAGCACGCTATACATTCGGCGGCGAGTCGCCTGTGGATTGCCAGCCCCTACTTCGTACCGGACGAGGGAGTGCAGGACGCCCTGAAGCTGGCCGTCCTGCGCGGTGTGGATGTGCGCATTCTCATTCCTGACCGTCCCGATCATCTGCTGGTCTATTTTTCCGCCTTTGCCTTTGTAGGCGACATGCTGGACGCGGGAGTGCGGATCTATCGGTATCTCCCGGGGTTCCTGCACCAGAAGGTCATGCTTATTGACGAAACGGTGAGCACGGTGGGGACGGTCAATCTCGATAATCGGTCCTTCCGCCTGAATTTCGAAATCACTTCGATTGTAGTGAGCCGACGATTTGCCGAGCAGACTGAAGAGATGCTGAAGCTGGATTTTTCCCACTCCCGGGAAATGACGGCGGAAGAGATTCGGAAGATGTCCGTTCCGCTGCGGCTCGCTTCGCGGTTGGCATACCTGGCGGCACCCGTTCAATGAATGAACATCTCCAGTTGCTGCTTGCATCGTTCCGCCCGGGACAGCGAGTTACTCCGGCGACGTTGCGGCTTCTTTTCGCCCGGCAACGATGGGACGCATCTCAACCGGGTGTCCGCTCACTTTCTCAACTTCTACAGGACGACCGGGAGATCCATGCATACCTGGAACACTCACCCGAGTTACATGGAATCTACTTTCAGGGACGGGACGGAAGCGTCTATGTCCGGCGGCTCCGCCCGGAAGAACGGACCACCGTATATATTGACGTAAACAACCTGGTCTGGTCTTTTAACTCTGCGGCACCGCGAGCAGCTCACCTTCACGGTCTGTGTACCGCGCTGCGACGCTACGGCGTTCGTACCATCCACGCCGTTGCGGACGCAAACTTGCCGTACGTGATTGCCGACCCGGAAAACCTGCCGGATGTGGTCGCGGCCGCCGATCTCTGGGAGTATGCAGAACGCGGTACTGTGGCTGACCGCCGGATTGTTGCTCTGGCCCGGGAACGGCCGGGATGGATAGCCAGTAACGACCGGTTCCGCGAATGGAAACGTCTTGACGGCTGGTCGAGAGCAAATCTCTGGCGTCTGGTAGTTCCCGTTGTTTTCGTGCCGCCCGACGGCTGTGACCTGGGATCTGTCGGTGAAGAGTTGCTCAGTCCGTAGATACCCGGTACGATGCGGGACACATGCGCATACTGTATATCGCGGAAATTGTCGGAAAGTCGGGTATCTTTTGCATCAAGACGCTTCTTCCCAAGTTGCGGAAGGAACGGAGTATTGATTTCGTTGTTGCCAATGGTGACGGCGCCACCGGCGGATTCGGTATCGGAAAGAATCACAGTATCTATCTCCGAAAACTGGGTGTTGATGTCATCACAGGAGGTGATCAAACCTTCTTCAAGAAGGATATCGCGGAGCATATTGACAAGGCGTATTATATGCTCCGGCCGGCCAATTTGCCGCCGGAAATGCCCGGTCGCGGATGGCGCCATTACTCGGTAACACCAACGGAGTGGGCGGAAGTAACCAATACACCTCTGCCGACGGAATCTGACGACGGTGTCCCGGCACCCGCTCCCGGGGAGAATAAATCTCCAGGTATAAAGATCGCGGTGATAAACCTTATCGGTCAGTCCGGATTTACCCGAATACACGGGGGTAACCCCTTCACATATCTTGCCGGTGTCCTTGAACGGGTGGGAAAAGAGAGCGTTGTCGTCCTGGTGGATTTTCATGCTATAACGACCGCTGAAAAGTACACCATGTTTCACTATCTTGACGGGAAGGTGACTGCCGTTATAGGCAGTGGCCATCGGGTTCAGACCGCCGACGCCCACGTAATGAGCTCCGGCACCGCCGTCATATGTGACGCCGGGCGTACGGGAAGTCAGGACAGTGTCGGGGGGCTTGCTTCGCAGCAGGAAATACGGAAGTACGTGACCCGTATACCCATCAAGTCTGAGGAAGCGTGGGGGTCGCTGGAGTTGCAGGGTGCTCTTATCGATATCGATCCCGCCGGCGGTTACGTTACGGCCTTCGAAGCTGTCCGGGAACGGTGTCCCGATCCACCTAAGGGTTCCAAATGAACGATATAGCCCTGGTAAAGGCGTTTGATCAGAAGAGCCTCCAGGCGGATGTGATGGTCTATCCCGCCTCATGCGGGCGCTGTGACGGTGAAGGAAACTGTACCCGAAAGCACCGGGAAATGACCGTCCAGGTGCGTCCGGGTATCATAGTTGCACCGGGGGAATACGTCCGACTGGAACCGGCGCCGGGAGCGTTGTGGCGTGGAGTAAAATTGCTCTTTCTTCTGCCCGGTGTGGTTGGAGGTGCAGGGTATATCGGTGCCGTCCGGCTGGGAATGCATTCGCCGGTGGGGGAAGCTCTCGCCGTGGTCGGCGCGGCGATTCCGGTCATTCTCGGAATTCTCAGGGGCACTCGAGCAGAGGATCGCCCCGTTATAGTGGAACGTCTCGCAGGCGTCGGACCAGGTCAGCCCTTTGTAACCCCGTCGTAGTCGTATCCAAAGAGGCGGCAGAATATTTCTCCTACCCGTTCCTTCACCGTATCCATATGTGTCTCGCACCCCGTCAGGCGGGCAACCGATGTCTGTCCCCTATCGGTAATCCCACACGGGATTATCCACTGGAAGTGGGAAAGGTCGGTATTCACGTTGAACGCGAATCCGTGAAAGGTGACCCGTTTCTGGACGGCAACTCCTACGGCGGTTATCTTTTCGTTGTCGACCCAGACGCCCCGATGTTCCGGGTCACGCTGTGCCTCGATGTGGTGATACTCCCACAGGTAGGCGATAGATACTTCTTCGAGAAGGTACACGTACTTCTTCAGACTGCGCAAATGCCGGCGTAGATCGATAATCGGGTACCCGATCAGCTGACCGGGACCGTGGTAGGTTGTTTCGCCACCCCGCTCAATCGTTACCATCTCGACACTGTTGCGTCGCAGAACGTCTGCCGAAGCCACAATATCATGTGTGCCGGCGCTCTTACCCTGGGTAATGACGGGTGGATGTTCCAGGAGCAGAAGTGTGTCGGAAATGGTACCGCTTTGACGTCGGGCAACGAGCTCCCGCTGCAGTTGCAAAGCATCCCGGTACGGGACGGTTCCAAGGTTTCGAATATCCAGTCGTTGTCCGTTTCCGAGGGTCCCTTGCATTCCCATTACTGTGCTGCTTTCAGGGACGTCACCGTCTCGGACATTACCTTTGCCATCTCCTCGAGAGATGCCTGTCGGTGAAGATATCCGTTTTCAAAAGCTACCCGGGGCATACCGTACACGACGCACGATGCTTCATCCTGTCCTATGGTCACACCACCGGCTTCATAGATCTCACCGATTTCGAAAGCTCCGTCCCTGCCCATACCGGTCATAATGACTGCAATGACCCGGTTTCCGTACGCCTTTGCCGCCGACCGAAAGAGAACACCTGCGGAAGGGCGATGGCCGTTACAAACCGGTTGCTGATTCAAATGGACAATCCCGGCGAGTTTTTTCTTTTCGACCTCGACATGGAAGTCTCCCGGGGTGATGAGAACGCGTCCCGGTTTCAGAAGGTCACCTTCGGCGGCTTCCTTGACGTCAAGGGGTGATACCCTGTTCAGGCTCTGGGCAAATTCGGAGGTGAACCCTGCCGGCATATGCTGTACCACTACGATAGGTACACCGATATCAGCCGGAATTTCGGCAAAGAGCTTTCTCAGGGCGTTCGGGCCGCCAGTTGATATGCCCAGTACTATCAGTTCAGGAGGGCCCGGTTCTGTCCTGGGTATCCGTTTCGGGGCGGCTCCCGAAACGGGCGGTTGCACCTTGTCCCGATTCGTTTTCTCCTCCGGCGGAGCGTCACGACCGTCCTGGGCGTGCCTGGGTGTGCGAATTGCGTAGTCGGCGGGAGGCGGAGGCGTGGGCTCTCCTTTTCTCCGACGATACTTCTCACCGTATCCTCGCAGCATGGCAATCAGCTGGTCACCGACGACGTGAATGTCATGGGACACGGAGCCTGAGGGTTTGGTAATGAAATCACTGGCACCAAGATCGAGCGCCTCCATTGTGATTCGGGCGCCTTTCAGAGCAACCGACGAGAGGATGACCACCGGAATATCAATTCCTTTCTCAGCCCGCGCCTTCAGAAAACCAATTCCGTTCATCTCCGGCATTTCCAGGTCCAGGACAATTACGTCAGGGTTAAGTCTTGGAATCTTTTCCAGTGCAAAGGAACCGTTCATCGCCGTCCCGGCAACTGTCAGATCGGGAGCGCTGTCTACAATCCGGCTGACGAGGTTGCGCATCAACGCGGAATCATCAACCACAAGGACTCGCAATTCCATATCGGTTATACCTCTTTTCCGTAAATGCAGGCGTAATCGGTCTTAATAAACGTGAAGGAAGTCTTCATACCGAACAGAGACTCACTGTGACCGATAAACAGATACGAATGGGGCGCCATCGCTTCCCAGAACCTGTCCACAACCGCCTTCTGTGCCGCTTCATCGAAGTAAATAAGAACGTTTCTGCAAAATATCACGTCCAGGCTGCGTTGGCCGCTGTCATTCTTGAGATTATGGTAGTCAAATTTTATCAGTTTTTTCAGGGAGTCCTTGACCTGGTATCCGCCCTCACGACGGTCAAAGTACTTCTCCAGAAAGGGCTCAGGGATGCCGGCTACCCGACTGTCTGCGTAAAACCCCTGCTGTCCCGTCAAAACCGACTTGAGACTCAGATCAGATGCGAGAATTTCAATTTCAAAATCCCGGGGAAGCAGCTCCAGAAGCTCCATTGCGATAGTATACGGCTCTTCTCCGGTGGAACAACCGGCGCTCCATACCTTGATGCGACGGTTTCCGTTTTTCTGTTTGCGCTCTACAAGGTCGGGAACGACAAATTTCTCGAAGGTTTCCCAATGGGCGGCGTTCCGGAAGAAGCGCGTAAGGTTAGTGGTTACGGCGTCGAGGAGTACCTTCAGCTCTTCCGCGTCGGCGCGGACGAAGCGGTAGTAATCACCAACGGTCTCCAGCTTTGCCAGGCGAAGACGTTCCTTCAGCCGGCTTTCCAGAATTGTCCGATTGGATTCGGAAAAATGGATGCCACTTTCGTCGTAGATCAGCGTGCGAAACCGCTCAAAATCGGCATCGCTGAGAAACTCGGACATATGTGAAAGAGTACGTTGTCGATATCCCCGTGTCAACGCGCGCGTTTCGTTGACAGTGGGGTTATCGGTACGGATAATGAACTCCCGGTATGAACAAGTATATTTTTGTTACCGGGGGTGTCTGTTCAAGCCTCGGAAAAGGGATAGCCGCGGCATCCCTTGGCAGCCTGCTGGAAAGCCGCGGTTACTCCGTAAGGATGATCAAGATCGATCCCTACATCAATGTTGACGCGGGAACCATGAGTCCCTACCAGCACGGAGAGGTCTATGTCACCGACGATGGAGCCGAAACCGATCTCGATCTCGGCAATTACGCCCGGTTTACCAGATCACCCCTCAGCCGGGCAAATTCTATCACCACCGGTCAGATCTACCAGGAAGTAATCCAGCACGAACGGGAAGGGCGCTACCTGGGTCGGACCGTACAGGTAATTCCCCACATTACCGACCGGATAAAGCAGCGGATCCGTTTCGTCGGTGACGAGGCCGATGTGGATCTCACTATTGTGGAAGTCGGCGGGACCGTTGGAGACATTGAGTCCTTTCCCTTTCTGGAGGCTGTTCGGCAGATGATTCACGAACTGGGAAAACAGAATGTACTGGCGGTTCATTTGACCCTCATTCCGGAAGTTGCCAACGGTGAATTGAAAACCAAACCGACCCAGCACTCGGTAAAAGAACTTCGGGAAATCGGTATCCAGCCGGATATCCTGCTCTGTCGTGCCCCCGTCGTCCTTCCCGATGAGCTTCGCCGAAAGATAGCTCTGTTCACCAACGTGGATATGGAAGCGGTCATTTCGGCTTATGACGTTCAGTCCTCCCTGTATGAAATCCCGTTGATGTACCACTCTCAGGGGTTGGATGAAATTGTCCTGAAACGGCTGGATATGGAAGTCTCTCCGGCAGACCTTTCGGGATGGCATCACGTTGTGGAAGTCGTCACCGGATCAAGCAGTACGGTGCGCATTGCCGTTGTTGGCAAGTACATCGATTTGAGTGATTCATACAAGTCGGTTGATGAGGCTCTCTTTCACGGTGGGGTTGCCAATGACTGCAAGGTGGAGCTGGTAAAGATTGATTCTGAAGGTCTGGAGAAGGAAGATACCGATCTGGACAGCCTGTTCCGGAACGTAGACGGTATCCTGGTACCCGGAGGGTTCGGCGGGCGTGGCGTTAACGGCATGGTACAGGTTGCCCGGTACGCCCGGGAGAATGGTATTCCCTATTTCGGAATCTGTCTGGGTATGCAGGTGATGGTCATTGAGTACAGTCGCAATGTCCTGGGATATACGGATGCCGACAGCACCGAGTTTACCCCTGAGTGCGGTCACCCCGTGGTCAGTCTCCTGGAGGAGCAGATCGATGTGAAGCACTACGGAGGAACCATGCGATTGGGTGCAAGCAACTCCCGTCTCCTTCCGGACACCCTGATTCGCTCTATTTATGGAACCGAAATTGTTACCGAGCGCCATCGCCACCGGTATGAGGTTTCCAACACCTACCGACAGCAACTGAACGAAGCGGGGCTTGTAACGGGAGGGGTCACGGAGGATTACTCCCTGGTAGAATCTCTTGAGTGGTCCGGTCATCCCTGGGGTTTGGGAGTACAGTTTCACCCCGAGTTCTTTTCAAAGCCGGTGGAAGCGCATCCCCTGTTCAGTTCCTTTATCGGGGCTTCCCGGAAGCAGGGGTAATTATGCTCCGTATTCCGCCACCCGTCACGATAGCGATTCTTCTCATGGCGACAGTTGCCTGTTCTTTTGATTACGACGAGGCAATGGTGGAATCGGAAGGACGTTCCGGCGTGCCCCAGGTGGAAGTACTGGACGTTCGAATGGTGATTGTTCGGGAAAACAGGCTGGAACTGACGGCCGACAGAATTGCCACATATCCTGACGAAGGCGTCCAGGAGTTTTCCAATATGGTCTTCCGTGAATATGGACCGGCAGGCGACCTGCGTCTGGAGGGAAGCTCCGATGAAGGGTTGGTATACCTGGACAGCGAGGATATCGAACTGCGCGGGACCGTTCGCCTGCGGTCAATTGTCGAAGACGCAGAGCTGAGCAGCGGCTTTTTGTACTGGGAAAACGCCGATCGGATTCTTCGTTCCGATGAGGAGAAAATGGTAACGGCACTCCGCGGTGACGGTTCGTATCTGGAAGGCGCGGGGCTTCGGGTTGACGGACGTCGCATCGTTGTAGAATTTCATCACGGTGTGTCCGGAACATACGTTAATGAGGAGAATAATTGACTCCACGTATCCTGCCTGTATGGGCTTTTTCCCTTATTGCGATACTCGTTGTTCCGCGCTGCTACAGTGCAGACACCTTTACCTTTTCCGGTGATCGTACTTCAGTAATCCTGACGGAAGGGAAGGAACTGACTCTCCTTCGGGGCAATGCGGTCGTCATCAGTAACGATTTTGAACTGCGAGCCCGGGAAATCGAACTCTCCGGTACCAACTTCCGTAACGCCGCCGCATGGGGTGGCGTTGTCGTCTACGATACGGTGCGAAATGTCCGTATTGAAGCTGAATCGGTGCGATTTGACAGGACTACCGAGAATATCCAGGCCGAGCGTATGGTGCTGGTGGAAGACGTGGACAATGAGCTTCTGTTGAAAGGCGAATATCTTGAGACAAGAAATGGTGGAGACCTTATTGTCGTACAGACGGCCGTCAGGGTATTGAAAGAGGACCTTACGGCCCGGGCCCAGTTCATTCGGTATCGCCGGGACGACGATGTTCTCGAACTCTCCGGTTTCCCCGTACTCTTCTGGAAAGGAGACGAATACCGGGCGACCCGGATAGTCATGAATCTGGAAAGTGAAGAGATCGAGATGCAGGGGCAAGTTCAGGGATCCGTTGTCGTTGACGACGAAGACGACGAGTCGGAACAATCTTCTGAAGGGAGCGCCCAGTGAGCAGTACCCTGCGGGTGGAGAACCTCAGGAAAAAGTTCGGTCGCAAAGAGGTCGTTCGAGGTGTCGCTTTCGCCATGGAGAGCGGCAGCGTCGTCAGCCTCCTTGGACCGAACGGAGCGGGAAAGACAACGGTCTTTTACATGATTGTCGGATTTATAACGCCTACCGCGGGTTCGGTCTTTTTCAACGAGACGGAGATCAGCAGGTTGCCCATGTATCGAAGAGCCCGGTTGGGTATCTCTTATCTGCCCCAGGAACCTTCCGTATTCCGGAAACTCACCGTGGAGCAGAACCTTATGGCCGTTCTGGAACCGAGAAAGGACCTAACCAAAAGTGAAAAACAGCAGCGTGTGGATACTCTCCTTGACGAGCTGGGCATCAGCGTTCTGAGACGCCAGAAAGCCTTTACCCTCTCGGGAGGCGAACGCCGGCGCACGGAAATTGCCCGGGCTCTGGCCATTGAACCGGAATTTCTTTTGCTGGATGAACCGTTTGCCGGTATTGATCCCCGGGCGCGATACGAAATCAAGACTATCGTGGGTAATCTGACGGAAAAGGGAATCGGTGTGCTGGTAACCGACCATAATGAACGGGATACACTGCAGATTTCTGATTACTCCTACCTGATTCATCACGGAGAAATTGTTGTTGCGGGCACTCGGGAAGAAATTGAGGCAAACGAAACTGCCCGGACGGTCTACCTGGGAGACGATTACCAGAGATAACAACAATGCCCGGCCTCCGTCAAATTGACAAAGCGTCCCGCCTCTCCCATTATAAATAGTATGCAGTATCAGCGCCCTGCATTGGTTCAACGCCAGGAACTGCGGATGACCCCGCAATTGCTGCAGAGCATCCAGATCATGACACTTCCACTGCAGGATCTCAAATTTCGAATTCAGGAAGAACTGGAGGTAAATCCGGCACTGGAAATTACGAAGGAGATTCCCAGCATTTCCCTGAACGAACGGGCTGAACAATCCGAGCGGAGTGAAGAGTACGAGTATTTCGAGAACTCGTCGGATCCGGGGTTCACGTCATCGGGGCGCTTCGACGGCGACGAAGACAGCAAGCGAATGTTTATGGAAGGAGCGCTGTCGCGTCCTGAATCACTTCACGAGCATCTGTTGTGGCAACTCCGGCTACAGCCTTTGGAAGAGGAAGAATTCCGGGTCGGGGAGCTTCTGGTCAACAATCTGGACGATAACGGGTTCTATATTGAAGAACCGGAACGGGTCGTACCGGAAGACCAACATTCCCGTATTGGGTCCGTCTCTGAAATCATCCGTACCCTTGAACCGACAGGTACCTGTGTTCGGGACTATCGGGAGTCACTGGTTGTGCAGGCCCTGCAACTTGTAGACTCGCCGGCGCTGGTCATTCCTATCATTCAGAACCATCTGGAACTTGTCGAAAAGGGAAAGCTCAAAGAAATTGCAAAAGCCCAGGACACGACCGTCGCTGCCGTGGAGGAAGCTATCGAGGTCATTCGGTCTCTGACGCCTTTTCCCGGGCGGATGTTCTCGTCCGACGAATCCCGTTACGTCATTCCTGACCTGACCCTGCGCAAACGGGACGGTGAATTTGTTCTTGTCTTCAATGATGAAGAAATTCCCGTTCTGGGGGTAAACCGGATGTTTTCCAGGATCGCCGAAAGCGACGATCTGTCGGCGAAACAGTTCGCCAATAAAGGCGTTCGAGAAGCACGATGGTTCATTAACAGTATTGCCCAGCGGAATGACACAATTTTAAGAGTCGGTAAGGCAATTCTGGAGTTTCAGCGTGATTTCTTTCTGAAAGGTAAGAAGCATCTCGTTCCGTTGACACTGAAAGATATAGCTATGGAACTCGATCTCAGTGAAGCGACTATTTCCCGGGTCACCAATGGGAAGTATCTTCAAACGGAGTGGGGTATCTTCGAGTTGAAGCACTTCTTCTCGAACCGTATCGCCTCAACGGGTTCCGGAAGTTCACGGTACAGCAAGGAGGGTGTAAAAGAGATCGTGCGGGAAATACTGGAACAGGAGGAGCAGGCCGCCGGTAAACACCTCTCGGACCAGAGAGTTTCCGATCTGCTTGCGCAACGGGGAATAAAAGTAGCACGAAGAACCGTGGCCAAGTATCGCAAAGAACTTAAAATTAGCTCGTCTTACGAGCGCTGATCAGTTTCACGGGAGGTATACCATGAACATGACGATCAAATCGGTACATTTTGACGCTGATGATCTGACGAAAGAACTTATTGAGACACGCCTGCAGAAGTTGGACTTCGCCACCGACAAGATCGTTGACCTGGACTTCACTCTGACCAAGGAGAAGGGTCACAACTTTGATGTTGAGGTGAAGGTTCACTTCCGCTGGGGCGCCAACGCTGTCATCAAGACGGGTGGCTACGACCTGCATAAAGCGATCGTTGAACTGATAGACAAACTTGACCAGAAAGTCCGTAAGGAAGTTGAGAAGGTCCAGGAGCATAAACCCTGACGATGGAAAAGTTTACTGTGCTGGATCTTCTGGATCTGGATCTAAAGGAACATAACGATCTTGGGCTCAGGTGCATTGGTGCACGACAGGGTCTGTTGCGCCCAATCACCCTTCCCGATCTGAACCGTCCCGGTCTGTCTCTGAGCGGCTTCTTCGACAACTTCGGGTATCAACGGATCCAGATATTCGGTCGCGGAGAGCATGCCTACCTGGAAAAACTGGCGTCAGAAAAAAACACCGCCACAATAGAAGAGTTTTTCCGGAGGGATATTCCGTGCTGCGTGTTCACCCACGGACTCTCTCCGACCGAAGATTTTGCGAGACTGGCAGATGAGGAGAACACACCGGTCTTACAGTCCGAGCTGGAAACCAGTGAATTCGTCATGCGTCTGATCCGGGCCCTTGGAAATGTCTTTGCCGCCAAGCAGACGATCCACGGTACGTTGATCGAGGTGTTTGGTATTGGGGTTCTTATTCTCGGGGATAGTGGTGTCGGAAAGAGTGAAGCCGCCCTGGAACTGATAGAACGGGGACACCGTCTGGTGGCGGATGACGCGGTGGAGATACGACGGGTTGCCGGAAATATTCTTCTTGGGCAAGGCGTCAATCCCGCCCTGGGTCACCACATGGAGATTCGTGGACTCGGTATCATCAATATCACCCACCTCTTCGGTGTTGGTTCTATTCGAGACAACAAGCAGATACAGCTGATATGTCAGCTGGAAGTCTGGGATTCCAAGAAGTCCTACGACCGCATCGGTGCGGAAGAGCGTAACTGGGAAATTCTGGGAGTTGCTACACCCTATCTGGAAATTCCGGTCAAGCCGGGACGGAATATTCCTATTATTATCGAAACGGCAACGATGAATGAGCGTTTGAAAAAGATGGGGTATTATAGTGCCCGGGAGTTCAACCAGACGGTTATGCGCTGGCTGGACAGCGAGAACGCCCGAAAAGCGTATCTCCAAAAAAAAGGTATTACGTGAGGTATACTCCATGACCGAAAAAGAAGTGGTGGTCAAAAACCGGGCGGGGATACACGCCCGTCCTGCCGCATTGATCGTCCAGACCGCATCCCAGTTTGACGCACATATCGAATTCAAGAACGATCACGACACCATCAACGCCAAGTCCATCATGGGTATTATCACACTTGGTGCAGGGTACAACTCTACGATCACCATTTCTGCCGACGGAGACGATGAAAAAGACGCGGTGGACAGACTGGCGCAGCTCTTTGAGAACCGCTTTGAAGAAGAGTGACACCCACATAAACCCATGAGAGTCTTTCGGAACGCTTCGGCGTCGTTGACAACCCTCGCAAGCCTTGGGGCCTTGTACGGTGTCATTGTCGGACTGACCGTTCTGCTCTCCAATCGGGTCCTCGCAAATCCGGAAAATATCGGCGGGTCATCCTTGTGGGTGTTTGTCCTTGTAGCGACTCTGTTGCCTCTGGGACTGGTAATAGCCGTAGTACTGACCCTGCTGCGATTGCGTCGGGATCGCAGTCTGGGCAAGCCCGGCGCGGCTTTCAAGGCACGACTGACCGGTTTCTTTTCCATCGTCGTACTCCTGGCGGCAGTTCCTCAGGGGATCGTCGCAATCGGCGTCCTTTCCTCTGCTATGCAGCTACTGTTCAATGCGCGTACCGGTGAGTCTCTCAGACACGGTCTCGATCTGGCTCTGGACTACTACGATGAACACATTCACGATCTGGAGGTACTGGCTACGGACGGTACGATTCAGCGGGTCGTTTCCGCAAGGCGGGCAGAACTGCTGCTTCAAGAAAACGGTGCTTCGGCGGAAGACGGGGCGGATCTGCCTCTGTGGCCGGAATTATCCCGCCGGCAACCCCGTGCAATAGGTTTCCAGCTCTACGATGCTGCGGGCCAGGAGCTGCTCTTCCTGGGAAATGCATCTGTCCGTCGTGACGAAGCGCCGGCTCCGCTCAGTCCCGGTGATTCCGGGCGGGTGAACCGAATTTCTGTGGACGGGGTTGGTCTTTTACGGCTTACCGCCCGAATAGATCTGTCCGATACCGTATCTGACGAGCGGGAGATCGTCGGATCCAGCGGCTTATCGGTGCTTACCGTTGGCCTACCCGACGGTTTTGAACGCAAGGCGGCGGATATCACCGATACTATCCAGGTTTTCTCACGCCTGGAGGCACTGCGTCCCGTCTTTGTACCTGTGGTCGCGCTGATGTACGGGTTTTTCTCACTTCCTCTGCTTCTGCTCTCTATACTTGCAAGTTTCTTCTTTTCGGATCGCATCATACGCCCAATTGAGTCCCTGGAAGAAGCTACCAGACGTGTTACGGAGGGGGACTATTCCGTTCGAATTTTGAGCCGACCCGGTGAGGATCTGGGAGCGATGGTTACATCCTTTAACCGGATGGTAAATGAACTTGACAGGGCCCGGCGGCGGATTGCGCAGGCGGAGAAGGTTCAGGCGTGGCAGGAGATTGCCCAGCGTCTTGCCCACGAGGTCAAGAATCCATTGACGCCAATCAGGTTGGCCGCGGAGCGGTTACGTCGCCGATATCAAGCCGGTGCCGAAGACTTTGATCAGGTGCTCGAACGGACAACTACCACCATCGTACGGGAGACGGAGGCGCTTACAGCTCTTCTCAACGAATTTCGTTCTTTTTCGCGTCTTCCTGGACCGTCAAAGGAGGATGTATACCTTCGGAGGTTGTGTGCCGAGGCCGCTGCCGTCTATGGTGAAGATCCTGACATTCATGTTGACATGGACGGTATTGTCGAGACATTGGTCATCCACGCCGATCGCGGGCAGCTGCGTCAGGTATTCGTGAATCTTCTGACAAATGCTGTTGAGGCGAGTGGGCGAAAGGTTCATATTTCCTGTGCCGCCGACATTATCGAACAGGGCGGCGATACGGTATGTCGTATTCGCGTTGAAGACGATGGACCCGGCATTCCCGATGATCTCAGGGAACAGATTTTTCAGCCGTATGTGACCAGCAAACCGGATGGGACGGGTCTCGGCCTGGCTATTGTCGAGCGAATTGTCTATGACCATGATGGTCGTATACATGTGGAGAGCGCTCCTGGTAGTGGCACGACGTTCGTCATCACTCTACCTGCGGAGGTCTCCGGAACAGCCGATGGAGAAGACACACCATGAAGACGGTACTCGTTGTAGATGACGAAAAGGGAATTCGGGAAACACTGGGAGATATTCTGGAAGACGAGGGATATCATGTTCTTACCGCCGGTGACGGCGTTGTGGCGTTGGGCCTTATGGAACGGGAACTGGTAGACTGCATTCTACTTGACGTCTGGCTTCCCGGAAAAGGAGGGCTTGAGATTCTGGAAGAAGTTCGATCCAGTTACCCCGCAGTTCCGGTAGTAATTATCAGTGGACATGGAAGTATTGACATGGCCGTCAAGGCGGTAAAACAGGGAGCCTTTGACTTCCTTGAAAAGCCGCTGAGTCTTGAGCGGGTGACTACAGTGGTCCGGAACGCCATCCAACTTCAACAACTGCGCAGCGAAAATGACTCCCTTCGTCTACGGGTACGTCCCGTTCAGCGGATCACCGGTACAAGCGATGCTATAGGTAATGTACGAAAGCTCATAGAGCAGACCGCTTCCAGCGATGCGAGAATACTCATAAGTGGTGAAAACGGGACGGGTAAAGAGCTGATAGCCCGGGAAATACACGACAGAAGTGAACGGCACCATTCTCCCTTTGTGGCGGTAAACTGCGCCGCTATTCCGGATACTCTCATAGAAAGTGAACTCTTCGGCCACGAAAAGGGTGCCTTTACCGGCGCCGCCGGCGGACGAAAGGGCAAGTTTGAACTTGCCGATACAGGAACCCTCTTTCTTGACGAAGTCGCCGATATGTCTCTGGGTGCCCAGGCAAAGGTCTTGCGAGTCATTCAGGAAATGCGCTTTGAACGGGTAGGCGGTGAATCGTCAATCTCCGCAGATGTTCGCATCATTGCGGCGACAAACAAGGATATTCAGGAAGAGATTCGTCATGAACGTTTTCGGGAGGATCTCTATTTTCGATTGAACGTGGTTCCTGTTCACATGCCGGCCCTGCGGGAACGGATTGAGGATATTCCGATGCTGCTGGCTCAGTTTCTCAAGGACACCGGGTCGGAAATAGCGGTTGATGACTCGGCTCTGGAAGTATTGCGCCGGTACTCATGGCCCGGTAACGTTCGTGAGTTGAAGAATTTCGCCGAACGGGTTAGCATTATGGCTGGTACCGAGCGGCTGACTGATGATGAGGTGCGTCGTTTTCTGGGTGATCGAGGTACGGCGGCGCGAATGTCGCCTCTGGGGGATCTGCTGAACCTGTCCCTGTCGGACGCAAAGGACAGCTTTGAACGAAGATACCTGACGGAAAAGCTTCGCGAACACGGTTACAACGTGTCACGAACGGCGCAGGATCTTGGAATCTATCCCAGCAGTCTCCACGCCAGGATCAAAAAACTTGGAATCGAGATGAAAAAATGAGACCGATGACGAGACGGCAACAGGAAATTCTCAGTTTTATCACCTCATACATTCGTGACAACAAATATCCTCCCACTATCCGGGAAATCTCAGAGCACTTCTCGATTTCCGTAAAGGGTGCTCACGATCACGTAAAGGCCCTTGAAAAGAAGCGCGTTATCCGGTGTGACACCAAACGTTCCCGGGCAATTGAAGTGCTTGACCGGTCGGAGGAGAGCTCTCCCCGCGAAGAGATCCGTGAGGTGCCGCTGCTGGGAAATGTTGCTGCCGGTCTGCCTCTTCTTGCCGTAGAAAACCGGGACGGCACCGTCCAGGTTCCCGCGTCGTATCTGGGGAATAAGGACTACTTCGCTCTGCAGGTGCGGGGTAACAGCATGACAGGAGCAGGTATTCTTGATGGCGATGTAGCGATTATTGAACAGAAACCTGTCGCCGAAAACGGAGATATCGTTGTCGCTATGGTGGAATAGGCGGTAACGTTGAAAAGATTCTACCGTGAAGCGAACCGTGTTCAACTGAAAGCGGAAAACCCTGCATACCCGCCTATATACACCAGGGATGTCAGGATTCTTGGTAAGCTTGCCCACATCGTCCGGAGTTATCCGTAAACGCGATGGCCAATTCTCTTTCGTCGATTGTCCTGTTTCTTGGACCTGAAGAGGGTGACAAGGAACGAACCATCCTTGAAATGCGCAACGCCCTTCGGAAACGGCACGGAGATGAACTGGAAGAGCACTCTTTTTACGCTTTTGAAACACCGGCTCACTACGTGACGGGCATTCTTCAGAACGGTTCGCTTTTCGGCAGCGCCACTCTCGTTCGGTATCGAGCCGTAGAGAACCTCAAGAAGAAGGACGACATCGCTTCTCTTGTTGATTATGCCCGAAAACCGGTCGATGGAACGGTTCTGATCCTTGAGAGCAGCGAGATCTCAGTCCACAAGGATCTGGAAAAGGTCGCCGGCAGCCCCAATAAGAAGATCTTCTGGGAAATGTTTGAGGATCAGAAGCAGGGATGGCTGCAGGGGTACTTCCGTCGTCACAACGTTCGCATTGATACAGACGCCGTAGAGCTTATGCTGGAGCTTGTTCAGAACAACACTATGGAACTTCGCATGGAAGCGGATCGGCTTATCGCTTTTGTGGGAAATGTCATAACCGTCGATGACGTGGATCGGTACATGTACCACGCCAAAGAGGAAAATGTTTTTACTTTGTACGACGCCATGGTCGACGGTGACCTGGATCACTCCCTGGACATTCTGTTGAAACTGCTGGTGAGCAACGATCCGGTGCAGATACTGGGAGGGTTGTCCTGGCAACTGGAGCGTCTCTACGCCGTCCAGATACTTCGTGAACAGGGAGTGCCGGAAAACCGTCTCTTTGAGGAGCTACCGGGAATTCTTGGTAAGAAACAGCGAATAACCGGCAAGCGGGTTCAAAAGAGTATACTGAAGGCAGCAAACACATACAGTCTCAAGGATTGCGAAGCTATTAAACTCCTTACCGGCGATATGGATGCTCTGTTGCGCACCGTCCCGACGGCGCTGCACCGTACGCTGATGCAGCATTACCTTTACAGCGTGATCGTTCGAAAAGGTCGATGGAGTCTGCAGGGCGACTGCCGAGGGCATCGCATGTGGGAGTACCCTGCCGTCGCCCGCCCCGTTGATGCAGTCTGAACCCGTGTGTGTTCCTGCCTTTCACACAGGCATACCCAGGGCGTGACGGATTCCTGCAACGATCGCTTCGTGTTCCAACGGGACAATGCGCTCCGCCAGAGTTTCCGGTGTGTCTGTGGATAATACCGGAACACGCCGTTGCAGGATTATCGGACCCGTGTCGGTCCCTTCGTCCACGTAATGGACGGTACAGCCGGACTCGGGGTCTCGCTTGTCGATGACCGCTCGATGAACGTGAATTCCGTACATGCCGGGCCCGCCGTGACGGGGTAGCAGGGCCGGATGGAGATTGATGATCCTCCGATGAAAACGTACCAGTAAACTTCCCGTCAGAATAGACAGAAAACCCGCCAGTACGATCAAATCGGTGTCTGCTGGAACGGCTTCAAGAATACGGTCCGACAATTCGGGACCATACTCTTTCCTGTCGAACACCATGGCGGGTATTCCTTCCCGGGATGCCCGAAGCAGGACTCCCGCACCCGGACGGTCGGAAATTACCAGAGAAACTGCAGCTGAAAGACTACCCGTTTTCGTGGCGTCCACAATCGCCTGAAAATTGGTTCCTTCACCACTGGCCAGAACTACTACCTTTTGCATGCCTGATTATTCCAGTTGCAGGGTTGCCGGGACCGACGATTCCCCCTGACTACCGGCGGATGTGACCTCACCAACTACTCCGCTTCCGGGGAAGTCGGCTGCGAGAATTTGCAGCGCCCGGTCGACAATGGACGGCTCTACGGCGACAACCATGCCGACGCCCATATTGAAGGTGTGATACATCTCATGTTCCGAAACTCCCGCCCGTGAAATTAGATCGAAGACCGGTTGATGCGCTATCGCCTCTTTTCGGACGGTTACCGTCGCGCCGGGAGGTAACATGCGCGGAACGTTCTCGTACAGCCCTCCGCCGGTAATGTGAGCGATTCCGTGAACGCTTTCGGTACCAAACGTATTGAGAAGCGTGTTGATAACCGGCGGGTATAACGCCGTCGGCTCCAGGAGTGTCTGCCACAGGGGGCGCCCGTGAAAAGGAGCATCAATATCCGAGATGACCGTCCGAATCAGGGAAAAGCCGTTACTGTGAATGCCCGAGGAGGGAATTCCCAGAAGCACTTCGTTTCCCCGTATCAGTCCGGGATGGATCACGCCGTCCTTCGGGACGGTACCAACGGCGAAACCGGCGATATCGTAACTGTCGGGAGTGTAGACACCGGGCATCTCTGCCGTCTCTCCGCCAATGAGCTGAGCTCCGCAGTATGCCGCCGCATCGGCCACACCCGCGACGATTTCTGCCGCCGTTTCTGCGGAAAGGGTGTCACAGGCGAGGTAGTCAAGAAAAAAGAGGGGAACAATGCCGTGGCACGCCAGATCGTTCACACACATGGCTACGCAGTCCTGACCAACGGACCGAAACGTACCATACCGGATGGCGAGTTCAATCTTTGTTCCTACTCCGTCGGTTGCCGCTCCCAGCAGAAGGCCGTCAACACCGGGAACAGGATGAATGGCTGCAAAGGAGCCGATGTTTTCGGCGGCCTCTCGGGACCGGCTTGTCAGGAGGTGCCTGATCATGGCGACGGTACGGTACCCCTCATCCCTGTTCACCCCGCTGTCGGCGTAGCTGGCGTTTCTATCGTTGCGGGACGTGTTCAAGGTGTTCTTTCTCCTGTTCCAGCGGTGCGGCTATGGGGTATATGCCGGTGAAGCAACCGGTGCAGAAACTTTGCGAGGTAGACAGGGACTCAACCAGTCCAGCGGTTGAAAGGTAGGCCAGGCTGTCGGCGCCGATCATCTTCTGAATTTCCCGAAGTCCCCTGGAACCTGCCAGCTCTTTCCGGCTGGGTGTGTCCAGCCCAAAGTAGCAGGGAAAGGCTACCGGCGGGGAGGCTACCCGGAAGTGAACCTCTTTCGCCCCGGCATTTTTCAGCATTTGAACAAGGCGGCGGGAGGTGGTTCCCCGGACGATGGAATCGTCTATCAGAATGATCCGTTTTCCCCGGACGGTAGACTTCAGGACGTTCAGTTTTACGCTGACCGCCCGTTCACGAAGGTCCTGGGAGGGGGCAATAAAAGACCTTCCGACGTATTTGTTCTTGATAAGGGTCATTGCGTATGGAATACCGGACACCTCGGAGTACCCCGTGGCGGCCACCACCCCGGAGTCGGGTACGCCGGAGACAATATCTGCCTCCACATGACTCTCTTCGTAGAGCCGACGCCCCGCTCGCAAACGCGATTCGTACACATCGACACCGTCAATGACCGAGTCCGGACGGGAAAAGTAGATGTATTCGAAGGAACACGTCATGAGGTGAGTTCGCTCGCTCTGTTTCATCGATCGCAGTCCATCATCGTTTATAACAATGATTTCGCCGGGCTCCACGTCCCGTATAAAGTCGGCTCCAATGGTGTCGAGAGCACACGTCTCGGAAGCGACGACATAACTGTCGTTTCGCCGACCAATGACCAACGGGCGAATTCCGTTGGGATCACGAATTGCAATGAGGGAGTCCCGGGTCAACAGGGTCAGGGAAAACGAGCCTTGAATGGCCCGGACTGTGTCCCAGAGCGCCCGGTCCAGGCCGTATTTTGCACCCCGGGCAATTAGGTTGAGGATGACTTCAGAATCGCTGGAGGTCTGAAATATGACACCGGCGTCTTCAAGAAGATCGCGGATAACCGAGGCGTTTACCAGGTTGCCGTTGTGGGCAATAGCTATTGGACCAAGCTTGCTCTGCCCCATCAGGGGCTGGGCGTTGGCGATGTTGCTGGATCCGGCTGTAGAGTAACGAACGTGACCAATAGCGGCCGTTCCGGTGAGCGCATCGAGTACCTGGTCGGGAAAGACCTCCGCTACCAGGCCCATTCCACGGTGGAGATTCAGCGTCCCGTCATTCTGTATAGCGATACCCGCGCTCTCCTGACCACGGTGCTGGAGAGAGTAGATTCCGTAATATACGATCCTTGAGAGGTTCCGTCCTTCCTCCGAATCCGCATCGGGAGTGTAGATCCCGAAGACACCGCACTCGTCGTGAAGCTTGTCCTCTGTAAGCCTGTCCACAGTCAAGTCAGTACTCCTTCAATTCGATGGAGAATATCCCGGTACGCTTCCATCACATCTCCCAGGTCCCGGCGGAAGCGGTCCTTGTCCAGTTTCTTTCCTGTACCGATTTCCCAGAACCGGCACGTATCAGGAGAAATTTCGTCGGCCAGCATCAGCTTTCCCTCACCGTCAATACCGAACTCAAGTTTAAAATCGATAAGCTCAACCCCGCTTCGCCTGAAAAGATCAGAAAGCAGTTCGTTGACCTTTCCGGCAATTGAATAGATTTCCTGAAGGCGTTCAAAGGTGGTGAGCCCAATAGCAACGGCGTGGTAATCGTTGATAAGGGGATCTCCCAGTTCGTCGTTTTTGTAACTCAGTTCCAGAACCGTTGTGGCCAGTTCAGTTCCCTCTTCCAGACCCAGGCGCCGCGCCATTGTGCCGGCGGCGCGATTCCGCACGATCACCTCAAGAGGGATTATAGCTACCTGCCGGCAAATCTGATCCCGGGGAGATATCTTTTCAATAAAATGGGACTCGACACCATGGTCCCGAAGATATTCAAAAAGGAGTGTCGCAATAGCGTTGTTGAGTTCGCCTTTCTGTTCCAGACGGTCAAATTTCTTGCCGTTGTAGGCGGTGGCATCGTCCTTGTAATGGACGCAGATCACACCATCCATGTCGGTTGGAAATATCTGTTTTGCTTTTCCTTCGTAAAGCAGGCTGTCAAATTGCACGTTCACCGCAGTCCCTCCCTTTGTGAACAAAAAAATCCGCACATTCCCATACAGTTCCGCATGCCGCGTTGTGGCACGTGAAGTAACAAAAATGGAAGGCGGATCTCATTGACAACACAAAAGCCCGATTGCAACTTGCTATCGGGTGAGAGTGTCGGTTCCAGAATCCGCCCATAGTAACGCGCGCCGCGCTGCGGCACCCGAGGAAGATTTACGGTCTTCCTGTAGAGACTCCCGGGCCGTATTACCGGGATTATATGGGCGCAATGTGCTTTCAGACGTGTGGCGATTCCTTTACAGAAGGTTCAATTGAACCAGGAAACGCCGTTTTCAAAGATCTTCATGTCTGCCATGACCGGCAGATTTCGGTACAGTCCCGGTCTGACCCGCTCGTTATGAGCCATCTTTCCCAGAATGCGGCCGTCCGGCGAGGTGATGCCTTCAATAGCGGCAACCGATCCGTTCGGATTATACTCTACATACTGGGTTGCAATCTGTCCACCCGCCCGGAGAGCCTCCAACTGTTCCTCCGAGGCGATCAAACGTCCCTCACCATGAGAAATGGGTACGGTATACGTCTGCGACGGATCCGTCCCGGCAAGCCACGGCGACGAGTTATCGACGACCCGAGTATGAACAAAGGTGGAAATGTGTTGCAGTCCCGTATTCATAAAGAGGCCTATTCTCGGCGGTTGGTCCATGTCGTCAACACCGCCGGGAAGAAGGCCCATTCGTACCAGCGCCTGGAAGCCGTTGCATATGCCCAGGATGAGTCCATCCCGTCGGGTTATCAGGTCCGCTACCGTATCCATCAGCCGGGGATCCCGGAACACAGCAGCAATGTACTTGCCCGACCCGTCCGGCTCGTCGCCGGCACTGAATCCACCCGGAAACATAAGGATCTGAGACTCTTTGATGGCGTGCGCGAGTTCATCTATGGAGGCGGACAGCTCGTCCGGTGAGTGTTTCCGGAACACCGGGGTTACCGGTACGGCACCGGCGTCGCTGAACGCCCGGGCAGCGTCGTATTCGCAGTTCGTACCCGGAAACACGGGAATACAGACTTTCGGAGTTGCAGTGCCCCTTCCCGGGCGCTTCGGCCGGTCCTTCTCTTCGGAGTGTTCTATCGCAGGCGCACCATCTGTCGAGTTTCGTGGCAGGGGGAAAACACCGTTCAACGGAGCCATCCATGCGTCTCTGAGATCGGAGAGCCGGATGACTTCTTTACCGATGTATATTGCGCCAAAGGGCGTGTCACCGTACGGTCCCCACCGGTCGGAGGGAAGGATGGCCGGTTCTTCCTCGCCGTCGACTTCACCAAGAATTACCGTCTGTGGAGAGTCCAGGAGCGCCTTCGCTTCACTGATCTTCTCGTCTGGAATCTGAAGATAGAGAGAGACGACACTGCTCACGTCAAGGCCGCATCGGCGGTCAATCCGGTACACTGCCTCTTCATCCAGCCGGAGTGTACACCAGTTACCGAGAGCCGCCGTAGCAACGGCGGCAATCGCTCCCGCTTCCCCGATGGTCCCGGCGGCGCAGACAACGCCGTCGCCGACGGCGGACTCTACAAGATCCAGCTGTTCGGTGAGCGTTCCGTCCTGAGGAAGCCCGTCGGGTTCGACCTTCGGCACGACTGCAAGGAGAACGCTTTTTCTGGGCAGGAGTTCCGGTCCGACTATCCGGATCTCCTCTTCGGCACAAAAGGAAAAGGCTACCAGAGTCGGCGGCACATCAAGATCTTCAAACGAACCGGACATGCTGTCCTTGCCGCCGATGGCAGGTGTTCCCAGAGCT
>CAZCAE010000041.1:0-29007 GCA_964496635.1 uncultured Spirochaeta sp.
TGGCCCGTCCCTTGAAGTGAAGGGGGAAGATATCGGTGCCGCCCCCCAGTATCAGCCCGTCCACATCTTCCGGCGTGACCCGGCACCCCGGGTAGACCCGTCTGCACCGACCGCCGGACAGAAAGAGAGCCAGCCAAAAGGGCGCACCCTCCCACCACGCCGCCCGGGAACCGGTCGTCACGGCGATATCCGGTCGCCCTGACCATCCCGGTTGGTGCTGCCGCCGCCCCGCCGCGCTCCCCGGACTCATCGGTTCCGTCCTCTCATCGGTTGGTCACCTCCGGCGGCAGCTTTCCGTGTCGAATCAGCGACGCCAGCACAAAGAGCACCCCCAGCACGATAAAGGGGTCATCCCGGAAAAACAGATCGTTTTTGGCCCGGCGGCCCTCCCGGATAATCCCCCGGAGCGCCGAAAACGCCTCCCGGAATCCCGTGCCGCCTTCAAGGGACGACGTAATCTGCCGAAAAGCCTCCCGGACGTGACGGTTCTCAATAGAATCCCGGGCCTCCCGCCAGGCGCGACGGACCCGTTCAAACCGTGCTTCCGACCCGGAAATGTCCCGGACGGCGCTCAACAGCCACAACCCGGGAATCTTCGTTCGTTGTCCAATGGATATCCGCGACGGCTTCTCTGCATGTCCCTCCACAGTGAGCTGGTACAAGAGCCACGGTACGTCCAGCCCCGACTCCACCGTCTGAAACAGCCCCGCCCAGAAGCGGGGGTTCACCTCCAGCAGAAGGGGAGGAGCCCCGCTACCGGCATCCGTCGCGCCGCCTGCCACTGCACCTGCGCCTCCAGCCGTGTTACCGTCCCACCGGAAGTCCAGTTCCGCAATGCCGTGCCACCCCAGCGGTCCAAGCAGCTTCCGGGCGGGTTCCAGAAAGGGCTCGTCGTCTACCGTTTCCCGGACAATTCCCGCCCCCGATTCCACCGGATAGCGGTAGAGGTTGCGGTACGCCATGGAAGCCACCAGCTCACCGCGCTCAAAAAGAACCGTCAGACAGTAGTCATCACCGCCGGCAAACTCCTGCACCAGCGGCAGCTCCCCCCGCCGCCGCACATACTCTGCCACCTCCCGGCGCAGCTCCCCGGCAGATTCACACCGGACAATACCCCGGCCGCCCACATCGTCCGGAGGTTTTATCAGTACCGGAAAGGAACACGCCCCTGCAACTCCGTCCACCGACATGCCCGCCCCGGCCCTCACGCCAACAGGCAACCGGAGGTCCCACGTTCGCGGCGCGGAAATCCCCAACCGCTGCGCCGTCGCTGCAAGACAATCCTTGGGGTGCACCGCCGCAATAGCCTCATAGGGCGGTGCCGCCACCTGAATAAACGACTCAAAACGCTGACGGTCCTGCGCGATAATCTCCGTCTCCCGGAATACCGGCATCAGCACGTAGGGCCTGCCGTCCGAAGGAATCAGCTTCCGCAGATGCCCCTCAAGGTCATCCAGAAAACGCTCCCGGTCCTCCTCCAGCGACTCGTGCACAAAGGTCTTCGTGACGTATCGGGAAAAAGACAGAACCGTCAACTCCACGTCGTCACAGCCGATCACCTCCACCCCCCGCTTCCCCAGGGAGTGAGCAATCACCAGAGACATCAGACTCCGCCCGTACATCACCACCACCCGGGCCCCCGCCGGAGGCACCCGACGCTTCAATCGTCCCATGACGCCATACTACAAATTTTCTACGGAATATTGAATATTGAACTTGCGTTCTGCCCGGTCCCTTCCTCACCCCAACGGGCCAACCGGATTGGCGGGGCCGTTACGCCGTCTCGTTCGGAGATTCCCCTTACCGAATAACTCGGGTACATGGTATTATCAACATATGGGACAAGCGCTTCGAAAGACCGACGCACGTTATACCTACGGCGATTACCGGAACTGGCCGCCGGATGAACGGTGGGAACTGATCCGCGGAACTGCGTGGAGTATGTCACCCGCACCCAGCCGCGCGCATCAGGCGGTGCTGGGAGAGCTCTTTGCTCACTTTCGTGAATGGCTCAAGGACAAACCGTGCCAGGTATATCTTGCTCCCTTTGATGTCCTGTTACCGGCAAAACCCGAACAGGCTGAAGACGATGTGGACACCGTCGTTCAGCCGGACCTGAGCGTGTTCTGCGACCCGGACCGTCTGACCGATGCGGGCGCCCGGGGCGCCCCGGATCTGGTGGTGGAAATCCTCTCACCCTGGACAAGCAAGAAAGACCTGAACGATAAATTCTCCCTTTACGCGACCCACGGCGTGCGTGAATACTGGGTAGTTGATCCCGCCGGCAGCATCCAGATCTACGGTCTGAACGACCAGGGCCAATACGATGATCCTGTGATCCGTATCAAAACGGGTTCCGTGGCCTCTTCCGTGCTGGACGGGTTTCGGTTGGATGTGGAAGTGTTGTTTACACTTTGATTTCACGCTATGTCTTCTCCCGGGACGGTCGACTACTAATACGAAAATACACGGTGTCAGCCGGGTATTTTTGTTCATTTTGTGTGCCGCGAAGCGGCATGCAAAACTAATATCGCCTTACTCACGTTACGCCTCGTCGGAAACAGGAAAGGCAACAATTGTGACACTGGTGACTTCATTGTAAAATCTGATTGATGAAACATCCCAAACTAAGGAGTCCTTATGCTGAAAAACATCGACCCGATACTGAACGCCGACTTACTGTACGTGTTGCGTGCAATGGGCCACGGCGATGAGCTCGTAATTGTGGACTGCAATTTTCCGTCCACCTCAGTGGCCGCCGGTACGATCATGGAAAAGCCCATCGAGTTGGAGGGTGTCGACATTCCCATGGCGGCCAAAGCGATTCTGTCGGTCTTTCCCCTGGACAGTTTTGTAGACGAACCGGTTATTCGCATGGAGGTGGTTGGCGCGCCTGACGAAATCGTCGAGTGTCACCGGGATATGCAAAATGCGATGAATGCCGGTTCCGATCGGAAATGGAAGATGGGCCACATCGAACGCCACGCCTTTTACCGGCGTGCCCGCAACGCCTTCGCGGTAGTTACCGCCATGGGCGAACGTCGACCCTACGGTTGTTTCATCCTCACAAAAGGCGTTATCGGACCGGATGGCAACGTCGTCTGACGAACTCCCCGTCAGATATGTTCCAGTTTCTGGGGCTCCTGAATAAAAGAGAAGCGTTCGTTCTCCTCCATAATATGGGCAATTGTGCCAGGCGTTATTATTGAGTATTGAGCTGTACGTTCTTGCCCGCAGTTACCCTTGCAGCCGCGCAATCCGTTGATCCAGGAGCGTCGCGAAACGGTCCGCCGTTTCCGACGTCAGGAACGAATTGGTGATCAAATCTCTGAACTCCGGGTGGCGGTCAACAATAGCGCCGATAAGGCGTTCAACCGCTTTGGGATTGATGCCGATCGTCGTTCCAAACGCGACGAAATCAGTTCGCAACAGTCTGCGTTTCTTTCCGTTCACCGTGAGCGCAGACTCCTCCGGATCGTCTGGAATTACAAGGTCGGTGGCCACCAGGTCGTATGCGGGTGCCAGGAACCACTCCCGGCCCGGCCGATACAGCGAAAAATTCTTCAGGTGCATGTCCGCGTTGCCGGCAGCAAAAGAAAACACCACAACAAGAAACAGTTCCGAAAGATCAACACCCGGCCTCGACGAATATTGTCTGACTACCGAACCGATCTTTTCGTACGATCCTCGGTACTTGTCTTCCGTGAGGCGCCCGGATAACTGGCAGAGGTCTTCCATCGGAACCGTGTACGGTGTGGACGGTCGCCGATCGACCCGCCGGGTGATATAGGCAAGGTCGCCGTCGGCCATTGTAATCAAACCGTGGGGAACGGTCGTAATACCTGCCCGACTGGCCATCGACATCACAAGGTGTTCCAGCTCCGGTAACTCCGGGTATTCCCGGGCAGGAGGTTTGAGGATATAGCCCGCCGGATAGCCGACAAGGGTAAGACGGCTCACGCCACCCTCCCGTGAGAGATGAACCGAGAGTTTCCGCTGCACGCCGGCTACCGTTCGCCCAACCGAAACAGATTGTCCGGCAAGCTCTTCCAACGTCTCGTTAGAGATCGTAATCTCCGGGACGACATCTTCGCCAAAAAAGGCCCGCGCGCAACGGCGATGCCAACCCCGTTGTACCGTGTCGGGGGAGAGCGGTGCGCCGCAGTACAGACAGTTCATTTCGCGCCTTCAACAACATCGAGCGGTTGAACACTCACCGCTCCGATAGGGTCCCGACAGACCGATAACAGCAATCCCATGCGGTCACGCGCGTCCAGCTTCCACGTTTTCCGTGCGATCGAAAGCAGCCACCCTTCGGGGATGAGACCGTCAAAGAACGGAATCATGGAATGTGATTGGTATGGTTCCTCCCGAAGCGGGAGCGTCAGACTTACCGGTTGCCGATCCTCACGTCTGAGCCACGCAGAATCGTAGATAAATTCGTACCCGTCGTCGGTTTCGCGGATCTCTCCAGCCGGTTGATCGTTGTAGTACACGCGTCCACGCCGACTCATACGTCAATCTTACCGGGCACCGCGTGATATCCGAACATATTCAACGCCTGGTTGACCTTGTCCAGCCGCACAGTATCCTTGCCCTGCTCAAGTTCTCGGACAAACCGCAAACCGAGGCCGGCGCGCATTGCAAACTCTTCCTGTGTCAGCCCGGCGTCCCGACGCCGGCTCTTAAGAAACTGTCCAATCGGATTGGTGCGATCCATGGAGTTATACTATACCCGATCGGTTATATTTACAAGGCATTTTCTCCATAATATACCTTTACGGGTGTAATTTACGATTCTTTATGAAATATGAACCCGATCAGGTATAATAGTCTAACCTCACCCGAGTGTTCCAGTCGGCGAAATACGGTGGCAACCGAAACGGGACAAACGACGTTTCGAGCAGTGAAATCCTTTCATTGGCATCGTTGGCCAGGCTTGACAAGTTGAGTATCTGGCCCGCCCTGCCGTCCGGATCATCCACCCGCTAACCCTTGAGCTTCCGAGAAATCAACCGCATAATCTCCATAATGGGTAAATCGCGCTTCAGCGAGCAGGACATCCGCACCAAATTCATCACTCCGGCGCTCATCGCCGCCAGCTGGGACCCCATGACCCAGCTCAGAGAAGAGCTCCAACTCACCGCCGGGCGCGTCATGGTTCGGGGAAAGATCGCCCGCCGCCGCCCCGGCAAGCGCGCCGACTATGTGCTCTTTTACAAGCCGGGCATCCCCATTGCAATCGTGGAAGCCAAAGACAACACCCACCCCGTCGGCGCGGGCATAGAGCAGGCCATCGACTACGCCCGCCTTCTCGACGTCCCCTTCGTCTACAGTTCCAACGGCGACGCGTTTCTGGAGCGAGACCTGACGGCGGCAGCCGGGACGACACCGGCCGCGGGAGCGACCCCCGCCGCCGCCCCGGCTCACGGTGGAGCAGTAGAACGGGAGCTCCCCCTCTCCGCCTTTCCCGGCCCCCGGGAGCTGTGGACACGCTGGAAGGGACACGCCACCCTCACGCCGGAGCAGGAACAGCTTGTCCTGCAGGACTACCACTCCGACGGTAGCGGAAAAGCACCACGCTACTACCAGCTCACCGCCATCAACCGCACCCTTGCCGCCGTCGCCCGGGGTCAGCGCCGTCTTCTTCTGGTTATGGCCACCGGCACCGGCAAAACCTTCACCGCCTTCCAGATTATCTACCGCCTCTGGAAGTCACGGGCCGCCAAACGCATCCTCTTTCTCGCCGACCGTGACGCCCTCATCAACCAGACCAGGAACAACGACTTTCGCCCCTTCGGCGACGTCATGACGCGCATCACCAACCGCACGGTGGACACCTCCTATGAAGTTTACCTCTCCCTTTACCAGGCGATCACCGGGCCGGAAGACCACCAAAAAACGTTCCGTCGCTTCTCCCCCGACTTCTTCGACCTGGTGGTAATCGACGAGTGCCACCGCGGTTCCGCCCGCGAGGACTCCGCCTGGCGGGAGATTCTTGAGTACTTTGACTCCGCAATCCACCTCGGCCTCACCGCGACGCCCAAAGAGACGGAGTACATCTCCAACATTACCTACTTTGGTGACCCCATCTACACCTACTCCCTCAGACAGGGCATCGCCGACGGCTTCCTGGCGCCGTACAAAGTCGTCCGCATCACCATGGACAAGGACGACGGCTGGCGCCCCGACCAGGGCATGACCGACCGCTACGGTGAGGAGATTCCCGACCAGGTCTATGAGCTCCCCGATTTCGACCGCCTCATCACCCTCTCACAGCGGACAAAAACGGTCGCCGCCCGGATCATCCAGTTTCTTGCCAACACCAACCCCATGTCCAAGACGATCATCTTCTGCGAGAACATCGAACACGCCGAGCACATGCGCAGCGCCCTGGTCAACGCCGCCGCGACAACCGACGAAACCGCCTCGGCCGCGTCCGACTCCCGCTACATCACCAGAATCACCGGTGACAACCCCGCCGGCAAGGCGCTCCTCGACAGATTTCAGGACTCCATGGAACCGTACCCCGTGATCGCCGTCACCAGCCGCCTCCTCACCACCGGCGTCGACGTTCGCGCCTGCAAACTCATCGTCATCGACCGCACCGTCAAATCCCTCACCGAGTTCAAACAGATGGTCGGCCGCGGTACCCGCATCGACGAGGAGTACGGCAAGCTCTACTTCACCATTATCGATTTTCGCCGTGCCACCAACCTCTTCGCCGACCCCGACTTTGACGGTGACCCGGAGGTGATCTACGAACCGGACGAAGATGAGGATCTGGACGAACCTGACACTTCTGCGGAGCCCGACCCGGATACCACCGACCACCCCGAATCGGACGGCGAGGGTGACGACCTCGACAACGGTGACGACCAGACCCCGCGTCGCCGCTACATCGTCGACGGCGTGAAGGTAAATGTCACCCACGAGCGCGTCCAGTACCTGGACGAACACGGCAAACTCATCACCGAGTCCCTCCGGGACTACACCCGCAACAGGATTCTCGATACCTGGCGCTCCCGGGATGAATTCCTGGCCGCCTGGAGTTCCGCAGAGCGCAAAGCCCTCATCATCGAGGAGCTCGCCGAACGCGGCGTCTTCCTGGACGCCCTCAAAGAAGACGTCGGCGCCGACTACGACGAGTTTGACCTGGTCTGCCACGTAGCCTTCGACGAGCCGCCCAAGACACGCCTGGAGCGCGCTGCCCGGCTCAGACAGAGCGACGCCTTCTCCCGCTACGGCGATACCGCCCGCGCCGTCATCGACGCGATCCTGGACAAGTACGCCGCCGACGGCATCACCACCATCGAAGACACCGCCGTCTTGCGGCTCCCGCCGGTCTCCCACCTCGGCAGCGTCAAGGAGCTGGTAAGGCCCTTCGGAGGCACCAGGGACGGCTTCCTCCAGGCGATCCGCGAGTTGGAGGCGGAGCTGTATCGGGATAGCGATGAAGGAGGCGTGGCGTGATAGTATTAGCAGGGAGGAAAACCACCATGACCAATGCATTCAAAACATCATACGACTCGCTGCCGGAAACCATTTCCATTCCCGACGAATACGTCAATAAAAAGGCTGAGGTTATCATCCTTTTCGAAAACGAGACCCCACCGGCCGCGCGATTCATCGGGGAGTTTTTTGGGAGCATTCCCGATTTCCCGGAACGAGCGGAGCAAGGAACGATTGAAACCAGAGACACGTTGTGATTCTCGTGACACGGAATACCCTCAAATCCGTGTCTCATCACCATCGTAATAGCCAATTGTTATGACTTTTCGCCATCGTATTGGCCGAATGCCTGAAAAGCCGCGAGAGAGGAAAAAATGAACGCCGTCAACTATTCGGATCTCCGAAAAAATCTCAAGACCTACCTTAACCGAGTGTTTGACAACCACGAGACGATCGTCGTTGCACGCAGGGACAACCGGAACGTCGTCATGATTTCCATCGAAGACTACAACAGTCTGATGGAAACGGCGCATCTCCTGTCCACGGAAACGAACGCCACGCATCTGGCGGAATCGATCAGTCAGGCCCGGGCTGGGAACACCGTACCCCGTGAACTCATAGAAAAGTGACACCGGCACCATTATAGCGTGAATGAAACCATTGTATTATTCGCGAATCACGAATACAATACGGATATGAGTCCGCACCTGAAACCGCAAGACGTTCTCGTCCTCCTCAAGCTTGTTGCCATTGGTGAGCGCCGCTGGACCTATGCCGGGCTTGCCGGTGAACTCGGCATGAGCGCCTCGGAGGTGCATGGGGCGATCGATCGAGCCCAGACAGCACGTCTCTATGCAGACGTTCTTCGCACCGTCATGCACCCCAACCTGTTGGAGTTTCTTGTCCACGGTGTGCGCTACGCCTTTCCGGCTCAGCTTGGTCCGCCGGTGTGGGGCTTGCCCACCGCGCATGCGGCGCCGCCGCTCAACCAGTTGATCGTGGCGGATGAGCCGCTCCCTCCGGTGTGGGAAGCTGCGGACGGAACCACCCACGGCCTCTCCGTCACACCCTTGTATCGCTCCGTTCCGGCGGCGGCCCGCCGGGATCCGCTTCTGTACGAACTTCTCGCCTGTGTTGACGCGTTGCGGATCGGACGTGTCAGGGAGCGCACCGCCGCGGCAGAGATGCTTCGCCTGAGAATTCTGGGAGAAGAGGTCGCGGCATGAACGAATCAATCGCAATGATCGAACGGGTGGCTGCCGCGCTTGGTCCGTTATTGGACGAAGTTGTCTTCGTGGGTGGCGCTGTTGTACGTCTCCTGGTGACCGACCCGTCGATTACCGAGTTTCGCACAACCGACGACGTGGACGTCATCGTTGAGATTACTTCCCGTGGTGCCTTTGCTGAGTTCGAAGACAAGTTGCGCGAAATCGGATTTCGGAACCTCTCGTATCCCGGTGCGCCCCTGTGTCGATGGGTAGTAGAAGGTACAGTCGTCGACGTCATGCCAACCGAAGAACGGCTCCTGGGATTCTCAAACCGCTGGTACACCGAGGCCGTCCGCACCGCTCACACCGTCACCATGCCTTCCGGTGCAAGGGTTCGTGTCATTGATCCAATCGTCTTCATCGCCACAAAACTGGAAGCGTTCTCCCACCGGGGCAACGAAGACCCGATCGGCAGTCGCGATATCGAAGACGTCATCTCCGTCGTTGATGGACGACCGGAGCTGACAGAGAGCTTTGGTAACGCCACCGCGTCCGTCCAGGAGTTCATCCGCGAAATCCTCGCGTCGCTGATCGCCACCGTCGGTTTCCGCAATGCGGTGCTTGGCTACCTTCCGCACAGTCCCACGGCCCAGCAACGCTACACAACCATCATGCAGCGTTTTCAGACGATTACCCAGGAGCACCCATGATTACCACCACAATCAAGAGCATTCAGGACATCATGCGCCAGGACACCGGCGTCGACGGCGACGCCCAGCGCCTCAGTCAATTGGGGTGGATGCTCTTCCTCAAGATCCTCGACGACCGGGAAGAAGAGTACGAGATCGAGCGCGAGGACTACCGTTCACCCATCCCCCAGGAGCTCCGCTGGCGCGCCTGGGCCGCCGATCCCGAAGGCATCACCGGCGATGAGCTTACCACCTTTGTCACCAACACCCTCTTCCCCACCCTCAAGGAGATCCCCGCCGACGCCGCGCAGAACCCCCTGGGTGTGATCGTCCGCCGCGTTTTTGAGGACGCCTACCACTACATGAAATCCGGCACCCTCTTCCGGCAGGTGATCAACCGCATCAACGAGATCGACTTCACCGCCAGCGAGGACCGCCACCTCTTCAACGACATCTACGAGAAGATTCTCAAGGACCTGCAGAGCGCCGGCAACTCCGGGGAGTACTACACCCCCCGGGCGGTCACCCAGTTTATCGTGGACATGGTAAACCCCACCCTCGGTGAGACGGTGCTGGACCCCGCCTGCGGCACCGGCGGCTTCCTCGTCAACGTCCTTGATCACGTCTCCGCCGCAGGCGCCCTCAAGACCGCCGATGACTACCAGACGCTGCAAAGCCAGATCCACGGGGTAGAGAAGAAACCCCTCCCGCACCTGCTGTGCACCACCAATATGCTCCTCCACGGGCTGGAAGTGCCCATCAACATTCGCCGGGACAACACCCTCGCACGCCCCTACCGCGACTACGGTCCCACCGACCAGGTGGACGTGGTGATCACCAATCCGCCCTTCGGCGGCACCGAGGAGCCCGGCATCGAGGACAACTTCCCCGCTGACTACCGCACCCGGGAGACCGCGGACCTCTTCCTGGTGCTCATCATGCGTCTGCTTAAGCCCGGCGGCCGCTGCGGCATCGTCCTGCCCGACGGCACCCTCTTCGGCGAGGGCGTCAAAACGCGCATCAAAACCGAACTCCTGGAGACCTGCAACGTCCACACCATCGTCCGCCTGCCCAACGGCGTCTTCAACCCCTACACCGGCATCCGTACCAACCTCATCTTCTTTGAGAAAGGCCGCCCCACCGAGGGCATCTGGTACTACCAGCACCCCTATCCCGAGGGCTACAAGTCCTACTCCAAAACCAAACCGATGCGCATCGAGGAGTTCGCCCCCGAAAAAGCGTGGTGGACCGCCCGCAGTGAGACCGAGCACGCCTGGTACGTCCCCATCCAGACAATCCGCGACCGCGCCTTCAACCTGGACATCAAAAATCCCCACGCCCCGGAGGCACAACAGCAGGACCCGGAAGAACTCTACCGGGAGTACCACGCCGCCGTCGCCGAGACCGAACGCATCGCAACCCAACTCCGCGACAAGCTCGCCTCCTACCTCAGCGGAGCCGCAGAATGATCGACTTCGTTCTCCGGAATTTGGTCGAACTTGCGACGTTGCCGGGCTCCGTCCCCAAACTGCGCAGCTTCATCCTGGACCAAGCGGTCCGAGGCAACCTCACCGCCGACTGGCGGCGGGAGCATCCAGAGGTGGAGCCTGCGTCCGTACTGCTGGAGCGGATACGGCGAGAGAAGCGGGAACTCGTCAAAGCAGGGAAGATCAAGAAGCAGAAGGAGCTGCCGCCGGTGGAGGAGGGGGAGGTATCGTTTGCGGTGCCGGAATCCTGGGAGTGGGTGCGGTTGGGGGAGATCGTCCGTACCGGCCCGCAGAACGGCCTGTCGCCACGAAGAAGCGACAATCCGAATGATCCGCGGGCAATTACTTTGTCGGCGACCACCAAAGGCACATTTGACGCGACTCAATACAAGAACATCGCCGTTTCACCCGCCGACGCGGCGCCATTCTGGCTTCGCCCCAATGACCTTCTGTTCCAGCGAGGGAACACGCGCGAGTACGTAGGAATGGCCGCCATCTACGACGGACCAGATGAGAGCTTTCTCTTCCCAGACTTGATCATCCGAGTCGGAATTTTGGCTTCCGCGGACGTTAGATACGTCCACCGAGTAGCGGTCTCGCGCCACGGTCGGGGATACTTCTCGTCCAAAGCATCCGGGACATCCGAGACTATGCCCAAGATTAACCAACAAGTTCTCACTAGTTTTTCTTTACCGCTTCCGCCCTCTGACGAACAAACCGAAATTGTCCGTCGCGTCGACGAGCTCATGGCCCTCTGCGACCAGCTCGAGGCCGCCCAAAGCCGCCGGGACGACACCCGCCGCCGCGCCCTTGTTGCCGGAGCCAGCCAGCTCACCGACGATACCACCGACCAACCCTTCGCCGACATCTGGCCCCGCTTCACCGCGCGCCTGCCGGAACTCATCCAGCACCCCGACGACATCAAACCCGTCCAGGACGCCATCCTCCAGCTCGCCGTCCGCGGCCACCTCACCGCCGACTGGCGCGCTACCCACCCCGACACCGAACCCGCCGCCACCCTTATCGCCCGCATCAAAGAAGAAAAACAGGCGATGGTGAAAGCGGGGAAGATCAAGAAGCAGAAAGAACTCCCGCCGGTGGAGGCTGACGAGGTGCCGTTTGAAGTGCCGGAGGGGTGGGAGTGGGTGAGGTTGGGGGATGCGGTTCAAATGCAGAACGGTTTCGCGTTCAAGCCAACCGACTGGGCGGATCAAGGCCTACCGATCATCCGGATCCAGAACCTGAACAATAAGGACGCGCCGTTCAACCATACAGCAAAGGACCTTGACGACAAGTATCGAGTTCGTGCCGGGACATTCCTGATCTCGTGGAGCGGAACGCCGGGGACCTCGTTTGGAGCACACATCTGGCACGGGCCGGAAGCATGGCTGAACCAACATATTTTCAGCTGCGAAACATCGTCACTCTTGCTCGACGAGTACTTGCGGCGTGCCATAAACACGCGTCTGGACGAGCTGATCGGCAGGGCCCACGGAGGAGTTGGTTTGCAGCACGTCACTAAGGGAGTCCTCGAGCAGCTCCTCGTACCTGCTTGCCCCATGGATGAGCAAACCGAAATCGTCCGCCGCGTCGATGAGCTCATGGCCAACTGTACTGCACTGGCGAAATCAACCGCGACCACGACGGAGCGGGCCAATTGGCTTCTCGAGCGGGTGCTGAGAACCGCGTAATGGCGGGCAGCGATACGGGGGTGAAGCTATGAGTCTCCACGATCAAAAGATACTCAGGAACTGGACCGGCTCGTTACCTGGTGCGTCCAAACAGACCGCATGTATCCCAAAGATCTTATCGATACGTTCACTGCGCGTCGAAACCGCTTCAATCTGATATACGAAATGCTGGAGGAGCACGCGAATTTCATTTCATCGCCGAAGGGTATGCACGCTGGCGGAGGGTGGAAACACGTTTCCAGTCGGGACCTTTTTCGGGTTGCGGATATGGGCAATATCCTGACCGGTGCCGCCGTTTCGGTGGCCCGATCCTGGGTTGACACCGTTCTCCACATCTGTAACCAGCCCTTTTTGGACGAACCTCTTTCTGAAAGTGAGGTGTCGACCGCCAACACCATGAAGCACCGTGAGCTGATCCATTCAAGAGCGGTGCTCAGTTCAACCGGCTCGGCCATCGTTGTCGAATCGTTCGAAAAAGACGGCCGTTCCTGGAACGAGTGGACGGTGACGGATTTAGTGTCCCAGTGTGATTCATTGTTTCGGCATCTTACATCGTTGCTGTTTTCACTCCCTGACATAGCCACTTGATGTCACGGAAGACGCACGAAATCGCAATTGACCCAACCCGTAAACGGTGGAAGAATAGAAACATGGCCGATTGGCAAATCCATATCGATGGACAGATACATCCTACAACCCTCGACGCCGGAGATCTTGCCACCATACTGGGGGCCTGGTCGGATGCGGTACGCGCCGCCGGGACCCGGCGCAAATTTCCCAAAGAGGCTGTACGGTTTTCTGTGTCGGATATCGCAGAAGGATCGGTCGGTTTGCCTCTCACGTTTCAGGTAGATGATACAGCAGAGTTGCTCCTGGAGGAAGTGCGAAACTGGGTAAAATCCCGCCTCGTGGATATTCCCCGTGGAATGCGGGGTTCAATCGCCACCCTTCGCGATATCTGTCATCGACTCAATATATCAACCTGGATTGGTTCACTGTCGGGATTACGGGCCGTTGTCGAGCCGGATGATGCCACTATGCCTGCTAACGTGGCGGGCGAAACCACGTTATACGGCGAAGTCGTCCGTGTGGGTGGAGAGCGGCCGGCCGTTCGCATTGACACCATATACGGTCCGGTCACATGTTCCGACGTATCCGAAGAACTTGCCAGATCGGCAGCCCGGCAGCTGTATCAATCGGTCCGCATCGTCGGGCATGCCGAATGGAGTGCCGAGAATCTCGAACTCACAAGGTTCGATCTCACGTCGCTTGAGCCGGTATTTCTGGCGGATCCGATGACCACAATCGCGGAACTGAGCGAGAAGTACGGGGATCGCCTTTCGGGTGACTCCGATTCGATCCTGCGGGAACTCAGGGGGTGACCGTGCGGCGTGTTGCCCTCGATACGTCGGTTCTTATTCCCTTGCTTCAAGGTAAAAAACAGACTGATATTGACCGGCAACGGAGATTCCGTACCCAGGCGCTTCTTAACGACCCGGAGGTACAACCGGTCGTCCCCGCGCCGGCTTTGGCCGAATTTCTCGCGTTCCGCAGTTTCACTGATCCGGAGCGTCAAGATATCATCGACGAGATCTCGCCGACATTTGAAATCGTCGCATTGGATACGGCGGTACTGGTGAAAGCCGGTTCAATCCTGTCGCAAATTCCGTCCCAGGCCGGAGACAAAAGACAATGTCTCAAGTTTGACGCATTAATCGTTGCGTGTGCCGTCGTCGGGAAGTGTGATTCCATACTCTCTACAGATTCTGACCTGTCCGACATCGCCGACGGATTAATCCCGGTCGACGAACCACCTGAAATTGCGGTGGAGCAAGACCTTGGTTTTGAATGAAACCGACGTACTATCAATCCTCCGCGATGCCTTCAATGGGCGTGTTGATGTCAGTCCACGCTCTGACGGTATGCTTCAGCTTGTTGCGCCCTTCTTCCACACCGATGGGGACATGTACGATATGTTTATCGACCCGCAAGAACGGAACGGGATGATACGTATTACCGACCGTGGTCTGACTCTCATGCGTTTATCCTACGGGTATGAGATCAACACGCCCAACAAGGAGCGAATCTATCGCCAAATCCTGTCGGAGGCCGGGGCCATCGACGACCGTGGCGAGATTTCCGTATCTGCACCCCCCGACGAGGTCTATACGTCGGTCATGCGTCTGCATTCGGTCATCACTCGGGTGGTACAGATGGAATTGTATCGCCGCAACGTTGTGCGGTCACTTTTCTACGAGGAACTAGACGAAACGATAGATGAAAAACTCGGCCAATTCGATATCCACAGGGCATTTACACCGCTTACCGACCGGTCGGAGATAGAGATTGACTATCTCGTACAGCCTCAACACGCACCTGTACGCCCGATGTTTCTCTTTGGTGTCAAAGATGGCCCCAAAGCACGTCTGGTAACTATTGCAGTGTTGGAGTCCCTTCGCGCTGAACTCCGGTTTCGCAGTGTGGTAGTACACGAAAATCTGGAAGCGCTTCCTTCAAAAGAACGCCGGTTCCTGACGAGCGCCGTCGATAAGCAGTTCCCGGACCTCGCTGATTTCCAACGGAACGGCCCTGCTTGGTTTGACCGGGAGACCGCATGATCCGACAAAGACAAACCCCGCGCAGCCTACATGAGTATCCGACGAACGAGCGTGGGACTTCGGCTGAACGCAGGGTTCTCTCCGAGTATACTACGATCATGGGTTTCGGGAGAAACCAATGAGTGATCTGGAAAAATATATCGCCACGAGGAAAGAGCAAGACCCGGATTTTGCAGATAACTACGAGGTCGGGTATGCCGATTTTCGCATCGATTCACTCACCCCGGTTCATCTGGAAGAACCACTTGCTGTCTTCGCGGAGCTTCGCGAGCAAATTGGCGATGCGTTTAAAGGTGACTCGGTGGATATTCTCAGGGAGCTACGGGAGTAGATTGGGAACGGCGAAATCGCAGTTCTGGAACCGCCGGCAGTGGTGCGTGAACAGGAGTTTGAGTTCACGCCGGACCAACCATTTACTTGCGAGCGCCGTCGATAAGCAGTTCCCGGACCTTGCTGATTTCCAACGGAACGGCCCCGCCTGGTTTGACCGGGAGACCGCCTGATCCGAAAAGACAAACCCCGGGTAGTCCGTTCTTGCCCCTGGCGACACGTTTCCATATCATTGGTATTCCTTATGCATTTTCTGCGACGCTTCTTCAGCCCGTTGTTCTGTTGTACCGTGTTTTTGTCGCTGGCCGTAATGGTTTCCCTTTCCTGCGCAGAGTCGGAGGAGTCGATCATTGACCCGAAGGTTGCCACCAACGCGTGGTACCAGGGGGACCGCGCCATCGCCGTGGAAATTTACCGGCGGCTGCTGGCGGAAGACCCGGACAATCACGATGTTCGTCTCAGTCTGGTAGTGCTTCTCCGGGAGGAGGGTGACATCCAGGAGAGTCTGCGGTACTCCGCCGAGCTCACGGGGCCGGACGCGGTTGAACACGAGATGAACCTGGCTCTGGCCGGAGTTTCGGCCGGGGACGAAGACGACGGAGCGGGGGACGGCATATCACGATTTCACTTCTGGCGGGGAGTCCGTCTGGTTCTGGGTGGTCAGTATTCCCGGGGGACTCACCATTTCACCCGGGCTCTTGAGAGTGCTGAAGGGGAGCATTTCCCCTACTCCCACTACGCCCTGGGGCGGCTCGCTGCCGGGCGCGGTGACTTTGAGGCGGCTCGGGCGGCCTATCAGCGCGCTTTGGGTCAGGACCGGAACCTGACGGAGGTGTTTGTGCCGCTGGCGCGGGCTCACTGGCATCTGGGTGACTACCGAGCCGCCTGGGATCAGCTGGAGCGGGCTCGTATTGCCCTTCCCTGGAACATGACAATTCGCGCTCTTCTATCAGAATGGGAGGAAGAGCGTCCCGCCCTTACCGCCGACAGTGAGTCCCGCAGCGCGGCACGCAGGGCCGCGGCACTGCCTCCCAGGGTTGCCGCCGTAGCCACCACTGCCACCGATCAGTACCGGGAGGAAGAAGTGCTCCGGATAGGACTGGTGGAAAACCTTGATTCGGTCTACCTGAAAACCGGCGGTTCCTTCCGTCTTGCAGCCGCCGGGGAGGTGGTGTACGAAAGTACCGACACCGACGGGCCTGTTGTCCTTCACGTCAGCTCTCGGGGGCCTGAGATTGTGGTGACCGCGGAGAACGGCAGGGAGCTCTACCGCGGCACGGAGGCGGTGCGTCTGGGGTGCCACTCCCGGACCTACACAATCACCATCTTTGACATAACCTACGGTCACGGCCAGTTCTCTTCGGGGCGTGAAGACCGCAGCTATCGGGGGGAGATTGAAGTTCTTCCCCGGGGGCAGGTGTTCACCGTGATTAACCGTCTCTCCGTGGAGGAGTATCTCTACAGCGTAGTCCCGTCGGAGATGCCCGCGTGGTGGCCCTCTGCCGCCCTGGAGGCGCAGGCCATTGCCGCCCGTTCCTACACGCTCCACCCCCGCAACCGCTACGGGGAGCGCGGATTTGACCTGCTCAGTTCGGTAACCTCCGCCTATTACCCCGGCGTCACCAATGAACACCCCCGGACCATCGACGCCGTCAACGCCACCCGGGGGCTGGTATTGCAGGACGGGAGTCGGCCCCTGGATGCGGTCTACAGTGCCAACCACGCCGGGTATGCCGAGGCCGCCGGCAGCGTCTGGGGCTGGCCCAGCTCACTTGTTGCTACCTCCGACCCCCTTCTGCCGGCCCTGGAGTCGCAGCGCAGCCCCGCCGAGGTCTACCGGTGGCTGTTGTCGCGTCCGGACAGCTACTCCGGGCGACCGCCGTACGCCGATCGCAGCTCCTACCGCTGGGATCTTCTCGTTCCTCGGAAGACAATTGAACAGCGCCTTGCCGATTCCGGGCAGTCCGTCGGGACGGTTGAAAGGATCAGCTCGGGTCCGCGGGGCATCACCGGTCGGGTAGAGTCGGTGGCGATTTATGGAAGTGCCGGTGAAACGGTGGTTCGCCGGGACGCAATCCGTTCCCGCCTGGGGGGATTGCGGAGCAATCTCTTTGTCGTCAGCGCCTATACCGGGCCGGACTTTCGCGACGACTCACCCGACGAAGCGCAGACTGAAGCCCCTGCCTATTTTTACTTCCAGGGTGCCGGATGGGGCCACGGTGTCGGGCTGGATCAGACCGGCGCTGCCGGTATGGCGGAAGCGGGTTTTAATGCGGAATCGATTTTAAACCACTACTATCCAGAAAACGAGATCGTAGAGTGGTATTAAACCGTATTTCCTGTCTTTTCTTGATAATTCTCATTATCATTAACAAATACATACAGGGAGGCGAAACGATGGGTGACAAGGGCGGAAAGAAAGACAAGGCAAAGACGGAAAAACAAAAAGAAACCCGCAAGAAAGAAGACAACCAGAAGAAACAGGAGCGGGTTCCCAAGCGGGTGCCGTGAACTTTTCCGGTCAGGGGTACGTGAGTCAGCGGGTCGCCGGGGTGGCAGCATCCGGAGGCCGCGCAGGATCGCATCAAAATCGGGCGCAGTTCAGTCTTCCAACTGTTCTTCAAAGCCGACGGGCAGCTCGATGGATACTCTCGTTTCCCGGCTGAAAAAATGAATGCGTTCCGGCGATTCCATAGGTATCCACTATAGTGTGACCCTCAGGGCAGTGCAAACGGTGGGGTATGTATGTCCGTCGTCTTCATTTTTTCTTGAAAACGTACGTACTATAGTATAATAAGTACGTATGAAAGTCTCTGCCACAGAATTACGACAGAATCTGTATCGCATTATCGACGGCGTCCTGGAAACGGGTGAGTCCGTCGAGATCGCCCGAAAGGGCGGTACGGTTCGGATTGTCCCGGACAGACGAGGGACTATCTGGGACCGTCTGGAGGTTCACGATGTGATCCGTGGCGAGATTGAGGGACCATGGCACGACATCTGGGACGGCGAGCCGGAGCTGGATATACCGGACCGTGACGGTTCATTCCGGGGCGGGGTGTGATTCTCCATCTTGATACCCATGTGGTGGTCCGGCTGTACGCGGGAGATCGGGACCATTTTCCGTCCCGGGCCGTTGCCGCTCTTGACCACGGGCGCCTTGTCTACTCACCGGTTGTTGAGCTGGAGGTGCGGTACCTGTACGAGATCGGGCGTATCACCGTCGGACCGGAGAGGATCTTTCCGTACCTGGCCGACCGGATCGGCCTTGTCCCGGATGAAACTCCGTACATGGTGGTTACCCGGGAGGCTCGGCGGCTCTCCTGGACACGGGACCCCTTTGACCGCCTCATAACAGCCGCAGCCCTGGTGTCCGGCCGGCCCCTTCTCACCCGGAATCGGGCCATTCGCGACCATTACGCCGACGCCTTCTGGGACGACTGATCGGCACTACCCGATGCGGGTGGCCCTTTCCACTTTTCCGGACGGGAACGATAGAGAACCGGATGGTTCTAAAGAAATTCGGAGAGACGGTGACGGCAATATACCGATCGCCGTTTCCAGTGCCGCTGCAAGCTCCTGTCGCCACGTAGCCACATCCAGCCGGGGATGAAATGACAGCCGGGGAGGGGTGGCGCGAAAGAGCTCCCGGTGCGCCTTGTCCGGTGAAAATTCGTTTTCTCGACTGCTATGTTGCATGTTTACATCAACTATGGCGGTGTTGGTACGCGTCAAGCAGACCCGCTCCGAGAAGGAGTCCTGCCTTGAGAACAAGGTCGCCGCCGCTTCCGGAAAGGGAGATTCCGTTGTTGATTACTCCCAACAGAAGCGCTCCGAGAAGTACTCCCCGTATTCTTCCGACACCGCCGACCATGGAAACTCCTCCAAGAAGACACGCAGTGATGGCATCGAACTCAAAGAGGTTTCCCGCTTTTGGTGTCGCCGCGTTGAGGCGTGCGGCAACGATAATACCGGCCAGTCCTGCGGCAAGTCCACTGATGGCATATACCGCGAGAAGTGTTCGTCTGATGGAAACTCCGGAGAGACGGGCCGCCTCCGGGTTCCCACCGGTTGCATATACTCTTCGACCGAAGGTGGTCCGTTCCGCGGCGAAACGGTATATACCGTACGTGAAAAGGATAATCAGCAGAATAAACGGAACTCCCCGCCGCAGGGCAGGTACGGGGATATACCCGTTTATCAGCGTCAGGAACTCCCGCGGGAAAAGCGTTTTCGTCTCTCCGTCCAACAGCACAAGAGTGAGCCCCCGCCAGATCAGCATCCCCGCAAGGGTAGTGACAAACATAGGTACCCGGAGATACCCGATAACATACCCATGGAAAACGCCGATAAGCGCCCCGAGGCACAGGACAATCGGCACGGCGAATACAACCGGTACTGACCGATCTATCATGAGATACGCCGAAACGGCACCGGCGAATGCCGCCACAGAACCAACCGAAAGATCCAGTCTGCCCGTGACCATGACGAAAAAAACTGCCGGCGCCAGTATAAGGAGGAATGCGTTCTGCATGAAGAAATTGGTAAGGTTTAATGGGTGAAGGAGCAGACCACCGCTGGAGATGTGAAAGACTCCGACGAGCACTGTCAGAGCGACAACCATAACGATATCGCGACTATTGGCTTTACCCATCTTCCGTTGCATATTCCAGGATCTTTTCTTTCGTCGCCTTGGTGCGGTCCATCTCTGCGGCGATTGTGCCGCCGGCGAGGACGAGGACCCTGTCACACATTCCAAGGATCTCTTCAATTTCGGAAGAGATAAGGATAATGGAGACGCCTTTCCCGACCATGTCGTTCATGGCGTTGTAGATATCCACCTTTGCTGCTACATCGATGCCCCGGGTCGGCTCATCCATGATGTACAGGCGGGACCGCTCCATGAGCCAGCGGGCGACAAGCACCTTCTGTTGGTTGCCGCCGGAATACCTGCCCACCAGGTCGTTGGGACGCCCCGGCTTGACGTCCAGTTCCGAGGCGAACTCCGCGGTAAGGTCTCGCATGTATTCGTGGTTCAGGGTATACCGTCGCTGAAAGCGGTGAAGCGTGGCGATGGTGCTGTTCAGTATGAGGTCGTGCCGGGGGAATATACCGTTTTCCGCCCGGTCTTCCGGTATCAGCGAGAGACCCGCCGCCATGGCGTCACTGGGATGACCGACGTCAAGTTTTTTTCCGTCCAGTTCTATCATTCCCGCGTCGGGCCGGACGTTACCGAAGAGACAGTTTGCCAGAAGGGTCCGTCCCGAACCCATGAGACCGGTAATACCAAGGATTTCACCCTGCCGGACGGCGAAGTTAACGTTCTTGAGAATCGGCGCCGAGGTGAGTCCTACCACCCGCATAATTACCGGACCGGGAAATGAGCGGAACCGAGGATACCCTTTTTTCTCGGTGGTTCCGGCCATCATCCGGAGCAGCGTTTCCCGGTCAACATCGGAACTGTGGCGAGTACCCACAATTTTCCCGCGATGCATCACCGATACACGGTCGCCGATGCGTTGAATTTCGTCCATTCGGTGGGATATGTAAAATACACCCCGGCCCTTCTTCTTAAGCCGTTGGACAATCTGGAACAGTATCTCCCGGTCAGGTTCTGCCATGGCCGAAGTCGGTTCATCAAAAACGACCACCGGAGAATCAGTGACGTACGCCCGGACCGCCGCGATCAGTTGCCGTTCGGCGTATCCCAGCCTGTTCATGGGCGTCTCCGGTGCAATGGTAATACCCAGTGCCCGAAATACCCGGCGACAATCCGAGACGACCCGGTTTCCGTCAAAGAGGGCCGCAATACCCCACCGTCGTGGAAGACGGTTGAAATAGACGTTTTCCGCCACCGACAGATTGTCGAAACTCTGTACGTCCTGGTGCATGTACAGGACACCGTTGTACTGCCCGTCATGGATGGACCGAAGTTCCAGTGGATTGCCGTTGAATTCGATAGTACCGTCATCGGGCGGGAACAAACCGCTGAGAAGTTTCATCAGAGTGGACTTGCCGGAGCCGTTTTCACCCACGATGACGTGGGCTTCGCCGGGATAGAGATCAAGAGAAATATCGGTCAGGAAAAAGTCGGGAAACCTCTTGTAAACGTGACGGAATGTCACTATCGGAGACGCTTCCGGGGAAACCATTATGCCGTTCCTTCAAAGGGATGCACCGGTGTGTAGATCGGCACACCGGTATTGAATATCCGGGTCTTGTATTCCTCATCGATATGGGTGTCGGTAATGACTTTGTCCGCCATGGTAATGGGACCAAGCCGGAAGAAAGAATTTTTCGAAAAGTGTTCAGGAAGACATGTGATGACCGTTTCGTCCGAAAGCTCGATGGCTGCGCGAATGAGGTCCGCCTTGGACTGGCTGTTAACCGACATCTCCAGACGGTCGTTGATTCCGTCAATCTGAATAAAAAGGCGTTGAACGAAGAAGCGCTGCAGATTCTCTACCGCCATTGTGCCGAAAGCTGCCTTTTCCTGTATGTCCAGGTCTCCTCCAAGGAGTACAAACCGGTTTGATGTCTGTTCAGCGACACGGGCGGCGATGCTGATGTCGTTGGTAAGAACGGTCAGACCACTGCGTGCTTCCAGCTTTGCGGCAATATGAACGCTTACCGGGCCGTTGGTGAGCATAACCACATCTCCGTCTTCTACCATCCGCAACGCCAACCCGGCAATTTCGTCGTACGTCTCGGTCCCCGCCGGTGGAAACGCAATGCCGGTACCGGACAGAGCAGGGTCCGGCGCGTTGACCATGGCACCGCCATGCGTTCTGGTGAGCCACCCTTCCGCCTCGAGCCGCTCCAGGTCGCGACGGACGGTTACCTCCGAAACTCCCAGGATACCGCTCAGTGTATGAACGCTGGCCTGACCGTGTTCTTTCAGGTACTGCTTGATGATTCGTGTTCTCTGTATTGCATACATTCCGTTACTCCGTGCAGAACCTCGTCCATAGTAACAGACCCGATGGGGTACCGCTATGAAAACCACATCGCAAAAGATTTTTCTTGACAGTCAGTGTCTGTTGCCTCATTATGATCAATCATAAACAAAAGCAAATGATTATGTTTTGTTACAAAACGCATCATATTAGCTTTTGTGAATTGTAAACCCTTAAGGAGGAACCGTAAATGAAAAGGTTCGCAATCATTTTGGTCGGTCTGATGGTGCTCGTGACTTTGTCTCCGCTCTTCGCAGGCGGACAGCAGGAATCGGGTAAGGCAATAGTCGGTGTGGCTATGCCGACACAGTCTTCCCAGCGCTGGATACAGGACGGCGGGTACATGAAGGAAATTCTGGAAGAGCGGGGCTATGAGGTCGATCTTCAGTACGCTGAAGACAACATTGATGCCCAGGTTTCCCAGATTGAGAACATGATCGTCAAGGGTGCAGACGTCCTGGTAATTGCCGCCATTGATGGTGCAGCGTTGTTCAACGTTCTTGAACAGGCTGCAGAGAACGACGTGAAGATTATCTCTTACGACCGGCTCATCATCAACAGCCCTCATGTCAGTTATTACGCTACCTTCGATAACTTCCAGGTTGGTGTACAGCAGGGTGGATACATTGTGGATACTCTGGACCTTGAAACCGGGGCGGGCCCCTTCAACGTGGAACTGTTTGCCGGGTCTCCCGACGATACCAACGCATACTATTTCTTTGACGGCGCAATGAGTAAACTACAACCGTACATTGACAACGGTCAGTTGAACGTGGGCAGTGGTCAGACAAACTTTGACCAGGTTGCGACACTACGCTGGGACGGCCAGGTTGCTCAGCAGCGGATGGACAACCTTCTCGCGGCATACTATACGGATCAGGAGATACACGCCGTCCTGTCACCCTATGACGGCCTTTCCATCGGTATCCTTTCGGCACTGAAGAGTGTTGGCTACGGTGGATCCCGGGAGCTTCCTATTGTAACGGGACAGGATGCGGAAGTGCCTTCGGTTAAGTCAATTCTGGCGGGTGAACAGGCTCAGACTGTCTTCAAGGACACGCGGACGCTGGCGGCACGGGCGGCCAACATGGTGGACGCAGTGCTTCAGGGTGTGGAACCGGAAATAAACGACACCACAACCTATGATAATAACGTAAAGGTAGTACCGTCCTTCCTGGAAGTACCCGTTTCCGTTGACATCAATAACTGGGAAGAGGCTCTGGTGGACACCGGATACTACACCAAAGCTGAACTGGGAATGTAGTATAGTAATAACAACAGGTTACAGGTCGGCGGGCGCACATCCGCCGACCTGTACGTGTGCTGAATCTTGAATGCCGTGACCGGTTGAGGAGACGTGGGGAGATGGAAAATACGATATTGGAGATGCGCGGTATTACCAAAGAGTTTTCCGGTGTGAAAGCTCTTGACGATGTGCATCTCACCGTTCTTGATGACGAGATTCACGCCCTTGTCGGAGAGAACGGTGCCGGAAAATCGACGCTGATGAACATCCTTTCCGGCGTGTATCCTCATGGAACGTACCGGGGACAGATTTTTCTGGAGGGCAATGAGTGTTCCTTCCGTGATATCAAGGACAGCGAGCGGTTGGGGATAGTCATTATTCACCAGGAGTTGGCTCTGATACCCAATTTATCCATCGCCGAGAATATCTTCCTGGGCAATGAACAGGCTCATGCGGGAAAGATTGACTGGAATAAAACATACCACCACGCCGGCGAGCTGCTTAGGCAGGTAGGACTGGACGAAAGCCCCAACACACTGATCGGCAATATCGGAGTGGGAAAGCAACAGCTGGTGGAAATTGCCAAGGCCCTTTCCAAGGATGTGAAACTGCTTATCCTGGACGAGCCGACCGCGGCGTTGAACGACGAAGAGTCGGCCAATTTGCTGGCACTTTTGAGAGAGCTGAAACAAAAAGGGGTTACCTCAATCCTGATCAGTCACAAGTTGAACGAAGTGGAGAAAGTGGCCGATCGAATAACCGTTATCCGGGACGGTCGGTTTATAGAGACGTTGGACCGGGATGACGGCGACTTTCACGAAGACCGGATCATTAAGAGTATGGTCGGCCGGGAAATTACCGATCGCTGGCCCGAACGACAGCACACAATTGGTGAAGAGGTCTTTCGGGTTGAGGACTGGACGGTCTACCATCCTCAGATTGAAAGCCGAAAAGTGGTTAACAACGTCAATTTCTCTATCCGTCGCGGTGAGGTGGTCGGTTTTGCCGGGTTAATGGGAGCTGGACGCACAGAAATTGCCATGAGCATATTTGGTCGCGCCTATGGCCAGAAGCACAGTGGAAAGGTCTACCTTCACGGCAAGGAAATAACAATGGAAACGGTGGACCAGTCCATTGAACAGGGTGTGGCCTACCTCAGTGAAGACCGGAAAACCTTCGGGTTGGTTCTCATACAGGATATCAAGAACAACATATCGCTGGCCAATCTGAAAAACGTCTCGGACCATGGCGTCATCAACCAGAATGAAGAGATCGTCCAGACGGAAGCGTACCGCAAGCGGTTGTCCGTCCGGAGCCGCGGACTGGGTCAGGTAGTCCATACCCTTTCCGGCGGAAACCAGCAGAAGGTGGTTCTCAGTAAGTGGCTCATGTCTGAGCCTGACGTTCTGCTCCTGGATGAGCCGACCCGGGGAATAGATGTTGGTGCCAAATACGAGATCTACACCATCATCAACGAGCTGGCTGCGGAGGGAAAGGCGGTCCTCATGATCAGCTCCGAGCTTCCCGAGCTTCTGGGTATGTGTGACCGCATATATGTAGTAAACAGTGGCGAAATTGCCGGGTCTCTCGATCGGGACGAGGCGTCGCCGGAGAGTATAATGAAAATTATCATGACCCATCAGAAAACGTTGGTAAAGGAGTAAGAATGAACCAACTCATCAGCTATTTTCGAAGCAACATTCGTCAGAACGGTATGGTCATGGCCCTTGTTCTGATTATGGCTCTGTTTCAGTTGCTTACCGGCGGTATTCTCTTCCGTCCGATGAACGTGAACAACCTGGTTCTGCAGAACGCATACGTCCTTATTCTGGCAACGGGTATGCTGCTGGTTATCATTACCGGCCGCATTGACCTGTCTGTCGGTTCCGTTGTCGCCTTTGTCGGCGCCATATCCGCGGTGATGATGGTGGACTGGAATATACCTGTGGGGTTGACCATCGTCGGAGCACTTCTGATCGGTATGGCGGTCGGCGCCTTTCACGGATATCTGATCGCGTATCTGAAAATACCCATGTTCATAACGACCCTTGGTGGTATGCTCATCTGGCGTGGTCTGACCATGGTCATCCTGAAGGGTCAGACCAAGGCACCCTTTGAGCGAAGCTTCCAGGCAATCGCGGCGGGATATCTGCCGGGGCGGGATATCAGGATCGGCGGTTTCAATACCGTCTCTCTGGTCTTTGGTATTGCCCTGTCGGTTATTCTGATCTTCTTTGTCCTGCGGTCCCGGTCAAACAAGCAGAAGTACGGTTTCCAGGTTACACCGCTGTGGATCGAAATGATCCGACTGGCTTTTCTGGTTGTCGGTATCAATATCCTCACCGTCAGTCTGGCTAACTACAACGGCATCCCTATCGTTCTGCTACTGTTGTTGTTTCTTGTCACTATTTATACGTTTATCACTCAACACACCATATTTGGACGCCACGTCTATGCCCTGGGGGGCAACGCAAAGGCGGCAAAGCTGTCCGGAGTCAAGACGGAGCGGGTTCTTTTTCTGGTGTACATGAATAACGGCCTTATGGCGGCGCTGGCCGGACTGGTCGTGGCGGGGCGTCTCAACGCCGCAACTCCCAAAGCGGGCACCATGTTTGAGTTGGACGCCATCGCATCCTGTTTTATCGGTGGTGCCTCTGCCACCGGTGGTGTCGGTACCGTCATCGGAGCCATTGTCGGTGGACTGGTTATGGGCGTCCTGAACAATGGAATGTCCATCATGGGTGTCAGTGTGGACTGGCAACAGGCGATCAAGGGTGTTGTTCTCCTGTTGGCGGTCTTCTTTGATGTCGTTACCAAGAGTCGCGAGCTTTCGAACTGAGCATAAATACACGAGTGAGGTAGCGCAAAATGAAACTGAACGAATTTCCGCGGTACGAGGTCTGGTTTGTTGCCGGAAGCCAGCATCTCTACGGACCGGAAGCGCTGAAACAGGTGGCCGATGACACCGGGAAGATTGTTGCCGCCCTGAACGCCGATGCCGGCTTTCCCGTTTCTATCGTATTGAAGCCGACAGTTACCACCGGTGACCAAGTTACCAGAACTCTGCGTCAGGCCAACGCTGACGACCGATGTGCCGGTATTATTACATGGATGCATACCTTCAGCCCCGCAAAGATGTGGATCACCGGCCTCTCGGAGTTGAGAAAGCCCCTGCTGCAGTTGCACACCCAGTACAATCGGGATATCCCCTGGAGCTCCATAGATATGGACTTCATGAACCTGAACCAGACCGCTCACGGCGGCAGGGAGTTCGGTTTCATGGGAAGCCGTCTGCGCCTGGAGCGGAAGGTAGTGGTGGGCCATTACGCGGACCCGACGGTACACGAACGGGTAGACGCATGGGTCCGGGCGGCTGTCGCCCAGGTGGCCGCCGGGGCGATGAAGGTTGCCCGTATTGGCGACAACATGCGGGAGGTTGCCGTCACGGAAGGCGACAAGGTTGAGGCGCAACGGATATTCGGCTACAGCGTTAACGGGTACGGCGTGGGTGATCTTGTCGCATTTGTGGACGGCGTGTCCGACGTTGCCGTGGACGGGCTAGTGAAAGAATACCGGGATACCTATGAGTTTGCCCCCGGACTCGACGAAGGGCCCGACGCGGACCGCGTCCGGGCGGCGGCGGGGATAGAGCTGGGTCTGCGGACCTTCCTGGAAGATGGAGGATTCTCCGCGTTTACGACAACTTTCGAAAATCTTCACGGTCTGAAACAACTGCCGGGAATAGCCGTGCAGCGTCTCATGGCCGACGGGTATGGGTTTGGTGCTGAAGGAGACTGGAAGACGGCGGCACTGTTGCGGTCCATGAAGACGATGGATTTCGGACTGGCCGGTGGTACGAGCTTCATGGAGGACTACACCTACCATTTTGATCCCGCCCGGCCGTTGGTTCTCGGTTCCCATATGCTTGAGGTCTGCCCCTCCATTGCAGAGGGCCCGGTCCGCCTGGTGGTCCACCCTCTGGGAATCGGCGGCAAGGACGATCCGGCCAGACTGGTTTTCACCGGCGGTGCCGGGCCGGCAATAAATGTGTCGGTCATGGACATGGGAAGTCGCTTCCGTTTTGTAGTGAACGACGTTGAGACGGTGCTTCCTCCGGAGGATCTGCCGAACCTGCCGGTTGCCCGGGTTGCCTGGGATGCGAAACCGGATCTGGCTACTGCGGCAGCAGCGTGGATTTTTGCCGGAGGCGCCCACCATACCGGATACAGCCGAGCCCTGACGGCGGAGCACATCAGTGATTTTGCCTCCATGTGCGGTGTCGAGTTTCTAAAGATAGGCGACGGAACAACTGTAGACTCCTTCAAGAACGAACTGCGCTGGAACGATCTGTACTACCATATTGCCAGAGGGATGTAGACGTCTGGCCGGCCCGTCGTCACACTGTGACGGTCAGCTCCCGTTTATCTCCTGGACCAACTCGTGCACCTTCTCACAGGCGGCATCGTCACACCTGTACCACGTGTAGAGGAACGATGTTCCGTCCCGGGCGTCCACCGCCGTGATCAGGCCAGTTTCCGCTTCGGGGGTAATGAAGCAGTGCATATCCGCGAGTCGGTCGAGACTGGGATGGCCCCGGTACCGCCCATCCGGCGTGGAGAGAAAATGACGGTACATTGAGTCACCGTAACACCCCAGGGGTCCCTGATTGATCAGAATGTCAGGGTGCGCACGTCGCTTCAAAGACCGTTGCCTCACCGGAACACCTCCGGCTGCCATCCGAACTCCACCGTGTCCTCCCGCACCGTGCGCCACGAAAGACCCTCAGCGTCGCCCTGCAACGCTCCCAGGAGACGACGGTACGCCTGCGCCTCCCCCGTAGACCCGTCGGCCCGCACCAGCCAGGAACCACCCTCTCGTCCGGGAATGTCGATGCGGGGCCGCGTTTCGTCAGGTATGAGGGTGCCGTGGAACGCAAGCCGACTCCAGTCGGTCTCACGGATCAGGGTGGAGAGTACCTCCCACTCTTCAGCGAGCAGGCGCCAGATTCCCCGGCGTTCCTCAAGATGGACGCCGTTGCCGGGCTGCACGGCGTGCACCGCGACCAGCCCCTGCACACTGATCCATCAGGCGATCCCGCCGCGATGGAACGCGCTGCGATTCTCAAAGTGCCACAGGAGTTCCTCGACCGGAAATACCTGCTCCCGGGACCGTCGCTTCAGAAGCGCTTCGCCCTCCTCCGGAGCGTTGTTGAAGGAGCGCCACACATCTTCGTGCGGTTCCAGGAAGAGCACCACCCGCCCGTCGCGGACCTCCGCTTCGGCCTCTTTCACCAGAATGAAGGGGGAGTGGAGAGCGCCCGTGAGGTGGTA
>CAZCAE010000041.1:29017-29497 GCA_964496635.1 uncultured Spirochaeta sp.
CCGTCGGGCCGTATTCCGGCTCCTGCCATACGCGGAGCTCCTGCCCCGGACCGAGCGGCCGCCCCGCAGCGGGCCTGATCACCTCAAGGATTTCGTAGGGCTGGGCAAACTCGCGGGCGACCGTTTCGTCCGTCCCGTCGACGTGCGTCTCGCGCGGAAAGATCAATTCGCGGTAAATCTCCGCGGGCCCGGTGCGACGGGCGAGGACGATCACCGGGGCGGGATCGAGGCTGTACTCCCAATCGTGGGGGATCTCCTGATAGTGAACCTGACTCACCCACGCCTCTTGTGAAACCGACAGAAAGACCAGAAGCGCAAGCAGTCGGGGCGCCGCACCCCTCCTGATCCCCATTGCATCAGACCACCGGTCCCGCAACCACTACTCCGCGTCCGCCCACAGCACCACGCCGGCCAGGCGCGTTCCATCGGATGCGCGCCCGTCACCACCGGTGGCCCCGCCAAGATAGCCGAATCGCGCGG
>CAZCAE010000042.1:0-17109 GCA_964496635.1 uncultured Spirochaeta sp.
CTCTCCATCTAATTCCCGGTATCTGGTACAAGGACGTGGGTTTTGAAGTGGATGCAACAATTCGGGTAACCCCGACGGGGAACGAGTCACTCTTCGACTTTCCGATCAAGCTCTTTCTGAAGTAATGCCTATGGGTGTCGCCCTGCATCTTGACGATGTTTTTGCTGCAGCTCGGCGCATTGCCGGCCTGGTCCACCGCACGCCATGTGTAGAGTCCCCCGTCCTGTCCGACTCGGCGGGGAGCGCGACAATACACCTGAAGCTTGAATCCCTGCAGAATACCGGGGCCTTCAAGGTACGCGGAGCAGCAAATCGAATTCTGAGCCTTTCGGCCGAAGAGAAGAGCCGTGGAGTGATCACGTTTTCTACAGGAAACCACGGAAAAGCCGTCGCCTATGTGGCCGGTCAAACGGGAATTCCTGCGGTGGTATGCGTCTCAGAACACGTACCCCGGTACCGTGTAGAGTTGATTCGTTCACTTGGAGCGGACGTCATCGTCAAGGGACACTCTCAGGACGAAGCGGAGCAGGAGTATTTTCGAATCATGAAGGAACGGAACATGGTTCCGGTTGTACCCTTCGACGATCCCTTTATCGTGGCCGGACAGGGGACAATCGGACTGGAAATGCTTCAGGAGATTCCAGACCTCGATACGCTTCTCGTTCCGCTGTCCGGGGGCGGGCTCCTGGCTGGAGTAGCTCTGGCGGCAAAGCTGATCAAACCGGAGATCCGTGTGATTGGTGTATCGATTTCGCAGTCACCTGCGATGCTGAAAAGCCTGAAGGCGGGGCATCCTGTGGCGGTAGAAGAAAAGGAGACCCTGGCGGACTCGCTCCTCGGCGGAATCGGCGTGGAAAACAACTGTACCCTGCCTTTGATTGAGAAGTACGTGGATGAGCACGTGCTGATCGACGAACCTGAGATTGAGCAGGGAATGTATTACGCCCTGAAGCACCACAGTCTGGTTATTGAAGGCAGCGCGGCCGTCGGTATTGCTGCCATTCAGACCGGTAAAGTGGACGTTCGTGGAAAGAAGGCCGGTATTGTCGTCAGCGGCAGCAGTGTCAATCTGCCCCAATATCTGGCTGTTGTTACCCGCCAAAGCAGTGCGGATCAGTAGTCTCTTGTAACAGGAGGAGTATATGGTACGAATAGTACCCGAAAAGGATCTGCTTGAAAAAATAGCACTGGATCTTGATGCCATAGCCGATGTGGAACGCGGTTTTGCCGAACTGGACGCCGGAAATGCAACGGTTCCGCCGATCATGATGATTCCGGTACCTCATCTGGAAGCGGAAGTAGACATCAAGTCTGCCTATATCAAGGGATTACCCTACCTGGCGGTGAAGGTTGCCTCCGGTTTTTTCAAAAACCCCGAAAAGGGCCTGCCGTCACAGAGCGGCCAGATGCTTGTGATAGACGCCGAAACGGGTTTTCTGAAAGGTGTACTCCTGGATAACGGCTATCTCACCCAGGTGCGTACCGGTGCGGCCGGCGCAGTTGCGGCGCGTTATCTTGCCCCGGAAAACTCGGAGAACGCCGGCGTAATAGGAGCGGGTGTACAGGCTCGGTTTCAGATGCGGGCTCTCTCATTGGTACGTCCAATTAAGACGATCCGCATGTTCAGCCTCGATTCAGACGAGATCAGGGACCGCTACGTTCGGGACATGGAACGGGAACTGGGCGTGAAGGTGATAAAGGCTGCATCCGTGGAAGAAGTAGTCAAGGAAAGCTCAGTGGTGGTTACCACCACTCCCTCCCGGAAGCCATTTCTGAAGGCTGAATGGCTCCATCCGGGTCTGCATCTGACGACCATGGGGTCCGACTCAGAAGAAAAACAGGAAACGGACGCCGCCGTATCGGGTTTTGTTGACATCCTTGCATGTGACCTCAAAACGCAGGTATTCCGGCTTGGCGAGCTCCGGTCTGCTCTGGCAGCAGGCACCATAACAGAGGATAGCCCCGTTGTAGAACTGGGAAGCCTGGTGCGAAGAATTCATCCAGGCAGACAAAGCGACCGGGAGATCACTATGTGCGATCTAACCGGTGTCGGGGTTCAGGACACCATGATTTCCATCAGGGCCTTTGCAATCGCGGAAGAGCAGAATCTGGGAATTACCGTAGACTAACTCCACACCCCGTCGTCGTCGTTCTTCACCGGCGGAGTGTAGTCCCACCGGAGAACAATACCCGTTCGGGCGTGCCCCGCCAGTTTGGTAGGCATTTCCCTGGCAAATGAAATATGTCGGATATAGGAATCCTCGCTGACGGCGGGACAGCTGTCCAGATAGGAATAATCAACTCGCTCCCGCTTGTCGCGATACGGATCAACTGTCAGATATCCGATGTGCAGGGAGGTGATATTGTGAAAAAAGTGGCTCCCCTGGCTGGGATCGACCCGGAGCTTCTCGATAGAAGACTCCACAATCACCCGGGCGTGAGATATCTGCGTCCACTTGCAGGGTATCCCCAGCCAGGGATCCCGGGAACCAAGCCGTCCGGGTACTATCAGCAGATAGTGCCTGCCTTCTTCAATAAAACGGTCATTCATTGCATTCAACAGGCCCGCTATGGTTTCACTCTCAGCAGGGTTGAAATGCTCCGGCCTGACGTACACTACATCACGAATGTCCGTATAGATCCCGTTACCCAGGGCGTTATATGAGGTAACTACAGCGTGATCAATCTCATCACCACCGATTTCGATATCATCCGCTTCCAGCCCCTCTATGACAGGCCGCACCTGCAGGAAACTGAAAGTCTTCTCCTGTCCTTTGGGAGGATTCATGTCTACGGCAAATTCAATCTCAACAGGTACGTTCATTTCCGCTCGGGCAAGTTCAAGCAAATCGTTCAGGATGTCCGCCAGAGGAAAGAGACGATACTTCAATACTCCGGCAAACGTTGGAACGGGTTGTCCATCCTCAGACACACCTTCCCGAAGAACACCGTTCTGAAAATCGTAACTGGAGACCAGAAGAGGAAAACTCGGGTCTTCCGCGGCCTCAGCTATATCCACCGATACAAGCTGGACGTCGTCCTGTATCGATGGTCGAAAGCCGTCGCCATTCAGATCCAGGGCGATAAACTCCTTCTGGGCGCTCTTTATCGCCGTATCAACATCGGCGTGCTGAAGGATCTTCTTGGGATGCTTTGGAGAAAACCTGAGGGCCGCACCGCCGCCGACAACCATAGTGCCCAGGCCAATAGCGATATGGGCAATACCCTCTTCAGGTTTCTCGTTCTCAATAGGATAGAAATTCAGACTCCTGGCGACGCCGGCGATAGAAGGATAGCATCTACTCTTGTGGAGAGTGCCCGTGAGTTCCTGGATAACCACGGCCATACGCTCCTCTGCAATGAGGTTGTTTGTCGCGGCCATGTAGTCTCTCGTTGCCTTATAGAAGGTACAGGCATACACGCTTTTCACAGCATCCACGAGTTCCCGCAATCGCTCATGGTCATCCTCGGTGTTATTTGCGAGGATATAGGTATTATATACGCCGGCGAACGGCTGGGAGTTGGAGTCCTCAAGAAGACTGGACGACCGTATCGCCAGTGGACGCCGGTTTACCCGCAAGACCGCTTCAAAGTCGGCCATTCGCTCTTCCGGAAAGTCCGACTGGACGAAAAGCTCAAGTATTTCGGGGTCGGACAGCTCGAAACGAAGCTTCTGATGAAGATCGTTTCGTTCCAGAAAGTCCTGAAATATCTCCGTGGAAACGACCACGGAACGGGGAATTGAAATGATGATACCCTGGTACTTGTGCCTGAGCTTGCTATCCTTCAAGACGTGGTCCATGAATGCGAGACCTCTTCCCTTACCACCCAACGAACCGTTTCCAATACGGGAAAAGGTGAGATACTCGTCGTAACGCTCGCGGTCAAATTGTGCAATAGTTCCCTGACTCTGGAATCGCCGGAACGAGGAGATAATCAGAAGAATCGTTGTCTTGGCTTCCGCCGCGTCGGTAAGCTCACTGATATTCCGTTCGATAACATCTGCCAGGGAGAAGAGCGCTCTGGTTTTAAGCCAGTTGGTCAGTTTTTTTCTGCGGAAATAGTGCCAGAACTGGTCATCCGGAACGTCTTCAATTTTCTCCTGCAGGTCCTTCAGGTCTTCTACGGAAAACAGGGCGCGGTTGGTTACGGGATCCCGAAATATAAGTGGTCCGAAACCATAATGCCTGCGTATGTACTGTTGCAGCCGGGTGAGAAGATCATCGGAATGCTTGAAAAGAAAACTGCTGCCGCAACTGGCAGCATCTGATCGGTGTCGTTGCTCCGATGACTGAAGGAGTACCGGCAGATCCCGGTTGTCCGTGTGCATGTACCGGCACAGTTTCAGGCCCGCCGCAGGATCCTCTACCCCCTCCCTCTTGAACGAGACGTCGGAAATGACTCCGAGAAGGTTGTTGCGATACCGGTCATACAGGTGTATCGCCTCCTCGTACGTATTGGCCAGGAGAATTTTCGGACGGCAGCGCATACGCATCGTCTGTTCCCACTCGTTGAGACCCTCTTCCATAATTCCCCGGGCCTGCCGAAAGAGAATTCTGTATATTACCGGCAGGAAGCTGGAATAGAAACGGACCGAGTCCTCTACCAGAATGATCACCTGAACGCCAACTGAGACGTCGTGGGCCACATTCATTCGGTCTTCCAGCAACTTGATGATTGCCAGAAGAATACTGTCGTCACCAAGCCAAGCAAAGATCTGATAGCGGTCCACCAGATCTTCATTTTTTACCCGGACTGACACCTCTCGTGAAAACGGGGTAAGGACGATGATTGGTATTTCCGGGTATCGGGTACGCACCTCCTCGGCAAGTTGAAGCGATCGGGGACCACCGATATTGAGCATGGAAATGACCATGTCGTAGTCACCGCTTTCCAGTTCCCGCAGAGCATCCTCCTCGGTACCGACCTGCACAAACCGGGGAGGATACCTCAGATTCAGACTGGCATACTCCTGGAAGATCTGCTCATCTACACGACCATCTTCTTCGAGCATGAACTTGTCATACTTGGTGCATACCAACAGGACATCCTGAATGCGTCGCTGCATCAATTGCTTTACCGGAATCTTTTCGAAGATATAGTGTTTTTGCATCGATCCCCCGAAGGTATTATACAAAAAAAACGACCGCCGAAGCGGTCGGTAATGAAACTGGAAAACGCCGCTCAACCACCGAGACTCATCATCGTGTTGGGCAGAAAGAGCGCAATCTGTGGAAAGATGACGATCAGCGCTGTCGCCAGGAGAAGCAGAAGTATGAACGGGGGCGTATTCCGTATGACCTCCAGATAGGGCCGGCGGAATATCAACTGAGCCGTAAATATGTCGCATCCGAACGGAGGCGTCGCCGAACCTATCGCCGCCTGCAGCGTTACGAGAACCCCCAGAAAGACGGGATCAATATTGGTAGCCGCCACGTAGGGAGCGAATATCGGCGAAAAGACGTATATCGCCACGATCGGGTCAACGAACATACACGCTACAAAGTAAGCGATAATGACCGTGATTATCACCTGAAGCTGTGACGGGTCCGTTCCCAGAATCACCGGCATGACCGCCTCCGGTATGCGCATGAAACTGATAAGCCAGGAAAAAGCCTGCCCGGCACCGACCAGCACAAAGACAACGCCGGTTATGACGCCTGTGTCAAGGAGTACCTTGATAATGATTTTCCACGTCATTGTCTTGAACAGGAAGACCTCAAGGGCGATGGCGTACAGTACGGCAGCGGCGGCGGCTTCGGTGGGACTGAACAACCCGGCATAGATCCCGCCGACGATAATGATAGGAAAACCGAGAACGGGAAACCCATCCTTCAGCGCCTGTATCCGCTCCGTTCCGGTCGCTTTGGGGGCAACCCCTACTTTATGCCGCACCGAATAGATAAAGGCATAGATAGAAAAGAGGAAAAAAATCATTATTCCCGGCAAGACTCCCGCGAGAAAGAGCTTGCCTACGGAGGTATTTGTAACAACACCATAGACGATAAACCCGATACTTGGCGGAATGAGCAGGGCGATATCACTGGCGTTGATAATGAGCCCCAGGGTAAAGGAACTCTTGTAACCCGCCTCCAGAAGCATCGGCCGCATGGTTCCGCCAATGGCAGCTACAGTCGCCTGGGTGGACCCGGATACAGCACCAAAGAGGGTACAGCTGGCGTTTGTAGTTATTGCAAGACCACCGGGAATGTGCCCTACCATGACCCGTACCATGTTGATAAGTCGCCGAGCAGCCTGTCCTGAGGTCAGAATACTGGCGCCAAGAATAAACATCGGTACCGCCTGCAGCGCCGGCGGAGACAGACCGGTAAGAACCTGCTGGACCATGACGTTGCTGAAGTTGAACGTCGGCATATTGACACCCACATGCAACAACAGTGAACCGAGAATGAGCACCATGAACGGGAAACCCATCAGGAGCATCACCACCATACTTACCCAGAGTAACGTCATATCAGTAGCCCCCTATCTCGTCTTCGTATTCGCTCTGTTGTTCCGGCGACTGCCATACATCCTTTTCCAGAATGTTTTTCCAGACGGTACGGACGTACTGTATACCGGCACTGGCAAAGCCGATAGGTACTATGACAAGGGTATACCAGTAGGGCATGCGAAGAGCCTGGGTAGTCTGACCCATAGCCCTCGCGTTGAGCATGTAGTTCCACGAGTGATAGGCCATAATGAACATCACCAGGGCGCTTACGCCGGCAATGAAAAAAATGAACACCTTTTCCATCTTCGGCGGCATGGAGTCAAGAAATGCACCCATGCGAATGTGCCGCGCCTTTCGGGCGGCGTAACTGACACCCACAAAAGTCGTAAAGATAACAAGAAACTCCGCCAGTTCTTCGGCAAAATAGATTGCCTGGAAAAATGTCCGGGCAAGCACATTGGCGATCAGCAGAATAGCAAGCGCCGCTGTCGACAGACTCAAGGCTCCAACCTCAAACCAGTCGACCACGAGACTTATACGCCGCCCGATCGTTACTTTTTCCTGTGGTTTATCACTCATTAGGTACCACTCTCCCTCTTATACAAAAACGGCATGGACCTGGAAAGATCCATGCCGTCCGTGTTACGGTCAGTCTACACCAAGCGCCTGCTTGGCGTTTTCAATATCCCGCAGCAAAGCGTCCAGAATGTCCTGGGCTCCTTCTCCACCGGCTTTAACGAACTCGGCATCGACGGTTCGGGCAAGCCGGGTTGCCTCGGCAATCTGCGCATCGTCAAACTCGTTCCATACGATGGACGGTTTTTCCTGTTCAATGGCCTCGCGGAATCCGGCGTTCTTCTCATTGATCCACTCACCGGCGGGAACGATGGCGTCGGCCCACCACGTACGCATCATCTCCTGATACTCTTCGGGAAGAGAATCGAAGTGCTGCATGTTTGCGGTAGGAATACCGAGGAAGGGCTCCGCCCACATCTGGGTGAAGTACGTAGTCGGTTCATAGAACTTCATGCTGTGAATTGCGAAGAGCGGGTTAACCTGCGCGTCAATCAGACCGGTCTGCAGTGCGCTGTAGACTTCGCCGTAGCTCATAGGGGTGGGGCTGTATCCGTAGGCGCGATAATTGGCTACCAGCATCTGGGAACCCATGACACGCGTCTTGATTCCGCGCATCTCAGCGAGAGTACTGACCGGCTTGGTGGAAGTTACCCACTGCCACCCTTCAAACATGATTGAAAGGGGTACCAGGCCGTTCCGGCGAAAGTGCTCTTCCATCATGGGCATGGTGTCACCGTTCTTGACGACCCACTCTACAACTTCAGCTACCTTGTCGCGGGGCCACAGGTAGTTCAGAGCCAGCACCTGTGCCTGGGGCACAAACGCACTGATCCATGCGTAGTCGGAGAAGACCCATTCCACTACACCAAGCTGTGCCAGCTCGTTGATGTCCCGGGTGTCACCAATTGCACCGTAGGGATAGACGTCAAGGTCGTATCCACCGTCGGTGGCTTCACGCATATAGTCGGCGAAGTTGTTGGCCCACACCGTCATGAAGTCACCTTCAACTTCTTCAGAAGCCAGACGAGCCTGAATCACCCGATCCGGACCATCACCACCGGCTTCCTGCTGTCCACCGGCAAACAGACCGCTCATGCTCAATACAAACACCAGCAGCACCATCAGAACAAAGATTTTCTTTGTCACAAGAATACCCTCCTGTATTTTTTTAACTCCGACTTACATCGAAGTTCCATTCCCGTTCAAAAAATTGCTCGGCCGTCCGAACAAACAGTTCTACTCCCGTCGACATAGTATCTTCATCAATATTGAAGCGGGGACTGTGATGGGGGTAATCGGTCTCTTTTTCAGGGTCCCGGGTACCGACATGTATAAATACCGAGGGAACCCGCTTTGCGTATGCCGCAAAGTCCTCTCCCGCCATGGAGCGATGCTCCACAATGTCTTTTTTACTCTCTACCATTTCTGCCGCTGTTTCCCGAACCAGCTGAACCATTTCGGGAGCGTTGACGACCACTTCGTTTTCCGTCTCGAGGGAAAACTCGTACCCGCACCGATGGACGGCACAGACCGATTGTACTACCTCTTCCAGCCTGCGTGCAGGGTTGAATTCCTCGGTCGGCTCATACAGGTACCGTAGGGTACCCTCAATCTCGACCTGATCCGGAATAATGTTGTTCTTTGTGCCGGAGCTTATTTTGGAAAACATCAAACTGGTAGGATAGAGGAGACTGATATCCCGAGTCTGAATGCGTTGTGCGGTTTCAATCAGGTTTGCAGCGCAGATAATTGGATCAATGGCAGAATCGGGATACCCCGTATGACCACCCTTTCCCTTTATCACGATATGGAAGACGTCCATACTGGCCATGACACCGCCTTCCGTAACACCAATCTGGCCGCTCAACAGCGGTGTCCAGATGTGAATACCCATAGCAGCGTCAACTTTCGGATTTTCCAGGGCGCCTTTTTCCACCATAATCTCCGCCCCGGCAACTTCCTCGTTGGGCTGAAAGAGAAACTTGATCTTTCCTCTTACTCTTTCACGGTACCGCGCAAGGACTTTCGCCGCTATCAACAGTATTGCCGTGTGGGCATCATGACCACACGCGTGCATGACACCGTTCGTCAGCGACCGGTAGGGCACATTATTCTCTTCCTGAATAGGAAGGGCGTCGATATCGGCCCGCAGCATAAGTGTAGGACCATCTGAGGCGCCCATAGCCGTGCCGGCCATGGTGGCAACGACACCCGTGCCGGCGAGACGCTTGGGATCAAGCCCAAGCTCCCGCAGGTACTGCTCGATGATATCGGCAGTTCGGAACTCTTCGAATCCGAGTTCCGGGTGCATGTGCAGATCCCGGCGGATGTGAATCAACTCATCCGTCAGTTCCAGGATCTCCTCTCGAATCTTCATATAGCTGCTCTCAGACCCGTACCAGGTCCATCTTCACCAGTGTTTCGGCAATCTGCACCGCGTTCAGGGCTGCCCCTTTCCGAATGTTGTTGGAAACGACCCAGAGATTCAGACCGTTAGGAATGGACAGGTCTTCGCGAATACGTCCCACCATGGTCAGATCCTGATCGTTTGATTCCAGCGGCGTAGGATATACGTTGTTGGCAGGGTCATCCTTGACCATGATACCGGGAGCCTTGGAAAGGATCTGTCGCGCCTGGTCGGCGGTGATCTTCTTTTCCGTTTCGATATTGATGGACTCAGAGTGTCCGTAGTAGACGGGAATGCGCACCGCCGTAGGATTCACCTTGATTGACTCGTCACCGAAGATTTTCTGGGTCTCACCAACCATCTTGTACTCTTCCTTGGTGTAACCGTGCTCCTGAAAGACGTCGATATGGGGAACGGCATTGAATGCGAGCTGAACGGGGTGAACCCGTGGGGCAACCCGTTTACCCGTCTTTATGTACTCTTCCGCCTCTTCCCGGAGACCAACCAGACCCTTTGCGCCGGCACCGGAAGCAGCCTGGTAGGTAGAAACGACAATCCGCTTTATTTTTCCCGCGTCATGCAGGGGTTTCAATGCAACCACCATTTGAATGGTTGAACAGTTGGGGTTTGGGACGATGCCCTTGTGCCATTTGAGGTCATCGGGGTTGACTTCCGGCACTACCAGGGGACATTCCGGGTCCATGCGCCACGCCGTTGAGTTGTCGACGACGACGGCGCCCATTTCCACCGCCTGCGGAGCCAGTGCCTTGGATGCTGTCGCCCCGGCCGAAAAGATAGCAATATCGATGTCCTTGAAGTTTTCCTTCACGGCAGCCTGTACCTTTACGGATGCGCCATTGAACATCACTTCTTTCCCGGCATTCTCCGGGATATCCAGAGGTCGAAACTCCGCAACGGGAAAGCTTCGTCGCTCCAGGGTTTTGATCATCTCCGTACCGACGACTCCCAGAGCACCGACAACCGCAACGTTATATTTTTCTTTTGCCATGTACCGTCTTCCTTTACGTCAATTCTCAGCGTTCTTTCTCGATGTCTTTAATGACATCCCGTATAATTGAAACGCCCTTCATCGCCAGTTCTTCCGAAATGATCAGCGGCGGCAGCAGTCGGGCAACGTTTCCGTGATGTCCGCCTACCTCAATCATGACACCCCGCTGGTGGGCGTACTTCCGAACCTTTTTTGCCAGGTCCCCGGCCGGTTCCTTTGTTTTCCGGTCGCGAACAATTTCAATACCGAACATGAGGCCGATGCCCCGCGCTTCACCGACAATTGTTGTTTCCGTCTCAAGCTTCTTCAGCTCTTTCAGCATCTTTGCGCCAAGTTCGGCGGCGTATCCGGGAACGTCATTGTCTTTCATGAACCGCAAGGCCGCTGCACCTGCAGCGAAAGCAATCATGTTGCCCCGGAAGGTACCGATAGACGCACCGGCGGGCCACGTATTCAATTCTTCACGAAAGGCAATTGCGGAAATGGGAAACCCTACGCCACCAAGAGCCTTCGACATAGTAATAATGTCGGGCACGAAGTCCGGTCCGTTGTGTTCGAAGGCAAACATCTTGCCGGTACGGCCAAGGCCGGCCTGAATCTCATCACAGATCAGGATGACGTCGTGCTTTTTCGTGATTTCCCGAACACGCTTCATAAAACGGGTGCTGGGTATAATCGTTCCACCTTCACCCTGAACAGATTCCATAATTACCGCAGCTGGTTTGCCGAAACCGGAATGGGAGTCGGACAGCACCATCTCGAGATAGTCCGCTGCCCGCAGGTCCGTATCTTCTTCGGGACCGCCAAAGGGAGAGCGATACTTGTAGTCATAAGGGATAAAGCGAATGCCCGGTACCAGCGGCTCCATACCCTGACGATGACTGTAATCCGTAGTAAGTGCCAGTGCGACCCCGGTCATTCCGTGATAGGCACCGTGAAAGGCGATCACTTCATGGCGACCTGTATTGTAACGGGCCAGCTTGATCGCCTGCTCTACCGCATCGGATCCGGTAGGACCACCGAAAAAGATACGGGACAGTTCGGAGGGAAGAAGTTCCCGCAGGGTATCTACCATGGTCTTTCGCACTTCCGTGGGGATATCCAAAGTATGGGTATACATTTCAATAGCATCATGGGAGGCTTTCAGAACGTCGGGATGGCCGTGGCCCACAGCCATGACACCGGCGCCACCAAACATATCGATAAATACATTTCCGTCGACATCTTCAATTGTTGCACCTTTACCCAGTTTGATAGCCATAGGCATTCCCTTGGGATAGGATACTGCAGAGCCTTCCAGCTTTGCCTGCGCATCAAGTAATTCCTTCGACTTGGGGCCAGGAGGGGTGATTTTGATCACCGGAGCTTCACTGAGAGAGAGCTCTGAAAAACGACTACTCATACAAACAACTCCTCAAACAATATATTCTTTTTGTTCTGTTATTTGAACATATGTTACTATCTTGCAACAACTCCTATTTTGCACTGTAACGGGAGAGCTGTCAAGAAAAAATATATTCCGGTATTTCATCCTTGACAAAGAGAGAAAGGCGCCTGAAAATAAAAATGTTGCAGTATATATACTGTCGTTCAAATAATGTTACAATGAAAGGAGAAATCGATGTACGATCTGCGGACATTCATAGCGGAGCTCGAACAGCGAAATCCTGCTCAGCCCGAGTTCGTTCAAGCTGCCGAGGAAGTGATAGAGTCTATTATCGACGTAGTCAATACCAGCCCGGCGTATCTCGGTGCAAAAATTCTTGACCGGATCACTGAGCCGGACCGGGTAATCATGTTCAAGGTCGAGTGGGAAGACGACAACGGTGATATCCACGTCAACCGCGGTTATCGGGTGCAGTTCAACAACGCCCTGGGCCCGTACAAGGGTGGACTCCGATTTCATCCCAGTGTCACCCTTGGAGGACTGAAGTTTCTCGGTTTTGAGCAGATCTTCAAGAACAGCCTCACCGGTCTGCCTATGGGTGGCGGCAAGGGCGGTTCCGACTTCAACCCCAAGGGAAAATCAGACAACGAAATCATGCGGTTCTCAAAGGCGTTTATGACGGAACTGCAGAAATACATCGGCCCGGAACTTGACGTCCCCGCCGGAGATATCGGCGTAGGAGGACGGGAGATCGGATTTATGTACGGTCAGTGGAAGCGTCTGCGGAGCGACCATGTCGGGGTCCTCACCGGCAAGAACCGTAACTGGGGCGGTTCTCTGATCAGACCGGAAGCTACGGGGTTTGGTTCAATCTACTTTCTGGACGAAATGGCAAAACGCCGCGGTGATTCCCTGGCCGGAAAAAGCGTATCCATATCCGGGTTCGGAAATGTCGCATGGGGTGCCGTCATGAAGGCAACCGAACTGGGTGCCAGGGTCATCACGATTTCGGGTCCCGACGGGTACATTCTGGATGAAAAGGGCATAAACACGGAAGAGAAGTTCAACTACCTTCTACATCTGCGTGCGTCCAACAACGACATCGTCGAGCCCTACTCAAAGAAATTCGGAGCAACCTTCGTGGCCGGCAAACGCCCCTGGGAGGTCCCGGTGGACATCGCTATTCCCTGCGCAATTCAGAACGAAATGAACGGAGACGACGCAGCCACCCTCCTGAAGAACGGTGTCAAATATGTGGTGGAAACATCCAACATGGGTTGCACCCCCGAAGCAATCGAAGCGGTTAAAAAAGCGGGAGTTCCCTTTGCTCCCGGTAAGGCGGCGAATGCAGGCGGTGTTGCCGTTTCAGGCCTGGAAATGACCCAGAACTCCATGAAACTTGCCTGGACAAAAGAAGAAGTTGACGAAAAGCTCCAGGTGATCATGAAGACTATTCACGCCAACTGCGTCAAAGAAGGACAGACCGGAGATGATGTCGACTACGCAAAAGGAGCAAACATTGCCGGCTTCCGCCGGGTAGCAGACGCGATGATCGATATGGGTTTCTGATAACGGGGGATCCCGGCGGCAGGGGGTGGTCACATCCTGTCCGCCGGGTATCCTTTCACTCTGTGGCGGTATAAGTCAGACGCACCGCCTCTTCGTACATTTCTTCATCGACGGCAACAATAAAACTACTGGATGAATACCCATTGATTACAAACCGGACGGCCATCGAAGCTTTTTCCATCGCCCACAGAACGCTCCCCAATGCACCGGGCTGGATAGCCAGCTCTTCTCCTACGGCTCCTACCAGCGCGTAGGGGCCGCTCAATTCCACCGAAGAGGCGGAAAAAAGGTTCCTGATCTCTTTCAGTACCGTATCTCCGGCTCCCTCCATTGCCGCCGACTCAACAACAGCCAGAGCCGAGTCACCGCCAAGCGCACAATGGTGCATGCGAATTCCCTTTTGCCCGAGAACAGCCCCAAGCTGGACGGGAAAGTCGGCAATCTTGTTCAGCATGGACCGTCGGATGACGATTCCGGAGAAACCTGTCTTGCCGGCTACACCGGTACGAATACCGGCTGTCCGTTTGCTCGTTTCACTGTATGGAAGAATCATCGTGCCGGAATGGGACGGTTCGTTGGTATTTCGGATATTTATAGGAATCCCCGTATCCGCAACTGGCGCCACTGCCTCATCGTGAAAGACGTTGGCTCCCAGATACGCCAGTTCCCGGAGCTCATGATAACTCACTTCCGATACAGGGGATGGACCATCCACAATCCTTGGATCCGCCGAAAGAAGACCGGACACGTCGGTCCAGTTTTCGTACAGCTCCGCCTTAATCGCCCTGGCTACAAGAGATGCGGAAATATCCGAGCCTCCCCGGGTGAAAAGCTGGACCCGGCCGTCTGCATGAGCTCCATAAAAACCGGGAATGATGTATTTCCCGTCCGTCCTGAGGCGCCCTTGAATAAGGCGGTCCGTCTCGCTGTCGTCGACCGTGGTGGTGTCACTGAATCGGATAAGCTCAGCAGCGTCCACAAATTCCCAGCCCAGAAACTTTGCAATGAGCCGAGCGCCAAGGTATTCACCGCGGGACACTACGGCGCTTTGATCGGCGCCATCGGCGATGTTTTTTTCAACCTCATCGAGAACCGGCTCAAAATCTGAGCCGAGACCGAGATCCGACGCTATTTCGTTATATCGTTCCCGAATCAATTGGAAACGAGACCGAAAGTCTTCACCTCCCGCAGCCATAGCGTGACAGGAAATGAGAATATCGGTAATCTTCTCGTCACTTTTTGATCGCTTGCCGGGTGCAGACACCACGACAATATGACGTCGTGCGTCACTGCGGATAATCTCGGCTACTTTACGAATCTGCTCGGCGTTAGCAACGGAGCTGCCGCCAAACTTGCTTACAATAGTGCTCATACTCTTTTTCTCCTTCTGTATCTTTGATCATGTACGCGCCTTGGCACCGGGAGCGTAAGCCACCCAACCGTCAGACAAGGCCGAAACCAGATATTCTTTCTTTACTCCCAGAAGCCACGCCACCGTCAGAAAGTCAGACGCTGCCATGACACTGTGAATCACCGCCGGAAGAAAGACCCAGCCTATCCATTCATCCGGCACAATCAAGAGAACCACAATTGCCGCTGTGGATACGAGAAAGAACGGTGCTGTCGCCACGACCAGACCAACCCGACGGGAAAAAACCACGCCGGCGTCGTAACTTCGCGGGACCGGACCGTCGAAATGCATCTGGACTGTGGTGGCGCCGAAGAGTCTCAGTACCAGCCCGTGCAATCCTTCGTGCAGCAGGGCAACGAGAAAGGCCATTACTCCCAAAAGCAGAAAAGTTACAATACCGGGCAGGTGAGACATCCCGAGACTCCACAACTGGAGAGGATCGAACCCTGCATTGTGCCGGAATGTCAGGGGAATACCGGCAAAAAGGGGAACAAAGAAGACGATTCCGATCAGTCGCAGAACAAGAACGATTGTCCGGGTTCGCTTGTCCGACCTCAAATCGAGAATACTCTGGGGAGCAAAATCGGCGGGTCGAGTTGTACACATATCCGGCATGGCGGCAGTGTATAGGGAGTATCAGCTACTCGCAAGGGGATTCGGCGGTTCCGCCCGATCATGCCGAATGCGACGCACGAAAAAGAGCGCACCAATCAGTATGACCAGTATGACGCGAAAATAGCCGTGATAGACGCCCACTCCGACTGCACGCTGACGAAAATACTGAAGCAACAGACCGCCGATTACCGTTCCGGACAACCCGGAAACGGCCGACCCCGTAAGCTCCACCAAAAGAGAGACGTGCATCCGGTGTTCCGGTCTGTTTCGCGAAATGAGGTGATGCTGTAAACCGACGATAATTCCCGCTCGGGATACGCCACCCAGGAAAAAGGCGGTACCCATCACTGGATATACTATTGCCGACGGCGCAAAGGCCCAGAACGCGGCCAGACCGACGAGAATACCGGCGTAGGTGGTTACCAGACGGTCCGGGTCGATCCGGCCGGTAAGGCGACGGTTGACTACCCCGCTGGTAACACTGCCGATGAGAGTAAGCAACGTAAACATGAGAGCAGCGTGGTCATCAATGCCGTATCCGTTTTTCAGAAACATCACGGCAAAGGGAATAACCAGCCCGAAAACCATCTGTCCTCCCGCCCACGCCGGTATGAGAATACCCAGCTTGATTTCCCTCCGGACTTCCCGCAGAAGACGGAAGAAGGGCTCCCGGGCAGCCTGTTGTCCCTCACCCGACTCCGGAACTCCACGAAGAACAACCAGCGAGATGAAGCCGACCACGACGGCAAATACAATCATCCCCTGATATATCCATGTGGAGTCAAACCGCCGTGTTGCCAGGATAGTCAGGATTACCGCGATCACATACGTACCATTGAAGAGAGCGAAATTGGTATGGAGATACCGTCCCCGATCGTCGTCGGTGGTAATCTCTCCATTGAGAGGATGCATGTTTATGACGCCCACCGCCCGGAACGTGGCAAATATGAAGGCTCCCATGATAAACAGAAAGACTCTCATACGGTGCGCGGTGATCCACGGAATAATCACCAGTACCAGTACTGCTGTGTATCTTATGAGATACGCCCTGACCCACCCGCCGGACAGCCCCCACCGGGCGGTAAAGATGCGTCCCAGAAGCATGAAGGGCATAGTCAGGGGTACAAAGGACACCACCGCCGCCAGAGCGGGTTCGGGCAGACCGTTACGGATACCGTACAGCACAAGAATGTCGTCAAGAAGAAACGCTACCGGAACGGCGTTGAGAATCCAGAAAAGACGAAAGCGTTTCTGCGCCGTTTTTCGTTCCACATGGTCCATCGGCACCCTACTCCAGTGTGCCGGCGGGCGCTGCCGCGACAACATCTTCATGACGGCGAAATCCTGCAAACTGTGACAACACCATACCCGCCAGCAGAAGCGCACAGCCCAGCACGCTCCGAAAAGAGAGAATCTCGCCCAGCAGTATCCATCCGCCCAGAGCGGCAAAACTACCCTCAAGACTGAGTATCACGGCGGCGTGACTTGGCTCCGCCCGGCGCTGGGCAAAAACCTGCAGGGTATAGGCTACGGAAATTGAACCGAGACCTCCGTACAGGATCGCCGGCATGGCCGACTGAACCGCAGACGCGCTCCAGGGCTCCCGGACAAGGCCTATGATGAGACTGAAGACGCCTACTACGATATACTGAAACAGGGACAGCCACAGCGCCGGATGGCG
>CAZCAE010000042.1:17119-21121 GCA_964496635.1 uncultured Spirochaeta sp.
AGCGGAGGGATGAGGAGATCATTGGGTATGGCTCGGGCCGCCGGATGGCGAGGGGCCAGGTGATCTATCAACTGGACGTGAACGGCGAAAAAGAAGGCACTTGCAACCACAAAGAGATCGCCGGGATTCACGGCAAACTCGCTGGTCACGCTGAGCAGATAGAGACCGGCAACGGCCAGAACCACCGCAAACCAGCGACCGGCACCGATCTTCTGTTGTCGGCCGATTCCAATAATCGGGACGAGAACGACGTACAGCCCGGTAATAAACCCGGCGTTGCCTGCGGTGGTATACACAAGACCGATTTGCTGCAGGCTTGCCGCCGCAAAGAGAGCGAGACCGGCCATCAGGCTTCCCTGCAGGGTCGGCGCCATCTTCCGCAGCGATATTGGTGACAGCTTGAGTGCAACGGGTATCAGAACGCTTCCGCCCAGTAAAAAACGAATACCGTTGTAGGTGAATGGACCAATATGGTCCATTCCAATTCGTTGAGCTACAAAAGCAAAACCCCATATCGCCGCCGTTGTCATGAGCAACGCGTCATTGAGAATTGATTTCTGTTTCATCATTATACTCGGATCAAATGCTCTGCTTTTTCAGCTTTCTTGCTCGTTCAATCTTCTGCATCTTCCGATAGTATTTGGCCTGCTTGTCGATCTCTTCGATATCGGAAACGTGAATCTTGTTGTCCAGCGCCTTGACCCGACTGTTTTTCAGCAGCTCCCGAAGAGCCTGTTTGCCTTCGGCCATAGGCATGCCAACCATATTGATCAGTTCTTTGGTACCGAAATCAAAGGTGTAGGACTCGCCACTGCGAATAGGGACACGAATTCTCTCCAGCTGAATAAGCAGCGCGTCGTACAGACGGCCAAGACTGTCGGAAAGAAGGGTGTTGGCCAGTTGCTTGTAGATAAACCAGATTCGTTCCGCCAATAGCTGCGTCAGCCGTGTTATGATCTGTGGCTGCGAGGATACCATGCGTGAGAAGTTTTCCTTATTTACCGCCAGAAGCTGTGTATCCTCATAGGCGATAGCAGAAGCCGATCGCGGTTTGTCCTCGATAAGCGACATTTCTCCGAAGATATCACCCGGCTTCAATACCGCCAGGAGAACCTCGGCGTCATTCACCACTTTGGTTATTTTGACCGACCCTTTCTGAATGATGTAAAGCTCCGCCCCGGGCATGACCTCGGAAAAAATCATCGTGTTTTTCGGGTAGTTTCTGGTGAACTCCGTTTCACTGCCGTCAAGGTAAACTGCCGTTGAATAGGGAGCAAGCTTTTCCAGACGCTCTCTGGCCTTTTCCACATTCGGTCCCTGCGGACAGAGCCGGAGGTACTGATGGTATGCGTAATGAGCCTGATTGTACTGGCTCTGCTTGGCGTAGAATTCACCTACATAGAAGAGGTGTTCTACGTCGGGTTCCTGACTCTGCTTCAGCGTTAGACGGGCAAGAGCGGCGTCAAGATATCGCATTCGACGGGAAAACCCCTCAATGATCTTCATTGCAACGGGGGTATTTTTTACAATAAGGTCGACGAACTTGTCTCTGTTGACCGAAATGAGAGAACAGTCGGTAAGAGCCTGGGCCGTTTCAATATGACTGTGCTGGGACATGGTAGCAACAACGCCGAAAAAATCTCCCGGACCAAGGACGTTACCGCCCTCTTCCTGAACAACCTCAACCTCTTTGCTGATGCGAACCTTCCCGGTCCTGATGATATAGAAGTTGTCGGCGTTCGGCTTGCCTTCTACGACAATGTAAGCGCCTTTATTGAAGTTTACTATTGTCAGATGAAGGGCTGTCGGCATATCAGATCTTTCCTATTGGCTTAGTATAGGTACCGCTTCCGGACTTGTCAATTTGAGGCGTTAAGAGGAAATGTACCACAGAATTCCTGAACCCTCTCCCGGACACCGTTAACCTGGCGTTCATCGTCCGGATTGTGCAAGACATCAAGGATCGCCTGTGCCACAAAAGCCATGTCTCCTTCTTTCATGCCCCGAGTTGTCAGGGCCGGCGTTCCCAACCTGATACCGGAAGTAACCAGTGGACTCCTGGTATCAAAGGGTATGCCGTTTTTGTTACAGGTGATATTTGCCCGGTCAAGCAGCGTCTCCGCATCCTTACCGGTTATTTGAAATGAACTGAGATCCACCAGCATCAGGTGATTGTCGGTACCACCGGAGACAAGACGAAGGCCGCCCTCGGCGAGATGCGTGGCAAGCGCCCGGGCGTTCAGGACAATCTGCTTCTGGTATGCTCGAAAGGGTTCCTGCAGGGCCTCATGAAAGGCCACCGCCTTGGCGGCGATAATGTGCATCAATGGTCCGCCCTGTATACCCGGCATGACTGCGGAGTCCAGCAATTCAGACCACGCCTTTGTTCTTCCAGACTTGGGTGCAACCGCTCCTATAGTGTTTTCACCGTCCTTCCCGATAAGCACCATCCCTCCCCGGGGACCCCGCAGCGTCTTGTGAGTGGTTGTGGTTGTAAAATGGGAGTACGGTACCGGAGACGGATGGTCTCCACTGGCCACAAGCCCTGCAATGTGGGCCATGTCGGTCATGAAATACGCTCCAACTTCATCGGCGATTTCCCGAAAACGGGGAAAGTCTATGGTCCGGGGATACGCCGACGCTCCGGCAATAATCAGCCGAGGTTTGTGTTCCCGAGCCAGCTTCGCCACGCCGTCATAACCGATTCGCTCACTTTCACGCTCTACTCCGTACCCGATGACATTGTAAAGCTTTCCGGAAATATTGAAAGGAGATCCGTGGGTCAGATGCCCGCCATGGGCCAGATCCATTCCGAGGATAGTGTCTCCCGGCTTCAGCAGGGTCAGATAGACCGCCATGTTTGCCTGACTTCCCGAATGGGGTTGGACATTGGCGTGATCCGCCCCGAAAAGAGTGCATGCCCGATCTCTTGCCAGGTTTTCCGCCTGATCCACGTACTCACAGCCACCATAATACCGCTTTCCCGGATACCCTTCGGCATATTTGTTTGTGAGAACTGTTCCGGCAGCCTCCAACACGGCAGGACTGGTAAAATTCTCGCTGGCTATCAGCTCCAGCTTTTCCAGCTGTCTCCGCTCTTCTCTCTGTACTACCTGGTAAAGCTCGGGATCAACCTGTTGCAGCGTGCTATCCATATGAGTCGAGCATAGGCCAAAGGTATAGGGGTGTCAATTGAACTGAGATGAAACTACAGGAACTTCCCACACACCTTTTGCACCGACAGGAACAGAGGGTTCGGGAAATTCGATTTGGAGGACACCGGGGGCATAGGAGTTCGCCGGTTCCAGCACGCCCCCACCCGGATACACGCGTAAAACCTCCGGGCCTTCCAAGAGCAGCGTAATGCGTTTGTCGTCGAGGGCGCCGAAAGTACCTTCACTGCGGTCTTCTCCATAAAACCCGCCGAGACCGACGGTCTCTTCGGCAAATCCCCCGTCGCCAAGGAACGGATCCGACGGCACCCATCCGACATTCGGAACAAAGTACTCCACCCACCGGTGAGGTATTGCCTGCCCCGCATCGTCGAGAACCACTCCGTAGACCCGACGGACCGGCAAACCCGAACGACGTCCAAGAGCGACAGCCAGATCTGCATACAGAAAAGGCGCGGCGGGCTCGCCATTCAGAGCATCCGCCGGACTGGTCACACCATCTGCCCCATCGCTTTCCAACGAAGCAATTACCGTCTGGTGCACTGCTCGGGCAATGGACCCGACGTCTTCGGAGAGGTCAATGGTACGGCGTCGGAGCTCCAGTATCACGTCGTCGGCGTCCGTGAATGGCCGATCGAGTTGAAGATATGGATCCATATGTCGAATAAAAACCGGATCCAGCAACAATCGGGAATCGATATTGTCCGGAATTTCCCATTTGATGGAACGTCGCTCGATCAGGTCTACCCGAATGATCCGGTCAAGAAGTGCTTCATCGCCCCCTTCGGAGTCCTCACGGGGAGTAAACTGATACGCCACAAACCCCGAT
>CAZCAE010000042.1:21131-28757 GCA_964496635.1 uncultured Spirochaeta sp.
GTAACCGCCGCCGCCGTTTCCCGAAGGAGTTGCGGTTGCGTCTGCGACGGAGTTTCCTCCGGCAACGGAAAGATTCCCCGTGCATCGGCGGTAATACCGGCAGCAAAGAGCTCCTGGCGCACAGTAAAGCGTTTTGAATCACCAAGCTGGAATGTTCCGGCGGACGGCTCAACCTCAAATTGCTGGTTTCCACCGCGATCATTCAGATAAACCTGATAATTACCGGAAGGTATATTGGGGGGCACAAGGAATTCTATCTGGTCGTCCGTCCAGGTATGAACCCAGGGGTTACCCTGCCAGAGACGATAGGTGTGATCTTCTGCGACGAATGAGAGTGCTCCATCCGCAGCGGGGGGACCAAAACCGGCACCCACAAGCCGTACTACCGTACCAATGCCACCGCGTCGTGGCTGAATATCATCTATGGATACGATCCGGGAAGCGCCGAGCTCCGGCAGGTCTTCCGTATTGGTAATAAAGACGGAGTTGCTTGTTCCATCGGAGGTCTGTACCCGAAGAAGGCCGCTGCGACTGTTTTGAGAGAGCGAAAAGACGATCAGTGAATCCGACCAACGCCGGATGGCGTCGGCAGGAAGGGGCCGACCGTCTATTTCCAGACGCCCCTGTTCGGTAAACCCGCTGCCAATCACAGTGATAGCGGTTCCCGGTGAAGCTGTATCGGGGTCGATCTGCTGGATTGCGGGAACCCTGCGGGCAAAATAGAGCGTCATGCCTGCCAGGACCAGAAGAACAAGGGTAATAGCGATGGGAAGGATAACGGAGTATCGTTTTGAGCTCAGGACTGGTACCGCTCCACGTTGATTTCCAGTTCGATATTGAGCCGTCCAAATCGAGCTGTGTCAACAGGGAGATGCCCTGCACCAAGCGGGAGAAAGAGAATAGGCTCGCCCAGCCGAACGGGTAATGTAGTAAAGGCGGTGCGATACTCTGGTTTTTCATCACCGGTGTTTTGGATCCATGTCTGACCCTGGGCTACAAGAAGCAGCTCTTCGTCGTTTTCCCAGTAAGGTGTAAATTCTGCCAGAACCCGAATGTTGCTGCCTTCCATCTGTACGGATACCGAACGTCCCCCAATGGTCACCCGGGTTACGTTCATGTTCCACACTTCTTCATTCTGATCCTCATCAACAATTCGGGCAGTAATGCTGATCTCCAAAGCCCCTTCCAGAAGGGCGTTCAGAGAGTCGTCTGAACCTTGCGCGGCAAGTGTTGTGTCCGGATTGAAACCCCAGGGAAACACTATTGCCAGAGCAACGATACACAGACCCCGGACAAAACCGGAAAAATGATACAGACGACGGCGAGTCATTCCGGAAGCGCCTCCAGGGGTACAATCTCGTACTCTTCTTCCTCCGATGGCTGATCGAGAAAATCGGGACGAATCAATACCGGTTCACCACGAAGTCGAAACTCAGCGTGTTCCGGAAGCTGAATTGTCACATGACCGACAGAATCCTGCTCTTCCAGCCAGCGCATCAACATGTCGCTTTCAGACCCGCCCATCTGTACCTGAACATGTACGGGGGCCCGTGAATCGGCAAAATCGGCAACGGTCCGCCCGGAAGACGACGGAATAATCGGAGAGACAATGAGCCCCACCGCCATAACAAGAAGAAGAACACTCGCGGCGGCCACTACGGGAAACGGTATTGAGAGACTGCGATGCCAGAAAGCGAAAGACGGACCGCGAGACTCGGCCACGTGGTGTCGGGCAAGCTCCCATTCAAGACGCCGGCGTACACGTTCCGACGCGCTTCCGACAAGACTGTCGGTGGGTGCCTCCGTCAGTACCGTGGAAAGCGTCTCAAAGCGACGGTACAGGTGTTCTGTGTCAGGTTCTTTCCGGATGCGCTCTTCCGTTCGCGCCCGTTCGTGGGGCAGCATCTCTCCGTCCAGATAACGGGAAAGAGCTGTATCTGTAAGATCTTCATTGCGGAATGTGAACATCACCTTCCTCCAGTTCCTGTGCAAGCCGCGATCGGGCACGATGCACCCGAACTTTTACATTTGCAATACTGATACCCAGGGTTTCCGCAATCTCACCATACGAGAGATCACCGTACTCTTTCAATACGATCACGTCACGAAGGTTCTTTGGAAGCCGATTGACCGCATTATGGACAAGCCGGACAGTCTCTTCCCTGAGAAGGGGGGTGTCACCGGTATCCTGTGTATGGTGAGGTTCATACCAGGCGCGTTGATTCGCCTGAGATTCCCTGCCCCGACGCTTCGATGCATTGTAGGCGAGGTTCTTTCCCACCCGAAGAAGCCAGTACTTTGCCTGGGTAACGTCCGGCAGCGATGAGCTGTGCTGGAAGAAGCGGACAAACGCGTCGTGGCAAACCTCTTCCGCAGAGTCCTGATCCCTGAGAATTCGGTAGACAACCTTGAAGAGGACGGGAAAGACATCACTATATACTGTCTCAAAAAATGCGCGTTCATCCCTGTGCATGGTATAACCATCAAGACCCGGTGAAGTTACACGTCAACGGGTAATCATGTAAATATTTTTCCTTAATTGAACCGTCGGTGTCCTTCGGATATGGTAAGACGATGGATACGGTACAATCCGTGGTGAAAAACTTCAACCTCCCCGTCCAACTTCTCTTCGATGAGCCCCTGAGTTCATACACAACCTTTCAGGTTGGAGGTCCAGCCCAGGTGTTGGCCCTTCCGGCAGATATATCGGAATTGCAGGAACTGCTGAGATGTACCGCCACAACGGACATTCCCGTCACTTTACTGGGGGGTGGGGCCAACGTCGTCGTCAGCGACCGGGGCATCCCGGGACTTGTGGTTCACACCGGCAAGTTAAACCACATAAGCCACAGAGGTGAACAACTTCACGTCGAAGCGGGACTTCCCATAAGCAACGCGTCGGCGTACGCCGCAGACCATAACCTCCGGGGGCTGGACTTCATTTTCGCAATGCCCGGCAGTGTCGGCGGGGCCGTCTGGATGAATGCCCGATGCTACGATGGCGAAATCGCCGGAATTCTTGACTCCGTAGACTACCTCACTATGGAAGGAAAAAGGGGAACGTATCGGACAAATCCGGCGGATTTTGCCTATAAAGTCTCCCCGTTTCAGGATGGTTCCCGAATAATCGTTGCCGCTACCTTCAAACTGAAAAGGAATCCGCGGGACGGGAGGGAACTGTGGAAACGCATGCGGGACATCGAGGCTGACCGGCGAGAAAAAGGTCATTTCGAAGCGCCATGTGCGGGATCTGTTTTCAAGAACGACCGAACCATTGGCGAGCCTTCGGGCAAAATCATCGACCGCCTTGGCATGCGGGGTCTTCAAATGGGGGGCGCACAGGTAAGTCCCCACCACGGTAACATTATCATCAATACCGGCACCGCGACGGCCGGTGAAATCAAGAACTTGATGACAGAGGTGAGGAATACGGTGTATCGTGAAACCGGCTTTATCCTCGAACCTGAAATCCTTTTTCTTGGCGACTGGAGCTGATCGCGATGCAGAGCACGATTGATAACCTGAGAGAGTTTATTCAGGACCTCAATGACGAACAGCTTCGGGAAATGGTTGCCGACATGCCTGTTCAGGATATTGTTCTCCTGTGGGAAGACCTGAAAGATATCGAAGCGATCAACCTTTTTCTCCTGTTACCTATTGAGCAAAAGGCGGAGCTGATCACTGAACTGGGTTCCGCCGACCAGGAATGGCTCATAGAGAACCTGCCCCTTGACAATGCCCGGGAGATATTTGAGAAGGTTGAACCGGACGACCTGGTAGATATAATTCAGGAGCTCAATCCTGAAGTCCGGGAAAGCGTCTGGCAGTCTCTCAGCGACGAAGCGCGCAGTCAGATGCAGTTTCTCCTCCGCTTTGACGAAGATCACGCCGCCGGAATCATGACCACCCGGTACCTGGCCATCAGGTCGAATATCACCGTAGGGCAGGCTCTTGCGTTCATCAGAATGAATGCGCGAAAAGTTGAAACAATTTATTACATCTATGTCGTAGATTCCCTGAAGCGTCTTCTCGGTGTGGTCAGCCTGAAGGACCTTCTTTTTACGGACGATTCCAGGCGCATCGATGAAGTGATGACCCACAAGGTAATCAGCGTCGCCGACAACGCCGACCAGGAAGAGGTTGCGAAGACGCTGGAAGCCAACGATCTCATCGCTCTGCCCGTTGTAGACAGCTACAACCGTCTCCTCGGTATTGTCACCTTTGACGACGCAATTGACGTCATCCGGGAAGAACAGACCGAAGACGTCTACAAGATGGGTGCCATGGAGGGCTCCATCGATAAATACACCGAATCGTCCATCGGCAAACTGATTCGCAAACGGATTCCGTGGCTGATAGTCCTTCTTATTGCCGGAACCCTGACAACCAACGTTCTCAGCGCCTTCGAGTCCCTGACGCTGGCGGCAGGATTTCTTGTCTGGTTCGTTCCCGTCATTACCCAGACGGGAGGTAATTCCGGCACCCAGAGTTCCACCCTGATGATACGCGGTCTGGCTACCGGCGAAATCCGCTTTCGGGATATCGGCATGGTCATGATCAAGGAATTCGCAGTGGGAATACTCATGGGAATTATTCTGGCAGGGGTGATTATGGTCAGAAGCGTCTACCTGCCACCGGGAGTCGACTGGATTCAGGCGGTAGCCATCGGTTCAGCCCTGATTTTTGTGGTCGTCTTTTCCAGCGTTATCGGCGCGCTGGCGCCTCTTCTCATCCACCGGATGGGCTTTGACCCGACCGTCATGGCCGGTCCGTTAATGGCAACCGTCATCGACGTGGCGGGCCTGACCATTTACTTCCAGTCCGCCCGGATCATTCTCGGTCTGTGACAACGCCCGGGAAAGGTCGCCGCCAAGAATTCCCGAACGGTACCAACTGAGCCGAACGAGACCGTTCCAACTCTCCCCGGGAGTCCCCTGCTCGTCGAAAGAACAACGTACAGCAACAGTCACTGCAGGCCCGATCGCTGCATCGGCGGATATGGCGTAATTCCTCGACCAGTCCCCGTCGTTTTCTTCGGCATTGACCTCCCATTTCACGTTCCATGACGATCCGCGTGCGTCCCGGCGGGCAGCCGAAAGCTCAACGCTCACACGTCGAGAATCATCACTCCACCTGTAACGGCAGGAACCGCCGGCCACCGGCTTCACCCCCCAGTGAAAACGCAGGGGTGGACTAAAAGCGATCTGTGCGGTCGCGGACCCGTCATCCTCGGTCGCAGTGACTGGCGACAGCACGGTGGCATCTGTCCAGGGTGCGCGGTATTCTCCTGATAGATCACCCTTCAGCAGCCGAAGCCACCCGCCGGAACGGTACGCCAGAAAGGCGGACCTCACTATCTGGTATTCTTCCGACGGCAGGCCGTTATCCCATCGCCGGTCACCGAACAGCTCCCCCCGCCACTCCAGCATCGGTCGATTTCGGGGCTTTCTTTCAGGGAGATTCACTCGACCATCCACCCGCAATCCTGAAAAACTGTTTCGCATTGGCGAGTTCATGTCCACATCCAGGTACCCCGGTTCTACAAGGAGAGACCGGACCGAGACCGTCAATTCAGGTACGCCCAGAGACATGACAACACTGCCTGCATGTCGCGCCGGGCGGTACGAGTACCATTGTCTCCACCCCTCGGCCAGGAAGAACCACCGCACGCCCCATGGCCATACCGCGTCCCGGAAAGTACCCCGATCAAGCAGGTATGCGAGGCCGACTCCCCGGTAGACGGGCGTGCGAACGGGAGAAACGGGATGGATCCACGGTTCATCCGGTGGTTGATACGTCGCCGGGACGCCTCGGGAAAGGGCCTCTGCACTGCCGACGGAGAGAATTAGACCTCCGAAGCGTCCCCCGGCCGGAGCACTTTCCACCCGTCCCAAAAGCAGGTGGGCTCTGTCCGGGTTGTGTACATACCCCCCTCCGACGGCAAAGGGGGCTACCGGGCCGACGTGACCCCGCCGGCTCGCGTCGCCCGGCACATTCAGGAACATGCCGTCCCACGAACCAGGAGTATACGACGCATCCAGACGGGCTCCGGTGGACTGCGCCGCCGAGGTTGGAACTATACCGCCGGTTGACGGATCAAGAAAGCGACGGTACGAACCACGCAGGTCCACCGGACCTAGGACCAGAGGGCCTGCGGCGGCCCCGGCGCGGTGAACCATCTCATTCAGGGGGTTGTGAAAACGGTACTGTCGTTCCACCATTCCCGCCGGGGCCGCCTCCTCACGGGACAGAACAAGAGCACCGGTACTCCACCACACCACCCGATGCCCGTCTATACTACCTATGAATCGCTGGGAAAGAAGGCCTTCAAGGTCCACTTCCGTATCGGCGGAGAGATTCCAGGGAGCCTCGGGAGCGTCCTCGGCGTGGCCGGTCACACCTGCAAACCCAAATAGAAAAGCAGCAACAACAATTACACCCCTGTAACATCTCATACGATGTTACAGGGCCGGATTACCTCTGTTGCTTCAGGAAAACGCCGTCAGCGTCGGTGAAAGTTGCTGTAGGTATAGATCAGTAAGCCCACCCAGACCCAGACAAACCCGATGAGCCGTGCTGTACCAACGTAATCGCCGAAAACGGCAACGGCAACAACAAACATTGAGGTCGGCGCAATGTACTGAAGAAACCCCACGTCGGCCAGACGAATACGCCGGGCGGCAATACCGAAAAGGAGAAGCGGCGCCACCGTGACCACCGACGCGCCGAGCAGAAAGAGGGTTGTTCGCATATCACCGGCGGCAAAACTCCCCGTTCCCTTCACCAGGGCGCGTATGACCATGACCAGCGCCAGGATCATCACCGGTGTAAGTTCCACCGCCAGACCGTGAATGGAGGAAAGCACCGTCTTCTTCTTGACGACGCCGTACAACCCGAAGGTACCCGCCAGAATCAGACTTACCCAGGGGAAAAGCCCCGCCTGAAGGGTCATGTAGAGAACCCCCGTGATTGCGCTTCCTACGGCGACCCACTGCAACAGAGTGAGCCGTTCTGCAAAAAAGAGCATTCCGAACAGAACACTCACCAGAGGGTTGATATAGTAGCCGAGACTTGCCTCAAGGGTGCGCCTGGAGGTCACCGCCCAAACGTAGACAAACCAGTTCACCGTGAGAAGAGAACCGTTCAGTATCAGCAGCAAGGCAGTACTACCCCGGGGCAAGAGCGGGACCGGTCCAACCGTCCCGTTGACTCCTTCCCGTCGTCGCCGTATCCACACAACGACCCACGCCAACAATCCCCCCCACAGAATTCTGTGCCAGGTAACCTCAAGGGCGGGAACCAATGGTATCTGCGCCCAGTACAGGGGAAAGACACCCCATAATGAAAACGCGGCGATGGCGGAAAGGATGCCCACCGTCGTCGGTGACATCGGTGTAGATGAGTGCTTCATATCGGTGGTACCTGCCGCCATGGTACCACAAAGGCTGTACCGGCACACCCCGCCCGGCACACCTCCTCCGCCGCCCCTTGCACTCTTGACGCGGCGATAACTCATGCATATCCTACGAATGTATTGCGGTGGTCGTATAACGGCATTACCCCAGCTTCCCAAGCTGGAGATGCGGGTTCGACTCCCGTCCACCGCTCTTCCCGTCCTTATTATAA
>CAZCAE010000043.1:0-27637 GCA_964496635.1 uncultured Spirochaeta sp.
TGTAGCTTTCATTGATTTCGCAGCGGAAGACGCCGCGGACAATACAAGCGGGTACAGCGGTGATATTGGTGAAACGTTTGCTGATGCAAAAGCGGAGGTCCTTGCGGGCTACGATGCGTTGGTCGCAAGAGAGACTGACCTGGAGAATATCGGTGAAAGCTGGATGATAGACGAAGCATCACGATGGGTTGGTACCAACTCGGAAACGGGAGATCGCCACCTCCTCACCGACGAGGGTGAGGCTATGACAGGTCCCTGACGACGGAAGTCGGAACATCGGGTCGGGTTGGCGGCTTCCGTCGTGGCCAATCCGGCCCGATTCGGCCGGGCGGCAGATGTCAGGTGGCAACGGCCGCCGGGTCAGGTGTGCTTATAGACCACTTTCCCTTCCCGCAGAATTGCCTGTTGTTTCCCCGTAAGTCGCATATACACATACCGCATTGGTGTGACCGCGAAATCAAGATACAGCGAAAGCAACGGGAAGCTCCGTCCCGACATTTACAGAGTGAAGATTTCACTTCATATATTCATGTTTCCAATGTTGTTTATAACTCTATTTCTGCCCTATATTTGCAGCGATCAGAAGCTTCGCCGAGACGGCGGCGGCACCTTTACGGATACCGGCGCCAAAAACGGAGAAACACCCTTGCATACGCGGCACATGACAGGTCATACCGGAACCATGTGGTGGTGGAAAAACACGGCGATTTCCCTGAATCGGCGGTACGCGCACTCAACCGCTGAAGAACTGGTAGCCGCTGCCATCCAGCGGCATGGACAGCGGGCAGTCCTCACAACCAGCTTCGGAGTACAATCCGCAGTGATGCTCCATATCGCATCTGTGGTTGCTCCGCGAATTCCCGTCATTTGGATAGACACAGGATATCTCCCTGCCGAAACGTACCGATACGCCGAAACACTTGCCAACCAGCTGAACCTCAACCTGCACGTGTACCAGAGCACCTTCAGCCCGGCGCGGATGGAGGCTATATACGGGCGCCTGTGGGAAGTGCCCGACCCCGCCGCCCTGGACCGTTACCATCAGATTCGCAAGGTCGAGCCCTTACACCGGGCGTTCCGAGAACTCCGGGCAAAGGCGTGGATCGCCGGTGTTCGCCGCGAACAGACCGAACAACGCGAATCTTTCAAACGCGTACAGCGCCACGGGCGGGTAATCAAGTTCCATCCTATTCTCAACTGGTCTCGACACAATGTGGTGGAGTACATGGAACACCACCGGCTACCGAACCATCCGCTGACCGAAAAGGGATACGTCACCGTCGGTGACGTCCACCTCAGCCGCCCGGTAGGTTCATCGGACCCGGCAGAGAAGACGATTCGGTCTACCCGCTTCAACGGACGCAAACAGGAATGCGGCATCCATATCGCCGGCACGACACGTGACGCCGGGACCCCTTCGGCTGCCGGGGTTCTGTCTCTGTTCAAACGCTGGAACAGCGAAGACGGAATATAACGGCACCTCTCCCTACCGCCCCGCCGCCGCACCTGTTATACTTCTGTCATCCACATCGGGAGGTCCCTTTCATGAGTCTGGGAAGAGTCATTCTGTGTATCATTTTTCCCCCACTGGCGGTCCTGGACCGGGGGTGCGGGTCAATTCTGCTGGTAACACTGCTTACCGCAGCCGGTTGGGTCCCCGGAGCAATTGCCGCTCTCTTTATCAGCGCCAACTCCCGATACTGAAGGTTCATTATGGCAAAGATCATACCATTTCCGGGTACCCCCGACGAAGAAAACGACGAAATCGAAGACATCGATACTCAACCCTTTGACAGGGATCTTGGTGCTACCCCGGAAGAACTGCTCGCTCTTATCTCCGGCGACCCCGACCTGTGGGCGCGCTGTTTCACCGTCCAGCCGCAGCTTACGGAAGAAGATGTCCGGACCGTTCCCGTCCTGGTCTACGTCCGGGCACTGCTTCAGGAAGTCAGAAGCCGCCAGCCGGTGAAGGCGACGGCAAAAGGCAACCTCCCCGCCGCACTGGTGAAAGAGCTCGCCCAGGGTGCTATGGCCGATGAGGAACGGTCCTACACCAGTGTTGCCCGGGAAGATCACAGCCCCGTCCTGAGCAGAACCAGGCATCTGGCCCAGGATGCGGGACTTCTCTCCTTGCGGTCAAAGGAGTTTCGCCTCACGAAAGTCGGATCGGAGATCATCGAAAAGGACGACAACAACCAGCTGTACCGGCGGCTCCTCACGACTGCCCTGGTCAAACCGCAACGCCTGGAAGAATACGACGGATATCCGCCCGGCGGTGTAACCGTCCGGTCCATCCCGCTTCTCCTCCACGCAGTCAGGGACAAAAACAGCGCTGTATTCTATGAGGAAGATCTATCGGACCTCCTTTACACCGTCTTCGGAGAAGCCCTGAACACCGATGCATACGGCGAGGAGCTTGATGCTCTTATCAGCCTTCGCTTTTTCCAGCGTTTTGGAGAGTACTTTGGCCTCTTCAGGCAGCTGCCGGTCTTCCAGCACCCCCTTATCCGGGAAAGACAGATATTCTACCACTACCGGCGTTGGGAACGGCGGCCCCTCTTCGATCGCGTCTTGAAGTGGTCTATCAAACCCCCGGAGCACGCCTTTCAGACCCCGGAAATGGCGGCATACAACTGGGTTGGCATGGTTCACGAAGAACAACTTCAGATAGACGGTACAGGTGATTACACAATCACCAAAAACTGCATTCGAGCCATTGAACGGTGTCCTTCCGACGCAGATGCCTACGTCATACTTGCCCGCCTGTTTGAAGGGGAACCTGAACGGATACTCTCTATCGCAGAGGAGGGTCTGAAGGCGACGAACGAACAACTCCCGGAGGTACCTCCGGGAATATCGCCCTGGCGGGACCATCTCTACCGGGACATACTCCGCCTCCGTTTTTTTCGCGCACACGCACTGCTTGCCCTCGACCGGCCCCAAGAGGGGTTTCAGGAGTTTGAAGAGCTTCTGAAGGTAGACCCTGACGACGGTATAGGGGCGGCCCTCTGGTACGTCCCCGCCCTGATAGAACACGGCAGGTACGTCGAAGCGGTGCGGGTCCACCACAGCTACTGTCGCCAAGCCGTGCCGGATACACCGTGGACGGACGCGCTTCTGGCGTGGGCAACCGGAGACAGAGAAAAGGCAAAGACCCTGCGTGCCGCGGCCGTTGAACAGTATCCTCTGGTGCCGCAGGCACTGTTGGCGCGACGCATGGAGGTTCCGGACACCCATCAGGGACAACTCGACGCGGAAGACGCCATCATATATGCCGAACGGGCGGAAAAGGCGTGGCGCCGGGTGAAGGGCGCCATGGATTGGCTGCGTCGGGTCCGGTGACAGCTCCGGCGTTACTCCCGCAGCGAAAAGGGCGGATATACGTCTGTGGTCAACAGAAAGGCGTACGCTCCCGTCCTCAGAGACCATCGCATGACACCTTCCACAAAAGGGTGAAGCCCCCGGGGGTACCGTCCGGTAATGAGAATGGCCAGCCAGGCAAAGACGGTGCAGATGACAACCGCTATCCACAGAAATGCCAGAAGAACAATGTGCGGCAGCGCCAGAAACCACTTCACCAGCGGCAGCCACCGGTTCAGCTCCGTCGTGTCGGGATAGGGTATGTCAATATGCACCGCCTGCTCTTCATCAGTAGAGGGATACTCATCCCGCAACAGTAGCAGGTACGCCGCAATGCGGTTACCGAAACGGGTAAACTCCACGTTCCAGTCAAACCACCACCGCGGGTATTTCCGGCGGAAGACCAGCATCAGCATGGCCGGCAGGAAGAGAACCCCCGCCGTACCCAGAACACGGAGGTGCTCCGCCTCCTCGGGGTCCCACTCCCCGCCACCGGCAACCATCAGGCCCATGATAATCAGAATCGGTATTGCCGCGAAAAGTCGGAACAGCACGGAAAAACGATCCGACCGTTCCTGATAGTCAATACGCAGTGTCGCCGGATAGGCGACCGGTTTTTCGTCAGTATTCATACACCTACAACCCTATCCGTGCACCCAGAATAAGCCGTCCCGTTGCGTCGGGATAGATAAACGGCTTTGGCTCAAAGCGCGTCTTCCCGGAGACAATCTGTTCCCGGGCCCGCTCCTCTGCGTCCCCCGACGCCAGCGCGCCAAGCAGTCCGTGAACCGCCCCGCCCGCCAGAAGCACCCCAAAGGCCGGAAGCACCGAAGCGATGCTCTCGCCCCGCCACGCCCGTTCTATGTCGCTAAAGGAATCGTTGATGTAATCCAGCTCGTGAAACTGCACTTCATCGGGCAAAACCAGATACGCACCAACTACGGTAGCCGCCACCACAAGCACCGCCCCGGTCATAAACGCCGCACCCCGTCCGTTCTCGCCAATCATGAAGTGGCCCGCCCCGGGCATTGCCTGGGACGCGTGCCGGGCACTTCGGACGTAGCTCTCCTCCTGGGCAACCACAGAGAGCCGTGCTCCCAGTTCCCGCATCTCTCCCAAAGTGATGTCCCCCACCGACACCGCCGGGCGTTCAGCAATAAACTGCTCAATTTCCGAATTATACGGCAACATCTCTTCCTCAGAAAGATCCCACTGGTGCTCTTCCGCCGGCGGACCGGCAAACAGTACAGGCGCTGCCGCCACAAAAAGCACACACAGCCATCGTCGTTTCATTTCATCTTCCTCCGTTGTCCCATATAACACCATCTTCCGGAATTCCTGTTACCCCGTTTTTGTATTGAACTTACGTTCCGCTGTGCGGTATACCTTCGGACAAAGGAAACAAACAATGGCGGTCAGTCTTGCGGAAATTCTGTTACTCGGTCTCCTTGCGGCGTGGGTCTTCCGCGCCGTGCATATTCCCGGCCTGGTGGGAATCCTGCTCGTGGGCATTCTGCTGGGCCCCAATGTGACGGGCGTGATGGACCCTGACATCATAGCCATCGGCTATGACCTCAGACTCATCGCCCTGGTGGTCATTCTGCTGCGGGCAGGTTTTGAACTCAGCAGAACCACCCTCAACAGAGTGGGCGTTCAGGCGCTGCTTCTATCCGTGATTCCGGCCGTACTGGAAGGGGTGGCGATTACCCTTCTGGCCCCCCCTCTGCTCGGTCTTACCCTCATGGAGTCCGCCATTCTGGGGTCCGTTCTGGCGGCGGTATCGCCGGCTGTGGTAGTTCCCCTTATGATCCGGACCATCGAAGAGCGCCGGGGCACCGCCAAGGGAATACCCACCCTCATTCTGGCGGCGTCCTCCCTGGACGACGTCTTCGTCATCGTCATATACGGAATCCTTATCGGTATTCATACCGGCACGGGCGTGGATATCGTTCGACGACTTGCGGAGATTCCCGTCTCCATCCTTACCGGCATTGTCGCGGGGGCGCTTCTGGGCATGCTCCTGTACCGGTTGTTTGACCGTTTCAACCCGCGGGCCACCAAACGGGTCATCATCATCATCGGTCTGGCGGTGATTCTTGCGCGGCTGGAGCATCTCCTTGCTCCCTACCTACCCTTCGCGGGTCTTCTTGCGGTGATGACCATCGGCTTTGTCATCCTTGAGAAGCGGGAACACATGGCCCACGAAATCTCCGCCAAACTCGGCAAGATATGGATATTTGCGGAGCTGATTCTCTTCGCTATGGTCGGGGCGCAGGTGAACATTCAGGTCGCCCTCCAGGCAAGTCTCGCCGGAGCTGTACTTATTGCGGGCGGGCTGGTGGTCCGCAGTCTGGGGGTGCTTCTGTGTCTCATCGGCAGCAACCTGACGCTGCGGGAACGCCTCTTCACCGCAGTCGCTTACCTTCCCAAGGCAACCGTTCAGGCGGCCATCGGCGGAGCACCCCTGGCGGCCATGCGAATGGCCGGCATGCCCACAGCACCGGGAGACGTTATTCTCTCGGTGGCGGTGCTGTCGATAGTTCTTACGGCACCCCTGGGAGCGTGGGCCATCAGCTATCTCACCCCCCGGCTGCTGACGCTGGACGCGGACGATTCCGGCGATTCTCTTGAGGCGGCCCGGGAAAGTGACGGCGATGAGGGATATGAATTTACGTGACTGAACTGTTCGGCACGTCTTTACTTCAGTCAGCACGAACAAAAGGAGGATCGTAGTGCGATATGTGATATTCAGTTTATCTTTTACCGTTCTCCATGCAGTAGCCTACACAATTGCGGGGGCCCTGGCGCTGCATATAAGCAGCGAGATTTATAAAAGTAGAAGTCGAAAGATGGACTACCTCCGGGATATGGAAAACCCCGATGAAAGTCGTCACGTCCAGAAATTCTTCTTTCCGGTCCAGCTTGTCCGGGGGTTGCTGTTGTCTGTTGTCTTGTATCCCGTCCTCGGGGCTCTGGGTGAACTGGGCTTTCTCCTCCGGGGAATGTTTCTTTTCGGTCTGATGTTTGTCTATACCCACGTCGGCAGTGCCGCCCCGTGCCCGGACAATCTGGAAGGGTTTGTATACCTGAAGAAGAAATATTTCGACAAGACAATGATCCTGAAATTCCAACTGGAGATGCTGGTGTATTCTTCACTGTTTGCCCTCACCGGAAGCTGGCTGCTTTTTCCATAACCACAATCACACGGCCCCGGGACAGTCAGTTCATTTCCACCATGGAGGGCACCTTCCGGCACACCTTCAATTTTTTATGAGTATTTTTGTAATATCAGTGTATACTGTTCCCTATGAAATACCCGGCGGGGCTGGTTCTATGTTTCGTCATATGCTGCTCCCCGCTTCTCGCACTGGATCCCCTTTCCGACGGCCACGATGATGGCGGCGGCGGCGCCCGGGAGACGGCGGACCTCGCCTCCGCACTGATAGTCAATACAGTACCGGGGTTTGGACTGGGATCACTCTCGCTGGATGATACCCCGGGTTTCAGGCGGGGACTCCTCTATGACACAATAGCCTGGTCCCTTCTGGGATTTGGAATAGCGGCCCTCAATGTTGACGAAGATGGTCCGTTGTCGGGTCCGGCGGTGGTCTCCCTTCTGGCGGGATACGGCGGCTATATGTGGAGCCGGGGATACGGAATCGTCCGCCCCCTGGTATATGCACCCGAGGGCAATGGACAGACCGACGGTAGACTGTTGGCCCCGATCCTCTTCAACCAGATTCCGGGATTCGGCATCGGCTCCTTTATCCAGGACGACCAGACCGGAGGTTCTGTCGGAGGCGTCCTTGATATTACCACCTTCTTTCTGGTCGGCGTGTTGTCCGGTGCAGCCCTGGGGGGCAAAATAACCGTCTCACAAATCGCCGGAACAGGTGCGTTGGTAACGTTCGCCGCGGGACGCGTCTGGGGAGTAGTGCGGCCGGTGCGTTATCGGAACGGGACGACAATAATCCAATAGCCGTTTCCGCTTTCGTCAGATGATGCAGGTTGAACCATCCGGTTCTGTGGAGATCGGCTGCCTCGCCAAAGGCAGAAACACGCTTATTTTGGACTAGATCAGGGATGCTCTGTCTTCTCGCCAGTTTTCTACCGTCAATCCTTCAATCATCTCGAAATGCCGGATGTTGCCGGTCACCAGAAACGAACACCTCTCGATCACCGTTGCAGCGATGAACAGATCGGCGTCTGCCACCGTCATCCCCCGCTTGTTCTGTATAGCCTTCAACTCACCAAATCTTCTCGCAATCTGCTTCGCTGAATCAATTACCTTGACGGTCAGGAGGAACTTTTCTATCAATGATCGATTCTTTGTTGCACTCGGCGACTTATAAGCACCGTAATAGAGTTCGGCTACCGTCATGAAAGAAACGGCGACTTCTTCGTCATAGCTTTTTCGCCGTTCAATCAGTGCGGCATTCCCCCGCAGAATTTCAATGCATATGTCGGTATCGAAGAGAATCATAGATCGACGTCTCTGCCGACCGTCCGACTTGAGTAGATATCATCCACAATTTCTTCGGTTGAACGATCGTCTTCCCACGTTCCCGAGAGTCGACGCCATATCTCGACCTGTGTTTCCGATGATACGACCTGATTACCGAACCGACCGGGATTATCCTGATATGAACGAACGGCTTGTTCCAGAAGCACCAGAATTTCGCTATTCATGCTCCGCCGATCCAAGGTTGAAAGCGTCTTTATCTGTTCCAGTATTGAGTCGGGAATGTTCCGGATCGTGAGATTCGCCATAGTTACATAATAGTGTCATAATGGTTATGAATCAAGTGTACGCTTTGGCGTGTTACTATCAATTCATAGCGCTCGCCTTCTTTCGGCAATTACACAGTTTCGTTATGCTGTTGGACGCGGGGAACGGAAGGAGGCTCTCATGGATCAACAGGATATGCGCCCGGTGGCGGCTCAGGAACGGATAGAGGTAATCGACGTACTTCGGGGAGTAGCAATCTTCGGAATTCTGGTAGTCAACGTTCTGTACTTTTTCAATCCGTGGTACGCACCAATAACGACAGCAGATTCCACCACCGGAGAGCACGTGGTGAAGTTCATCACCAATGCGTTTTTCGTCTCCAAGTTCTACACCCTCTTCTCTTTTCTTTTCGGCCTGGGAATGGCAATCCAGATCTCCCGGGCGCAGTCCAGAGGGGTCCCCTTTCTTCCGGTCTATGTGAGACGGCTCTTGGTGCTGGCGCTGTTCGGCATTGCCCACGGGGTACTGCTGTGGACCGGAGACATACTGTTGATGTATGCGGTCATCGGGTTTATCACGGTGATGCTCTTTCGAAAGCGTTCACCAAAAACGCTTCTGGTCTGGGCGCTGATATTTCTGATTCTCCCCGTACTGTTTATTGCGGTTTCTGCGGGTCTGATTGAGCTCGCCAAAGCCGCGCCTGCAGAAACCGGCGCCTTGGAGCAGGTGCAGGCGGCCTTTGACGCATCAAGGGAAGAGGCCCGCAGTGAAATTACTGCCGCTACCGAGGCGTATACCAGCAGCTCCTGGTGGGTGGTAACGCAATACCGTATTTCCGAGTTCTTCAGTCTCATTACTTCCACGATGCTCTTCATGGTACCCAGCGTTCTGGGTATGTTCCTGCTGGGATTACGCGCCGGGAAGAAGGGCTGGTTCTCAAATATCGAGGCCAACACAGGTCTCTTTCGGCGAATTCTGGTGTGGGCGCTACCAATCGGACTCATTCTCAACCTTTTCGTCGGTGCAACAGGGTTTGAGCAGAACAAGCTGGGTATCGACATGTTCACGCGTATGCAGCTGGCGCAGGTCACCGCCCTGGGAATCGGCAGTGTCCTCCTTTCCCTGTCGTACATCGCCGGAATTGTCTTGCTGAGCAGAAGCGCTGCGGGGGCGCGGATGCTGACCCCGCTGGCGCCGGTGGGCCGGATGGCACTTACCAATTACATCTCTCATTCCATCGTGATGAGCACCCTGGCCTACGGCTATGGGGCGGGCATGTTTGGAACGACCAGCCTGGTCACCGGGTTTCTCCTGGCGATTGGATTGTACGCTCTGCAGATACCCGTGAGCGGCTGGTGGCTCCGCCGCCGGCGCTATGGACCATTGGAGTGGCTCTGGCGGCGACTGACGTACGGGACCGTCTGAAGCACTCGCAAGCGTGTTGAACGCGAGCTTTCCGGCAAGAATTCGATAAAATTTCTCCGATAATCCTTTCGAGATAATCGATCGTATACTATAATAGAGATAGTTTCTCACAAAATAAGCGAAGTTTGAGATTGTATTCCAATCTCGGAGGTGACCGTATGAAGTTTTCATGGCACCCTTTCCTGCTACTCAGTCTCGTTGTGTTCAGTACACTTCTGTTGATCGGTTGTCCGGTACAGATCCTCTCAACCCGGAGGAAATTGCCAGCCAGTATCCCGGGTCCATAACCCTCTACAGTGAAAGCGGCAAGAGCGGGCAGAGCCTGGATCACACCGGTCATGCCGAAGACTTGTCTACCCTGTCCTTCGATAACGGTGACACTCTGAACAATGCAGTATCCCACATCGTTATCAACGACGGCGAAGACGGCGCCGGTGTCGGCGTCCTCCTCTTCGACGAACCCCATTACGGGGCCGGACGCGTTCTCTATCTTCAAAAAGACATGCCGGCGATGTCCCGGCGTCTGGGCTTCGGCAACAGCCATTCCCAGGCGCTCATGTGGACCGCCCGGCCCAGTGAAGATACAGATCTGCATAGACTGGGATTTGGTAATATCGTGTCGTCCATCCTTGTATTTGATCCGGATACAATCAAAATCGACACCGATGGAGACGGCATACCCGATGCGGTCGAACAGTACCTGTCGGAAGAGATTTTCCAGGACAATGACCGACGGTACAGCCCAACGAGTGCGGACTATGACAGTGATGGTCTCAACGACTGGTTTGAGCTGCTTTTTGACTTGGATCCCAGAAACAGCAAGACTAACAATCTGTACCGGCGTGATCTCTACGACTCCGTCGGTTTTCTTGCCGATGTCTTTCCCAATGGCGTGTACTTCTTTTCTGAACCGAATTACGGCGGAGTCTTTGAAGGGTACGGCACTATCGAAGATCCAGATCTGACCGATGACAACCACATCGGGAGGGACAACGCATCATCGCTGTATATGAAGGGCAGCTATCAGGTGGTACTCTATCCGGAAGCTGAGTATGGCGGGACCCCGTATGGCGGTTATTTGTTGCATCCGTTTGTTCCCAATTATGTGACATCAAGCGTTTCAGATCTTGGCGGGTTCCGGATGCGCAGTTTCAGGATTCTGGATAACTAGGACCCTGTTGTACGTGGAATTCATTTTTGGACCATGGCGCGATCCGGGATTTCTGCGGTCCCACGCTGTATATTGATACGTATGAAACGTCCTCACAACGAAACTCAATCTGTGGAGGTCCCGATGAAGAAAACCCGGCTTCTGAACGTATCGCTCGTTGGTGCGGTTGTATTCGGTTTGCTCATTCCAACCGGTTGCGCTGATGTATTTGGGACCGACGACGGAGGGGGATCCGGGGGCGGCGGTCCCGTCAGATTATCCGACTCGGTCGTCGACATCCCCGACAGCCTCTTGCCCAACGGCGTCGGCGGACAATCGATTGCAGTCATGTCGATCGACGCCGATTCCGAAGACGGAATCCAGGCGATATTTGACTTGCTTCCAGGATATATCGCGATCGCGGAGACGGGACGAACGTTCGCTACGCAACTTATGGACGATATCATCGGTGATATCGACGCAATCACCGCGCTCCCAACCGGAACATTTGTCCCGATGGGTGATGACTCGACCTACGTAGGATTCGTCGTCGATTTGCTTGCGGGAGACTCCAACGGCTATACCCACAAGATCGTCCTCTATACGGACTACGACGAGGACGCCGGCTCCGGTAGCGCCGGTTTTTCGATCGCGTTCAGACTTGATGACGAGTTCAACGCTGAGGGTATTATCCGTTTTACGGAACAGGAGACCGTCCCAGAGGTCGCCGTCGATGTAACGACTCAAATTGAAATCGCGTTCGACGGAATCTCGTCACCCAGGACGCTCAAAGTTCGCGTGCATAAACCGTTAGACGATCTGATTGCGGCGGCGGCGACGCTCGATGCCGACGATGATACCGGGCTCGCAACACTTCAGGCGCTCGACCTGGGGCAACCGGAGACGTTTGCGATCGAGGTTGGATTCGACGGTTCACAATATACCGTCGGCGGATACAGCTACCACCCCGGGATCGACCTGTTGTACGAGAAAGGACTCAACGACTGGGTCGCAATGTTCAACGATGGGGAGGATACGCCCGACCGCCACACCTACCTGTTCCGTGCGGTAGCTGCCGTCGACGCCGACGGTAACGAGAAGGGCGCGAAACTTGCACTCGCCTTTCCACCCGACGACGCCGGCGACGTGAGTACCGTGTGGGAAGATGACGCCCTGGGGCGTTTCGTCGCTGATTTCTTCGTTGAAGCGGTAAATGAGGAGATACAACAAGCCGCCGATCCGGCCGGGCGAAACTACATGGTTGCCTGGATCACCGACATGATTCCGGACGTCGCCGATTACCCCGCCCTCCCCGGCGGTGGTGAAGATGACGCCCTCGACTACTATGACGATTCGGTGGACGACTGGGAGCGTTTCTCCACGTGGGTAACCGATATCAATACCGCTCTCTTCGTTGACCGCACCACCGCAGCGGAAGCGGAGACGTACTTCGACGCGCTGTCGACGCGTGTCGACTCCGAAGAAACGAGCGGACTCTTTCAGGACGATATCGCATTTGTCGCGTCGTTCGTTGACGAGAGTGGGGTAGAGTTTCCTGCCGATACGGACAGCGGGGTGTTCTTTGACGATACCAACTACGATGCCTTGCGTTCACTCGTGCTTGACAACGACGATTCGCTGGTAAATCTCGTCTCAGCCGGGTATTCGGCGGTAGACTCTTTCTATTCGTCGGCTACCGGAGACTCAAAACACGGTTTTCTTCTTGCGGTTATCATACCGTCGATTCTCGACCGGGTGGATGCACACGGATACAGCATCACTCGTGACGAGCTACGAACGTTCCTCAACTCGAATGTCGACGACGGCAATATCGCCGAGTTCAAGGCCGAATTTGCAACGGCGGAACGGATCGTAAATCCGGCGTTTTACCATCCGGACGACGGGTTTTTTGCTACGTTAAACGACGAGGCCAATGGAGGCGCTGGGGCGCTATACATCCTCGACGGCAACGTACTCGTAGAGGCCGAAAATCTTACACCGATTAGCGAGCTCGGGCTGGATGTACTCGATCTGGCGACCGCACCGGCGTTGGTACCGGCGACGGAGGCAGTCTACTTTTCCGCATGGACGGTAGAGTGAAGCACACCCGACGTCTTCTACTCGAAAAATGTCTTGTACCGTTCGTAATTCAATCTGATGACCGTGTCGACAGTTTCCAGAATGTCGGGAATTCGTTCTGTTGCTATCGAATAGACGACTGTAGTTCCCTGTTTCTCGTCCTCAATCAGTCCGGCCTTTTTCAGCACGCTCAGGTGGCGAGAAGTGATTGAGTTAGACTCGCCAATCTCCTCGGAAAGTTCATTGACGCTGCGGGGACCCTGTTTCAGTTTTTCGACGATGCAAACCCGTGTAAAATTGGCAAGCGCTTTGAGGATGTTTGCGCGAAGCTCATTCTTCAACCGCATTTCGGAAGCCATGTGCACTCCATCTGTAAAGACTTTGGACCCGCTCCGAACACTGTGATGATGCCGTCCGTTTGGGCTGCTGCCAATTATACATCCAATCAGCGAGTCCCACCAGTCACGACATCGACAATGTTCTTCACCAACCCGTCTATTTCCTCTTCAGTGTTGAAAAAGCCGACAGATACGCGGATTGGAGCGGGAAGATGTTGTTTCGGAACCGGCCGTATCATGTATCTCCGTTCATTGAGGATTGAACAGAATTCCCCGGGCGTCCATCCATCCACATGAAAGTGAATAAATCCCGCTTCTTTTCCTTTCGGTGTAACGATTGTAAGTCCCGGAACGTCCTGCAGTTTGGCCCGGAGGTATTGTACCAGAGACGCAATTCGCTCAAGGAGCCACTGTTGTCCAACATCGTTTATCAGGAAGTTCAGCGCTTCCTTGAAGCCGAGAAGTATAGGGCGGTTGACCGCCGTCGCCGTCTGGTACCGTGCAGCATACGGAGCAGGCAGCACAAACGGGGATTCGATGTCAATGTCGTGGCGTTCTTTCACCGATGACGGACTGATAAATGTCGGTCGAACCTCCGGTACCCGGACCTTTTTTACGTATAACGCCGCAATGCCCTCAGGACCGAGGAACCACTTACGTCCAGCCATCGCATAGAAGTCGACACCACAATCGTGAATATCGAGCGCGGTGGCCCCCGCTCCCTGGGTGCCGTCGACAAGAATATACATGTCGTTCTCGTGACAGATTTGGGCGAGTTTCTTCAGCGGAACGGTCAGCCCTGTCGAAAACGAAACGTGCGACACAACCAGCAACCGTGATCGACGCGTTATCGCCCGTTCAAACTGCTCGATAAAGCTGTCTTCGTTGTAGGCGTCTCCGTAGGGTACATCAAGGTATTTGACGGAAAGGTCATAGCGACTGGAAACGAGCGAAATCGGAGCGAGACTCGCAATATGTTCCCGGTTGGTAGTGATAATCTGATCGCCGGGTTGCCATTGGATGCCCCAGAGAATCAGGTTCATTCCTTCCGTTGCCGACTGGGTAAGGGCAATCTCCTCCATCTCGGCCCCGATGAAGTCGGCGACCAGCTTTCTTGTTGCGTCCATCTCTATGTACAGCTCCGGGATGAACGGGAGATAGCGACCTTCCAGATACTCTTTTTCGGCTTCCTTTTTCATCGCCTCCGCGGTTGCGGTACACAACGGACCATTTGTCCCGGTATTGAAATAAAAACAGTTTGTCACCGCGGGAAGCTGGTTGCGAATCAGTTCGATTTTGTTTGGTGCCATCGGTCCACTCCTTGTACCCTATACCAGGTTGATAATCATCTTTATTGCAACGCCGATTAAGACGAGCCCAAGCAGCTTTTTGATTGTAGTCGGATTCAATATGTCGGTCATGAGCCACGAGCCCAGCACAGCACCGGCAATTGCGGCTGACGCGGTACTGACAATAAGCAGTAAATCCATACTGCCCGCTCCAACGTGACTGACAAACCCGGACACCGACGAGAATACGACGACCAGAGCGGTTGTACCGACGGCCTTGCGCGGTGTGATCCCCAGCCAGACCAGAACCGGCAGTATGATATTTCCGCCTCCGACGCCAATAAGACCGGCGAGGATTCCTACAGAGAGGCCGGCGACACCACCGATGACGCTTTTTCCGAGGGTCATTCGCACATCACTCTCGGTATCATCCTTTTCTTTTCGGGAAAAGAGAATCATCAATGCAGAAAATATGAGAAAGCAGACGAACACAAAGCGTATCACATCGGCATCGATAGTATAGCCCAGTCTGACCCCGAGGGGAGCCCCGATAACGCTCATAACAACAAGCGGTATACTCAGCTTCCACAGTATCAGTCTGTTCCGACCGTATCGTATCGAAGCCGATATCATCGCAATGGCATTCAGGAAAAGCGCCGTTGTTATTGCCTGATGGAGGTCAAATCCGAGCCAGGTAAAAACCGGTATCAGAATAAATGCTGCACCAACACCGGCAATCGTGAGAGCTGTAGTTATCGGAAATGTCAGAATTCCGGCCAAAAGGTACGTCATCATTTAATCACACAAAAATCCTTGCATCCACAACAATACAATGCTATTCTGTAGCTGTCAATATTCGAAATCACTTAGTTTCGAGTATTCGAATATACGTTATATCGACGGAGGGAAAGATGGCAACAGATTCGGAACGACTGGAATTTCGGCTTGGTGGCTTTGGCGCGTTTCTGCCGCTCATGACGCTGCTTGGCGGTATTCTTGCACTGGTATTGACCGGCTGGGTACATACCAGAACGCTGTGGATCCCGTGTATCGGCGCAATGTTCGTGGCGATCGTTCTCGCACGAAAGCCCGCCGAAGCCTCGGAAGCCATTCTGGCAGGTATGTCACGGCGAATGGTGGCGATCATGGCGATGGCGTGGGTGCTCGCCTCGATTATGGGGCGCCTGCTTCGGACTACCGGTCTGGTGGATAGCCTCGTCTGGCTCGGAGTGAATACCGGTGTCGGTGGTGGAATGCTCCCTCTTGCCACCTTTATCATCGCCGCCCTCTTTTCCACAGCTACAGGAACATCCGGTGGCAGTATTGCCGCAATTGGTCCGCTTATGCTGCCCGTAGGCGTTGGCCTTGGAGCCAATCCACTGGTCATGATCGGTTCGCTTATGAGTGGGGCCTTTTTCGGTGACAACATCGCCCCTATTTCCGACACAACGATCGCATCGGCATATACCCAGGGCGCGGAGATACGGACCGTCGTTCGAAGCCGGTTGAAGTACGCCTTTGTCGCTGCTGCGTTTGCCGCAATAATGTTCGTTATTTTCGGTATTTCGACCAGGACCGACGGCTCGGCAGCCGTGGAACTTGCCCGTGAAGTCTCACCGAAGGGTTTGATTATGATCATTGTGCCGGCTGTGCTGATCTGGATGATGTACAAAGGAGTCCATCTCGTGACGGCACTCATGGTCGCCAACGGATTCGGAATTGTCCTTGGACTCGTATCCGGTCTCATGACTCCTAAAGACGTACTCTTCGCTGACGTGGCGGCGGGTAAATTCAGCGGTGTCGTGTACACAGGTATTAACGGCATGCTGCCGATCATCATGTTCACTATGCTTCTGCTGGGACTGGTTGGTGTCTTTGATAAAGCCGGATTGTTCGATCGGATTCTTGATCGCGTTGGACCGCTCACCCGGAGCGTTCGGAACGCCGAACTCTCCGTACTGGTTCTTACTATCGTTGGTAACATCATAACTGCCGGATCCGCCCGATCAATTGTGGCCTTCGGTCCGATGGCGAAAGAGATCGGGGACCGACATAACCTGGCACCAAAACGCAACGCCAACATTATGGACGCAATTGCGACCGGAACAATCATGTTTGTTCCCTACAATCCGGGCGTCATGCTTGCCCTCGGGATTGCCCTGAGCACCGGCATCGTCGGTGATGGATTCAACATGATCCAGGCAATGCCCTATTTCTTCCACGGTATGGGCCTTGTTGTGGTGATGCTGGTCGCAATCTTTACCGGCTGGGGTCGCGAATTCAAGGACGCTGAGTCGATCAAAGAAGAGAAAAGCATCGTGGGATAGTTTATTCCTCCGGAGCGCTTACTTCTATTATAAAAATAGACGGTTTACGCCGTCTATTTTTTTATTGGTTCCTTACGCGGCGTTGCCGAACCCGAAATAACGAATACCCAAGAACTTTGAGGAACGATGGGTCAGCTATCCGAAACTCCCGGAGCAGAAGCATCCGGTTTCGTGCTACTATCTTTCTGTGAACCCTATCATCCTCTCCCTTCTGGAGCGAAAATCGGTGCGCTCCTTCCAGGACCGGCCGGTCCCTGAAGATCTGCGCGAACTCATCATAGACGCCGCTCTGCAAGCTCCCACAGCGGGCAATCAGACGCTCTACACAATTCTCGACATCAGAGACCAGATGAAAAAGGACAAGCTCGCCGTCCTGTGCGACAACCAACCCTTTATTGCGACGGCACCGATGGTGTACATTTTTTTGGCGGACTGTCGGCGGTGGCTGTCGATCTTTCGGTCCGCTGGGACTGAACCGCGAAACCCGGGACCAGGAGATCTGCTGATCGCCCTGGCGGACGGTCTCATTGCGGCCCAGAACAGTGTTACTGCGGCGTGGTCTCTGGGTATCGGTTCCTGCTACATCGGAGATATCCCTGAGCGACGGGAAGAGGTTGCCGAGCTCCTGAGTCTGAAAAGCTTCCTGGTGCCTGCCGCCATGGTGGTTTACGGGTATCCAACAGAGCAACAAATGAGACGTCCAAAACCCCCGCGGTTCTCCCGGGACGTCATCGTTCAGAGGGACCGCTATACAGACCCCGATCCTGTGACACTCAAAGACGAACTCACCCGTATCAACAGGCCGCGGAGCGACACGTTTTCCTTCACCAAGTTCGTCCGCGCATTTCACGACCGCAAATACTCCTCCGACTTCGCGCTGGAAATGAATCGCTCGGCCGAGTTGTACCTGAGGGATTTCAGGCAATAAGGTATACAGAATCGTGTTACAGTTCCTCAAGGTGCTCCCGGAGCCACTGTGCCCGGGCGGTCAGAGCTTCCCGGTCGGCGTTCGACATTTTTCGTAGGGTCGGATAGACAAAGCGGATGCGACGGTTCCTTTCCAGGGAGGGGTTCCGGGCGTAGAAGTCCCAATAGAGAGCGTTGAAAGGACAGGAGTCAGCGTCGGTGCGAGTGCGGGGGTTGTAGCGACAGTTGTGACAATAGTTGCTCTGTTTACCGATATACGAAGCGGAAGCGGCGTAGGGTTTGGTGGCGATAACTCCACCGTCGGCGTACTGACTCATACCGCGGGTGTTTGGGAGCTCCACCCATTCAAAAGCGTCGATATAGATGCCCAGATACCAGGCGTCCACCTCTTCGGGCCGTACCCCGGCAATGAGGGCGAAATTCCCCGTGATCATGAGGCGTTGGATGTGGTGGGCGTAGGCATCCCTGAGGCTCTGCCTGATAACCGCCGCCATGCAGGCCATGTCGGTCCTGCCCGTCCAGAACCAGCCGGGAAGAGGGCGGTCGGCACCGAGGGCGTTGCTTTGAGCGAGGCCGGGCATCATACGGCGGTAGAGAAGGTGCATGTACTCCCGCCACCCGGCGATCTGGCGGATAAACCCCTCCACCTGGGGAAGAAGCTCGTCCGTTGCTCGCTCCCCGTACGCCCCCAGAACCGTCTCAATCACTTCCCGGGGCCGCAGAAGCTTCACGTTCAGGGGAAAGGAAAGAAGCGAATGAAAGAGAAATCCTTCATCGGTGTGCATAGCGTCCTGGTAGGTACCGAAGCGGGGCAGCCCGACTTCAACAAAGTGGCTGAGGGCGTCCAACGCCTGGGAACGGGTTACCGGCCACGGCATGTCGTCCGGGGTGGCCTCACCGAAGTGTCGGCACCCGCTGCGCTGCACCGTTTTGTATTCTTCAGAAAGATCGTTGTGGGCGTGATAGCGTGGTGGGGGCGGCGGGTCAAGAGGCGGCCCCTTCCAGGAGCCGCGATTCTCGGTGTCGTAATTCCAGCGTCCGCCTGCGGGTTGGGTCTCGGTGGGCTGGTTGTCGGTGGGCCCGGTGGCGGACTCGGACCGGCCTGCCGTCTGGCCACTCTCGGTCCCCTCACCCTCCTCCATGAGCCACCCTTCCCGGGTGCGAACCTTCCGGTAAAAGTACTCCATTACCGGTTTCTTGTCGGGAGGAAGAAAGGCATTCGCCTCGGCCCGAGACACGAGAAAGTGCTCCGTCGGTACCTGACCGACAGAGACCGGGCGCCCCAAGGTCCGGGTCAATACGTCCGCCAGCACGACGGGGCTCAGGTCCCGGGCCAGACGGTACTCATCCGGCTCCTGCAGTTCCACCCGTTCCGCCCTGGTCTCTTCCAGTAACCACACAAGATTGTCCCGAAAGGACTGGCGGTTCTCCTGTGCATCAAGAGTTATGTACCGGACACGATGGCCCTCGTCTTTCCGTTCCGCTGCGAAGCGCCGCATGGCGCCAAAGACGGCCAGGATCTTCTGGATGTGGTGGGTGACGTAGTCCGTCTCGGTGCGGACCTCCATCATGACATGACATACCTCGGGATCTGTCCGGGAAAACCAGGAGTGCTGCGGGTCCAGCTGATCCCCCAGAATCAGGCGTACCAGTTTCGTCTGGGGCATACGGAACTACTGTCGCAGCGCCCCGAACCCGCCGTCAACACCAAGAATCTGACCGGTAATCCAACTGCTCTTCTCGCCGGCCAGAAAAGCGATGGCCTCGGCAATGTCGTCGGGACGACCTATCCGTCCCAGGGGATGGCGTTTGCCCATACGATCCCGTTTTTCGTCGGTATCCACCAGATGCTTCGTCAGGTCCGACTCGGTCAGCGACGGAGCAACGGCATTGAAGCGGATCCCTTTGGAGGCGTACTCCGCCGCAAGGGAGCGGATAAGCCCCTCCAGCGCCCCTTTTGCCTGTCCCACAGAAGCGTGAAAACCCAGCCCCGTCTGTACCGCCACGGTGGACACAGCCACGACCGAGGGATGAGTTCCCTTCAGAAGCTTCGGAAGGACAAACTGCAGAACCCGGATAAAACCGGCCACATTGACCTCCCAGTCCTCCCGGAACTGCTCCAGGGTAATCCTGTTGAACGCCGCCAGCCGCACCGTTCCGGGGAAATAGAGCAACCCGTCCAGCGTCTCCGGCAACTCCGCCAGATCACCCTTCACATAGTCCGACACAACGGCACCACCGGGAAGCTCTTTTCGCGACCACTTCACCACCGACGTACCCTCGTTTTCCAGAATAGACACCGTTTCACCCGCCAGAGCCGAGCTGGCCCCGACAACCAGTATTGTTCGTTTCATACATACAACATACGAAAAATGGCGCCCGGCGGCAGGATTGGCGAATTACCGTGACAGACCGGTCAGTATCGCCCCGACCTCTTCCATCGTATCCGCAAAAAATGTCGCGCCGGCGAGGTTTGAAAACTCGGGGTATCCTGTCTGCTCTCCCGGGTGGGTCCCGGTAAAGACGATGCAGCGCATCCCTGCGGCAATTGCGGCGCGGGTTCCATTTGGAGAGTCTTCGACAACGCAGCACTCCTCCGGCTTCACCCCGAGACACGCCGCGGCGGAAAGGTAGATCTCCGGGTCCGGCTTTCCCCGGGTAACGTCTTCGGCACCACGGATACAGGTAGCGCATTCGCCCAGCTCACCTCGTTCAAGGACGTGTAGTATCTGTCTTCGAGGAGCAGACGATGCAACCGCCACCAGGAGGCCGTCATCGGCAAGACGCCGAATCAGTTCCGGCGCTCCCGGTACAAAGGGAACCCGTCCGGCCGTCAGGGCTTCCCAGTACCGCTGTTGTTCAACTTGAACGGTACCGTCGACAGTGAGGCCGGAGGCGTTCCACTCCTCGGGATGTCGTGAGGCAAGTACCTCGAACATGCCCCGACTGGTCATCCCCAGATACCCCAGGTGCTCTTTTTCGGTAACAGGTATAGCATGGTCTGAAAAGAACTGCTGCTCCACCTCCCGGTGTACCGGTTCACTGTCTATGATGACTCCATCCATATCGAAGATAACCGCTTTCATGACCGTACCATTCACCGACTGGACTGTTTTGTCAAATCGTGATGTCAGCTGGCCACCGTGTTGCATCTTTCACGGTCACACGGTACACAGGTTCGAGGAAGCATGAAGTACTGCGTAATGGTGACCAATCACGGTGTTCACGAATTCAATCTGGACGCTGGATCCCCCGATACGGGTGGCCAGAATGTGTTCGTCAACCAGATGGCCCGGGAACTGGTTGGTATGGATTGGGACGTGACGATCGTCAACCGGGGCGGCTATACTCACCCTCGGACCGGCGCCCTTCGTCGCGGTACCATCAGTGCACAACCGCCCCTTCACACCCGCCTCAGGGTGGAGTTGATTGAAGACGGCGCACCCCGTTTCGTTCGGAAGGAAGAGATGGGTCCCCATATTTCCGAACTGGCCGACTCGCTGACGGACCTTCTGGTGACCATGCGCCAGGAGGGGCGGTTTCCCGAGGTCATCGTTTCTCACTACTGGGACGGCGGCTCCGTTGCCGCGGAAGCACTGGAAAAGCTCTCCGGCGAGAGCCGGACAGTGATCGTCGATCAACCCGTTCACGTATGGATACCCCACTCTCTGGGCGCCGTGAAGCGTCGAAATACCTCTTCGGAATTCTGGGCTTCTCTGGGGCTGAATGAAAGGGAACAGTGGGAGCGGCACCTTCTGGAAAATGTCGACGCTGTCGGTACCACATCGTCGGTCATTCGCGAGTCGTTGTTACAGGATTACCGGTACACCGGACCTGCCGTCTTTCTGCCACCCTGTATCGACCCGGAGGTATTCTTTCCCGGCTCTGGACGGGTTGAACCGGAAACAGCAGCGCTTCTGGCGGCCCACAGCTCCCGTAGCGCCGGCGAAATATCCTCCATGCGGATCATTTCTGAAATCAGCCGGACGGACCGGACAAAACGAAAAGATATCGTCCTGGCGGTAGTGGCGGCCCTTGGGGAGGAGTTTCCCGACCTCTTCCTTGCTGTTACCATTGATTCCCGGCAGGAAGACCTGGCCCGGGAGTTGAAGGACCTCGTCTCAACATACCGGATTGGTGACCGGGTGGCGGTGCTCGGAAATATTGCCCCCTCCGTACCGGGTCTGCTGCGTTCTTCCTATCTCTACGTCACACCGTCGGAAATGGAAGGATTCGGTATGTCCATTCAGGAGGCGGCGGCGTGTGGTGTGCCCTCTGTTGCATCTGATCTGGTACCCTTTGCCACGGAATACCTTACAGGCGCACCCCGGGATAATTCTCATGGCCCCGGCGCAGTGGTCGTTCCCCATGGAGATACCGCTGCATTTACCGATGCGGTGCGAAATCTTTATCTGGATCGGTCCCGGCGGGACGCCCTGGGAGCGGCGGCGCGGCGCATTACCGTTCCTCGTTTCACCTGGAAGCGTATGCTCTCCCGGTTCCTTGAACGCATCCTCAAGGAGATGAAAGAATGACGGGGAAACAACAGCTGGACAGGGAACGGGCCGAAGCGCTGCGGGCGGACCCTCACCGCTCCTGGGAAGAAATCGCAGTCGATCTGGCGCGGCATCAGCACTACGCCCCCGACGGCACATATCTCCGGGATCCCCGGGACGACATGCCGATAGTCTATAACGCCGCCCGGGCCTACCGACCCCATGACAACCGGCCCGATACAGCAGCATCAGGTGACAGCCCCACTCGTTCCGAGTGCGTCGTCTGCTCCGGCAGAATGACACCAATCATCGACATTGCCGAGCTGTCCGAAGGCTTTACCTTTATCAACTTCAACCTCTACCCCATGGTGTTGCCCGCCCCGACCGGAACGCCGTCCGAAACCGGCGCTGCCAATCGAATCGTCGGGCTTCATCTGCTTCAGTGGACTTCTTCGGTCCACGGGACTGACTGGGACAACCTCCCTTCGGAGGACCGCCTGACAGCGATATCCCGGCTGGCCGCACTGGAACGCCAATTGTCGGAGGGACATCCCTACATAACCATTATCAAGAACTACGGCCATCTGGTAGGGGGATCTCTGGTACACGGACACCAGCAGATTGGCGCTACCGATACGGAATCCCTCCGGGCGCGCCAGAACCGTCTGTTTTGTCAACGTGAGGGCCATACCGTTTCCGCCAAGATTGGAGCCGATGCCCGCAATCAGGGGCTTGTTGTGAAAGAGTTTCCTACCGGAACCCTGTCGGTACATCCCTGGATGCGCCGACCCTACGAGATGGTCTACACCGTGACGGATGACGGTCCTTCACGGCTGCACCACCTTTCAACGGAACAACTGCAGGATCTTGCCGACGCTCTGGGACTGGGCATCGGCATCATGATGAAGATCTTTCCCGGAATCAAACGTGAACCGGCCTACAACATCGTCTTCAACACGGGACAATCCGGCAACCACAGCGGAATTTACGTTGAGTTTCTTCCGTACACCCAGGAGACCGGCGGCTTTGAGCACAGCGGACTGTACATCTGCCAGGGTACTCCGGAGTTGTGTCATTCTGTCATAAATATGCATGCTGCGTCCCGGCACCCGAAATAACAAAATACCCGACGTACGCCGTCTTTTTTTTTAATTGCATGGTCAAACCGATCTGAATGCAATTCCCGTTTTGTGGAGAACCACATGGAAACAAGCAAATCCTCATGTCTCACCTGAGGTAGTCCCCGACTCCGGTAGCCTTGACCTTCTCTGTCCCCATTCGGTATATTCAGGTTGGTTTTCGGGGCAGGGTGCGTCGATTTATCGACAATTCCCGACCGGCGGTTAAAGTCCGCGAGTCCCTTTTGGGGCTGAACCGGTGCAATTCCGGTACCGACGGTATAGTCCGGATGGGAGAAAACCAACCAGGTACATACCGCTGTTTTGGGCTGCCGGGGTCGGTTTTGCCGTCACCGCACGCTCCGGAACGCAAGTCGGCATGCACCTGCTCCCGTCGCGATCACAACCCGAGCTCACGCTCGGGTTTTTTTGTATCGCTACGACATTGTGAGATCGCCCCGAGCCAGGAGGATCTCATGGAAGACTACAACACACTCCGTCTTCTCACCGACACTATTGCCCTGGCCGAAGCCGGTCGGGGAGCGGTCTCGCCCAACCCTATGGTCGGCGCGGTCGTCGAACGAAACGGTCGGGTTGTTGCGACAGGCTACCACACTCTCTACGGGGGTCTCCACGCCGAGGCGGCGGCCCTGGATGCCGCCGGCGATCTGGCCCGGGGCAGCACCCTCTACTGCAACCTTGAACCGTGTTCCTATACGGCTCCGGGAAAACACCAACCACCGTGCACCCGTAGAATCATGGAAGCGGGGATCAAACGGGTTGTAATTGGCCAAGTTGACCCGAATCCCCGCGTTCGCGGCCGGGGGATACGGCAACTGCAGGACGCCGGCATCGAAGTCATTCTTACCAAAGACAGCGATGAACACTGGTTCTTCAATGATGCCTTCAACACATGGATGTCCCTGGAGCGTCCCTTCGTTCACCTGAAAGCGGCCATGAGTCTGGACGGGCGACTTGCCGACGCGGCGGGAAACTCGAAGTGGATCACCGATGAAGCGGCCCGTACCCGGGTACACCGGATGCGAAGTGAACGGGACGCCATAGCGGTGGGAGTGAAAACGGTGATTCAGGATGATCCTGTTCTTACCACACGCCATGTGGAAGGCCGGGACCCGCGGCCGGTGGTCTTCGACTCCCGCCTCAGAACACCGGTGAAATCGAGGCTGGTGCAGCAGAGAAGAGATTCCCTCATCGCATTCTGTTCTGAGTCAGGGTACCCGCCGGAAGCCCGGCGGGCACTGGAGAACCACGGAGTGACGGTGATTCCCATCCCGATTGACCCCGAAAACGGGGGATTGAATCTCCACACGGCTCTGGATCACCTTGCGGCGGTCGGGATCACCTCCCTCCTGGTGGAGGGGGGCCCCACTCTGCTGACCTCATTTGTACGTTCCAACCTTTTTGACCGCCTGTCGGTGTTTATGGCTCCGTTGATCATCGGTGATGGCCCCTCAGTCTTTGGCAACATCGGCATCGCCGGGATTTCAGAGGCGCTGCGATTGAGTCACATCAGCTGGGAAACTATCGGGAATCAGCAACTTCTGGACGGGTACCACCCGGAGTGGTTGTCATTAGTACGCCGGAGCGTTTCGGATCTGGAGGAGGTTGCCTGTGTTCACGGGAATCGTTGAAGAGATCGGAACGGTCCGTTCCGTCCGACGGCAGGGACGGTTCCAGGAGCTTACCGTTGGGGCGCAGACTGTTCTTGAGGATACCAGGATCGGCGACTCCATCTCCATCGATGGCGTATGCCAGACGGTAACACAGTTGAATGAGGCTTCCTTTACCGTGGAAACCCTGGACGCCAGTCTGGGCAAGACGACCCTGGGAACGTACCGTACCGGCCGCAAGGTAAATCTGGAACGGGCTGTCACCCCGACAAGTCGAATGGGGGGACACATTGTTCAGGGACATGTGGACGGGACGGGAACCGTTCGGGGGATTCGCACCTCCGGGCACAACGTCTATTTCGCCGTGGAACTGCCGCCGGAGCTGGCTGGGTACGTAATTTCAGAAGGATCCATCGCCATTGACGGCACCAGTCTGACTATTTCAGAACTCACCGGAACCACTGTGGTCATCAACATCATCCCCACAACGTGGAACGCCACCGCCCTGGCAGACCGTCGAACGGGGGATGCCGTGAATATTGAAGTTGATGTACTGGCACGGTATGTGGCGCAGCTGCTCAGTACCGGAGCCGTCGTTGCAGCTCCCGCCGGGGCGGAGAATCAGGGGCTCACCGCAGCGCGTCTGCAGGCCCTGGGTTACTGACATCACAACGAGAAAAGAAGGAGTATACGTATGAAACCTGATACATCCATAGAAAAAGCAATGGAACGACTGGCCGCCGGCGGGCTGGTGATCATGAGGGACGATGAGGGTCGGGAGAACGAAGGTGACCTTGTCGGCGCAGCGTCTCTGGCTACCCCGGAAATGGTGAACTTCATGGTTCGTCACGCCAGGGGACTGGTCTGTCAGCCCGTCACTGCAGAGACTGCGGGTCGCCTCGGTCTGGGGCCCCAGGCGACCCGGAATACCGAAAGTCACGGCACCGCTTTCACCGTCAGTGTGGACGCTGCCGAGGGCATCACCACCGGGATATCTGCGGAAGATCGGTCGGTAACGGCGCGGATCATCGCCGACGGCACGTCCACACCTTCAGACCTGCGGCAACCGGGACACATGTTTCCGTTGGTCGCCCGGCCCGGGGGAGTTCTGGAACGAGCGGGACACACCGAAGGGTCCGTGGACCTGTTGCGTCTTGCCGGTCTGGTACCCTCAGCCCTGATCTGCGAAATACTCAACGAGGACGGGACGATGGCTCGGGGGGAGGAGCTTGAGCGTCTGGCCGTCGAATGGGACATGCCCCTCGTATCGGTTGCCGATATTGCCGCCTATCGACGAAAAATTGGTGATGTCACCCTGACAGAGTCTTCCCCGGCGGACCTGCCCACGGAGTTCGGGCGTTTTCGCATTACCGTCTTTTCCACCGACGATCCGCTGAACCGGGAAGCGGTGCTTCTTGAACATCCCCAGCCCGAAAACACCCCGGCGGGGGACTCGGCGCCTCTTGTGCGTATTCATTCGGAGTGCCTCACCGGAGACGCTCTGTTCAGCACCCGATGCGACTGCGGCGCACAGCTCCGGACCGCCATGGAGGCGGTAGCCCGGGACGGCGGTGCCATAGTCTATCTCCGCCAGGAGGGACGGGGTATCGGCCTCTTTGAAAAGGTGAAGGCGTACACTCTGCAGGACCAGGGGATGGATACCCTGCAGGCCAATCTGGCTCTGGGTCACCCCGGCGACGCCAGGAATTACGGACTTGCCGCGGCAGTACTTCGACGGAAGGGGTACCGGCAGGTACGCATTCTTACCAACAATCCGGAAAAAGCCCGGGACCTTCAGGAAGGCGGAATAGAGGTGACAGCACGCATCCCCCTTCATGCAGGCCGGACCGAGGAAAACACCAGGTATCTGACGACGAAATTTGAACAGATGGGGCATATCGCCCCGGATACAAAAGGAGTGCGAACATGGAACTGAACAAAACGTACGAAGGAGTACTGTCCGGACAGGGAAAACGCTTTGGAATTGTGGTAAGCCGGTTCAATTCACTGATTACGGAACGACTGGTGGAGGGTACCGTGGACTGTCTGAAGCGCCACGGCGTGGAAACCGGCGACATGGAGCTGGTTCGGGTACCCGGAGCTTGGGAGATTCCCGTCACGGCAAAACTCATGGCCGGGAAAGGTGCCTACGACGGAGTGATCTGCCTGGGCGCCGTCATCCGCGGCGGGACTCCCCACTTTGATTACGTTGCAGCAGAGGTAAGCAAGGGCGTTGCCGCAGTGAGCATGGAGACGGGCATTCCCGTGACCTTTGGTGTTCTCACCACCGACTCCATTGAACAGGCAGTAGAACGGGCAGGTACCAAGGCCGGCAACAAGGGGTGGGAAGCGGCAGAATCCGCCCTGGAAATGGTGAATCTCTTTGGTTGTATAAATAATCGTGTTTCGTGAAGCAATATAGCTCCTGCGTGTGTAGGGAGATATAAGACCGGAGGACAGTTTACACGCCCTCCGGTCACATTCTCTTGAGCCTGTACAATACTTTGTGTAAACAGCCAAGCTCATAGGAGGAGCAAGAGTGGCGATTTCGAAGGAAGTATTGCAGGAGCTGTTGGAGGAGTACAAGAACCCTGAGGATCTGTTGGGCGAGAACGGAATCCTGAAGGAGTTGACCAAGGCGTTGGTGGAGAGCGCGCTCGGCGCTGAGCTCACCGATCATCTCGGCTACGACAAGCACGAGAACGGTGAGAAGCCGAGTGGGGATCACCAATCACTTCGAGAATCCGATGGTCGCCGCGAGCATTCAG
>CAZCAE010000044.1:0-19357 GCA_964496635.1 uncultured Spirochaeta sp.
AGACCCCTTTCACGAAACCAGATACGTTTCAGCAGGGCGTTTCGGGCGTTTCCCGCGAGTTCATGAACGCAGTAGGCAATACTGTTGTGCAGGTGGACGAGACCTAATTCGTAAAGATATAGCGAGAGTACACGATCCACGTGGTCACGATGTTCGGCACTGTAGTTGGACGTTTTAAGCGCCACCGAGGAGCCGGAAACGATCGCTTTTCGGACCCGTGCATAGTCACTTACCGGCAACATACCTCCATAATTGCACTTTTATGTTAGATAACGGTCAGCGTCGAACAGGATTTTTTACAATATATTTGTGGATACAGACTACGTATCCACATACCCCTTTGCGGACAGAAAACCCTCCCGGGTCAGCTCCGCCTCCGCCGTCTGCAGCAACTCCCCCGGTAACCGATTGCCGCTGTGCGTCATCGGCGGTGTCCGGGCTCCGGCGTCTGCGCCCCAGGCAAAAAAGTGGTCCATCGCTTTGTTGGCGTTGGCAAAGGCGTTGCCGAAGGGCAAGGCGCCGGCGGCTTCAAAAACGTTTCCGACCACCCGGCTGATCCTGCCGGAGAGTTCTTCCGCTTCCGCCACCAGGCCATCGGAGATGAGAGAGAGAACCGTTGCCAAGGGTTCGGCAAAGCTGTTGGCGGTACTCAGCAGAAAGCCGTCGTATTGGCCGCCGTTGGACTTGATCCAGCGGGCGTAGTCACCCTCAGCGCCCCGTACCAGATAGAGATTGTCCAGGTTGGTTCCGGAGAGTATAACCCGGTCGGCGCCGCTGGTGTCCTTCATAAGGTAGATGTTGGGATATGTTCGTACGAGCTGCGACACCGTCTCGGGGCTCATCTCGTTGTGGGTGATCTGGGGAAGCTGGTAGATCGACACAGGCGCACCGGTTGCCGCTATCGCTTCCAGTTCCGCCAGAATTTCCCCTTGAGTGAGTTCTGCACCCCCAGGCGGCGTGACGGTAAACCCGGCGATGTGTCGCGCCGCCAGCTTGTCCGCATCAACAGAACCGTCGGTGTAGCGGTAGAGCACGTCCTGGATCGCCGGCACTACTGTCCCCTTTTCGATCCGGAGTACACCGATCATAAGGGAAAAGCGCTGCCGTTCCGCTTCGTTCAACAGAAAATCTACGAGAATATCTGATTCTTCGGAAGACATTTCCCATCCGTCGCCGGTGGATCCCGGTGCCAGAAATCCGGAGACCCAGGGACGCATGTGGTGGATATGGGCGGCCATGCGGGCTGTGTCGATGGTGCCGTCATCTGTGTAGTGGGTCAACAGAGGGCACCAGAGACGGGGAATACCTTCGGGAAAGAGGGTCTGCACCAGGGCGGAACGACGGTCGTAAACTGTGCTCATGGGTCACTGTACCACGACGTTGACCGGAGCGCTACCGGAAGAAGCGTTCGGCAATTTCGGCGATAGCCCCGTCGTCGGCGGTACGTTCAAGGACTATGTCGGCTGCGGCTTTAGCGGCGTCCACGGCGTTGGCGACGGCCAGCCCCAGCCCCGCCGCCTGAATCATCTCGATGTCGTTATAGCTGTCACCCACGGCGACCGTCTCTTCGATAGGGACGCCCAGTTGCGCCGCGAGGCGGGTGAGCGCGGCTCCCTTGCTCGCTTCCGGATGTAGAAATTCGATGTAGTGCGGTTTTGAACGGGTAACCCGATAGCGTCCGCCGCTCAATTCCGTAAGGGTAGCCAGATGACCTTCTATTGTGGACGGATCGTTGATGGCAAGAAGCTTCGGCGTCCTGTTGCCGACCGTTTTACTGAGATCCGCAGTCAGTACCAGAGGCATACCGGTGGACTTCGCGTAATCCGCGCCGTACCGGTCGGCATGTGCCCCGTCACCCTGGGTGTAGACGTTTCCGTCGAGATACCCCTGAAGATGCAGCTTGTGGTCCCGGCAGTAGTGAATAATCTCCTGTATCACATCAGTCGGAAGGGGCCATTCGAATACAGATACCCCGGATTTCGCACGAACAACCTGGGCGCCGTTGTAGGAAATGAGGAATTCGTCGTCCGCAAGGTCCATAATTCGGGAAGCTATCTGCTGCATGCTTTCGGTCGCGCGGCCGGAACTGAGGACAACGGTCACACCATTGCGGTGTAACCTCTCAAGGGCGCGATGATTTGCTTCGGGAAGAGAACCGTCCTCAGCGAGGATTGTGTCGTCGATATCAGTGGCGAGTAAGCGGTACATGCAGCAGATTCTACGCGACCCGCCGGGGCGCGACAAGAGCGGGGCGGGGCAGGAGTGGGCGGGGCAGGAGCGGGCCGCCCACCCGCCGCCTCATTGGTGTACAACGGTCCACCTTAAGTGACACACCCGACACTTCCCGATATCATCCCCGAATGACCGCTGAAGGAATCATCGTCAAAATGCCTGTTACCCTGGAAAACGGCACCGCCCGATATCGCCTGCGTCTTGAACAACCGCGCCCCTCTGCCGGAGCGGAACCGGCCGGGGCCCGGGAAATAGAGCTCAACGAACTGGTTGGCCGGACGGTGACTATAACCCACTCCGGCGGCTACACCTGCACCCGCTGCGGCAGGGCCACCAGCAAGGTATTCGGTGAAGGATTTTGCTTCCCCTGTTTCCGGGACGCTCCCGAGGCTGCCGAGTGCATTGTAAAGCCGGAGCTCTGCGAGGCCCATCTCGGGGGTGGCCGGGATCCCCGGTGGGAAGAGGAACACCACAACCAGCCCCATGCGGTGTATCTGGCGGTAACCAGTGCCGTGAAGGTGGGCGTGACCCGGGCAACCCAGATTCCAACCCGCTGGATAGACCAGGGTGCAGCGTGGGCGGTGCAGATTGCCCGGGTGCCTTATCGGCAACTGGCGGGACGCATCGAAGTTGCCCTGAAGGCACTCTATACCGACCGTACCGCCTGGCAGCGGATGCTGAAGGGGGAGACCCTGTCGGACGTTGATGTGGATCGTGAAATCGGGCGCATTGCACACCATTTTGCCGGAACCGATCTTGAGCAGTATCTTGTACCGGTCGACAGGGTTGTCCGAACGGACATCTCCTATCCCGTCAGAACCGCGCCGGAAAAGGTCCGTTCCACCGGACTGCGGAAGGCTCCGGTGGTCTCATCAGTTCTTGAAGGAGTCCGGGGACAGTACCTGATTCTGCAGGATGGTGTGGTGATGAACATGCGCCGTCACGCCGGCTACGTTGTGCAGGTTACAGTCTGATATCCTTCAGAATGCGTCCCGTTTCCTCCATTTCCCGCAACCGGCTGCAGAAATCCTTCCAGTGTCCGGCGTCATGCAAATACACCACACCGGTACCGGAACTACCGGCACACCCCTATCGATCAAAATAGGGACTCTTGCCTTCAACGGCCAGGGGTATACCCATGACAAAGTCGGCGTCGATCATACCCATTCGCCGGGCACTGACACCAATGCGGTACATGACTCGATTGTCCACGTTCATCATTTGTGCCGTCTTCACGGCGCTGCCGATGGCAATACCCATATCAAGAAGACGGACGGCGCACTGAGGACCCAGAAACGCACCGTTCTGCTCGCCGGAATTGATCTCGAGACATACCGGATGACCGCAGGCTGCGCAGTTGATTCCAGGCGGTGTGGCGTCTTTCAGACCGACAAGGACAACCGCACCGGAAGCGCGGACATTTGCCCCGTCCCGGTCAAAGTTCTTCTTTCCCGTTTCCTCGCCGTAGGCGATCATATCGTCGGCGAGGCGCTGCACCTCGTCACCGGAGACAGTCTTTGTAACGACAAAGTTCTTTCCGACCGCCTTCGGCGCCGTAATCGCCGAAATTTCCATTAGACCCGCAACCGTTTGTAGTGCTTCCATAGCTCCTCCGCTGTGATTGGTGTATAAACCGCAGTATAGACCGGGCCGCTCCCGGTATCAAGAATCGTGTTGTTCGCCCCCGTTCGAGCCCCCGCCCTTGACGTGGCGCGTCCACAACAGACCGCAGGCGGCGTTGATGTCCTGTCCCCGGGAGCGGCGTATTGAAGTACGGAATCCCTTGTCCCGGAGCATTCCGGCAAACGTCTCGATACCGTCGGGTGGCGTCGGCCGTAGAGGTGAATCGGGAATCTGGTGAAAGGGAATCAGGTTGACCCGAACACTCAGACCGTTCAGTAGACGGGCAATGCCGTCAACGTGCGGGGGTGTGTCGTTTAACCCCGCAAACATAGTGTATTCAAAGGAAATCCGACGCTTCCGGTCCTCCCGGCTGGTCCGAATCAAACGCAGCGTCTCCTCAATAGGATTGGCGTTCTCAACCGGCATGATCCGCTTCCGCTCTTCCGGAAACGGGCTGTGCAGGCTCACCGCGAGACTGGCGGTGCTCTCAGCAAGAAACCGCTCCAGGTGCGGATGAATGCCTACGGTGGACAGCGTTATACGCCGGGGGGGAAGGTTGTAGCCCTCAGGGTCGGTAAAGAGTTCAATACTTTTCAGTGTCTCCCCGGCGTTGTCCAGCGGTTCGCCCATGCCCATATATACGATATTTGTAATAGAACTTCGTTCCGCGATGCTGTGATACTGATTGATGATCTCCCCGGCAGAAAGGTTTCCCTGAAAACCCTGTCGGGCGGTCTGGCAGAAGGTACAGCTTCGGCGGCATCCCACCTGGGTGGAGATACACAGAGTTGCCCGTGTGCCTTCGGGTATCATCGCCGTCTCCACAAACCCTCCATGGAAGGTAGGGAAGAGATACTTACGCGTTCCGTCGCCGCTCTCGTTTACCCCGACGGCCGGGGCCGCACCGACGGTACGCGTCTCAGCCAGCGTCTCCCGCAGAACTGCCGGCAGATTGTTCATTTCATCAAAGGAAGTTACCGCGTGGCGGTAGAGCCAGTGGAATATCTGTTTCGCCCGAAAGGGCGGATAACCCAACTCGGTTATCGTTTCTTCAAGTTGCCGTCGTGTCAGCCCCAGGAGCGGGGTGAGAGTTTCCATGAAAATACCATCCCGGTGGGCACAGGATCTGTCAAGCGGGCTGGTATACAGAATCGTGTTGCAGCCCCTCGCCCACCGTTACAGAAGAGTAACCCCCGCCCAAGTCCCCACGATGGCAATCAGCACCACCACCGTCACGTTGATTCCCCGCAGCGTCAGCAGTACCGTCACCGCAAGGACGGCTACCGTCAGATAGATCGAAACGGTACCGAAAGCGTCCGGAGCAATCAGTGCTCCCAATGCCGCCGCCGGGACAATTTCCAGAAAACGCCTGATTCGCGGTGACACTGACGACATATCGGGTGCCCAGAAGGGCAGGGCCCGTACAACATAGGTGCCCGCCAGAAGCGCCACAGCGGTGAGAATCCAGCGCGGGTTCATTGCGATTTCTCCTCTCCGCCGGGCAGCATCGTATAGATCAGCGCGCTGCCGATCATCGCGACAGGAAAAGCCAGCCCCGGATCAACACCGACGCCGCTGCGGAGAAACCAGTTGAAGCCGCCTGCAGCCAGTGCCGCCAGAATCACCCTCAGACGCCGGCTCTGCGGTGCCTCCCGGATCTGTCCCGCCAGAAGTGCCGAAAAGAGGGCGTACAGGGCCATACCCATAGCCACACGGACAGAAGGCGACAGTACATTGCCCGCTGCGGCTCCCACCACCGTTCCGCCTGCCCAGGCGGTGTAGGCTCCCACTTCCAGCCCCGCCAGAAAAGGTGCCGGCAGGTTCCCCCCGGAGGCGACGCGCCAACTGGCCACACCAAAGACCTCGTCGGTCACACCGAAGGCAAGGGCGCTGCGGACCCGCATAGGGACGGATGGGTCAATATGCTCTACAATGACCGAACTCATGAGGAGGTGACGAAGGTTCAAAAGCCAGCCGGAAACGGCAATCTGCAGCACCCCCGCCCCGGAGAAGAACATGCCCGCCGCGAGAAACTGGGAGGCGCCGGCAAAGATGATCATTGATGACAGCCCCGCATCCAGGACGGATAGACCTCCCGAGCGGACGATAAGTCCATAGGTAATAGCGACGGGAATGTAACCCCCGACAATAGGAACAGACGCCGTCAGCCCGGAGAAAAACTGCTTCATGACAGGTGGCCTGCGTCCGATTCCTTAGAAAATATTGTCCCTTGAAGCCGCATTCTCTGTCGCGGAAGTGCCGTGGGTTGTCGTGTCTTCAGAATATCTATCAGGTGCTCCCGGAGTTGACAGCGAAGGTCCCATGCCTGGGGCGAATTCGCCGCGCTCACCAATGACCGGAGTTCTACGGTCTGTTCGGTCGTATTAGTCATCTGGATGACATCCACTTCGCCGTCCCACAGTTCGCTGGCTGCAAGAAACCGGGTCTGTTCTATTCGCAGTTCGCGGATATCCACTGTGTAGTCGGCGTACAGATAGACAGAACCGATAATTGACGAGGTGCTGCGGGTCCAGTTCTGAAAGGGCTTATGCAGCAGGTAGGAAATAGGAACGACCAGTCGCCGTTTATCCCACACCCGGACCACCACGTAGGTGAGGGTGATCTCTTCCACCCAGCCCCATTCGCCGTCAATGACAACGGCGTCGTCGATGCGCAGCGGTTGGGTTATAGCAATCTGGATACCCGCCAGAACGTTGGCAATGGTCTGCTGGGCGGCAAACCCGATGAGGAGACCGATAATACCGGCCGATGCCAGTAAGGATGCTCCCCACTGGCGGACACCGGGAATCGTCATCAGCCCCGCCGCCACGGCTATAATGACAATGACTACGCCGACAACCCGTTCCAGTACGACAATCTGCGTCGTCACCTGGCGCGCCTTGAGGTTGTCGGCAGCATGAATATCGAAGCGGGTGCGCAACGCGACAAACACAGTCCCAACCAGTCGATAGAGGAACATAGCTATCCCGGCCACAATTACCAGGGGAACTGCAAGGTCCAGCGTCTCAAGAACGGCATCTCCGGGGTCGAGAAATCTCACCACTCCTTCTGCAACGAAAGCCAGGAGAATGATCTGGACGGGCAGTCGGGTCTGCCGGAAGAGTAGGAGCACCGGCACCCGGCGACGCCGGGACAGCAGATATGGAACAATACGGGAAATAATACCGTATCCCGCGAGAACTGCCAGGGGCAAGGCAAAAACGACACTCCATGACGGGATCCATGACGGAACGGGAAGCGTTTCGCTGAAACGGTACCAACGTTCAAAAAGCATGACTATATCCTACGTCTTCGCACGGGTTGCTGCAATAAGTGACAATCTTATCTATAATTGACCAATGGAAACATTTGGACCCGAACATGTACAGGCTGTTCTCGATCAATTTCAACTGAGACTCAAAGTAGATCACTTCGACCAGTCCACCTTCAGCAGCGCCGATGCGGCGCGAGCAATCGGCTGTGAGCTGGGACAGATTGCCAAAAGCCTCTGTCTGCTCATAGGTGGAAAGCCCGTTCTTGTGGTAGCAAGCGGCGACCAGAAACTCTCCGACGCCAAGCTCGCTCGGTACTTTCAAGTCGGACGGAAAAAGGTAAAAATCGCCGATGCAGATACGTGCGTCCGCGTTTTTGGATATGCACCTGGGGGTGTCTCTCCCGTAGGACTGCGGGACAGCGCAATTCCCGTCTATATCGATGAGACGCTCTCCCGCTGGTCGGAAATACACGCTGCCGCCGGTACCGATCAGGACAACTTTTCCCTGACATTTGAACAGCTGAAAATCATTACCGGTGGTACCGTCATTGATGTAGTAAAGGAGTGACTGATCGGCCTGAAAGGGGTATTCTGAAGGTATGAACAGACATTTTTTTCCGGCGGTAATTCTTCTGGCCCTGACGATTCTTGTACCCGTTGTTGAAGCTCAGCAACCCGGCGACGAGGTGGTTTCGATGGTAGAGGCTGTCGCGTTGGCGGCGGGCCGTCTTTTGCCGGCGGCTATCCTTGGAGGTGATACATCGTCTGCCCAGGGATCTTCTCTGGCGGTGGGAGAAATCGTACATGACGGCACGACACCTCCAATAGCCGGGCTGTTGCGAAGTATCGTAGAAGAGGAACTTCTGGGAGCGGCAGATTCGTTTCGTGGGCGAATACCCCTGGAAGTTGTCAGTTCGCCGGAACACGCTGATCTCGTTGTTCGAATCCGCTCCGTCCTGGGAGCACAATCGGTTCTCTTTTCCATACAGTTGGTCGACTCCAGCGGCAGAATTCTTGCGGCCTCTCGTGTCTCTCGCCCTTTGTCCCGTTCAATCCAAAGTGCGTTAGTGCAATCGGTATATTCCGGAAATTTTATTGATGGTGATTACGATCCTCCGGAGACGCCGGAACAGGCGTGGGCGTTGGATGTGAACTCCGTAGAGACGGGTCTTCGTCTACGGGGCAATGACGATACCGACTGGTTTTCTGTTGATGTACCGAGCCGCACCACAACGGAAATGGACGGCGAAAGGGGACGAATTATCCCGGGAATATCTGTCTTCACATCCGGCACGACCGACACGTACATTGAGGTATACGGTCCAAACGATGTTTCTACCCTGATTGCCGAGAATGATGACGGTGCGGACATGAATGCGTTGGTTTCCTTCCCCGTTTCCGACGGTGGCAGATTCTGGATCAAAGTCCGGGGCTTCTCTACCGCTACCGAAGGTGCCTACGATCTCAATGTCCAGACGGTGACGCTGGAACTGGACGCATATGAACCCAACGACTCGCTTCAGGCGGCAACGCCTCTTGCAGATCTTTCTTTGCCCCTACGGGCAAGTATTCGTCCCGGCGGTGACCGGGACTGGTACTATCTCTCTGCCGATATTCTGCGGAAGTTGTCGGCCGAGCCAACGGATGTGGCCGTCGTCGCCTACACCCAGGGAATTATTGATACAGTGATGTCTCTGTACGACCGTGATGGAGAAGAAATTGTATACAATGACGACGGGGGAGAGGAAACCAATGCCCGCATTGTGATTCCTTCCGGCCTTGAAGAGGCCTATCTGGAGGTCCAGGGGTTTGGCGGTACCGAAGGGGATTATATCCTGGAGGTGGAAGCGGCCCGGATTGAACACGACGAGTACGAACCGGACGATACACCCGAAAACGCGTCGCTGCTGCAATGGGATACCTCTCCTCAACGGCGAACCTTTTCGTCCGAAAGTGATGTGGACTGGGTGCGGCTTTTCGTTCCGGAAGGGCCCGGACAACGAATATCCGTTGAAACCTTTGGAGATATGGACACCTACATGACCCTGTACGACGAGAACCGCCGTGAAATCGCCTACAGCGACGACGACGGGTACGGAATGAACGCCCGCATCGATCGGCAGCTCAATCCGGGAACCTATTTGCTCGAAATCCGATCGCTCTACCTGTCGGAACTCGGGGCGGAGTACGCTCTGGAAGGACGCCTGCGTTAGACCTTTTCCGGCATTCGCAGAAATCCGACGGGAACTGTGCGGTTCAACGTGTCCCGCCGTTCCCGCCACCCGGGCATGTGGTCCTCCATGAGCCGGTAGAACTTCGGGCTGTGGTTGTGCTCCCGGAGGTGGCACAGCTCGTGGAGAATGACGTAGTCGATTTCGTGAACAGAAGCGGCGAAGAGTTCGGGATTCAATACGATCCGTCGGTCGGTAAAACAACTTCCCCACCTTCGTCGCATAAGACGCAGGGTAAGGCTTTTCGGTTCTCCCAGTAGTGCAACCAGTGGCTGTGTCCGGAGCCTACGTACCCGCTGGGCAAAGACACGCATGGATACCGTCCGGAAATGTCGGTAGACCACCCGATGAATCTCCCGCGGGGTGATCGCGCCGTCTACGATGATTCTGTCCGACCGGAAGGTCACCTTCGGAACAGGTTTCGCAGGGTCTCCTATAACGATCCGCCGCGGTCGGCCCAGAAATGGAACGGTGTAGCCCGGTTTGAATCGATCATCTCCGGCCAGGGGAATTGCAGCGAGTGTCTTCTGCTTCGTTACAATCCACTCTTCCCGTCCGGCAACAAGCGCCATGACGGAGTCTTCACTGGCCCGAAAAGGTGCCCGCACTCGAACCCGTCCACCGGGAAAGACGGTCAGTCCGATTGTGTGTCTACCCGACCGCTCAAGAGTAAATTCTATTCGGATTTCCCCCCGGCGATAATGCCGAATCCCTTCGTAGGATACACGGCGGCGACGGGGTCGCTCACGACGGGAGCTTTCACGACGGGAACGCGCCATATCCGCAAGATAGCGCGCAATTCCGGAGTGCTCAAGTGGCAGCCCGGCACGGCCTTTGAAATCTTGCTGTTCTTGATGTATCGTTCCCGGTACAGAGAGTGTATATGACAGAAATGAAACGGCAGGACGCTATGGAAATACTTTCGTCGGCAATACAACGAGTAGATCCATTCCTGATGATTGAAAAAGCGGTGAAGATAGTCGGCGACAGACTGGTGATCGAGACTGAATCGGAACGATGCGATTTTGATCTGGGCCGCTATCGAAGGGTTGTCGTTACCGGAGCCGGTAAAGCTACTGCACCAATGGCTCGGGCCATTGAGAAGATTCTTGGCGACCGACTGTCGGAAGGGGTGATTGCAGTCAAACCGGGTCACGGTGATACCCTCAACACGATTCGGTCTATCCATGCTGGTCATCCCGTACCCGACGACGGGAGTATTGAGGCGGCGCAGGCTATCTTGCAGCTTGCCCGGACTGCCGACCGGGATACACTGGTCCTTAACCTCATCTCCGGGGGCGGTTCTGCACTGCTTACAGCTCCCTTTCAGGACGAGACGACTACCATCTCTCTGGACGATATGCGCCGCACCACAGAAGTGCTGCTCTCCTGCGGTGCCACTATCCAGGAAATCAACTGCGTGCGAAAACACCTGTCTGCAATCAAGGGCGGTCGATTGGCCCAGGCGTTGTATCCGGCAACGGTTGTCAGTCTTATTCTTTCCGATGTTGTTGGTGATGACCTTTCCAGCATTGCAAGTGGCATTACCGCTCCCGACAATACTTCTTTCACCGATGTGGATCGAGTCTTTCGCCGGTACGATATCAGAAATGACCTTCCCTCACGTGTGGTTGCCCTGCTGGAGAGGGGACTCAGGGGCGACATTCCCGATACTCCCGGTCTATCGGATGAGGTCTTTGCTTCAGTACAAAACATTCTCCTTGGAAGTAACGCGCAGGCTCTTCTGGGTGCCGAAGCGACAGCCTCTGAGTTGGGATACAATACCGTGGTTCTAACCTCCCAGGTGACCGGAGAAGCAAGAGAAATTGCCAGGTTTTACGCCGGGATTGCCCGGGATATCCGTCGCAGTGGTTCCGGCCTGCCCGCTCTTGTCCGTCCACCGGCATGTGTTATTGCCGGCGGAGAAACTACCGTTACTATTCGTGGAACGGGAAAGGGCGGACGCAATCAGGAGATGACACTTGCCTTTCTGTCGGAATTTCACGGTGACGAGAATAGTCTGAGAGATATCCTTTTTGTCTCAGGCGCCACCGACGGAAACGACGGGCCGACCGACGCGGCCGGCGGCTTCGCAGATTCAGAGGCATTACATGAACTCCAGACCCACAGGATAGATCCAATGGATGTCCTTGCCCGCAGCGACTCATACCACGCTCTTGAAACTATCGGTGCTCTTGTAAAAACGGGCCCGACAAATACCAATGTATGTGACATTCAAATTCTGATCGTGCGGTAACACATTTTAATGAACCACCAATCCGGCTCCTGCCGGAAGAAGGTCCTTTCAATCCGGGGCGGGGCACGCTATTCTGACGGCCATGAAGATCCTTCATACCGCCGACTGGCACATCGGCAAACGCCTTGACCGTTATTCACGGCTTGACGAACAGAGAGAAGTCCTGGCGGAAATAGCGAGTATTGCCGACACTGAAGCGGTTGACCTCGTTCTTGTGGCAGGAGATCTCTACGATACGGTGAATCCCGGCAGCGAAGCGGAAGAGCTGCTTTACACCTCTCTTACCGCCCTGTCGCGGGATGGATGCCGTCCCGTCATAGCAATTGCGGGCAACCACGATTCGCCGGACCGAATACACGCACCGGATGTTCTCGCACGACGGCACGGCATACTCATGGCGGGGTATCCCGCAGCTGCCGCCGGACCAATAGACGGGACGGGAGATTTTTCTCTCCGGAACGTCGCGCCCGGTCTGGTGGAGATCGTGTGGACCGACCGGCGTCATCCACCGGTGCGGATCATTCTGACGCCCTATGCAAGCGAAGTTCGACTTCGCCGTGCTCTCATTCCCGCAGAGACTTCGACGCAGGAGGAGCTTCTCGCTTCGGCCCTGAGAACCCACTGGGAAGAGCTTGCCCGGAAGCACATGCAGGGAGAGGGGATCAACCTCCTGCTGACCCACCTCTTCTTTGCGGCGGATCCGTCATCACCACCGGAAGAACCGGAGTCGGAACGGCCCATCGGACACATCGGGGGCGCTCCGGCCATGTCTCCCGATATCGTTCCCGGTCAGATACAGTATGTTGCGTGCGGTCATCTCCACCGTCCCCACACATTGGAAGCGACCGTTCCCGTGCGGTACGCCGGCAGCCCTTTGTCCTACAGCTTCTCCGAAGCGGGACAGGACAAGACGGTATCTATTGTTGAGCTTGAGGGTCGGGGCCATCTCGGGGACAACCCAACCGTTCGGGAGGTGCCCCTGCAGAAGGGGTATCCTCTGCGTCGAGGGACCGCCGGCAGTGTTGATGAAGCGCTGGCATGGCTTCAGGAACACCATGAGTGCTACGTCGAACTCACTGTAGATCTGCCGGACTATCTCTCCGGTTCGGACCGGAATCTTCTGCACCAGACCCATTCCCGGATTGTCACTATTATTCCCCGTCGGCAGGATGACGGCATCCAGGCGCGTCCAAAAACTATAGATCCGGCCGGTGATATCCGGGATCTCTTTGCCCGGTACTTCATTCGAACTCACGGCACTCCGCCGGGAGAAGAAATACGGCAGCTTCTGGAAGAAGTCCTGGCGGAGGCCCGCACGTGATACCGCGACACCTCGTTATGGAAGGCCTCTACTCCTACCGCAGGCGCACCGAAATAGACTTCACCGCGCTCACCGCGGCGAGGCTCTTCGGCATTTTCGGACCGGTAGGCAGCGGGAAGTCCACCATCCTGGAAGCCATCGGACTGGCTGTCTACGGTGACACAACGCGGTTGAACTCCCGCAACGACAACCGGAACTACAACCTTCTCAACCTGAGAAGCGACCGTCTGTGGATCGACTTCCGCTTTCTCAACCACGACGGTCATGAGTACCGCTACACCGTAGAGACGAAACGCAGCGGAACCGACTATGAAGACGTCGGATCCCTGCAGCGGAAGGCGTACCGCCGGACTCCGGGCGCCGTCGGTGCTTCCAACGACGAATGGATACCTCTTGATTCCGTCTCCGGAGATGACGTCGTCGGCCTCAGTTACGAAAATTTCCGGCGCACCGTCATTATACCCCAGGGCAGATTCCAGGAGTTTCTGCAGCTGGGGGTACGAGACCGTACGGACATGCTGCAGGAACTGTTCGGTCTGGACCGGTTCGATCTCTACCGGCCTGCAAAGAACCTCGCCGCGGCAGCACAGAGTGAACGAACCGCCGTTACGGCGGCTCTCGGTGAAATCCGTCCCGAACTGGACGATCGGTCGCGGGAGCTGGAAGGAGAACTGGCCGACGCCGGAGCCGCCCGGACGGAAAGCGCTCTTCGTAGGGAGGAGGCCGAAGCACGGCGAAGCCGCCTTGCCGCAGTTGCCGAACTGGCCCGGGAACAGCGGGAGGTCGACACAGAACGTATCCGTCTCGACGCCGAAGAGGAGCACATCTCCGGTTTGCGGCGGCAACACAGAACGCTTGAGACGGTTCGGGACGTGCTGGTTGTCCCCTGGAGAGAGTCGGTCCGCCTGGAGAAGGCCGTGGCCGACGCCGAAACGAGGCTGTACCGCCTCCAGGAAGAGCTTGAGCCCGTCGTTACTACCCGGAAAGATGCCGAGACGCGTCTGAACGAGCTGGAAGAACGGGAGTCCCGTCGTCCGGAGCTGGAAGAGCGTCGGGACGCCGTGCGACGGGCGGTGAAGTACCACGAAGAGAACCTCGTGTATGAAAAGGGGCTCCTGGATGTGGATGAGGAACTTCAGCTGCTGAAGACGGCCCGGGAGGAGCTGGATTTACTTGTAGCTGAAGAAAAACTCCTTCGGGAACGCATTGACGGGCATCAGGGAGCTATTCCCCCGGAGTCGATCATTGAACAGGCCGAAAGCTTTCGGCGAATACAAGAGCAGATAGCCGTCAGGACTGATGCTGTCGGTGAGGAACATCTCCGGCTGGACACGTTGATAGCGAACCTTCACCAGGAAGGCGTTCTGGAAGATTCCTCGACACTGCGTCCCGTGACCGAGGATACCTTCGACGCTACTGCCACGGTCGTCAGAAAGTCCCTGGATGGGTACCGTCGACGCCGTGATCTGTCAGTTCACCTGAAGAAACTGGCCGTAGAGCTTCAGGACGGAGAGCCATGTCCCCTCTGCGGTTCCACCCATCACCCCGCTCCGGCGACAGGCGTAGACACGGAGACGGCACCGGTCGGTCGGTCGGACAGATACTACGAAGAGCTTCTGAGCCTGATTGCCTCCCGGGAGGAGCGCACGCGGCAGATCGTGAAGCTTGAGGCCGACCTTAAAACGGTTGCAACATCGAATACCGATGTCGCCACGGTGGCAGACCGGCTTTCACAGATCAAAGAGCTGAAAAACACCCTGGAAGCAGACCGCCTGAGTCTGCAGCGGCTTCAGGAGCGGCGGAGCGGTCTGTCCGATCGGGTCACCGAACTCACCGAAAAAACCGCTGCTATCCGGGGAGCACTGGAGGAAGTCCGGCGACGCCTCGCGGTAGAAGGAGATGCACTGCCTCCGGAGTTGACGACTGCCGGAGACCCTGAGCTTCTCAGCAGTGAGGCCCACCGGATCGACACTGATTTGGCCGCCCTTGGCCGGGAGCTTCCCGCTGCCCGCACCGCCCGTGAAGATGCCGCCGCCCGGGAATCCCGCCTTGTGGCTGCCCGGGACGAGCGACAGGAAGCTCTCGACCGCCTCCGGAAAGAGGAGGAAACGGCCCGGATCGCTCTCGCTGCCGCCGTGGCTGGTGCCGCGGCGCTTCCCGACACCCCGATCACTCTGGAAACTCTGCCTCAATTGGTCAATCAGCTCCCCGACCTTTCGGAAATCACCGCCCTCATCAATCGTCACGACCAGGCGCGCCGGGACGTGGAAAATCGGGCCCACCTTCTGGAGGAACGGACGCGGCAAGTATCTCTTCCCGATCTGGATGAACCGGTAGAAACGGCCCTCGCCCGGGCCGCCGAGACAGTGGCAGCCGCCGACACCGAACTGCAACGGCTGGACACCCGAATCGGTTCGCTGCAGCGCGAATCGGAAGAGATGAACCGCATGAAAATTCGCCGCACCGAACTGCTGGGCGAAATGACGCGCCTGGACGGGCGACTGGAAAATCTCAACACGCTGCTTTCTCTCTTCAAGGGAAGCAAGTTTGTCAGCTACGTGGCCTCTGTTTTTCTTGAGCAGCTGGTGACCGTCGCAAACGACCGCTTCCGCCGTCTGACCCGGAACAGACTTGAACTTGCGTTACGGGGAGATCACGACTTTGAAGTGGTGGATTACCTGAACAGCGGGCGCCGCAGAAGCGTGAAAACGCTCTCCGGTGGTCAGACATTCCAGGCAGCCCTGTGCCTCGCCCTCGCTCTCGTTGACAGCATTGATCACCGGGCCGGGCAGGAGACGCCGGGATTCTTCTTTCTCGACGAAGGCTTCGGCTCTCTCGATGAAGACTCTCTCCGTGACGTCTTTTCCACCCTGACGGACCTCCGACGGGAGAATCGCATTGTCGGGGTTATCTCACATGTGGAGTCAATGCAGCAGGAAATAGACACTTACCTGCGGGTGGTGGTAGATCCGGAAGAGGGCTCCATTATCAGCGGTTCAGTCTGAAGTATGCGTAGAACAAAGAAGGTGAATGCGATAGGATCAACCGATCACATCAAGGAGGACAATTATGGCACGGGTCTTCAATTTTAACGCCGGACCGGCAACGTTACCGCTTCCGGTCCTGGAAACGGCACAGAAAGAACTGGTGGATTACCGGGGAACCGGTCTTTCCCTTATCGAAACCAGCCACCGCAGCAAAGACTACGACGCCGTTCACGCCGCGGCCACAAACCTCTTTCGGGAGGTCCTTGGTGTTCCTGACGGGTACTCTATTCTCTTTCTCGGTGGCGGTGCGACGCTGCAGTTCGGCATGGTCCCTATGAATCTCATGACCACCGGCTCATGCGATCTTGTCCTCAGCGGAGCCTGGGCGAGGAAAGCCCTGGCAGATGCAAAGAAGATCGGTTCCGTCAACGTTGTGTGGGACGGCAGTGCCGACAAGTTTACCTCCCTTCCAAATGCGTCGGAGGTCGTCTCGTCTCCGGGAAGCAGCTACCTTCACATTACGTCGAACGAGACCATCGGTGGTGTCCAGTGGAAAGATTTTCCCACCACGGAGGCTCCACTGGTAGCCGACATGTCCAGCGATATTCTCAGCAGGCCTGTACCGACGGAGCGCTTTGATGTCATCTACGCCGGTGCACAAAAGAATCTTGGTCCCGCCGGGGTGACCATTGTGGTCATCAAGAATGATCTTCTGGAGCGCAGTCCCGGAAATCTCCCGGCGTACTTAAGGTATCCCACCCACGCCGAGTCTGACTCGCTGTACAACACGCCGCCGGTATTTCCCATATATATAGTCAAGCTCGTTCTTGAGTGGATACAGGAGCAGGGTGGCCTTACCGGCATGGCCCAGCGGAACGGCCGCAAAGCCGCCGCTCTCTATCAGGCAATGGAAGACTCCGACGGTTTTTACCGCTGCCCGGTGGACCCGGCGTACCGTTCGGAAATGAACGTCGTCTTTCGTCTGCCCGACGAGGAACAGGAGAAGAAGTTTGTCGCTCAGGCCACCGAGGCGGGAATGATTGGCCTCAAGGGTCACCGCAGCGTCGGAGGCATCCGGGCGTCCATTTACAACGCCATGCCCGAAGAGGGCGTGGAGGCACTGATCGCCTTTATGAAGAAGTTCCGTTCATAGATGTCAGGCCGTCGGAACGCCCTCATCCGGCTGGGTCTGCGCAGCGTCACCGCCGGGTTTTTCTTCCTGGCGGCATTCCTGCTGATGTCCCGCCACACCGCCACCCTGTCGTGGCAGACGGTAGTGGGGACGGTGGATGAAGTGGCAATTGCGGCGGTGGGTGACCCCGGGGACAGTCGCGCACCGGGGGAGCGGTTTCGGCCCGCCGTTTCGTACCGGTATACCGTGAACGGCGGGGACACGAGCGCCAGGGAGTACAGCGGCTCCACCATTGCCGCCTATCCCTGGATATTCGCCAATCGTGACCGGGTTGTGGCGTATCTGGAACGACACGGGATCAGCCGGGGTGCGCGGGTTCCCGTCCATTACAACCCAGATAATCCCGCACAGGCTGTCCTGGTGCGGGAAATACCGTGGCGCCGACTGGAAGTTATCGTTGCCTTTCTGTTCCTTGTACTACTCCCTGCAGCAGTGATGGCGACCTCCGTCATCGATTTTGTTCGGGGTACGGGGCGTCCGGAAGACAATAGTCGCGGCAGATTCTGGTAACCCACAGATTTTCCTTGCCCATTGGCCGTCCATTATCTATGATTAAGGGGTGAGCTCACCACAAATTGGCGTACACCTTGCGGACAACTCCTTTTTCCCTGTCTTTGAGTCGGAAATTCCCGGACGCAAACGGGTTCTTCTTACTACATCTCACAAAGACCAGGAGTGTGTGGATATTCTTCTGTACCGGCGGGATCCTTCTTTTCCGGAAGGGGAAGAGAGACTGGGCAACGTTCTCCTTTGTGAAATCGCCCGGGGCATGCCGAAAGAATCGGAAATAGAGCTGATATTGGATCTCCACGATGACGGCTGCATCGACGCAACTGCCAGGGATCGCCGGTCCGGAAACAGCAGAACTGTGGCTATTGATAGGCGCGATGCCATGCCGGAGTATCAGGAAGAAGACCAGTTTGCTGCCGGTACCGTTGAATCGCTGTACGGTGACGATGCACCGGAAGCGGTACCTGAGCGGAGACGGAGAGGCCAGGGACTGCTGTGGTTGCTCCTGATCCTGATCCTGCTGCTCCTTGGTGTACTGGCGTGGTGGTTCTTTTTCAGTGCCCCCGATAGAGATATGCCGGTTGTGGAACCACCCGCGGCCACCGCACCGGTCGTTACCAAACCTGCGGAATCGGAAGGACCTCCCGAGCCGGACCCTGAACCGGATCCAGATTTCGCCCCACCCGCCGTGAAACCGTCGTCCGAGTCGGTCGGTGCCGGCACGTTTGCTCCCCAGGATTACCAGATCAAGTGGGGTGACACCCTCTGGGACATTTCCAAAATGTTCTACGGTACCCCTTGGCGCTTTCCCGAGATTGCCCGGGAAAATCGAATCCCCAACCCCGATCGCATCTACGCCGACGACAACATAAAAATCCCCGGGCAATGACGCGACGATGAGCTCCCACACCGGCGAAGGCGTCTGGACCGATGTCGTGATATAGGGCAGAGTAATGCCATGCAGACCCTCTTAAATCATATTGGATACATCGGTATCACCCTCCTGGCGGGTATGGCACTGGGCTGGAAGACCTACCCCCTCTACCGGGCATTTGTCGAACGGTTGCGGAATATGCCGGAGCGGTAACCTGCTGTCGGAAAGCAAAGCCGCACGTTCGGCAGGGTATCACTGCAGTATTGAAGATTGAACTTGCGTCTGGTCGTACGTCGCCGACACCATGCATCCCAGGTGTTCCGTGGACTTGAAACCGGCTGCGGCCCGTCTTATGATTTCTCCAGAACCTATTCTGGAGAAAACATGGTGAACAAAATTCGAGTTATTCTGTTGATGATGGTCGTCACTGTGGTGGGTATGTTGTCCGGGTGCGTATCCCTTGAGGAATACGATGCATGGCAACTGGACGCATACGAAGCTGAGGGAAAGGAACTGGAACGGTTTGAACAGCTCTCATCCGAATACGAGCACAGCATTTTCTTCGAATCGGTTTCCGATGAGGCGATCATGCGCGGTGTTACCGGAATGGGTCAAGTAGAAGACGGGTTGTACCGATTCGACCACGACGGAGAATCCGAGTACGCCCATTTTCATATCGACCTCGAAGAACTGCAGAATCGGATTGGGGACCGTCTTACGCGGCTGGCGTTTCTATCCAAAGCGTGGAACCACGAAAGCGGGTTTGTGGAGGTTTATCCGGGTGGAGACATCGGGGACGATGGTGGAAATCCGACCAGTAGCAAAGGTCAAAGCGGGCTCGCAAACGGCCGCTGGA
>CAZCAE010000044.1:19457-27599 GCA_964496635.1 uncultured Spirochaeta sp.
CGGCCGCTGGAAAGCCTGAGCATCTTCTGTTTCAACGGTTCGTCGATTGAGATCGACTACATTCTGTTTGAGTAGGCCGGTACCCAAAATCCACTTTCCCGCGCCCCGGAGAAGTGCGGAAGTATGGCGCGATGAGTGCAAACGATCAACCGTAGGAGTCGACGGTAATCGGAATCGGGACGAAGATGTGGGTGTTGACGAAAGATTGAACTTTCGTCTGAGGTTCTGCGGAGCCGCAACGCCTACCCACCGGGCAAAACCGGATCGGTGGGCGCCTGCCGACGCCGTTACTCTATCGCCTCGATTTCCTCGGAGTCTGCAATATCCGGGTCTTCTTTCAGAATCTGTAACAGTATGGAATCTTCCATGGGATCAACCTCACCCGTCGTAGGACACTGCCGGATTTAAGGGGTTTCTGATCTCCACCTCCACCACTGCGGGCAGCCCCGAGTCAGTCTGGACGGCGGTAAGAAAGGAGCGCAGGACATTGGTACTGGTCTCGCTGCCGAATACGTACTTGAAGACAAAGTCGCTCATCAGGCGGATTGGCTCGTAATCCCCCGGGCCGGGTTGGCCAATCCCGCCGGTTGCCGGGCGATCTCAGGGTCTTGTCCCTCACGCCACTCGTGATGTTGGGTATAGTGTATAAGCAATGGTGGACCCCTTTCGCTGTTTCCGATCTGAAGATCGAACTTGCGTCTGGTCGTACGCCCCCTTCGGTGACGTACTGCTCGAATCAGGCGCGGACATAGTTCGTGTACCACAGCGTAGCGAGGAACACGAACACACCTACCGGACCGCGCCGACACCATGCATCCGAGGTTCTGCGGAGTTCGCCACCCGTCCCAACGGGCAAGACCGGATCGCGGGGCGCCTGCCGGCAGGCATCACCCCAAGGCGAACAAGCTGTGTTACCATACACAGGGATGGATACCGGAACCCTTGACTACTACGAGCACCACGCCTCACCGCGCGCTGAGCTGTGGGAATCCGTCGAGAGTCCGCTGGCAACACTCCTGCCGATGCTCTTCCGGAAGGGCCATACCGTTCTGGATGTAGGTGCCGGGTCCGGCAGGGATTGCGCGGCCCTCCTGCGCCTGGGAGTAGACGCCCACGGCCTGGAACCGGTCGTGGCGCTCTGCACCGCAGCAATCTCTCGCCATCCTGAGCTCGCCAATCGTATCGTTACCGCTACGGTAGAAGAGTACGCTCACGGTAACCGGGCCAGGTTTGACGGGGTGCTTCTCTCCGCCGTGTTGATGCATATACCCGACAATGAGCTCTTCAACTTCGTCCTGGCAATCCGGGAGCTCGTCAAGCCTGGCGGCAGACTCGTCGTCTCGGTCCCCCTGGAACGGGACGATGTGGACCCTGAGACCCAACGCGACGGTGAAGGGCGGCTCTTTGTTATACGGAGCGAGGCGGAAGTCTCCCTCTTTTTTGAACGCCTCGGCTTCGCCGTGGAGAGCCGGTTCCGCTCCAATGACGCCCTCGGTCGAAACGCCCTGTGGGCGACGATCGTATTCACCTACAGCGGTGACAGTCCCCGCCCGATCGATCGGGTAGAGGCGATCATCAACCGGGACCGCAAGACCTCCACGTACAAGTTCGCTCTGCTGCGCGCCCTCAGTGAGATAGCCACCAACGGCCCGTCCATGGCCACCCCGGTCGGGGACGGGACCGTGCGGATTCCCCTGGACGAGGTGGCGCTTCTCTGGGCGATGTACTACTGGCCACTTATGGAAGGAGAGTCACCGATCCGGCAGAACCGGAACGGTCGTGGGCCGGTGCGTTTCCAGACACCACTGCAGGCGTTGATCAACGCGTACCAGCCGTTCAACGGGTTGTCGGCGTACCTTGTGCAGGCACGTTCCGGCCGCGTACCCAATGCGCTTCGTGCGCAGCACAGAGAGGCAATGAAGGAGATCAAAACGGCCCTCAAGACCGGCCCCATCTCGTTTGCCGGTAACCATGAGTTCAGCCACCATAACAACCATCTGATCGTGCACGGGGACCTCTGGCGTGAGTTTGTGCTTATGGGGCACTGGATTACCGACTCCATCATTATCCGCTGGGCGGAACTCTCCACTAAAATCGACGAGTCCTTTGACGTCCCTACTGTTCTGGAACGGCTTCTCCGCACCGCCGAAGCGCAGCGTCAGGACGCGGGAGTTCGGGAGTTTTACCGTGAAGTGGCGCGGGAATCACATCTGGAGTGCGCCTGGACCGGTCGCAATCTCATCGGAGAGTTCGATGTGGATCACATCATCCCCTTCGCACTGCGCCGTGACAGCTCTGTCTGGAACCTCGTTCCTGCGGCGTCTTCCGTCAACCGGCGCAAAGGTGACAAGCTTCCCGCCATTGAGACGATCCGCACCGCGGAAGAACGCATCGTCGGCCACTGGAAGGCGCTATACGCGTGGGACAAGCCGCGATTCCGTGCCGACGCGGTCCGCCTCAACCCCACTATCACTAACTGGGGCAATTGGGAGAAACCGCTGCTGGGTGCGCTCATCGAAACAGTGGAATCTACTGCTACCATTCGCGGCGTAGAGCGCTGGGCGGTGTAATGTGCGATTGTATGAGATGAGCGATTTTCGCTGCCGCTTCTCCATTGGAGCATGCCGGAGGTATACTGACGGCAGATGAGATGTCTCGATTGGAAAACGGGTTAGCGGATAGATACAAGAGGTGACTGTGAACGAAAGTGACTGGAAGACGTTTAAACTCATCAAGGATGAGGCGCTATCAGTGTTCTGCACTCGGGCCTTGGATGACGCTCAAGACGCTATTTCAGATACAACCAAGCCCGCTCACGATCGCTATTTGCTGCTCCACAAGCTCGTTCAGAATCATTACAAGGAGATGACGTCAGTCTTCAATGATCACAGTAGGTCCAATGCGCTCCTTCAGCTTACGGCGATTCGAGCTCACGGCCTCGTTGATGAGTCCATGCTGGCAGAATTATCGAGTGAAGTTCGGGATCGGACAGACCCTAAACGGTTCACTTAAGAACTGCAACTGTTGCCGTTCTCTCCGGTGAATGTGACGCGGGGTTATTCCGTAGTGTCCATGAATCCAGCCTTTCCGGATACCGTCTGAACTTTCGTGGGGAACGGTTTCGGGATCGGTGACATAAAGTGTCGCATGCTTACTCAAATTCAAGAAAAGGTTGAATAAGTGGTCGTGAGGGAGTATTTTTTATCTAGACTGTCTAGATGGAGTGATGAATGTCGACCAAATCGTGGCAATTGCAGGAAGCGAAAAACAAGTTGAGTGAACTCATTGACCGGGCGTCGGAAGACGTCCCCCAGCTCATCACCCGAAGAGGGAAACCGGTTGCGTACGTCGTTTCCGCAAAAACGTGGGAACGGCGAACACGAACCTCACTGAAGAAGGTACTCCGGGCGTGCCCCGCTCCCGATTTCTTTGCGGCGATTGAGCGGGATTCAGACCCGGGTCGTGAGATCACATTGTGAATTACCTTCTTGACACTAATGTTCTCTCGGAACTCAGCAAACCAACACCCGACACAAATGTCGAGGCGTGGTTTGACCGCGCGCCGGAAGTATCGTTGTACGTGAGCGTCTTCACGTTGGGTGAGATACAAAGTGGTATTGAGAGACGTGCTGATGGCGCAAGACGGAACGATTTGCTTATTTGGTTTGACGAACTGCTGGAAGCGTTTGACGAAAATATTGTTCCCTTTGATACTGATACGGCCCTGCTGTGGGGGAAGACCCACGGACGATTGCTGAACTCGGGGAGACCAATCCCATTGATGGACGGGCTCATCGCGGTTACGGCGCTCAGACACAACATGGTTCTCGTTACCCGCAATCGGGCGGATTTTGCTCCAGTCGGGGTTGATGTATTTGATCCGTGGGAGTGACGAAGTCGGGTACCCCATGGTTTCAAGTCTTATATCCACCTGAACTGATCGGTTTTCTGTAGGTCATGACGCACATTCTTTTTGTCACACCCAATCGATTCGTATGCTTCGACCGGTGGGATACCGAGCGCCTCAAGCCGCGATTTGAAGTCTTTTTCATACCGCGGGGCCGACCGTGGTTCAACGTTATCAGGGGGCGGGCAGACATGGGTCGCCGACCTAAGGAGCTCCCTGGCCACTGATTCAATCGTTACGTCTCTGCCGACGGTTATGTGTCTCAAGTACACGAGTCCGCGACCGTAGCAGTTGCATCCATCGTGCGAAACCGCCATCACGGTATCGAGGACGGCCCGGACGCATATGTCGAACGGTGCTTGCGGCAGTTTTCGGATTTCATGCAAGACCAACATGATGTCGTTCAGCGATGCGCTTCCATCCTTGAACGGATGGTGTTCAAGCTGAGCGTTCGCAATCGGCGCATACACCCGTTCCGGAATTGCTTTATCAGGGGCAAACGTTGGATCTCTGAAGTGCGCCATTTCTATCTCCTCTCCCAATGGTTGGGAATCCGATGGTCAATATTTATAGACGGGATCTACTTGTGCCCGTCACGCCATACCGGATCGGGATCTGTATCATACGGAGGTGCCCATACACCACCGAACCGATCGGAATCAACGCGAAGTGGATGGTCTTGCCAGCGCGGGAGTTTGTAGTTGTAGAGGTAGTAGCTCTCCTCGCGCGCTTGACAGCGGGGCAGAACAACATCCTTGATAAGCTTTGCACGTGCGTATGTTGTGAGATTGCGAAACCAGATTAAGCTTTTCCCCTTGTCGTCCAAAATCGCAACATGCCAGAAGTACTTGTAGTGCCGGGGATTCGTATTGAGATACGTCCCTTGGAAGAGTGATGTTGTCTCGTCACCCTGGCTCAGTCGCAGCAATTCGACAAGGACTTGGTTGGTATTCATCATTGGTGTCGATTCCTCTTCTCGAGAAACGCTTTTTGCGCTGCTGTCTCAGGATATGATCCGACCTCAAACATTTCGGTCGCTGCGTCGACGAGTGAGAACCCGAGCTTCATCAGGACCACAACCCCGAACATGCCGGTGCAACCCCGCCCGGCGGTCCAGTGAATGAATTCATCCGTGTACTACTACCTCGTCACAAAGCTGTAAAGCCGATTCATGGTGTGATTTGGGAATCCTCGTAAACGACTGGATCTTGTCGTTGTAGACCAACGTATCGCGATTTCCTTCGGCGTCCGGCGCTGAGACAAACCGCGTCGCTTTGAATCCCCGGTCGGGTGTAGACACAAGATAGATCTGATCGACCTGTTCAAGTGCATTTGTCCATCTCAGAAACGGCTCAAACGTATCGTGGACTACGTCGTACCGCGTTTCTTCCCCAGGCGCGTCAAGCCACAGCAGAAAGTCCCAGAACTCGCCGTTTCGGTCGAGAATGTAGACATCTCCGCCCAGACCGCTCGCGTACAACACGAATCGGATTCTCGGCGTGATCCCGTTCAACGCAATCGTGTACATGCCACGCTCGGCCTTCTCGTCGACAGGCGCAGCGGAATACCGGAATCGTTGGGCATTTTGTTGGTACCACTCCTGCCACATCGCGGCAACGTTGTCCCGTGAAATCGTCATTCCCCCCGGCCGATTCGGTACGATGCGTTGGGGTGAGGAATGACGGCATGTCTATTCCCTGTAGCATAAAGCCGACGACATCGGTGTGGCGCTTTTCGATGAACAAGCTTCTCCTTCACGCTTGAAAAAGGCCACAGTCCGGTGTCGTAGTATGTCATAGCTGCGTGTCATAGCGTGTCATAGTTCGATGCCCGATCCAAATTCATACCACCGGGTGGGATCCGTTGGTCCTGCACCACACGGCGCTATCAGCTCTTTGTCTATCATCTGCTGTAGGTCCCGTTGCAGGGTTCGACGGTTGACCTCGGGACACACAGCCTGAAACGTCGCGATATCGATGTGGGTATGGTCGATAAGGTGACGGATGGCGCGCACCTGCCGCGCGTTGAGATCGTATTCCCTGCCTACCACGTCCGCCCGGATCGCCGTTCTGCCGCGATCGACAACCTCGGTCAATTGCGCCGCGAGTCCCTCCACAAAGAACTCGATCCAGCCGGTAAGGTCCATGCCCCGTTCGCGTACCTGCTGGATAGCGGTGTAGAATGCGGTACGGTCGCGGTCGTAGTATTCGCTGATTGTGAACAGCCGTTTAAAGTCGTAGCCGGCCCGGTACAGACACAGTGTCGAAAGCAGTCGTGAGGTTCGACCGTTGCCATCAAGGAACGGATGGATGTGTACAAGCTGAAACTGCGCGATACCGCTCACCAGCACCGGGTGGATTGTGGCGGTGCCCGCGCTTGCGGTGTCGATCCATCGAACCAGTGCCCGCATCATATCCGGGACGTCCGACGAATTCGGCGGCCGGTAGATCATCTCACCGGTGGCGGCGTTGACGACGTAGTTCTGCTTCTTCCGGTATTCGCCCGGCGCCGCCTCCCCACCGCGTACTCCTTCCACAAGGCAACGATGGATTTCCCGAATTAGCCCTTCAGTGATTTTCGCCCCACTGTCGAGATACTCGGACACAAAGTCGAATGCTCTCCGGTAGTTGAGTAGCTCCCGAGCGTCGTCGGGATCCGCCTCCGGTACCGAGTCACCGGCAAGTAGCCGCTCCGCTTGATCCAGGGTGAGCTGGGTTCCTTCGATGTGGGTGGTGTGGTGTGCTTCAAGCACGAGCGCGCGATGTCCCATCGCGGTGATCCACTCCTCGGAAAGCGTCGCTGCCTCCAGAAACCCGCGCGCACGTTCAATCCGGGTCAGGGCATTGGTGATGGCGTTGGTAATGGTAAATCGCGGCTGGAAGTTATCATCGGCCATCAGGTCGGTCCCGCTTCAAGCAGCGCTTTCTGCTCCTCGGTTTCCGGCAAGGAACGAACCTGGGTGATCTCCTGCGTCGCGTCTTCCACGGTCTTTCCCATCATCATGAGCACGGCGACCGCGAATGTTCCGCTCCGGCCGATACCGGCGCCGCAGTGAACAAAGACGCGAAAGCCCTCCTTGAGTCTGTGGGCTATCTCGGCGGCGAGGATCCAGAATGACTCCACGTCGTCTGCGGCCGGGACGGAAAAGTCCTTGATGGGGAAGTCTTTCAGGACGGTTTCTCTGTCGCCAACGGGGAGGATCACCTGACCACCACCGTTCCGCTTGTTCTCGCGGAGATCTGCATAGTCAGGTGATTTCTTTTGTATCTCCGCCTCTGATGCGAGGCACACCACAACATCGATCCGGTTCTCGGCGATCTCGGTGATCCAGTTGTCAATGGGTGTGCGCCGCCCAGGCATCGCGTCCAAATACAGCTTGTCGTTCCATGTTCTCATATGCATTCCTGAATTTTAGCAGCCGGGTAACGACATAAAGTGTCATAAACCCCCGCCGATTCGGTGATGTGCGTTGGGGTGGGGAGGGTGCTGTCCAGAACGTCAGTTCGATGTACAATCAACCGTACCGCCCCGCTGCGCCTTTAAACCACTCCCTCGCACGTTCGCGCAGCTCCGGTGGTTCCAGGATTTCCGCGTTGGGGCCCCACTGGGAGACCCAGAAGAGCACCTGTGACTGCTGGTTGGTCCGGAAGCGGACGATGATGCTTCCGCCGGGGAGGCGCTCCACGTTCTGATCGGAATGCCAGCGCCGTTCGGGGATTTTGGTGGCAGCTTCACCGTCAAAGCGGACCGCGATATCCACGGCACCTTCGCTTACAAACACGCCGAATGATGGGTCGATGTAGGTTTCCACGGCAAACCCCTCGGGGCGGGTGAAGATCTCATTGCGGAGGCGGGCCTGTTTGATCCGGAAAAGGGCGTAGATGCGCACCTGTTCGTGGTGGTGAGACCAGCACAGGAGGTACCACTCACCGCGGTGTCCGACGAGATGGAGAGGGTCTATGATGCGGATCGCCGGGTCGTAGTGGCCGGGGGCCTGGTAGTGGATCGCGATGGTGCGCTGTTTGTAGAGTCCCTCCCGCACCACCGACCACACATCCTTGTCGATACGGGTGACGGGGTCTGAGATGACTGAGACGTGGGCGATGAGGTCCTCGGAGCTGATGGTGACGTTGTCGGGCAGTAAAGTGGTGAGGCGCTCAAAGATGGAGCGCAGCTCGTCAAACCAGGGACTATTACGGTATCCCTCCAGCGCGCGGTCACCCACCATGAGCGCC
>CAZCAE010000045.1:0-26724 GCA_964496635.1 uncultured Spirochaeta sp.
GATAGCCAAACATCTTGGTAGGAACGTCTCGGTAATATCCCGGGAGATCAAAGCGGCGATTCGTATGGACAAAAACATCCGACGAAATCACCGCGAAAATAAACCGAGCCAAAAACAATCAGGCAATATGAATATTACAGGACACTAGAATTGTCGTGGGTCGATCGTACGGGCGTTTGACAGTTGTGCAGATGGATATGTCTCTAAGAGTTCCTCCGGCGACCGTTTTAACACAGCGATAGAGGAAGTCGCCGCCAGCCGGAAGTATATTGATCCTTGTCTCGAGCAACGGCTCGCGGAAACGATCCGGATCGCCGGAGTGGTTTGTGCAACCCCTTCTGAGGATTCAATTGTTGCACGGAATATTGATGTCGTTATTACCGGCCCATTAAAACAGTTCAGCGCTGAGGTATGCAGGCCCGTTGTCGCACCGAACCGCTTTGGGCTTTCCTCTCCATTCGATTACCTGTTCAAGGCTACGAATCACCCGAAGTGATGACAGCGAGAAATCAACATCTATCGCCAGGCCTTCACGGTTGAAGTCGTCGATCACATTGAACGTACGAAATGATCTTCCGTCGGATAGTCCGTCGCTCATGAAGTCCATGGACCAAATCTGGTTGGGCGCCGTTGGGACTTCCAATGTATCCGGCTTTTCTCGTTTGATTCGTTTCAGCGGTTTGATGCGGAGGTTAAGCTCGAGCTTCCGATAGATCCGATACACGCGCTTATGGTTCCACTCAAAGCCTTTCACGTTGCGCAGATACTGAAAGCACAATCCGAAGCCCCAACGGCGGTATGTAGTCGTGCGGCGAATGAGCCAATCGGCAATCTCTGCGTTCTCATCTGAGAGCTTCGGCTCATATAGATAACATGTTTCGCTGATCCGGAACGCCTGGCAAGCCAAACGAATTGTCAGTTTCCACTCTTTGCCGTAATGCTGCGCCATCTCCTTGCTGCGAGATGGCTTCACCACTTTCTTCCGAGAGCCTCCTGAACAATTTCAGCCTTCAGGCGCTCTTCAGCTACCCCCGGCCACCCCGTTCCGGCGACGCCCGGTTTCGGATGAACAACGACCTGGACCTGGCGGTTCGGAAGATCGACCGGTTTCTATCCGAGTCGACGCGTAGCTTTGTCGCCGGGCACCCGGGAGTGGTATACTCATTTCATGGAATACAAACGTAGAGCCGATCGCGTTGACTGGCAGCCTCATCCCTCCGGCGCCCACGGTATCGACATGAAGGTTCTCCGCTCGGCGCGGGACGACGGCGCCGCCGAGACGATCGTCCTGGTTCGCATACAGGCGGAAAGCGTCGTGGCGCCCCACGCCCACCCCAAATCAGACGATAACCTCTACATCCTCTCCGGCCGGGCGACGATGCGCGTCGCCGACGAAACCTTTCCGATCGGCCCAGAGGACCAGATCACTGTACCGATCAATACGGACCACGAAATCTTCGACGTGACCGAGGAGCTGCTGGCCTACGACGTCTTCGCGCCGCCGGCGTTCTGATTTCGGCAATCCCCTTGCCGATTTAAGCGTAAATCGGTAACATGATTGCAGAGGTGCGCGATGTATCGACGGGTTATCGACCTCCGCTCTACCCTGAAGAAGAGAAGCCTTTTTCTCTTTGGTCCCCGTTCGACGGGGAAAACCACTCTGGTCCACACTCAAATACCGGATGCACGATTGTACGACCTGCTCGATAATGAAACGTACTCTCGTCTTCTACGTCGACCAAAGCTTCTGGAAGAAGAAACCCGCTCCGATGAAATAATCGTTATCGACGAGATTCAGAAACTCCCCACCCTTCTCGACGAAGTTCATCGCCTGATCGGATTACGGGACCAACGATTCGTCCTTACCGGTTCCAGTGCACGGAAGCTGAAACGTGGGGCGGCAAACCTCCTGGCGGGACGCGCCCGGAAATTGGAGTTGTTTCCCCTGGTACGGGCGGAGATACCCGATTTCGATCTTCAAACCTGGATGCGAACGGGCGGGTTACCGCTCCTCTATGGCGAAGCGGACGCACCGATCGACTTGTCGTCCTATGTGGACCTCTACCTTCGGGAAGAAGTGCAGGCAGAAGCGATCATCCGGAATATTCAAGGTTTTGCCCATCTCCTTGATTCCCTCGCCCTGATGAACGGACAGGAGCTGAATTACGCTTCAATAGCCTCGGATACGGGTATTCCCGTTCGAACTGTGACACATTGGATTGAAATACTTGAAGACACACTCCTTGCATTTCGGCTCCCAGTATTCCGGAACACGAAAAAGCGAAAACCTACCTCGCGACCGAAATTGTGGTTTTTCGATATCGGTGTTGTAAATGCCCTTCGTCGCTCCTTTCCGGAATCGCCTGCACCGGAGTTATTCGGTACCGCCTTTGAACACTTCATCGTTCTGGAAACGCGGGCGTGGCTCTCCTATCACCAGAATCTGCACCAGCTGTCATGGTGGAGGAGCCGAACGGGATTTGAGGTAGATCTCCTCATCGAAGATCAGGTGGCAGTTGAGGTAAAGGCAACAAAACTTGTAAATGACAGGCACCTGAAAGGACTGCGCGCGCTCCGGGAAGACCTCCCGCACATCCGATGTATCGCAGTCTCCCGGGACCCGGTCAAACGAATCACCGAGGATTCAATTGAGATCCTCCCCTGGCAAATGTATCTCGATGAACTCCAGGAGGGTAGGTTTTTCGTGTAGGGATATCTCTATGACGTCTTTGCTCCGCTATCGTTTTGATCAGCGTAACTCACCCACCAATCCTTTTTGGATTTAGCTCGTGCCCGTCTTCAAGTCCGAGAAGCAACACTTTGGCGGAGAGGGATAGGCGATTTGAGCGGGCGTCATATCCCGGAATCGCTTTGAATTGGCGATCTGGTCGAACTCCTGCTCTTCCTCGTCCGTTAACCGGTGCTCAACGTGGCGGGCGCTTCCTTTCCGGCGGTCAACAAACCCGTATCGCCGCCAGTTTTGCACACTCCGGAGAGTGATACCCAAGAACAGGCACGTCGTACGTTCGCTCACCCCGAGCTCTTTCGCATTGTCGATGTACTCGAGGATCTCTCGGCGATCCGACTCGCTGTTCAGATCTCCTCGTCCTCGGTCGCAAACAGATTGCGGAACTTTTTTTTTAACGTCAGGAGTACCGCCGCTTCGGCGAGCGCCTTCTCTTTCCGCTCCAGCTCGCGCTGCAGGCGCTTATTCTCTTTCTTCAGCTCGTTATTCTTCTGGTTCAGATCGGTCTGCTTGTCGTTCATGACGGCGGTTAGCTCCCCGGTTGCACGGGCGTGCAGCAATGCAATTAGCATTGCGACCAGCCTGTTCCCACTGCGGAAGATGTTCGGAGTGTAACCCATGCTGCCTCAACCATTCCCCGAGTTCGTCTTCATCCAGGGTCTTGCTCTCCAGCAGCAGCGTCAATTTTTCTCCGGGATTCCGCTGTTCCGGTGTTATGCCGGTTGCATCGTCCACGTCCAGTTTACCCAACCGGAACTTTTCTATCCAGCTGAGAACTGTCGCGTAACTGACCCCGGTCTCTCGAGCGACCTCAGCCACACTGCGACCACTGCCATCCAATGTCTTACGAACGACTGACGAACGGAACCCTGGTGAATACTTCAAGATGTTTTGCCCTCCTATCGGCGAAAACTATCTTGACTCCTTAGGCAGGGACAGACGCTGGGACAGCTTGCTCTTCGGTTCTTGCTGGCGAATCCGGCCGTGTCGATGGTAATCTTCGGTGGAAAAAACGCTGCCCAGTTGTCGGCGAACCTCCAGGTTCTGGGAATGCCACCCCTGAGCCCGGAAAAAATCAAAGCGATAGATGCAATTGTGCCACCAAATGGTGGACGGAAGATCTGGCCTGCATAGGTGAGCGGTAGTGCACAGTGTTGATCATGCCGGAAAGAACTCTCCGTCCTCCCGATCCGGTCTGTTGCGCTGGGAGACCGGGTTCGCCTCACAGAACCGGATGGTTCAATATATGGGCGTAACTGGATTTGAACCAGTGACTTCTACCGTGTGAAGGTAGCACTCTCCCACTGAGTTATACGCCCAGAATACGGGAATACTATAGCGTGGCGGAGTGTATTTCGCAAGAGCTTCTCTTTTGTTAAAGAATTGTTTGACTTCTGTATGGGCTCTCAAGTAATTTTCGTAGATGAATGGTTCATCGGTCAAATCATCTGTCAAACGCGCTTCCTGTGCACGTATTCCGAATGTGTACGGCGAGTTCCAGTTGTGTCTGTACACGAACACTGATGACGAAAAAGAGCACATGGCTCTCTTCATGGGAGAACTGGACGGGGCGGAAAATGTGCTTGTCCGGGTTCACAGCGAATGTTTTACCGGGGACGTCCTCGGTTCTCAACGTTGTGACTGTGGTGAACAACTGGATCGGAGCATGCAGTTGATAGGGGAGGCCGGCAGGGGCGCTGTCGTCTACATGCGCCAGGAGGGACGCGGTATTGGCCTTGCTGAAAAGCTGAAAGCCTACGTTCTGCAGGACCAGGGACATGACACGGTAGACGCCAATCTGCTGCTCGGCCACGAGGCAGATGCGCGGGACTATACGTTGGCGGCCCTGATCATCCGTGATCTGGGTATTCGGTCGGTCCGGTTGATGACCAATAATCCCGCCAAGATTGACGAACTTTCGGCCCTCGGTATCCGCGTTACCGACCGTGTTCCGATACAGCCGAGGGTGATCAATCACAACAACAGAAACTACCTCTTTACAAAAATCCGGCGAATGAACCACATGATGGATATCGAGGAGCCGGTGGCGGGGGCGGGTATTGGTTCAACAGCTGCCGGAAGTTGAGGAGATACTTGAGTATCTGGGGCTGGAGTCGGGGATAGAGTCGGGGCCAGGCGATGGGCAGCGGTCCGATAGCCCCGTCCGGCCTGCCGTGACGCTCACGTGGGCACAGTCTCTTGACGGCTCCATAGCAGCCGGCAGAGGGGTTCGCACACGGTTGTCCGGGGACGCTTCAATGTATCTCACCCACCGTCTGCGGGCTGTACACGATGCAATTCTTGTAGGTATTGGTACCGTTCTTTCCGATGCGCCTCGCCTTACAACCCGTCTGTGCGACGGGGCCGATCCCGTCCCGGTAATTCTTGACAGTCATCTCAGGTGTCCTCCCGATGCGCCTCTTTTTGACAGATCTTCGGCGGCGTCGGTCATCGTCTGGTCCGGGGCGGGCGATGATGCCGGTTGTGCCGGGCGACGGCGAGCGCTGGAGGAGCAGGGTGCCCGACTGGTGGACGGTGACCCTATGGATCTTCCGGGTGTGCTGGGAGCTTTGTCCGAGTTCGGTCTGTACTCCGTCATGGTGGAGGGCGGCGGTCGGGTCATTTCTTCTTTCCTTGCGGCTCAGCTGGTGGACCGGCTGGTTGTTACTGTGGTACCACGAATAATGGGGGGCTACGGATTTTCCGGCTCTTCCGGAGACGAAGGGCGGGATGCTATGGAATTTGCATGCTCCCGCTGGTGGAATCTGGAAGATGATGCGGTCATTGCAGGGAGGGTCCGGTGGCGGTGAATCGAAAGGCGGTGGTGATCCGGGGGGCGCATGATGTGGTTCTGGTGGAAGAGTCCATCGGCATGCCCGGAAACGGCGAAGTGCTGGTCACCGCTGAATGGGGAGCCTTGAGTCCTGGCAGCGAGACGTTGGTAGTGCGGGGTGAGATGCCCGCTGATCTTGCCCTGGACGACGGGATTGACGTCCTGGACGAGACCGGTGGACCCGATGCGTTTCGTTACCCTCTGCGGTACGGTTATACCCTGATGGGGCGCGTGAGCCACTGCGGCGTTGGCGTTGATCCCCAGGAGTGGCTCGGACGGCGGGTTTTTGTCTTTCATCCGCATGCGTCTCATCTTGTGGTTTCTCTTGATGCTGTGCTTTCTGTGCCGGACGCGATTTCCTCAGATGTGGCTCCCCTGTACGGAAACACTGAGACCGCTCTGACCCTGAACTGGGACGCGGCGGTGCTTCCGGGAGAAGCGGTGCTGATTATGGGGCTCGGGCTGGTGGGTCAGCTGACCGCCGCTATTGCAGCGAACGTTTTCGGTTCCGCCGGGGCCTTTGTAGTTGCCTGGGACCCCGACGAAACACGGCGCCGTGCTGCACGGGATTTTCTGGGAAATGCCGTCGTGATTCCCGACAGCGTCGACGAGCTTCAGGATCTGGCGGAATCCTTTCCCGGGTCGTATCGGGGACGGTATCGTGGATATGATGTTATTTTTGAACTGTCCGGACATCCGGAAGCTCTCGATTCCGCGGTAGGTATGGCGGCCTTCGGTGGGCGGATTGTCTGCGGTTCGTGGTACGGTACCCGTCGGTATCCATTGGACCTCGGCAGCAGGTTTCACCGGGGCCGGGTTGAAGTGCGGTCAAGTCAGGTCACAACAATTCCCGTTACTCTGCAGGGTCGATTTGATCGTCGTCGACGCACCGCGATAACGTGGTGGTTCCTCGGCAGACTGCCTGTGGCGAGTATGGTATCCCAAACGATAAAGATAGATGAAATTCCGGAGACCCTTATGGAACTGGCGGCGGGGCACCCGGCGGAGCCGTGGATTCGGGTTGACTATACGTGATGAACTTCCGTGGCAAGGAGCAAGCGCTGTGAAGAAACATGCGATCGAGAAGGGTGCGGGGCACTATTCCGTAACGGTTATCCGGGATTTTATCGCCCGGCACTATCTGATTGGCGGTGACTGGGGTGCCGAAAATGAAGAGCATTCTCACCATTACAAGCTGGAACTCACCCTGGCGGGTGAAAACCTGGACCAACACAACTATCTGGTGGATATTGTTGTCATCGAGGAAGCGCTTGATGCCTTTGTCGGCCGGTATAGCGACGCTCTCCTGAACGAAATGCCGGCATTTTCCGGTACCAATCCGAGCATAGAGCTCTTCTGCCGTGTCGCTTTCGAGGAGCTTGTACCTGCCGTGGCGGTGCCGGGGCTTTCCTTTGCCGCAGTGACCATGTGGGAACACGATACCGCCAGGGCACGCTATTCAGCGCCGGTATAGAACGAATCATGCGGGTGGCCCTGGTTATATTCGGACAACTCACCGACCGTTCCGGCGGATACCGCTATGACCTCCAGCTGAAGCGCGCTCTGGATGCGGCAGGTCATGCGGTATTGGTGGTTTCCCAGCACGACGGGATTCCGTATCCGAAGCAGGCTGTGTTGGTCAGGGACGACTCGTGGCAGGACGCAGTGGCTGCGTCGGACCCTGATATTATTCTGGTGGACGAATTAAACCACGCTGCCGTGGGGTCCGTCGGCTTGGACGAAATGCACAGGAGGTTGCCGGGTGTGTCGGTGGTAGCGGTCGTGCACCATCTGCGAGTGGATGAGGCTCCTTTCCGTTTCAGGGCATGGGTTCGGGAGCGGCAGTTTCTCTCCCGCTGTGACGGCTGGATATGTAACACCAGTACCACTCTTGGACGGGTTCGACGCGTCTCGGGATGCTGTCGCTCATCGGCGGTGGTGTATCCGGCGGCTGACGGGGGTGCGGCGTCCGGGGAGGTTCCCCAGGCAACGGTGGCGGATAGTGGCACGTGCCGTATCATCTTTGTAGGAAACGTGATTCCGAGGAAAAATCTTCATCGTCTGGCTCGCGCTGTAGCGAGAATTCAGGGGGTGGTTCTGGATGTCTACGGGGACAACACTGTCGATCCGACCTATACCCGGAGCGTTTCCTCCCTGGCGCGGCGAAAGGGGGTGTCCCTCGTTTTTCACGGAAGGGTAAGTGATGCGGAACTGGAATACGCATATCGGGAGGCCGACATCATGGCGGTGCCGTCCCTTCATGAAGGGTTCGGTATTGTCTATCTGGAAGCGCTGAAGCGGGGTGTGCACGTTGTAGCTTCAGCCAGTGGTGGAGCGACGGAGATTGTCACAACTCCTGAGTCGGGGCGGCTGGTTCGTCCGCGCAGGACCGGTGAGATTCGTCGGGCCGTTCAAGAGCTGTGTGAAATGACCGGCCGATCAGCTTTGGCCGGGACTGACTCGAATGCCCGGGTCCGGGCCCTTGCAGCCGCGCGGATACAGACAGGTGCCCGTGAACGGGCACGCTTCTTTTCGGACTGGGCAACGACAATGGCCGGGGCTGTTTGTTTTCTTGAACACCTGGCGGGAATCGGACGCCACCATGGAAACGCGTCATAAATCTCTGCGGAATGCCAGAAGTTGATACTCCATGAGCCCCGCCTTTTCCAGAAGCTGCAGGGCGTTTCCTCCGCGAAGGTTGAGCCACCAGGGTGAGTTGAAACCGAACAGTGTCGCCACCGGGGCAGCAAGACGTACCAGACGGTCCCGAAAGCGGTCAACCACCACATAGGCGCTCAGCTCCACATCCAGATAGAGCGAGAACCCTGCGTCCGCCGCCATCGCGGTTACCTCTTCCGCCGGGAGAAAGGTGTTGATGTGCCAGCCTGTGCGAAACTCTTCCTGGAGTCTGAGTGTCTCGGGCGGCAGGGCTGCAGCAGGAAAATCGTCGCATATTATCAGAAGCCCACCGGGTCTGATCTTTTTTTCAAGAGTGTAAAGAAGCTGTTCCGGGTCGACGCTGTGGACAAAAGACTCGATCATATACGCTCCGTCGAGTACATCCAGGGATTCCAGAACAGACGGGTCATCAAAACTGCCGGTCCGAATAGAAATGTCTTCGGGGGCACTCGCCAAGGCGGCGATGCGTTTCATACCAAGCCGGGTCTGTACGGCGCTGATGGTAATGCCGACGTAATTGCCGGGAACCAGGCGTTGCAGGTAGACCATGCTGCCGCCGATGCCGCAGCCGAGATCGGCAATACGGCGGCCGACTGTTTCGGGCAGTATTTCTGAAAGGAGCTCTGCTATGCGGTGGTGGATGTAATGCAGGGCTTCTTCGTGGGACGACACGCCGGGGGCCCGAAGTTCACGGTGAATAGCGCCGGTGACCCCGCTCCGTCTTCCGAACCGGAGGAAGGAGCGGGTATTCCCGTCGTAGTATTCGGCTACCCTTCTATTGGGCGGTTGAAACAGACTCAAAGATGACGCTCTCGCGATAACTTTCCAGAGGAGCACAGTTGCAGACGAGATTCCGGTCACCGTGAACGTTGTCAACTCGGCTGACAGCGGGCCAGAACTTGTTCTCCCGGGTCCATGGGGCGGGGTAGGCCGCTCGTTCCCTGCTGTAGGGGTGGTTCCAGTCACCGGTCATGTCCAGCAGTGTGTGGGGAGCATTTCGCAGCAAGCTGTCTTCCAGCGGCATCGTGCCCTCCTGAATCTCCCGGATCTCTCCAATGATGCTGATCATAGCGTCACAGAAACGGTCCAGTTCGCCTTTGTCTTCACTTTCCGTCGGTTCAACCATGAGTGAGCTATGCAGCGGCCAGGACATGGTAGGCGCATGGAATCCGTAGTCCGCCAGGCGTTTTGCTACATCCTCAACGGTCACGCCGCTTTCATTTTCAATTTTCCGGAAGTCGAGAATGCACTCATGAGCAACAAAACCGCTTTCTCCGGTAAAAGCGATATCGATGTACGGGCAAAGTCGCCGGGCAATGTAGTTCGCGTTGAGAATAGCGATTTCGCTGGCCCGGCGCAGGCCGTCGGGTCCCATCATGGCAATATATGCGTACGGTATAGGCAGCACCCCGGCACTTCCCAGAGGCGCTCCGACAACGACACCGGTGGGACCAGGCTCGTTGAATACCCCCGGGAGAAACGGGGTCAGGTGCTCGGCCGTCAGGACGGGACCTACCCCGGGGCCACCACCGCCGTGTGGTATGGCGAAGGTCTTGTGCAGGTTCAGGTGACACACATCCGCACCGATGTCACCGGGGCTGGTGAGTCCTACCTGGGCGTTCATGTTTGCCCCGTCCATGTACACCTGTCCACCATGCTCGTGGACGATCTGTATTGCATCTTTGACGTGAGCTTCAAAGACGCCGTGCGTCGACGGATAGGTGATCATCATAGCCGCGAGTTCATCAGCGTACTGATCGGCCTTACCCTGGAGGTCTTCCAGGTCTATGTCTCCGTTGGGCGCACTGTTGACGACCACAACCTTCATACCGGCCATGGCGGCGCTGGCTGGATTGGTCCCGTGGGCGGAATCGGGTACCAGACAGACCCGACGGTTGTGTTCACCCCGGGAATGGTGCCAGGAGCGGATAATCATAAGACCGGTATACTCACCGTGGGCTCCACTGTTGGGTTGCAGGGTGCAGCCGTGAAATCCTGTAATGTCGCAGAGCCAGGATGACAGTTCCTCCGAGAGAATTCGGTACCCCCCTGCCTGCCACGCCGGCGCATAGGGGTGCAGTGACGCAAACTCCGGCCACGTTATCGCTTCCATTGCCGCTGTAGGGTTCAGTTTCATGGTACAACTGCCCAGAGCGATCATGGAGTTGGCCAGGGAGAGGTCTCTGTTCTGGAGGGTGGTTATATAGCGCAACAGCGCGGTTTCCGAACGGTAACGGTGAAAGACCGGGTCCGTCAGGTAGGGTGTTGTCCGCTCCAGTCCGACATCAGGTCGGAAGCGGGCAACCGTTACACGCTGTTCCATTTTGCTCTTTTCGGGAGCGATACCGAGGGCGGTCAGAAGCCGGGTAAGCTCCTCGACGGTACTTCGTTCGTCCAGGGTTATTCCCAAACGACCGTCATCAAAGGCGCGCAGGTTGAATCCCGCTTCGCTTGCCGCCGCGAGAAATCGCTGCTGCGTCACCCGGTCTGTCAGGAGAGTGATAGTATCAAAAATATCTCCCTCAAGGACGGCAACTCCATTGTCGCGCAAAGCGTCCCGCAGGGAGTGGGCAAGGATAGTGATCCTCAGGGCGATCCGACGAATACCTTCCGGTCCGTGGTAGACGGCGTACATGGATGCCATGATAGCCAGAAGAACCTGGGCAGTGCAGATATTGCTGGTTGCCTTGTCCCGACGGATATGCTGCTCCCGCGTCTGGAGGGCCAGACGCATGGCCGGTCTGCCGTCACGATCCCGACTCACACCGACGAGACGGCCCGGCATGAGGCGTTTATGGCTCTCTCTGGTGGCAAGGAAGGCCGCGTGGGGACCGCCATATCCCATAGGTACCCCGAAACGCTGGGAGTTACCTACGACGATGTCGGCTCCCCACTCTCCGGGAGCTGCAAGAAGGGCGAGGGAGAGAAGGTCCGTCGCCACAATGGCCATGGCCCCCACAGTGTGCAGTGCGTCCACTACGTCACGATAGTCATGGATCAGACCATCTGTATCGGGATACTGGACAATACCTGCGATGTCCTGTTCCTGCAGTTGCCACTGCGCCACCGGTGCGACCATCACATCGATATTCAGCGGTTCCGCCCGGGTCTGAAGGTGGGCAACAGTCTGGGGATGGAGTCGAGAGTCTATCCAGATGCGCTCACAGAGATCCTTCGTCCCTCGATGTGACCGCAATGCCATAGTCATCGCCTCCGCTGCGGCCGTCGCCTCATCCAGCATCGACGCGTTGGTGATTTCCATGCCCGTCAGTTCAATGATCATCGTCTGAAAGTTGACCAGGGCTTCCAGACGTCCCTGGGATATTTCCGCCTGATAGGGGGTGTACTGGGTGTACCAGCGGGGGTTTTCCAGGATGTTCCGCAGGATAACCGGTGGAGTGATTGTATCGGTGTACCCCATGCCGATAAGACTGCGCATTGGAACATTACGTGAGGCGATACGCTTCATCCTGTCCAGAAGCTGGTCCTCCGTCAGTGCCCGGGGTGTATCCAGGGGGCGAGAGCGCTCCAGACCGGGAGGTACGGTTTTTGCGATCAATTCATCAAGATCGGCGACACCGACAGTTGCAAGCATTTCGGCCACTTCTTCGTCCCGGGGCCCGTTGTGGCGATCGCTGTACTCAAGGTGTCGATCAAACAGATCAGGTGTTGAGGGAAGCCTCTCATAACGAGGCTTGTATACCGGCCCCCTGTTCTGGCGACACGCGATGCGACGCTTTCGGACGGCCACCCAGAGCGGGGCGTCCTTCGGTACGTTTCGATTCACAAAGGCGTTGGCGATAAAGCCGCCGGTAGAAGGTGACGCCCCGCCGGAAGCGATGGTACCCACTTCCGTTCCATCGGCATCCACAACGGCATACCCTTCCCGGGGAACACCCTGTTCCACCATGAACAGTCGGCGCAGGTCCCGTTCCGGTTTGTCCGCCTTCCGCGTGAGTATTGCTTCCTTTCCGATGAAGTCGTGATCCATGTTGCACGCCCACATGAGGCGCGCCTCCACAGGCGTTATCTTTTCGGTCAGTTCGTGGCCGTAGAGGGCAAAGCCCGATTCCAGTCTCAGGCTGTCCCGTGCTCCCAGGCCTATCGGCATTGCGGCAATACCAAGGCAGTCGGCAACGGAGAAAAGATGCGACCACACGGCCTCCGCGGCCGTAGCGGAAAGAAAGAGTTCAAAGCCGTCCTCGCCGGTGTACCCGGTCCGGGCCGCCTCGATGGAGACGCTGTCTGAAAATTGATCCGAGGTCCAGTCTATTCTGGTAATCCCGAAACGGGGAACTTCAGCGAGGATGCCCGAAAGAGCTTCGAAACAGAGCGCCGCCGCTCGGGGACCTTGTATCGCCAGCATGGCTGTATGGTCGCTCTCATTTACCAGAGAAACGTCCTTTCCGGGAAGGTGATCGTGGAACCACTTGAAATCGACCTCCACCCGGGAGGCGTTTACTACGATGAGGTACTCTGTTTCACCGGTGCGATATATGAAGGTGTCATCAATAACACCGCCGTCTTCTTTGGTCAGAAGGGCGTATGTTGACAGGCCCGTTTCAAGGGCAGTGATATCGGCAGTCACCAGAGAGGCGAGCCATGTACCCGCCCCGGCTCCGGAGACGCGAAGCTGGCCCATATGAGAAATGTCGAAGAGGCCCACGGAATTACGGGTCATGTGGTGTTCTTCAATGGTACCGGAGGGGTACTGGACGGGCATGCTCCATCCGGCGAAGTCGGTAAAACGTGCCCCGGCATTTGCATGCCATTGGTATAAACCGGTCTGTTTTGCGGGCATAGCTACTCCTTGTTCGCCTGTGCCCTGTCCTGGACCTGAGAGATTGATCGATTTCATTCGAAACCGACGTTCCCCTTCGGTGTGGTCGCCATGGCGACCAGCTCTCCAGAGCTTATTTCACGTTTTCCGATCCTTTTGCCTGAGAGTTTCAGCGTAAGCTCGGCTAGCCTACCTTTGCACCTTCGGCGGCAACGCTCCCTTCAATATCCGGAACGTGTGCACTCTCTCGGATAACGCAGTCTCTGAATATAGCGTATGCCTCCTCCGGCAGGCTGTCAACGTTTTGTGCGGTATTGTCTTACCGCCGGGAAGTACTTGCTTCAATAGTGTCTCCAATGCGTCGAATGACCGGTTCCAGTTCTTCAGGACGGTCTACGTGGAATTCTTCGGTGTTGACGAAAATTTTAGGGGAAAGATGGTAGCTGTCATACCACGCCAGGTAGCGCCGGTTGAGTCCCTCCAGGTAGTCCCGGGGAATTCCCGATTCGAGCCCGCGGTTGCGTTTCTTGATGCGGTCCAGGGCGGTGTCAACAGAGGCGTCCAGGTAGATCAGCAGCTGAGGCTTCTGGACGTGTTCCAGCATACTGTCGAGCAGTGTGCTGTAGGTTCGAAACTCTTCGTCGGACATGTCCCCGTCGGCGGCAAGCATTTCTGCGAAGATCCGGTCTCCAAAAATGGAGCGGTCAAGGACTCCTCCACCGTCACGAAATATCTGTTTGATCATCCTGAAGCGCTCGTTCAGAAAGTGTATCTGTAAGGTGAAGGCCCAGCGACGCTTGTCGGCATAAAAACGGTCAAGAAGGGCCAGAGTGTCCGGGTTTCCCAGTTCCTGGTAGAGAGGTATGCCGAAACGCTTCTGAATTATCTCCCCGATTGTCGTCTTACCTACGCCGATCTGTCCTTCAATAAGTATCACCGGGTTGTCTCCTTCCCTCATACGCTGCTCGTCGGTTTGGTTACATCCTTGCACCGACGGTGAAACTGAATACCCAGGCGGGGTCAGCCATATTGTACGCTACATCGAGACCTACCGCTGGAATTGCAACCTGCCGGATGTACACACGGAATCCGCCCCCGGGGCCGTAGTAGGGCGTAGGATCCAGTATTTCCGTGTCGAAGACGCCCGCCTCCCAGTAATGGGACAGCACAAAGGCACCCCAGTCGGCGCTGATTACGGGAAAATCGTAGAGTACAGCTGCTCCGGACCATCGGTCCGCCCGGGTAGCCTGATAGGGCAGAGTTCTGAAACCATCCCGGGCACTTATGGGTGTCTCAGAAAGAACCGGCAGATCTCCATAGCCGACAGAGCCTATCAGACGAAGACGGTGAGTCTCAAAAAGGGGAACCCCCCAGGATATGTCACCTTCGATAATCCATCCCGAATCCGGTGCCGTCCAGCCCGCCCGTCCTGACGCTTGTATACCGACAAGGAGTACATCCACCGGCCGGGTTCCATCGTAACCCACACTGATTTCCGGTTCAAGGAATGTGGAACTGTCCGGTTCCGTCTCGTCCAGACCGGCGCGGAAATCCGAAATGGTATTGTTTCCTACTCCCAACCGCGTTCTGATCCGCAGATCCGGAGTGAAACCGTAACCGATACCCAGTCCGACGCTCTGTCTGTCTACAGAGTATTGGCGTATCCGCGCGCCGTCGGGGCGAAGAGTCTCAACCTCGGACTGTCCGGCGGAAGCGCTGACCGAACCGGACCAGGGACTTCCGAACACCGAAGGATCAGCAAAAAGGAAGAAGCCGTTGAAGCCGTCGGTGCCGCCGAAACCGGCACTGATGAGCTGCTTGTTCCGACCAAAGAGATTGCTTTCTATGAGGAGGAATCCACCGTTGAAACCGTCGCCACCGGAACTGAAAAACGGTATTGGAACGAGTGTCCACTTTTCGTCTACCGTCACCCGCAGATCAACTACATCCGGCGAAACAGGTTCAGTGGTTATCGATACGGAGACAAAGAGATCACTTTTGACCAGACGGTCCTCGGCCCGCTGTACCACGTCGTCACCTACCTGGTCACCGGCTTCAATATCAATGAAGTCGAGAACCACCGTCTCTCTGGTCCTGCGCAAACCATCAATGTGAATTTCCCGCAACAGAGGAACTCTCTCGGAAGGGGCGGTCTGTTGTAGTGGCAAGAGCAGAAAGGTCGCTGTCAGTATACATCCGAAGACCACCAAAAGTGGTGGTCTTCGACAACGTGAGTACAATATCAACACCATGCAGTGAAGATACCAAAAGCGGCCCGGTGGGGCTACCGGTCAGGCATTACCGGATCAGAATAAACTCGACCCGTCGGTTCTTCCAGCGATTGTCCAGATCTGTATGGGGTACCACCGGCATAGTCCCACCGCGACCAATAGTGGAAATGCGGTCTGCTGGCATGCCCCGCTCGATGAGAGCCTGCCGAACTGTCTGGGCCCTGGCCAGAGAAAGGGGCTGCAGTTCGTCCCGCTCTTCCCGTTCCGTCTGAGTCACGTTGACTGCGTGTCCCTCCACCCGAATACGATAGGTCTCATATTTGCCGAACACCTGAACCAGCCGATCCAGAACAGAAATGTTTTTCGCTCCTTCCGGCGTATTGGGATCCAGCTGCAGGGCGGGACTGTTCGGTTCAAAATTGATGTTGGAGATCTGAATTCTCAGAAGGTCTCCGTCCCTGACAACCAGAATATCGATGGGAATTATTCCGCGGATTTCGTTTCGGTTCCCCACCGCATCAACGGCAATGAAGCGATAAGGGTAATCTTCCGCGCTGATCACCAGTTCACCCTGGCTTGAACGGCCGTCCCAGATGAGTTCCCTTCGGGGTTCGCCACTCCCCTGGAAACGGAAGAAAGGACGATTTCCACGGTCCAGTATATCAAAGCTCCAGGAGGCGATGGCAGTGGCATCGGTAGCCCGAAGATTGATGGTAAGTTCATCGTTGAGTCCGTCATTGTCCGGCGAAAAGGGCAGACCCTGGAGATGTGCCGAAAGATCGGGACCGGTGGTATCAAGGGTAATCCTGGGGGAGTCAATCTGCGGTTGGGCTCCGTTGTTGTAGCGGACCCGGTACCTTACGGTGTATTCGCCGTCGTCAACGATATTTCGACGGGCACCCTGGTCTGTTCTGCCGTCCCAACGGATGGTCTCGCGGCTTCGCACGTCACTGCTTCGGAAAGTGCGCACAACGGCACCCATTGCATTGAGGACCTCAACGATCCGCTCTTCTGCGCCGTCCGTGCGGTTGGTAATGAGGTTGATGTCGATGACATCGAGGGTTCCGTCGCCGTTGGGCGAGAAGCGCCGAGAACTGACGGTTACGAAGATTCGGGTAGGGCGCGTATCCAGTGTAATCGGACCGGTGCGGACAGTAGACGTATTACCCGCTTCATCGGTGCCGGTCACCGTATAGGAGTAGTCGCCGTCGGGCAGGGTGTTGCCCGCCCGGTCCGTACCGTCCCACTCCAGGGTTTCCACCGTCCGGTTCCAGTTGAAACGGCGTACGACTGCGCCGTCGGGTGCGACAATTTCTCCGGTCCACCCCTCGGCGGTTTCACTTGTCTGAGAAAAGGTGATCGCATCTCGTCGCCCATCTCCGTCGGGCGAGAAGGTCGTGAACTGCGGCTCTACCTCTAAACGGGGAGGCGTCACGTCGAGGAGAATGGCGTCGGTGGAAGATTCGGCAATGTTTCCGTGCCGGTATTCCAGCTCAAGTTCCACTTCATATGTGCCTTCTGCGGCGCGGGATGCTGCCGTGGTTGTGCCGTCCCAGACAAACGATTCGGGAAGGTTGGTTCGGTCGCCCTGTCGGGTGAAAACGGCGGGTATGGTTTCAGACGGCGAGTCTTCTGTTGGAGTATCGCCGGTTGGGCGGACGGTAAAACGCCAGCTGGCCAGGTCTTCCCGTTGGGAAATGACTGCGGTCAGAGGCAAGGTGTCCCTGGAACCGTCTCCGTTGGGACTGAATGCACGGTATTGCGCGTAAAACTGCAGGGGCGTCTCGATGGTATAGATTTCGAATCGGTGGGCTTCGCTTGCGCCGGTGTTTCCGGCCGCATCCGTCGCCGTCAGTCGGTAAGTATAGAAGCCATCGGGAACGCGGTTCCGTCGGGTGTCAAGACCGGTGAATCGCAGAAGTCCCGGCGGAGTTCCAATCCATTCCCAGCGCCCTGCTTCACGACCGTTTTCGTCGGTGATAGTACCAAGCCAGAGGTCCTCTTCCGAGGTTTCCTGGGAGATTATCAGTTCATCCAGGCGCCCGTCTCCGTTCGGAGAAATGATCTGTGAGGAAAGGGAGGCCTGGGCTTGCGGTGGAACGGTGTCGAGATGCACTGTACGGGCGCTGGCGACGGTGATCGGTTCTTCCCGTTGTACCGGTTGTGCCGTGATGACGCCTCGGTACTCTCCATCAGGAGCGACTCTTCCGGAATCGGTTCGTCCAACCCACACTATCGGTTCCAGCGAACCCTGGCCGGTTCGGGTAAAGACCGGGGCGTCGGAGTCATCGCCGACGGCCACAACGCTGAAAGACCAGCTGCTGACGGTGAGATCGATATTTGCCTCGGGCCGAAAGGTGATGTCGTCAAGGACACCGTCGTCGTTCGGGCTGAAGGCGTAGTGAGACACCCGAAGGCGCAGGTCGATATCGCGGGTATCTGTTCGGAAAGTCTCCGTACGGGCAACTGTACTGTTGCCGGCTTCATCAACACCGGTGACTTCATAATAGTACTCGTTATCGGGCACCACATCTCCATCATCGTCTGTACCGTCCCAGATGATATCCTGTAAACGTCCGGAAAGCCGCCACGTTCGCACCGGTCTGTTGTCCCTCGAGCGGATAATACGGGCGTCCCAGAGCGGCTCCTCTGATGAGTTTTGGGTTATAAACAGAGTATCCTTGTCGCCGTCACCGTCCGGCGAAAATGCCCGCTCCTCATCGGCGATTGCGACGGTTGCCCGTGGCGGCCGTGTATCCAGGAGGAACGGAGGGCTCAATGCGACGGGCTGATTTCCATGCCGGTACTGTACCGAAAGCCGCGCCCGGTAGGTGCCGTCGGGCGCAATCGACCCGGTGGAATCCCGGCCGTCCCAGGGATAACTCCGCTGGGGTGCTCCCGAGCCGTCCACCCGGGCGACAACATCACCATTTTCGTTAATGATCTCGATACGGAATCGCTCGGTGCCCCGGGGATCAGAGATATCCGACGCAAGGTACATTGTATCCTGTATGCCGTCGTTATTCGGCGAAAAGGCTTCAATCGTCTGTTGTCCCGCGACCGTTCCGGCAGACAGAGTTTCAGGAACGTCCCCTCCATCATGGGGCTGGTCGGTCCGGACATCGGTGGTCGGATAGATGTAGACCGGCGTTTCCCGGGTATCCAGTTCCACTTCCACCGGTGGTGATGCGGCAACGTTCCCCGCCCTGTCCACACCGGTAAGAATGTACCGGTAGCGGCCATCGGAGACTCGATTACCGTCGTCATCCCGACCGTCCCACTCAAGCTGTTCGACCGGCATCTCCGACCAGCTGTACCGGCGGACGGGCCGGCTTCCCGTTTCCACGGATGATATTGTTGCCGTCCACTCCGGTGCAGCTCCGGTGGTCTGAATAAACTGAACGGAGTCCAGGTTTCCGTCTCCGTTGGGAGAGAATACCGGTGTATTTGCCCGTATGGATATTCGTGGCGGCGTTACATCAAGAACTATTTCGGGAGAAAGGGCCGTCGGACGGTTACCGTGGCGGTATCGCAGGTTCAGTTCTCCCCGATAGGAACCTTCCGGGAGCACCGTACCGGCATCGCCCCGCCCGTCGAAGACCCATTGTGCCGGCAGCGTACCACTTCCCGTTTGGGTCCGCCGGGCCCGACCGTCACGATCGCGGATGACCAGTTCAAACTCCCGGATACCGTCGGTAACGGGAACATCGGGAGTAAAGGTTACTGTATCCCTGCGGCCATCGCCGTTGGGAGAAAAATGGGCGATATCGACGTTCAGGCTGATCGGGGTTGGCTCGGTATCCACAATGATGTTGTTCAATCGTTCTGTGGTGGTGTTCAGTGCCCGGTCAGTGGCGGATATTCGGAAGGAATAGACGCCGTCGGTAACGAGCGCACCTTCATTGTTTCTGCCATCCCATACATAGGACTCCACTGATGCGTTTTCTATTAGGGTGGTGTGAACGACCGTGTCCTCACTGTCCAGGATGTCTATCGTCCAGAGATCTTCCCGGGATGTTTGCAGTTTCAGGATCAACGTATCCTTGATACCGTCGTCGTTGGGGGAAAATATGAGACTGTCTTCTTCATCTCCTGCGACGAACTCGGAGACCGGCGGGGTGTTGTCTACATGAACCTCAGACGGTCCCTCAACGCCGGTATTTTCGTTGTCGTCAACGGCGATGACGGTAAAGGTATAGGTTCCGTCTGGGGCAAGACTGCCACCATCCGTTCGACCATCCCATCGTAAAACGTCAGGAACAGCGACGCCTTTCTTCACGTAAAGAAGTCTGTCGATGATATTGCGAAACCCTTCATTTTCCGGTCGTTCTTCCTTGTTTTCGATTCGTCGAAGAATAGAACCGTCGGTGTCCTGTATCTCAAGGGCCCAGCGCAGGACATAGCGTTCATCCGATATTTTCACCGGGACCAACAGGTCGTCGGATAGCCCATCATTGTTCGGCGAGATATACGATTCTTTCGGATACGTTACGTCTATGACTGGAGGGGTACGATCCACGACACCCAGGGCAACCTGTGCCCCCGCACCGACTGCCCACACATCGTCGTAAAGTGGTGCCCACACGGTATGAACATCGATATCACTGCGGTTCCAGAAGGGCGTGTCATCTACTCCGGTGGAACCACCGAAGTTGGTATTGAATCGGACGGTTATACCCGCCGACGGCATGAGTGAGCCTGCCTCCCTTCCCTTTTCAGTGTGCTCCAGCAGATCGACATCCCATCCGATATTCAGGGACACCCGATCGAAAAACGTCACCTGCGAGCCCGCCCGATACTTCAGATTCTGAAAGGAGGGGGCGGAAAACCCTGTATGGAGCAACAGGTCTACCGTCTCTGTTTCTAAAATGGTCGCCTGGATATCCGCTGCCGGTGTGAATGGAGCGGGGCTGCCGGTAATCCCTGATTGCAGCGTGTAACCTGTTCCTATCTGGGACAGGGTAAATCCCCAACGAAGGTCCGGCATAAAATCGACTGGTCCGAGAATATGTACGATCCCTACGTCCAGCCCGGCACCAAAGCTGGTATTCCCGCCGTCGGTACCGAAGTGACTGCGCAGACCACCCCCGACCAGCAACGACGGATAGAGATCCTTGGCAAAACTGATATTGACGCTGCCCCGGGTGCCGAGATCCAGCGCGTCGTATCGAGCGTGGACAAAATTACCGGAGCCGGAAAAGACTCCTATTCGTGTCGGAACAGATACCCCCAGGTTTGCGGCGTGTCCGTCCAGCGCTCCATTCCCGACGATGGAGGTATAACCTGTATCAACGTGTATCCGTTGCTTCAGGGCGGACGCAGCAGGATTGACAACATCACCGCTGACCGACTGGGAGCCGGCAGTATTCTCCGTTGTTGCCAGAAAGAGTGGCGAACGAAAGCGGTCCAATAGCTCCCCTCCGGGAGTGGGATCGTACCCTTGTCCGAAGACCTTCGGAGCCATAAAACCAAGAACGAGTAATATCAAGACAAAAGTGGAAGTGTATCGGGTATTCATCACAGGTCGATTCTACCTCATAAACGAAAAGTTTTCACGGACATCTGCACTATTTGCCGTCCCCGATTGGTATGAGTATCTTTATCTCAATCCCCGTCACTCGTGTCTCCAGGAGGAGAATAGAATGAATCTCGACAGGTTTACGACCAAGGCACAGACGGCCGTGCAGGAAGCGGTGGCTCTGGCAAACAGAAATGATTCAGGAACGCTGGAAGGCGTCCATCTGGCGCGGACGCTCGTGGACCAGGATCAAGGCATGATATCCGCGTTGCTCCAGCGGATTGAAGCTCCTGCGGCAGGTATCCGGGAAGAGCTTGACCGAGCCATCAACCGGCTGCCCCGGGTGAGCGGTGACGGAGCACAGTTACATCCTTCGCCCAACATGGGGCGAATTCTGGCGAAAGCGGAAGTCATGCCGGCGCAGATGGGCGACAGTTACGTCTCCACGGAGCATCTGCTTATTGCAATCCTGGAATCTCCCGATATGGCCGCAGAAGTGCTGAAGCAACACGGCCTTACCGCAAAGGGCGTTCGGGACATCCTGGAAGATGTCCGGGGTGGCGAGTCTGTGGACAATCAGGACCCTGAAGGAAAGATGAAGGTTCTGGAGAAGTATACCAAAGACCTGACCGCGCTTGCACGGCAGGAAAAGTTGGACCCGGTCATTGGAAGGGACGAAGAAATCCGCAGAGTCATGCAGGTATTGAGCCGCCGGACAAAGAATAATCCCGTCCTCATCGGCGAACCGGGCGTAGGTAAGACGGCAATTGCAGAAGGTCTGGCGCGACGTATTGTGGCGGGCGATGTGCCGGAGTCTCTGAAGAATAAACGCATTCTCGCCCTTGATCTGGGATCTCTTCTGGCGGGAACGAAGTTCCGCGGCGAGTTCGAAGAACGTCTGAAAGGTGTTATCGAGGAAATTGCGAAATCCAAGGGTTCCATTATCCTCTTTATTGATGAGCTTCATACTCTTATGGGTGCCGGTAACGCAGAAGGCGCGATGGACGCCAGTAATCTCCTGAAACCGGCCCTTGCCCGCGGCGAACTGAGAGCAATTGGCGCCACCACGCTGGATGAGTACCGGAAACACATAGAAAAGGATGCGGCATTTGAACGGCGATTCCAGACCGTGTATACCGAGGAACCGAGTGTTGAACATACCGTTGCGATTTTACGGGGACTGAAGGAGCGCTACGAAGTGCATCACGGTGTGCGCATTCGGGATGACGCAATTCTTGCAGCGGCTACTCTCAGTGACAGGTATATCACCAACCGCTTTCTGCCTGATAAGGCTATCGACCTCGTGGATGAAGCGGCCAGTCGCATGAAAATGGAAATTGAAAGCCAGCCCACCGAACTGGACCAGCTGGAGCGACGGATTCTGCAACTTGACATTGAGCGGCAGGCCCTGAAAAGCGAAAAAGACAAGAGCGGTAAGGAACGTCTTGCAAAGCTGGAAGAAGAACTGGCGGACCTCCGACACGAGCGGGATGAAATGCAGCTGCGCTGGAAAAACGAAAAGGAGATCATTGACAGGATTCGCAGCCTGAAACAGGAACAGGAACAGCTCTCAATAGAAGAGATCCACAACGAACGGGACGGGAATCTGGCCCGGGCCGCCGAGATAAAGCACGGTCGAATACCCGAGATAGAGCGGAAACTGGGCGAACTTTCCCGGAAACTCCAGGAACTGCAGGGCGAAAACTCTCTGCTGAGGGAAGAGGTGAGTGATGAGGATATTGCCCGGGTCGTCTCAACTTGGACGGGTATTCCCGTAAGCAAGATGATGTCCTCGGAAATGCAGAAGCTTCTGGAACTGGAATCGATCCTGGAGGAGCGTGTAGTAGGTCAGCCGCGGGCAATCCAGGCGGTGGCCGATGCAATCCGGCGTAACAAGTCGGGTATCGGAGATGAAAACCGTCCAACCGGCACGTTTCTCTTTCTGGGACCGACCGGTGTAGGCAAGACGGAACTTGCCAAGACAATTGCGGGATTTCTCTTTGACGATGAGCGGGCTCTTACCCGGATAGATATGAGCGAGTACATGGAGCGGCATTCGGTGAGTCGTCTCATCGGCGCTCCTCCCGGATACGTGGGGTACGATCAGGGGGGCCAGCTTACCGAGGTCGTCCGGCGTCGTCCCTATTCGGTAATCCTTTTCGATGAAATTGAGAAGGCCCACCCCGATGTTTTCAATGTCTTTCTGCAACTTCTCGACGAAGGACGTCTTACCGACGGTCAGGGCAGGTTGGTCGACTTTCGGAACGCAATCATTATCATGACAAGCAACATAGGCAGCGATCTTATTCTCGGGGCGGAAGACCTGGACTCGATCCGGGGTCAGATTGAAGAACGCCTCAGGCAGGCCTTCAGGCCGGAGTTTCTGAACCGATTGGACGAGGTGATCACCTTCCGCAGGCTGAACCGGGACCATATTCTCAGGATTGTGGACCTGGAAATCGATCGCCTTCAACGGCGTCTTGCGGACCGACAGCTCACTGTGGAACTCACCGGTGCCGCCCGGAATCATCTCGGCGAGCTGGGGTATGACCCGGCTTTCGGCGCCCGCCCCCTGAAGCGGGCCGTCCAGAATTACATCCAGAATCCTCTGGCAAAGCGCCTGCTGGGGGGCGAGTTTCCCGACGGCAGTACCGTTGTAGTAGACCGTCCCGAGGATGCCTCGAAAGGGGTGTCCGCGACCGCTTCCGGGGCCGAAGAGTTCGTCTTTCGCGGGGACGTGAAGGCGTCCGGGGTCTGACAGTTCCCGGCGTCGCTGTTGATAAATTTCGTCGCCCCGGCTACGCTCCCGGCATATGGCAAAGCTCTGGGACAAAGGGTACCGCCTTGATGAGGTGGTTGAAGCGTTTACGGTAGGGCGGGATTATCTTCTGGACCGGCATCTTGTCGTCGCTGATGTTGCGGCCGGCGTGGCTCACGTTCGGATGCTTGGGAAAGTGAGCCTTATTACCGACAAAGAAACCGACTCTATTGCTGCCTCGCTGGAAGAAATAGGTGTTGCCGGACTCAACGGAGACGTTGTTATTGCTCGGAGTGATGAAGACTGTCACACCGTAATTGAAGGGTTGCTGATTGAAGCTCTGGGGGAAGCGGGCAAGAAGATTCATACCGGCAGAAGTCGTAACGACCAGGTAGCCGCGGCTACCCGTTTGTACACCCGGGAGGCGTTGCTGGATATAACGGACGCCGCCCTGAATCTTGTGAGCCTCCTCCTGCGGCGCGCCGCAGAAGAGCGGGAGACGGTCATGCCCGGCCGCACTCATTTGCAGATCGCTATGCTTTCTACATTTGGTCTGTGGCTCTCTTCGTGGGCGGAACAGCTGTTGGACGATCTTGAACTGCTTTCAGCGGTTGCGGCGCTGAACGACCGGAGTCCGCTTGGCTCCGCAGCCAGTTACGGTACGCCTCTTCCGCTGGATCGTGAATATGTGTCGGACCTTCTGGGTTTTTCGCAGGTACAGAACAACGTCCTGGCGGTGCAGCATTCCCGGGGCACCCTGGATGGTCGTATCGTCGAGGCACTGGCGGCTATCGCGACCACCTTCGGGCGAATGGCAACGGATCTTATTCTCTTTTCCCTGCCCGAGGTGGGATATGTGGTCTTACCGGATGAGCTGTGTTCCGGGTCAAGTATTATGCCCCAGAAGAAAAATCCTGATGCACTGGAGCTTCTCCGTGCCGGAGCTGCGGTAGTAGATGGTTGGGCAACGCAGATTCGCGGGACCATCCGGGGATTGCCGTCAGGTTACAATCGCGATCTCCAGGACACCAAGGAGCCGCTTTTGCGGACGCTGAGTTCCCTGGAAGAAGAAATTGCCGTCGTGACGGTTCTGGTGGAGCGTCTGCAACCGCAGAGAGATCGAATGGCGGCAGCTTTGAATGCAGAGGTATTCGCAACCGATTACGCGTTTGCTCTTGTAGAACAGGGTATACCTTTTCGGGAAGCGTACCGCCGTGCGGCGGACGAATACCATGACCAGCCCAGTCCGGATGTCCATGAAGCTCTTGCCGGAAGACGCAGCACCGGTGCGCCGGGGAATCTCAATCTGGATGAACCTCGTCGACGGGTAGTGGAATTGCAATCCCGGGCAGGGCGACAGCGAGACCGACACAATACCGCCCTGAAAGAAATATTTCCGTCGGGAAAAATCACAACGGTACGCCCTACATTCCCCGACGAAAGCGCCTGAATGCCGCATAGCTTACGAAAGCTGCGACGGTGAACAGGTAGGGCAGCGACAGAAGAACTGTTGGTGGTACCGCAAGAACAGACTGCGCCCGGACCGACAAAGCTTCCATCACGCCAAAGAAGAGAGCCGCGACGGCCAGTCCATACGGACGTCGATAGCCAAGGTAGATGATAACCAGCGCGATCCACCCCCGCCCGGAGCTGATATTCGGTATGTAGACACCAATCCGCATTGCCAGTAACGCCCCGCCAAGTCCACTCAGGCCACCGGCGGCTATAAGCCCAATGGTCTGGTACCGTTTGAACCCGAGATGCTGCGCACGCATCCACTCAGGTTCTTCACCGGTTATTCGAAGCCGAATTCCCGGTACAGTCCGATAGAGGAATACCTGCGTGGCGACAATGGTTACGACGGCGACGACGACAACCGCCGTGTATCCTACGGTGTGACCTCCCAATCGCAATGCTCCGCGACTGTTGAACAGTATCTCTGAAAGAAGAGGAAGGGTCCCGGCGGACAGTACATTGATGGCAAGTCCGACAATAAATGGATTTGCATGCCATTGCAGGGCAAAAAGGGCAAACAGAAGGGCCAGGAGCGCCCCCGCGAGGATACCACCGAATAGTGCCGCACCCACGGACAGGCCGGAAAGAACGAGGGCGACGGCGGCGAACGCTCCGGCACCGATCATTCCTTCCAGACCGATGTTGAGAATGCCTCCCCGTTCAGAGACGAGACCACCCAGGGCAACAATCAGAAGTATTGCGCTGCTCTGCAGAACCTGTGGGATCATTGGTTTCCCCCGTTCTCGCGCACGAGACGTTTCCGATGGTGCAGTATATCGGCGGTAACAAAGAGAAAGACTACAGCCTGAATGAGTGAGCCCAGTTCCCAGGTAGTCTGGTTTTGAAGAACCGCCGCTCTGGCGCCGGCGTTCAGATAGGCAAAAAAGAGCGCCGACGGTACGATCAGTCCCGGGCGGTTTCGGGCAATCAGTGCAACTGCTATGCCGTTCCAGCCGATGCCGCCGGAAAACCCGAGGATACTTCGGTGATGTATTCCCAGAACAAGTATGGTTCCCGCCAGTCCGTGAAGAAAACCTGACAACGCCATAGGACCGGTGGTGTAGCGGCCTACGGGAATGCCGGCGTATCGAGCAAGACGGCGGTTATACCCGACAATTCGCAGTTCGTACCCCGGAAGGGTCCAGTGAAGGATAAACCAGAGCAGCAGAACTGCAAGCACTGCCCAGAAGACGCCGGTAGTCAGAGTAGAAGGTGGAAGCAGCCGGGCAAGGCGAGCGCTTTCCGGAATCATCGGTGTCGCCAGGAGGTTTGTCTTTCCATCCCGGAATGGTCCTACAATAATATAATCTACCAGCGGTATCGCCGCCGCAGAGAACAGGAAACTGGTAATCAGTTCGTCTGCACCGGTTTTGTGTTGGAGCCAGCCGGAAGTCCCGGCCATCAGAGCCGGTACGGAGGAACCCAGTATAACCGCCGCCACCGGCGGAAGGGGTGTTGCCACCAGAAGGAGGGTCGTCACAAGGGCGGCAACGTAGACCTGTCCTTCCCCTCCAAGGTTGAAGACGCCCGACCGAAAGGCGATAACGACACCAGAACCGGTGAGGGCCAGAAGACCCGCCTGGGAAAGGAAGTTGCCCATGGCGTATCTGTTGGCAAAGGGGCCGTGTAGAAAGGTTCCGAGGGTCCGACCCGGTTCCGTTGCC
>CAZCAE010000046.1:0-7278 GCA_964496635.1 uncultured Spirochaeta sp.
CATCCGGGTAGGGGCAGGCGGTGTTCGTGTCGGTGGAGGGCGGTTCCCCGGGGGCGCATGCGAGCGCCGGGAGCAGGGCCAGCCAGCGGCGGATCATGCACGTCTCCGGAGCAGGGTCGTCCCGCAGGGCCTGTACATCCCGCCAGAGTATCTCCATCTTATGCTGAAGAATTCGATTAAATGCCCGGGTTGTCCCGGTTGCCCCGGTAATGCCGTCAATCCTGCCGTCGTCGGGGTCGTAATTGCCCGGCCCCCGGACCACCACGGCAATACCTGACTCATCAAAGCGTTCTCCCGCCAGCTGCGCCAGAAACTTCGGTTCCGCCACTCTGCCTCCCAGGCCCGGCGTCTCCTGATGGTCAAGAATTTCAACACCGACGATGCGACTGGCCGCCACATCCACCCCGATGACGCCTTCAATCTGCCCCCAGACACCGGGGCCGGTAAAGACCCGGGCAATCAGCTGTCTCCCGTCGTCAGTGGTAAAGCTGTAAAAGCCGTCTTCTTCGGATTCCAGACGGGAATAGGCCGAAAAGACCGCTTCCTGGCCCTCCGCATCAATTCCCATCGCCTGGAGCACCGCGCCCTGTCGGCTGACCAGTTCGTTGTCCCGGACAACATGTGCGGTAGAGACATGCGCCCCCGTCAGAACGAGAGCTATTCCAAAGGCAAGTAGAAAGGTAAAAATGACCGTGTAAAGCGGCCTCTCCCGACTCAGAATATTCATTATACGCACCTCCCCGAAACACGGTACGATACGATAATAAAGCTGAGCGTAATAGTCAAAAAATGCCGCCCGGGAGCCGCCGTCGCCCTCTCCTCCGGTCCGGATCGCGCCCCGGTTCCGCTCGCCCCCCGGCACTACTCCTCCAGAAAGTACTCCAGTGTCACCACCGCCCTGACCGTCTTGTTCATCTGTGAGGACTCCGGCATGTTGTCGGCACCGTCGGCGGCGAGAATCTGAAAAACTCCCTGATTCGCCCGCCTGATAGACCCCAGCACACTCCCGGAATCGGAGGCAAACTGGTCGGCGCTGGTCCTCGCTGCCGCCGTCGCTTCGGCAATCATCTCCGGCTTGATGTCGTTCAGACCGGTAAACATGAAACTGGGGCCGGGACGGTACCCCTGACCGCCCAGAACCACACCTTCAGAGAGCAGTGCGCCAATGTCCTGGGTAGCCTGCCGCACCGCCGCAACATCGGCCGTCCGCACCAGGAGTGTCTGCTCAATAATATAGCGGCTGTCTACCGGGCCGGAACGGTACGCCTGGGCAAGCTGGTCGGTCACCGTCAGGTTCTGTACTTCCACCTCGTTATCACCGATACCGTGACCTGATAAAAAGGATCGAACTACTTGGGTGTCCCGCTCTATTGCCTCCTGGGCCACCTGCAGGGAGTCATCGGTAGCAACAAAAGTGATAGGCCACACTGCACGGTCCGCCGTTACGGCCCGCTCCGCCAGCCCTTTCACCGTGACAAACCGGTCGTAGGACCGCGTCTGTTCCACCCCACGGCCGACAAACCAGCCCGCCGCCGTCACCGAAAATGCAACTACCAAAGCCGCCGCAAAGGCCACTAAAAGCACGGCACGCCCACCGGAGGCACCTCCGGATAGATCTGAATTTTTCATAGAAATCTCATCATATCTTTTTCACGAAAGATCGACTATATCGTCTGTGAGCGTCAGGAAAGTTCCAGGTCACCATCGATGTGTTCGGGGATACCGGTGGCTCCGACACGAAAGGTCCGACTATCTCCGGTAGCGTAGTCGCTGATGACCATGGTTGCTGTCTCGGTGATAACATCATAGGAGCGGAGCTGGTCTACCACGTCCCGAATGGAGGATATTTGCCGGTCAATGTGGTAGCCCTGGACGATTACACGGGTTTCTCCGTTATCGAAGGTCCTGATGCGAACCCAGCCGTGCTGTGCTGCTTCCCGCATGACACTGTCCCGGGCGGGGCCGTCGCTTCCGCCGGTCGCACCAAACTCCTCACAGAGCTCTGTAATACGTTGAGCAGTGAGACCGAACTTTTCCGGGTTGTCTGTAATTGATTTAAAATGATTTTCTGCAACGGGTAACCAATTGTCATTTTTTATCCAATAATCATTATTCTTTGCCATAGTTAATCAATATTACTATAAATTCGTAATATCATCTACAAAATAATTACGTCTAATACCAGAATATGCGACGGATCCCAGGTGTTCTTTCTATTTCGGGTACCGCGGAGCGGCATTCGAGACTATTACTTGACTGGGTTTTTTTTAAATCGCACTGCAAATGTAAAAGAAGATGACCCGTCCGCGGACGGGCAGGACCGACGTAAGGGGTTGCAATGGTTCCGGAAGGATGTCCGGCGGATTGATGAGGTGGTCCAAGGCCGTCCGGGTGCGTTTCGCCTCAGACGCCTTGTCGCCGGTGAGAAGGACCGTTGCCGCCGCCTTGAGGCGGGCAGCACTGTCGCCGGTGGTGGTTTCGTCAATGAGGGCGTGCATCTCTTCCCGCATCTCTTCCTGCTGGGCCTCGGTTTTTCCGCGGATATAGATAGAGTAGAGGGGATAGAAGCGGTCGTGGATTCCCAGAATGTGGGCGGCGGCGAAGAGGATTTCATCTATGACGTAATCGGGAAGACGTTTCCGGGTAAGCTGCTGCAGCAGCGGGGTGAGTTCTTCCGGGCCGCCGGCGATCTGGACTGCTACGGCGACGTGCAGGAGGAAGCGGGGAGTGTCCGCCGCGGTGAGCTGCTCCCGCAGGACCGGAATCGCTTCCTCCCCCGCCAGACGGGCGTAGGCGACGACGGCCCGTTCCGCCAGGAGGCGGTCTTCCGAATCTATCGCTTCCCGGACGGCAGGAACGGTGTCGGGGCTGCCCCGGAGACCCAGAATTCGGACTGCCATGAAGGCGGTAGTGTGCAGTGCTGCGGTCAGATGGGTCGCCAGGGCCGCTTCGACCTCAATGGTGTAGGGCAGGGACGCCAGCGCTTCCAGAGCTTCCTGCCGGATGGCGTAGGAGGGGGAATCGAGGCGGTCGATGACTTCGTGGACGGCCCGGTATGATTTTGAATGGGCCAGGCTGCGCAGGGTTGTCTGCTCATCTTCTACACCTCTTGTGCGTCCCAACCGGTTGAGGAGCCCCACGGTACGAAGGTCCCGGGGAGAGAAGATGACTTCCATGGTGTCCCGAAAAGTCTCGGCCCCGAGGGATTCCAGCCTTACTGCCTTTACGAGTGCCACTGCCCCCAGGATTGCGACGCCGAGAAAGAAGACCCGGAACGCCCAGGATGGTTCCATCACCGACACGAGTCCGTCCAGGATGAAGCCGCCGGTAAAAGAACCAAGGGTCCCACCCAGGCCCAGAATCATGTAAAAGATGATGCCCAGGTTGAGGCGGTCATCCTTGCTGGTGACACCGAAGAAGTACGCCTGAAAACTGTTTTCGTTGCCCGAAAAGCCGAGGGTGCCAAGAAAGAAGACGACCCCCATGGCGAAGACCAGTGCTATTCCACCTGTCACGGGGAGTGCAACCGCCAGAAGGAGGCTGCCGATATAGGCCAGTAGGGAAAAGAGAATTAACGGCCTGGCGCCCAGGCGGTCCAGGAGAACGCTGCCCAGATAGCCTGCAAGGAAGTTTCCCACGCTGCCGACGGTAACCATCAGAAACGCGAGGCGGTCGGTGTAGCCGTGGGCCTGTTTGGCGTAGACGATGAGAAAGCTGCGACCGACACCGGAGGCGATGGCTACCAGCAGAAAGGTGAAGAAAAAGAGGCGCATCTGCGGTCGGGTGAGCATCTCCCTGATGATGGGAGCAATGGGACGACGGGCGCTTTCACGCTCGTCCTCCAGCTCCGGTATGCCGAAGAGCACGCCGGTGGCAATAATGCCGGCCCCGACCCCGGCCGCAAGAAAGAGGACGTACCGGCCTATTCCCGCCTGGTCACCGAGGAGAAAAGCGATGAGCACGCCCATCACTACATACGCGGCGGAGCCGATCATGAGAAACTGGCTGAGAAAGCGTCCCCGCTCAGTGGTGCCGGCAAAGCCGCTGAACAACGGCGTGTTGGCCACCAGACCGATACCCCGGGCGATATGAAAACCCAGAACACCGCCGCCGACCATGAAGAATACCACCGGCCGGGACCCGTTGATGAGAAAGACCGGGGCAAGCAAAACAGGAATAAAGACGATGTAACGGTAGAGCCACGCCCAGGCGAAGAGTCTGATGACGCCGACCCGGGGAACCAGGGCGCGTCCCACGAAGAGCATGAAAAAGGCGACGTAGCTGAAGGATGCGATGACGCCGATGAGAGAGTTTGACGCCCCCAGACGCAGCAGATAGAGAGAGATCATGTTGCCCGTCAGGAGGGTGAAGCTAAGGGAGTTGAAAAACCCGAACCAGAGGAGCCGGGTCCGGCCCCGTTGGCGCTGTTCTGCTGTCAGCATGGTTCAGTATACGACGGATGGCGGTGTATGCGGAACTGCCCTGCGAGGCGGGTGGCCCTGTGGGGTGGGGTGCGGCACGGCGGAACCCTTGGTTCAACCTGCAACACGATTCTGTATACCAGGGTGGTACCACCGGCTTGTGGGCTCTGATAGACTGCCGGCATGGAAAACGAGTTGCCCCGGGCGATCCATCCCAGTGAGATTCGCTATGAAAGCGGGAATGCTATTGAGGAGATTTTCAACAGTCTGACTCATGCTATCGGTGCGGGTCTGGCTATTGCCGGGTTTGTGGCGCTGATGATGCTGACCGACATGGACCCGGACCCGTGGAAGTACACGGCGTATTCGATTTACGGGGTGAGTCAGATTCTCCTGTATCTGTCCAGTGCGCTGGTGCACAGTTTTGCGGCGCTGCCGCGGATTCGCTATCATCTGCGGATTGTGGACCAGGCGTTTGTCTATCTGTTGATTGCGGGAACGTACACTCCGGTGACGCTGACTGCGATGCGGGGTCCCTGGGGGTGGACGGTTTTCGGTATTGTCTGGTCCATGGCGCTGGTGGGGATTATTCTGAAGACGATGGTATTTCGGGAACATCACATTGTGACGGATCTGCTGTACCTTCCTATGGGGTGGGTCATGGTGATTGCCGTTAAGCCGATGATACAGATGGTGCCGCAGGGGTTCGTATTGTGGATGGTTGCCGGGGGTGTCAGTTACTCTGTGGGGGTCATTTTCTATCTCTGGCGGAAGCTGCCGTTTAACCACGTCATATGGCATCTCTTTGTGCTGGCCGGGAGTATTTCATTCTTTATGGGGTATTCGGTGCATCTGGCCTATCCGGGATAATGGCGGTATACAGAATCGTGTTGCGGGGTGTGAGACTTACCGAGGATTGCCACGCACACATACGAACCGTCCGTTGAAACCGAGCGGTTCATTTGGAGGTAACCGATGAAGATAGGTGTGTTGGGTACGGGAGAGGTCGGCCGCACTCTGGCTACGGGATTCCACTCTGCCGGCCATGAGGTAATGATGGCAGGGCGTACGGAAGAGAAGGCGCGTGCCTGGGCTGTTGAACACAGCGGTGCACGAGCCGGCGCATATGCAGAGGCAGCTGGATTTGCCGAGCTTGTGGTCCTCTCTGTAAGTGGTGCTGTCGCTGTAGACGTTCTGACATCGGTTTCCGGGCAGGTCGGCGGGAAGGTCGTTATCGATACAACGAATCCCCTCAGCTTTCCGGAAGACAAGCCAATGGAGCTTCTGGTCGCGAATACAGATTCCACTGCTGAGCAGTTGCAGCGAGCGGTACCTGCCGCACGTGTGGTGAAGGCTTTCAATATGATGAACTCGAAGGTAATGGTGAATCCCGGGATGTTTGATGGCGATCATGTCGCCTGTATTGCCGGGAATGATACTCGGGCAAGGGAAGTGGTCCGTTCGCTTCTGGAGACGGACTTCGGTTGGAAAACTGTTCTCGAGCTCGGAGATATTACCGCCGCCCGCGGAATGGAGAGCTGGATGCACCTCTGGCTCAAGCTTTGGGGAGCGCTCGGCACGGCTCAATTCAACATTGGGATTGTACGGTAGCGTTCTTTGCTACCGGATTGGCCGCATAACGATCGTATCGCCTGCGCCCTCTCAGGGACGAAACACCTGGAAAAGCGTCGAATGCATGTGCCGTTTTATGCGGTGATCGAAAAATCGTCTCCTGTATAAAGCAGAAAGGCTGTTTTGTTTGTATCTCTTTACAGGACCTATCCTGACGTCAGTAGATATCCGCCGCCCGTCGCCCATGTTTATGTGCGACGACCATGGACTGCCGGCGCGCACCTTTAAGTCGTGGATCGAAAACTGATACCTTCCTGAGAATGGAAACGTGGCATCGGGTACTGTTCCGTTCTTCCGCAGATCTCTCTCCTATCAAGGATGAGTCGATCGATCTTGTGGTTACATCGCCACCCTATCCCATGATCGAAATGTGGGACGGGATCTTTACCGCACAGGACGGGCGGATCGGTGATGCCTTGTCCCGGGGCGATGGGGGAGAGGCCTTTGAAAGAATGCACAATGATCTCGACGGGGTGTGGCAGGAATGCGCCCGGGTGGTGAAGGACGGCGGCTTCGTTTGCATCGATATCGGTGACGCTACCCGATCCGTGGGGGGGAGCTTCAGACTGTATCCCAATCATGCCCGGATTATCAATGCGTGTGAGTCGATAGGGCTGCATTCTCTGCCGCCGGTAATATGGCGGAAACCCACCAACGCACCCAACAAATTTATGGGTTCGGGAATGTTGCCTGCGGGAGCTTACGTCACTCTGGAACATGAGTACATACTGGTGTTCCGAAAGGGGAACCGGTGCGCTCCGTCTTCGGACGGTGGCGAACGGGAACGGCGTCGACGGAGTGCCTTTTTCTGGGAGGAAAGGAACGTCTGGTTTTCCGATATATGGGACTTGCGGGGAAGTCGACAGGCCATTAAAGCGGGACCCGAAGCAGGACGCGGTCCCGGGTGGCGCGAACGGAGCGGAGCCTTTCCTCTTGAACTGGCATTCCGGTTGATCAACATGTACAGCCTCCAGGGCGATACGGTACTGGATCCTTTCCTGGGTACCGGCACCACCACCGTTGCGGCTATGGCAGCTGGTCGGAGTTCTCTGGGAATCGAGGTGGCTACCGACCTGGAATCGGTAATCAAAGGCGCCGTGGAACATGCGCCTGCCTGGAGCCGGGACCGACAGCAGAGGCGACTGGCAGATCATTGCGATTTCATTCGTCGATATGCGGGCGACAAAGGTCGGCCACCGGGATACATGAACGGACCTCACCGGGT
>CAZCAE010000046.1:7288-25959 GCA_964496635.1 uncultured Spirochaeta sp.
CCCGACAGGAGACGGAGTTGATGCTACCGGTTGTGAAGGAACTTCGGGAAGGTCGAAGTGGTGCTGGACGGAACAATGACAAACTGGCCGATGGTACACGAAACGGCGGGCGCTCTGACTCCTTGAGTCTTGACTGGCTCGTTACCCATGAAATATGTGAGGGTGCTCCTATACAGGGTGATCTCGGTCTGCTTGATTAAGGTCCTTTCAAAACGTGGACTGCCTATCCACGCTCCACTGAAAGTCTCTGTACCTGCAGACGCTCTCCCGGTTTTGCTACGGTCTCTTCTTCCGATCTGACCCGGTCACCGACTTGCAGGCGCAACGTCCGGGCGAGCCGTCCCGGGACCTCCACAAACACGTGCGAACCGTCGGCCCGTACAAGAGTGAGTAGCTGGTCTCCTTCAGCGTTGGTTTCAATTTCGGTAATGGTGCCTTCTACAGGACCTGCTGCATCGGGTTCCTGCAAACGTTCCCGGGAACCACCGGCCGTGGCGCAGTCAGGCAGACCTGCAAAAATGAGTGTTGCAAGAAAAAGTATCAAGAACCCATGTGCCTTTATCATGTTCGGAAGATACCGCATCGGATTCGCAATTGCTATCTGGTCCGTCGGGACTACAGTCAGTCGATAGTACCGATGTAGGGTAACCAGCGGTATTTCTGGTCGAAATCGATCCCATATCCTACGATAAAAAGGTCCGGAATCTCCCTTCCTATGTATTTGACCGGTACTTCCGTCTGCCGGCGGGCCGGTTTGTCTATGAGGGTACAGATTTCCAGGCTGGCAGGCCCCTCCAGCAGAAGCCGTTCACGGATGCGGCCCAGTGTGAGTCCCGTATCTATAATATCTTCCACAATAAGGACGTGTCGCTGGTGGACCGACTCGTTGAGTCCCTTCAGGATGACCAGCTCACCCGTGCTTTCCCTGCCGGAATAGGAGGTGGCGGCCATAAAATCTACCTCTGCCGGGATGTCCAGTGCCCGCATGAGGTCGGCCATGAAGACAAAGGATCCTTTCAGGAGGCCGATCATGAGCAGGTCTTTACCCGCATAGTCTGATCGTATGCGATCGGCCAGGGCCTTTACAGTCTGTTGGATCTCTGCTTTCGTAAGAACGGCGTGCAGTTCCGGTTTCATGCGTGTATAGTAGCCGGGAAGACCGGGGAGGTCGAGGGACTGTTTGCCAAATTGAATCAGCCGTCACTTCGCGATGCGTTGTAATCCCGGGCTTGACTGATGATGAGTTCCAGAAGTTCGTCGTCCAGCTCACCCTGTTCCGAACGGAGACGGGCAAGAATGTCCGGAGGTACGGGGCCGGCGTCTCCGTGGAGTACCGCAGTGGCGATCCAACCGCGCCCGCGCTCGTCGCTGCCGCTGGTGACATTGTGGCTGCTGCGTTTGTTGTGCTGCCAGGTAAAGGCGCGCTCCTTGATGGTGCGGTTGTAGCAGAGCTGAAATCCCACAAGGTCGCCAGCGGCAGATTCGTACCATACTATAACGTCAAAATAGTCGTTTACAAACCAGCGGCGGAAACCTTCCTTCGGCCGCTGTCGTACGTTCTTGTTCTCAACCAGAGGTTCACTCATGATCACAGTATACTGTACCTGGGCGTCCGACGTGGAATTCAGTGGAGGCGTTCTTCCCGATGCTGCAAGGTGCCGTTTACATATTCTGTCACGGCCGAGGCGGTCTCGGTGTGGTCGGTGGCTATCACGGTAATTCCCGCTTCGCTGAGCGCGCTGCGGGCGCCTTGACCCATCCCGCCGGCCAGAAGTATGTCCACATCGGTAATCTGACTGATCATACCGGCGTGGCGGTCCTCTGCTGCAGGTCCGACGCCATGGTGGCTGCCGTGGTCATGGTCATGATGGCTGCCGGCATGGTGGTGGAGGGTTCCTGCCCGATCTCGCAGTTCTTTCGCAATAACAATATCATGTTCAACAGTGAATACCTGGTAGTAGCGGGCCCGTCCAAAATGCTGAGCCACGGATACTCCGTCGTCGGTAACAACTGCAATTTTCATGTAAACCTCCCGGATACATTGGAGTATTAATCTTTATAGAAGGGGTATACCCGCTTTCCGGCACACCTCTTCCATGTCGGCCGGCCATATTCCCGACTGTATTTCCCCGATATGGGCCTTGCGAAGGTAGAACATGGCGAGTCTGCTCTGTCCGATGCCGCCGCCGATTGACTCCGGAAGTTTTCCCGCCAGCAAGTCTCGGTGAAAAGGAAGCTCCCGGCGATCCTCAGCGTCTCGTATTTTCAGCTGTCGCACTATGGCCTCTGGATCTACCCTTATGCCCATTGAGGAGAGTTCAAAGGCTGTATCGAGAATCCTGTTGTAAACCAGAATGTCGCCGTTGAGTCCAGAATACCCCGGAGCGGTCTCGGTTGACCAGTCGTCGTAGTCCGGGGCGCGACCATCGTGAATTGACCCGTCGCCCAGTGTCCCTCCAATTCCGATGACAAAAACAGCTCCGTGTTCCCGGCAAACCTGCAATTCTCGTTCTTTGGGACTGAGATCGGGAAACTGCCGACGAAGGTCTTCGGCGTGTATGAAGGTTATCTTTCGGGGAAGTTCCGGTGTCAGATGGTCATATTCGTGGCAAATAAAGCGCTCGGTCCGGCGGATGACATCGTAAATGATCTCTACAGTGTGATGCAGTGTTTCCAGTGTGCGTTCTTCCGGCAGGATAACCCGCTCCCAATCCCACTGGTCAACGTAGATGGAGTGGGTATTGTCCATGGAATCGTCCGGGCGGAGGGCGTTCATATCCGCGTAGAGCCCCTCACCGGGCTGAAAGGCGAGTTCCGCCAGGGCGAGACGTTTCCACTTTGCCAGGGACTGGACTATTTCGGCCTGCTGATCCCCCAGTCCTCCGATGGCGAAGCGCACCGGCCGCTCCACACCGTTGAGATCGTCGTTGATACCCGTCCCCGACTTTACAAACAAAGGGGCCGTTACCCGGATCAGGTTCAGTTCATAGGCAAGCGCCGTCTGGAATGCGTCCTTGATGTTCTGTATGGCCCGTTCGGTATGGCGTGCGTCAAGGACCGGGGTATAACCGGACGGCAGGATCAGTTCTTCGCTCATACTCGTTGTGCCCCAAGCAGTCCGATATGCTTCTCAAAGTGTTTCCGCAACAGCTTAGCGTACGCCTCTTCATGGTGGTGCAAGGAGGCGTAGAGCCTTCGACGGAGGGCCTGGTTCTGCAGAATGCCGCCGTAGGAAATATGGAGCATCTGCCGGGCGTTTTCGTCTTCCAGATATCCCGGAAGACCATCGTCGCCGGTACCGTCCAGAGGGGCAATGGCATCGAAGTCGGCGGTTATATAATAATGGGTCAGGGCGGTAGAATAGTAAGAGACTGCAAATGCGTGGAGCTCCCGGTACAGTCCGGGGTCGTATACCGCAATGGTTCGCAACGCCTCGAGCCAGCTGGTTCCTGAGGTTTTCAAATGCAGACGCATACGTGTTTCACTTCCGACTATCGGAAAGACCGAAAACTTGTCGCTTCCGGAATGTACGCTGATCTTGTAATTGCCGTACATCTTCGCGATAAGACAATGGACACGGAACTGCGTCTCGAACTCACCGAGATCCCCGATGTAATCGATAGCTTTCTGGAATTCTCCGATAAACCGGGGAGCCAGGCTGTTCACCAGAACACCCCGGTGCTGCAGTTCCCGAGCGATAAAGAGGTGATGCGCCGGCAGGGTAGGCGTAGTAGTCTCATCAATCGAGATCTCCAGATCGTAGGCTCCTCCGGTGACGCTGTCCAGATGGTCGTTTACCTCCCGGCTGAAGGCAATGGCCGGACCGTACATGACGGCGCATCGTTTGGCTTCCAGTGCCGGAAAGGAGATAGCGACGTTGTTTTCGAGGTTGTAGGTCTGGTCGACGTATTCTGACAGAATCCGGGACTGAAGTCTCTCGTCCAGTTCAGAAAAGCTTTCTTCAACCTCTGTATCACTCCAATCTGCAACGTCGGGACGCATGACCTCTGTAAGGTCCAGTGTTATCATGGGCATTGCCGCCGCGAGGGCAACGTCAATGGATGGAATGTTCTTCAGGTGATCTCCGTCGGCGCCGTAACCGGAGCGGTACCCTTCCTGAAAGACGCTCCATGTGGCATTGGCAACAACATCATCAAAGGTTCGCCCGATAAAATCATTTTCCCGAACACTCTGTTGGGCAAAAACGGGTGAAATATCAAACTGCCGGGCCGCCCGGATGTGTCCGGCCGTGGCAATACCCAGTCTGTCGCCCATTCCAATTGTGGTCTTCCGCTTCCTCAGAGACACCGGACGCGTCCAGGGAAAGAGTTTATGGAGCGCCCGGGCGTTTTCTACGCTCAGTTCCGCCGTTCCCAGCCACATGCCCTCTGTAGAGTGCTCTGCCAGACGAAGTTCACCGACAGTCAGGTTCGCCGGTCGCGATGATGCGGCTACAAAGAGAACGCGGGCACCTTCGGGTATATCGACGTCTCCGTCTATCAGGGCGTCCAGGCCGTACCGGGCCATTCCAAAGAGCAGTCCGTCCTGCCACGCGAGGCTGCGCAGGTAAATCTGCACCGGTTCATCTCCCAGTAAGGGACTTTCCGCCGGTGGAAGAGATGCCAACCGGCGGTGAAGACCCTGCTGGACTCCCTCATCCAGGAGTTGTTCGTCTACAATGCATTGGATCAGTTCGTTCATTTCCCCCCCTCCGTCTCTCTAGGAACGGCTTCTATGTTGAAATAATCATGGGCGTTGTACCAGCAGATATCCTGTACCATGCCCCCGAGAAGTCTCACATCGTTGGGAGCTTCCCCCTCTTCCACCCATGTGCCGATGAGATCCGCCAGGATGCGGCGGAAGTACTCGTGTCGGGGAAAGCTGAGGAAGCTGCGACTGTCGGTGAGCATGCCGATGAACCGGCTGAGAAGGCTGAGATTCGCGAGGCTGGTTATCTGCCGGACCATTCCATCTTTCTGGTCGTTGAACCACCAGCCTGAACCGTGCTGGATCTTTCCGGGTACCGTACCATCCTGAAAGTTTCCAATCATGGTGGCGAGAAGTTCATTGTCCCGCGGATTCAAACCGTAGAGTACCGTTTTTGGAAGCCGGTTGTTTCGATCCAGACGGTCAAGAAAACCCGCCAGGGGTGCCGCTATGGCACCGTCGGCCATGGAGTCAAACCCGGTGTCAGGTCCAAGGGCCTGAAACATCCGGGTGTTGTTGTTTCGCAACGCTCCGATGTGTAGCTGGAAGACCCAGTTGCGGTCTGCGTATTCACCGGCGACAAATTCCAGTACTGCCGTTGTAAAGGCGTCGGCGTCCTCCCGGCCGGGTACTCCACCGGCCAGGACGCTGGAGAGAGCTCCGTTGAGCAGGCCTTCGGTGTAGTCTGTATTCACCGGCAGCACGAGGGCGTGATCGCTGACGACACACCCCGCTTCGGCGAAATAGGAAATCCGGCGACGCAGAGCCTCCCGAAGCCTTTCAAAGGTGCCAATCTCCTCCATGTTGGCCGCTGCGGCCAGTTTGCGGATCCACTCTCGATACGCGGCCGGGTCGCCGATTGCCCACGCTTTATCGGGACGGAAACTGGGGCGCACTACTACCGGGTATTCGGTCGCCGCAAGCTTTTTATGGTACCGCAGATCATCAACGGGATCATCAGTAGTACCCACGTAGCGGACGTTCATGCGTGTCAGGAGCTGCCGTACCGAGAACGACGGTTCATTGATCTGCTCGTTGGTCTGTTGCCATATGCGGTCGGCGGTCTCCGGACCAAGGAGGTCCGATATTTCGAAGTACCGTTGCAGCTCCAGATGGGTCCAGTGATAGAGCGGATTTCCAACAGTTGCGGGAACGGTCTCGGCCCATTTATCGAACTTTTCTTTCCAGGTGGTGTTACCGGTGACGTAGTGTTCGGGAACACCGTTACTGCGCATTGCCCGCCACTTGTAGTGATCTCCTCCCAGCCATACCTGGCCAATGTTCTCGAAGTGACGATCCTCTGCAATTTCCTGCGGAGAGAGGTGACAGTGGAAGTCATAGATCGGCATATGTGACGCGTAGTCATGGTAGAGTTTCCGGGCCGTTTCAGTCCGCAACAGAAAATCTTCGTTCATGAAGGGTTTCATATATTGTCTACCAGGTATCCGCCGTCTACGGGTATGGTTACTCCGGTTACAAACCCTGCGGCAGAATTGCTCGCGAGGAAGAGGGTCGCTCCTTCGATATCGTCCAGCCTTCCGAACCTGCCGAAGGGGGTCCGTTCAATAATCGCTTTGCCCCGGGGCGTCAGCTCCCCAGTTTCGTCGTTGGCAACCAGGAGCGCACGGTTCTGATACCCGAGAAAGAATCCGGGGGCAATAGCGTTGACCCGGATATTGTGTGGTGCAAGCTCCTTGGCGGCACCTTCGGTGAGGTTTTTGACGGCACTCTTGGCGGCGTTGTAGGCCCACACTCCCGACAGGGCCTTGTAACTGGTCATGGACGCGAGGTTGATGACCGAGGCGGTCCGGCCCGCCGCAATCCATTCCCTGGCAAAGGTCTTCATAGGTATAATCAGTCCCGCGGCAAGGTTCATGGAGAGTACCTTCTCAAAGATCTCCATATCGATATCTACAAACGCACTCTTGCCGATATTACCGCCCACGCCGTTCACAAGAATTGTCGGTATACCGAGGCGGTCCCGTGTTTCCGCAAACGCATTGTCAACAGCCTTCTCATCGGCAGTGTCTACGGTGACGGCGATAACCGAATCGGCGGAAACTCCGGTTTCCTTTACAAGCTGGTCAACGGCGTCCTGTACGGGATGGTTTGTTCCCCGACCCCACAGGGCAATCCGTGCTCCGGCCCGCGCCATAGCCGCGGCCATTGCCGACGGCAGCACCCCGGCTCCTCCGGTAACTACAGCAATATCATCCTCGAGAGAGAACATCCTTTCTACATAATTCATGCAAACTCCTTGCGTATAACGTGAATATTTACCGCTTCCAGAGCGCGGCACTGCTCTTCACTTCCGTTAGTAATCAGAATCGAAATATCTTCCGGACCGGCGAATACACTGAACGCCTGAACGCCGATCTTGTCCCCGTCCGCTACGACGATACTGGTGCGCGACGCCGCGATGGCGGCGGCCTTGACCTGAGATTCCAGAGTGTTCTGGGACGAAAACCTGCCGTCCAGAGAAACTCCGGTAGTTCCAAGAATGGCGTGGTCAAACTGAACGGAGCGTAGAGACTGTTCTGCCCAGGGGCCGATGAAACTCCCGGCGTCGTGGCGGTAGGATCCACCAACGACGAGGAGGGAGATATTTGGTCGGTCTGCAAGTATCTGCAGGGCGTTCAGACTGTTGGTGACGACCCGCAGTTCCATGTGTGCCACCTGGTGAGCGACACTTTCACAGGTGCTCCCGGAATCCAGGTAGATGGTTTCACCGTGGGTTATCATTTCGCAGGCCGCTGCGGCGAGGAAGTTCTTTACCTTCCGGTTGGCCGCCTGCCGGGCCGGCAGTGAGAGGTTGGGATCAAAACGTTCCGCCGGGACGGCACCGCCGTGAGTACGCTTCAGGTATCCCTGTTCTTCCAGCAGAGCCAGATCCTTGCGTATCGTAACGTCGCTGACCTCCAGCCGGAGAGAGATGTCCGCAACTCGTATGCTGTCTCGTGCTTTCAGAATGGCCAGGATCGCCTGTCGTCGTTCAGATGATGTCACTTACGTTTCCTTTTCAAAAACACACTATACCGGAAGGAAGCCGCTGTCAAACTGTGGTACAATCCCTTGCCATGGCGCTTCTCCTGAACTTACCCCGTCGCCTGCGCGCTCTTTCGTTGCGACGACAGCAATTGATTTTTTTCTCGGTTATCACCGTTTTCGTCCTTCTTCTGATTGCCACGACGCTGGGAGTTACGGCACGCTATTCCAGTGTCTTCGGCACGAGTCTGAACCGGTATTTTCATATACAGGAGCTGCGCAGCGGCCTTTCGGACATCCACGGCAGTCTGGAAATATACTTCAGAACCGCCGATGAACAGCTTCTCAAACGGATAGAGGCGCAGGCGGAGCGTGTACGGGAGAGTTATGTCAGCCTTGTTGACATGAAAATGGAAGATCTGCCCAGTCGTCTGGAGCTCCGGGCAATTCATTACGGTCTCGCAGCCTATGAGCAGACCGCCGAAGGGGCGGTGGAGCGATTACAGCGGGGTGATCAGGACGCCTATATCACTCTCAGCCGTGCGGCACGGATTCGTCTGTACGTGGATTCATATCTTGAACGGCTCTTCCAGATACAGCTTTCCTACGGTCGGCAGGGATACGATGCCGCCGTGGACCAGCAGAATACTATTCGGGTGCTGGGGCTGGGAGGCATTTTTCTTGTTGGAGCGGCTCTTACCGTCTTTGCGCTTCTCTTTTCCCGCAGCGTCACCCGCCCGCTGGATCTCCTGGTCCACGAAGCACACGCGTTGGCTGCAGGGGATTTTGACCGTCCTTCCCTGATGATACCCGACAGCAGCGACCTTCGGGATGTCGCTTTGGCGTTTAATCGAATGACTTCAAGTATCCGGAAGCTTCTGGCTGATCTTGCCGATCAGCATGAATTGGAGCGGAAACTGCATCAGCAGGAGCTTTCCAATATCAGTATGGAGCGGCTCCTCCGGGAAGCTCAGCTGGTTGCCCTGCAGAGTCAGATAAATCCCCATTTTCTCTTTAATACGCTGAACAGTGTTGCCCGAATGGCGCAGATAGAAGGTGCCGACAATAGCGAAAAACTGATTCGGGGATTGTCGGCCGTTCTTCGGTACATTCTCCGAAACCCCCGGCGAAGTGTAGCCCTTCGGGAAGAGATTCGAATTGTGGAAGAATATCTTGCCCTGCAGGCGGTCCGGTTTGGACCCAGACTTACGTACCGTATTACCGTCGATCCAAAGCTTACCGGAGCGCAGATACCACCGCTGATTCTCCAGCCTCTGGTCGAGAACGCCGTACTCTACGGTATTGAACCGCTGGAGGACGGCGGTGAAGTGACTGTCACCGTTTCAGATACTTTTTCCGGTGCCCGCGCTCTTGAAGTTCTCAAGATTGTTGTGGAGGACAACGGAGCGGGGATGCCTGAGGATACCGTTTTTCATCTTCTGCAGGATACCGTCGAAACATCCGGTGACTCTACGACGGGAATCGGCGTTCTGAATGTCCGGGCGCGACTGGATCTCTTTTTTGCCGGCACCCAGAGTTTTTTTCTTGACAGTATCGAAGGAAAAGGTACCCGTGTGGAAATTCACATTCCCCTGCGTATGGACGAGGAGACCTATGGATTTCACCGTACTGATAGCTGATGACGAACCCCTGGAACGAGACGCTCTGGAGAGTCTGGTGCGGGACGAGCTGGAGGCCGAGCCGGACGGGAACGTCACGATACGGGTTGTTGACAATGGAAACTCCGCGGCGGAGCTGATTCGGCAAAGCTATCCCGATAAACCGGTTGATCTGGCTTTTCTGGATATTCGAATGCCTGGACGAACGGGCCTGGATGTAGCGGAGCTTATTCGTTCGTCCGAGAGTCCCTCGCATTTCACGGCGATAGTGTTCGTTACGGCCTTTGACTATTTTGAATACGCCCGAAGTGCAATCCTGTTGAAGGCGGAAGACTATCTCGTAAAACCGGTCGAGGACGATATTATCCGTCGGCTGGTCCGGAGGGTCTACGACCGGAAACAACCGGGCGGGAACGGGTCGGATATGGAACGGCACCGTTTTTCCGAGGCGGTGCGATTTCTGGAGCATGAGCTTCTGGATGACGTCATCGCCGGCGATATAGACCGAATTGACCTGGAACCGGCATTCAGCCTTCTGGGAATTCCGGGTGTTTCCGGGTGGGCAGTTGTGGTTCGTCCCGATCTGGACTCCTACCCCTTCCGGCTGGAAAACGACCGGCAACGGAAAACGGTGGTCGAGCGGGTGCTTACCGCCCTGGAGCATGCGCTGACGTCTTCTGGAACGAGCGACGCCGGCCCCGACGAGGCATCTTCCTGCCGGTTTTTAAAGCGGGCGCATTCGGATATGGGCTATCTGATCTGCCTGGGTGGTTCTGAGGTGGATCATCGGCAAGGGCTTTCGGAACGGGTGCGGCGGGCCGTAGAGGTGTCCGTGGCGCGCACCTCCGTGTCCGTTCGGTATGAGTTGTCCCGCTTTTTCGGAGACACCTCACATATGAGTGATGCAATTCGCACGGCCCGTCGGGCGTGTCACGATGTCGAATCCCCCTTCTCCGACGATCGAAAGGGAGTTGCGGAGCGGCAGGTACTGAATGCACTGCTTTCGAGTCCCTCCGACAGAGCCGTCGCAGCACAGGAAGCCGAATTTTTATGGGATGTACTTGCCGAAAAAGATGCAGATATCTCCTCCCTGCGAAACAGGGGCAACCGATCGATCGCCTTTCTCGTGCGGACGCTGCACAATCGCGGGATCGAAACGGTGCCTGAAGAGGCGGTTCTTATTCCCGAGTCCGTGACAACCCGCTCCGGTCTGCGGACCGCTTTTCTGGAAAGCCTGGATGGCCTCTCCCGCAATCCTTTTCTGGAAGACAATCTGTCTCAACGAATGCGAACGTATCTGGACGCGCACTACAGAGAAGAAATCAGATTGCCCGACCTTGCGAGGTTTCTGGGTATTTCCGAGAGTCACTGCAGTCGCCAGATAAAGCGGCGATTTGGTCGTTCCTTTCGTCAGGTCTTGCGGGACCGACGGCTGCGCAAGGCCATTCAACTTCTCAGTCAGGGGTCACTGCCTGTCTCTCGAGTTGCCGAACTGTCGGGCTTCCGGGACCCGAATTACTTTTCCCGGGTTTTTCAGGAAGCGCACCACATGTCTCCCCGGGAATATCGGGATACCGTCAGTTGAATAGCAGAAAAATCCAGAAAGAAGCATAATTTTTCAGTGCGCCGACGGAAAAGAGGGCTGATCATACAGTATCACTTGAAGGAGGCTTGTATGAAAAAGCTGTTGTTACTTTTCGTTTCCCTGACTCTGGTAGCCGGAATGGTTGCCGCCGGCGGACAGGCTGAACCGGCTCAACCGGCTCAGGAAAAGATTGTCATGCGTCTTGGCGAGACTCACGCCAAAGATTATCCCACCACCCTGGGGGACCAGTACTTTGCGGACCTGGTTGAAGAACGGACCAATGGGCGCATCAAGATTGAAGTGTATGATTCCGCCCAGCTTGGTGAAGAACGAGCCGTAATCGAACAGGTTCAGTTCGGCGCGATCGATTTTACCCGCGTATCTATCAGCCCGCTGGCGGCTTTCAGCCCCGGTCTGGACGCTTTGCAGATGCCGTACCTCTACAACAGTACCGACCACATGTGGAGAGTTCTGAAAGGTGACATCGGCGACGAGATGCTGGCAAGCGTTGAAGAAGCCGGTTTTGTCGGTCTTGCGTGGTATGAGTCGGGAGCGCGCTCGTTCTACAATTCGGTACGGCCTATTGAAAGTGTAGCCGACCTGGCGGGTCTCAAGATTCGGGTCCAGGAAAGTCGCCTCATGGTCGGCCTTGTGGAAGGACTTGGTGCAGTTGCTACACCTATGCCCTTTGGCGAGGTATACAGCGCCCTGCAGACCGGCGTTATCGACGGAGCGGAGAACAACTGGCCCAGTTACTATTCCACCAGTCACTTCGAAGTCGCACGGTACTACACGCTGGACCGTCACACTCAGGTCCCGGAAATCCTCGTCGCCAGTAAGATCGCTATGGACCGACTGAGTCCTGAAGACCAGGCGATTATCCGCAAGGCCGCCAAAGACTCGATCGATTACCAGCGTGAACGATGGGCCGATTTTGTTGCCGAATCGGAGAAGGCTATCCGGGCTGCCGGAAATGTCATTACAGAGTTGAGCCCGGCCGCTCTTGTGGAGTTCCAGGCGGCAATGCAACCTCTCTATGACGGCCTCAGTGATGAAGCCATGGCTGTGGTAGAGCGAATTCGCGCGGTAGATTGATTGAATACGGGTGTATAATTGGGCGACCCGGACATACCGGGCCGCCTTTTTTTGTACCAGGAGGAAAGAGATGAATATACTTGCCCGGGGCCTGATAAAAGCTTTTGATGCTCTCTTTCGTGCAGCAATGATCGGTGCGGAAATTCTTCTGGTCGGTATGGTCCTTCTGATAACCGCCAACGTCTTCATGCGGTATGTTCTTAATTCAGGTATTTTCTGGGCTGAGGAGATATCGCTCGTTATGGCGGTGTGGTTCATCTTCATCGCTATGCCACTGGGAGTCAGAAAAAACCTGCATATAAGCATTCATCTTTTCCGCAACCCTCCGGCGTGGCTGGACAAGACACTTGATACATTAAAGTCGATAGCTGTACTCGTGGTCGGATACGTTCTGTTGCACTACGGAACCATCCTGGTGCAGTTCACCAGCCGTTCCATCATGCCTGCAACTGAGCTTCCCTCATCGACACTGTATCTGATTCTGCCCTTTTCCGCGGTGCTGATGCTGTATGAGGGAATAACCGATCTGCTCGGTTTTGATACAAACGCCGCAGATGCCGCTTCAGACCGCGAATTTGACGAGGAGCCTGTTGATGCCTGATATCGGAACTGCTTCGGCCCTGCTGTTACTGTCGTTCTTTGTCCTTCTGGTACTGCGAATACCCATTACCTTCACGTTGGCGGTGTCATCCATCATCACCGCGACGTACCTGGGAATTCCTCTCATGGCCATCGTTCAGCGAATGGTTCAGGGTGTGAAGTCTTTCAGCCTTCTTGCCATTCCTTTCTTCATACTTGCCGGAGAGATCATGAGTCGGGGGGGCATTTCCCAGAGGCTTATCGGTTTTTCCAACGTACTGATTGGTCGCATGCGGGGAGGACTCGCCCAGGTAAACGTATTGGCAAGTATGTTCTTTGGAGGTATTTCCGGGTCCGCAGTGGCCGATGTCAGTTCGATCGGTACTATCATGATTCCGGTGATGAAGCAGAAAGGGTACGATGCCGACTATTCCACGGCGGTTACGGTAACCAGCGCCTGCCAGGGAATCATCATACCTCCCAGCCACAACATGATTATTTATTCTCTCGCCGCCGGCGGTGTCTCGGTGGGACGTCTCTTTCTGGGGGGATTTGTCCCCGGCGTCCTTCTGGGACTGGCGCTGATGGTTATCAGTTACATCATTGCCGTGAAGCGAAACTATCCGAAAGAACGGAAATACTCCCTCAAGGAAGGGCTCCAGGTGACCAGGGATGCAGTGCTGGGGCTGCTGACGGCGGTCATCATTATCGGCGGAGTCATTTCCGGTGTGTTTACCGCAACTGAAAGTGCCGCAATTGCTACGGTGTACGCCTTCGTAATCACCTTCTTCGTCTATCGGGAACTCCCACTGAAGGCGTTTCCGAAGATTCTGGTCAACGCCCTGCGGACACTTGCTATGGTGATGAGTCTGATAGCAGCGGCCAGTGCCTTTGGCTATCTTCTGGCGTATCTGCGGATACCGGCCAAGGCGACGGAGCTCCTGTTGGGAATCACTACCAACCGCGTGGCGCTGCTGCTTTTAATCAACGTGCTCTTGTTGCTTCTGGGAATGATCATGGATATGGCGCCGCTCATTCTGATCACTACGCCTATTCTCTATCCCGTGGTGGTTGGCGCTCTGGGGCTGCACCCCGTCCATTTCGGCATCGTGCTGATGCTGAATCTGGGTATCGGGCTGGCGACTCCACCTGTGGGGTCCGCCTTGTTTGTGGGATGTGCCGTCGGAAAGGTTTCCATTGAGAAAGCTGCCAGGGCGATGGTTCCCTTCTATGTGACTATGGTTCTGGTTCTGTTGCTGGTAACCTTTGTGCCCCAGCTGGTCATGTTCATCCCGAATCTGATTATGGGGTAGAATACGGCCGGCGGGCAGGACTTGTAGTGGCGGGAACGCAATTGTTCAATCCCCAGTCTGGAGAGAAATCCGGGTGCTATGACCTTGCCGATGCGACGTTCCAGCAGCCACGCCAGAAAGCGCAGACGGCTGCCTTGCATGCGGGGTGCGTCAATCGTTTTCAGGTCATACGCCATCTGTCCCTCCCCAGTAGATTATTAGTCCGCGTCTTCCGGAATATCAACACAGACTATCAGTTCGTGTTCGTCTTTTGATGTGAATCTCCGGGAAATGGTACGGCAGAGTTCGCCACTGTTCAGTGAGCGGTACGGTGCGGTGATGAATCTGTCGTGGTCCAGGGCGCCCGGCCCGTAGGCGTAGTCCATCAGGCGATGGTTGGTACCTTCGGGAGTAGGGTGAAAGACGGGGTGACGTTCCTGTCTCTTCCGCTGTCGCGTCATGACCGTTCTGGTTACCTGCAGGCCCGAACTGTTAAGTACATAGCCTGCGTCAAAAATGGACAGATCAAGAATAATCCGTTCCAGTTCCGCTTCCACTGTTGCAAGTGGTTGTTCCGTCAGTGCCGTCGCAAGGGAGTCTACCTTTACCTGGATGTGCCGGAACAGATCACTTCGCAGGCGCAGCTGTTCGCGCAAGTCCTGTTCCAGGAGATCGAAGTAGGGCGTAGCCGCCGTTTCCCGTCGTTGGAAAGCGGTGTCCACGGTAGGGCCGGGACGCCCCAGGAGAAATCCCTGGGCAAGGTCGATGCCTTCCAGAGCGCATATCTGCAGGTCTTCATAGCGTTCAATTCCCTGTGCCAGGCTCAGCGCACCGATAGAGCGGGACAGGTAAGCGATAGAACGGAGAACCGATCGCTTCCGGGAAGATTCACCCACACCGTCCACAATTGAACGATCAATCTTTATGATATCGGGCCGTATTAACGCCACTCGTTCGAGGCTGGAATGTTCAGTTCCGAAGTTATCCAGACTGATAAGAAATCCCGCCCGACGTACCGAACGGGAAAACTGGGACAGCTCTTCCAGACTGTGTACACCGGACTCCACCGTTTCCACCGCCACGTTTCGAACGGCCAGACCGTAATGGCGAACCGTTGAAAGAATCAGTTCGGGGTCGAGCTCTCCCGTATCCAGGAGAGCGGACGAGAAGTTCAGAAAAAGAACCACATCCCGTTCGGGAAGTTCCTCGGAAAACGCTTTCAGTGCAATAATTCGCGCTTCACGTTCAATCTCAAGAAGACATCCGTTCATTTCAGCTTCCTGAAAGAGGATAGCCGGAGCGAGATGCTCTCCGGTGGACTTCAGCGGGCGCAGAAGCGCTTCGACCCCCATGATCGTACCGGTCCGCAAATTATAAATTGGCTGAAAATAGGTCTGCAGTGTTTCAATTTTCAGTCGCTTCTTGATTTCTTCACACATATCCATAGGCATCTCCACTCACCATTAACAATACATCTGTTGTAACGGATCGTCACTTGATTATCCACTCTTCCGGGAGTACCCTGAATATATGATCGAAAAATCCACTATTCGTGATCTTGTCGTGTCCTCTCTTCAGAAGTATCCGGATGCTACAGCTTCAGCTTTTGTCGACGGGGCTTCATGGAAGTACGCCGAAATGGGCGTCGTAATCGCGGCGCTGTGCGCCTTTTTTCGGGAAAAGGGAATTGAACCGGGAGATCGAATCGCGTTATTGAGCGAAAATCAGCCCGCATGGGCTCCGGTGTACCTTGCCGTCGTGTCGTATAGCGCCGTCGTTGTCCCCGTTCTGCCGGATTTCTCCGGTGACGACGTAGCGTCTATACTGGAGCACTCTGAAAGCCGCCTCGTATTTGCCTCCGGGAAACAGACGGAGAAACTGCAGGCTTTGAGTGACCGGGGGCGGAAGATACCGGAGGTCCGTCAGGTGGACGCTGTTCTGGATGATTACCTCAACGTTCCGGCCGACGCTTCTCCCGAGGACACAGCCCGGGAAGCTCTCGCCGCACTGGAAACATATGCTCCTCCCCGGCCGGATGATACGGCAGCGATCATTTATACCTCCGGAACCACCGGCCATTCCAAAGGGGTGGAGCTGAGTCACAACAACATCGCCTCCAACGTTGAGAGCGCCGACCATTTTGCCCACATAAGCAGGGGCGAACAAATGCTATCAATTCTGCCTCTGGCGCATACCTACGAATGTACTCTGGGTATGCTCATTCCCTTTTCCCGTGGAGCCCAGGTGAGTTACCTCAGCCGACCGGCGTCGCCGTCGGTGTTGATGAAAGCGATGCAAAGTGTACGTCCCCACCTGATGCTCGCCGTACCGCTTCTTATTGAAAAAATCGTCCGGGGACGGGTTGTCCCTCAACTGGAAAAGGGCGTCGTCCGTCGGCTCAGGAAGATTCCGGTCCTGAAATCCGTCATATACCGTAAGGCGCGGAAAAAGCTGGTTGCCGCTTTTGGGGGGCGTCTGCGTTTTTTTGGAATTGGTGGAGCGCCGCTGTCGGCCGATGTGGAACAGGTGCTGTATGCAATGCGCTTTCCCTACGCCATTGGATACGGTCTGACGGAGACGGCCCCACTGCTGGCCGGAACGAGCCCCTTCACCAACTGGCCCCGCAGTACCGGGGTTCCTACCCCGGGAGTGGAAATTCGCATCCGGGACGGAGAGATTCAGGCCCGGGGGCCCAATATCATGAAAGGTTACTATCGGGACCCCGAGCGCACTGCCGAAGTCTTCACGGAAGACAGATGGTTTCGAACGGGAGACCTTGGTTCGTTTGATAACCAGGGACGCCTCTACGTACAAGGCCGCAGCAAAACTGTTATTCTGGGAAGCAGCGGAGAAAATATCTATCCTGAGGCGATAGAATCGGTGATCAACCAGTTCACCGGCGTTGAAGAGTCTCTCGTTGTTCAGGAAGGTTCCCGCCTGGTTGCGCGGGTAAAGGTGGACTACGATCATCTTACGGAAGGGGCAAAGAACATGGCCCATTTAGCAGCGCGGCGAGCCGGAGAAGTGGTCGAAGCCGCAGCCGAGGCGGCGGGAAACGCCGGGGACCACGCCAAATCATTTCTTGACGACTTGCGACGCAAGGTTAACGAACGGCTCAGCAGCTTCAACCGCATATCCGAGATACGGGAGCAGGACGAACCCTTCGTAAAAACGCCGACCTCAAAGATAAAGCGGTATCTCTACGAGCAGGGAGAAGCAGTACCTTCCGACGACGAAAAACAGGATAAAGAAGAGCCGCCCACAGACGGTGACAAATCGTAATCGCGTACCGTTATCCCCCGTTTCCCCGCTTTTCCCGGCCTCGGGATACACCGGACAACACGTTGTCGAAAGGCATTTTCGGCTGATCATGCCCGGTGCAGTGGTGTGCAGCAGTGAGGTGCAGCCACCTCCAGAAATTCCGCAATGATCATGGCTGTGGCACCCCAGATGACGTGGTGGTCGTGCCGGTAGCTTGGCACTGACCGGCGAGACCCGCGGGCGACGACTGGTCGTACAGCCCGGCTCCTTTCAAGTTCACAAAGCGGAACGGGCAGGATTTCCGCAACCTCCAGATGATGAGGGGTCAGAGTTTCCCATGGGAATGGCTCTGTTCCAGTGTATCTTGCTACAACCGGGGTGATCATATAGTTACTTACATCGATAAACAGGGGCGACAACTCCCCCACCACCCGCAGGTTTTCCGCTGAGAGGCCAATCTCCTCCCGCGCCTCACGCAAAGCCGTTTCCACGTTGTCGAGGTCATTCTCTTCAGTGCCGCCGCCGGGCAGCGCTATCTGTCCTGAATGGGGGCTGGCATCTTCGCTTCTGCGGATGAAGGGAACCGTCAGCGTCGGAACGTCGGTGACACAGATCAGGACCGCCCCGGATCTGACCGACAGAGGCGCGTCACGGACGTTTCGATACGGTCTGCCTGTCGGCAAGAGCCGACGGTGAGCCCGCTCCCCCGGGAGGTTTACCGGGAGCGCTCTCCTCACGGTGTTCCCGTCCAGTATGCTCCAGCCCTGCGCCGATTCATCACGGTTCATTCGCGAATAGTACCGGGAATAATCTCTGGAAGAAAGGGTTACAACCTTGCGGTAGATCTTCTGTAGTATATACTGGGACGGTAACACCATGAGCAATGACTACATCAACAACATTGCCGCCCTGCAGGCTATACTCGAGAATATTTCCGACGTCATAGCGATCATCTCCCCGGACGGCATTTTCCGGTTCAAGTCGGCCAACGTGGAGCGTCTCTTTGGATGGACATCAGATGAGCTGATCGGGACCGATGTCATGGAGCTTATCCATCCCGATGATCGCCCGGCAATTATGGAACAACTGCAGGAGGCGCTTCGCTCTCCCGGGGGCGCTGTGGATGCAGAATGTCGTTACCGGCATAAGGACAAGTCATATCGGTGGGTCCGCTTTTACGCTGTTAACAATGTCGACAATCCTGTTATCGGAGGAGTTCTTGTTAAATACAGCGATATTACCGCCAGAAAAGAGTCGGAATTCGAGAGCGAAGAGCGGAAGCGTTATCTTGAAGGGATGGTTGGCTGTGTTCCCGATGGCATCATCACCCTTGATTCAAATCATAACGTGGTTGAATGGAACTACGGAGCTGAAAAGCTTTTCGGGTACTCTGCAGAGGAAGTGAAGGGACGTTATCTTGATGATCTTGTGACCGGAAACGACGAGGTCGAACGCAAACGGGCAGAAAGCATTACCCGGACTGTCTTGCAGAACAAAACGATTCAGCAGACTGAGGCGGTGCGGTACCGTAAGGACGGTACACCCGTT
>CAZCAE010000047.1:0-18268 GCA_964496635.1 uncultured Spirochaeta sp.
ACGGGAGAAGGAATATCGAGGATATTCTTCTCCGCAGGAGTCTTCGTTGACTTTCGACAATGCGAAATATCCGAAGCGCCATAACGTTTCGCATTTACCAGACGCCCTCTCGTCGTTCCGCTACTGCGAGGGTGCAGGGAGGAAAAGTGAAGCCATCGGATACAAGAGAAGTCCGTCAGATGTACGATGAGTCTGCGGACGCATACTCGGAAATGATGGACAAGGAAATACAGCTCCCGGTTTATTCAGATGTGCTTGGTCGGCTGAAGTGCCGTATCGCCCAAATTCCCGGTGTTCTGTTGGATACGGCATGCGGTTCGGGGCATATGTTGTCCATGTACCGTGAGCGTTTCGACGGGAGCCGTCCATTGGCAGGTATTGACCTGTCGCCGCGGATGGTCGCTATCGCGAAAGACCAACTTGGTCCTGACCCGGAGATTGTTGCAGGCGACATGCGAGACCTGAATATGGTGAAGTCTGGGTCTGCTGCGGCTGTCTTGAACTTCTTTGCGGTTCATCATCTGGACCGGCAAGGCGTCCAACTTGCCGCCAAGGAATGGCACCGAGTGCTTTGCGCCGGAGGTCAATTGGTTGTTGCAGCATGGGAGGGGGTCGGACCGATCGACTATGGAGAAGCGTCTGGAATTATAGCTCTTCGGTATACATCCACAGAGCTGGCATCGTGGTTTGAAAAGGCCAATTTTGTCGTACAGCGGTGCGTCGTTGAACCGGTAGAAGACTTCCCTATGGATGCGATCCACCTGGAATGCTGTAAGGAATAGCAACATACCACAAATAACTCCTCCCCCGGTCAAGAGGGCATAGGAAACCGGTCGTAAACAGTTTCGAGAAATCATGGGGATATCAACGGAACATGAGATTCATGAACTCTCGCTGCAGGCAGTACCGTCCGGCTTTCGTTCTCCGAAGGAGAGACAGAGTGTCCGCTTTCGCGTAAGAACACGCACCCCGCTTCGCCGAACGCCCACTTCAGATGGGCGTTTTCGATCTTGTTGTTCCGTCCGCTGACGCGTTTACCGGCCGATTCGTGCGCACACTTCACCAGTCTGGCGCAGGAGGTGAAGTTACTAACCGGCGGGAATCTGTTGATGAAGGGAGTCCAGAAGGTTCGAGTCGATCTGAATGCTCGCGGCGACCATCGGTTTCTCAAAGTGGTCGGTGATCCCCTCTCGGTTCACCGAGCGATCGATTCGCTCACTCCTCACCGGGAAGCGGGAAAACACCAGGCTCAGCGAAACAATCGGTGTGTATTTCGGCCACGTCATAACCCGGGCCCTCTTCTTCCTCTACACCTTCAGGCCGATCAGCCGCGGCAAACTCCACCGCGTCGCCCGGGAAGGTACTGCCGGTTAAGGATCTCTTCCCCTAATCCTTTTTCATTATGATCGCTCCAGCGATAATGATGAGGCAGAGAATAATATAGCTGTCTCCGATAACCGAATAAAGGGTCAATACACCCCGCACCGGCGCGTGGGCGAGGAGGATTTTGTCACTCCTGTCGAAGTGGCTGAGCTTTCCCAAGACTCTTCCGTAAGGATCTATGACCGCCGCCAGGCCGAACCGTGTCGACCGCACGATGGTGTGGCCGGATTCGATTGCCCGTAACGCTGCCATGCCGGTATGGATCGGATCTATCCCTCGCCAGTCTGATGACGGCAAGGCCGCTATGTCGGCTCCCAGTTTTGCGTTTCCCCGGGCCAGGTAGGGATAGTCGTAATCGTAACAGATGGCCCCGCCGAGAATTGCGTATCCTGCATCCACCGCCACCTGGGGCTCTGACCCCCTCACCGCCGGCTCACCGGCAACCGGTTCATGCTTGAAATAGGTGTGATGTACCGACCCGTCCGGTCTCACCCAGATATACTTGTTCTCGAATAATTCTTCCCCGGCAACAGGCACCACGTACGCGGCAACGATGTCCGCGGCAAGTTCCTTCCCAAGGGCTTTGACCCTTCCGGTAAACTCTTCTTCCTCTTCTTTCAGAATTCCGGCCGCGGCCTCTGTCCACACGATAAGCCCGGCCCCGTTTCCAGCGGCCTTCCTGGTACGTTCATAGAGATTCTCCCTGACGAGCCGCCGCTCCTCCTCCGGGGGCAGGGGGAACCCGGCCACCCGGGAGTCGGTCCCGATTGCAGCTACTTTCACCATCTCACGGGAACCTCCCTCCCCAAGGCCCAGGCGGATGTGGCCGTAACCGATAACTATCACGAGTAACGCGGCGGTAACTGCCGCTACCTTTACCGGCCTCTTCCCCAAAAGAAAGTCTGAGACAAGTATGTTCACCAGGTAGATCAGGAAGCCGAGTCCCGCCATGCCGAAAAGGGACACCCCCTGGAGAAGGGCGATAGAATCGATCTGGGTATAGGCCGCCGCCCCCCAGCTCGCGAAGGGGGTAAATGTGTACTGGATATATTCCGCGAGAACCATTGCGGCCGGAAAGACCAGGAACCCGAACTTCTTTCCTTTCAACAAATCCCATGTAAGAAATCCCACAAAATGGAAAGTGGCAATAACAATCGCGAACCCGAAGGCAAGATAGAATTCCAGCGGCGGGGTGATGATCTTGAAGATGGTAGCGGACCAGGCGGCGAAGTAAGTGCCGAACAAGGCGAGCCGCGGCAGGACCCCTTTCTTCGTACGAAGAAAAAGCAGGAAGGGTGCGTAGGCGAACCAGGCGAAGGATCCGATCCCGTACCGTAAATGGGTAAGAAAGATAAGTACCGCTCCCAGGGGAAGCAGCCACCAGCCGAATCGTTCAATAGTTTTTTCGTCTTTCAGTGTCATGGAGTGACCTCCTTGAGATTAATACCGAACATTGTTCGGTTGATTAGAAAAAAATTATCATCGTAGACCCTGCAGATAGGCGCGGATGATACCCTCAACTGCAGGGGTAAAGTCCGCCTCGAAATCACGAAGATGCTCCAGCCGAAGCATGGCCAAGCCGTGGACCAGGCCCCAGAGCCCTAAAGCTGCGGTTTCGGTGTTCAGATCCCCTTCTGGATTGAATCCCCCGGTATCACCGAACCGCTTCACCGCCTCAAGAACCGGCGCGTAGGGGGACCGGGCCGGGACCGGACTATCAAAGGAACGGCGCCGGGAGGGCAGCCGCGAAAAAACCAGGAGAAAGTCCCGGGGATTTTCCGTGGCGAACCGGAGGTAGGCCCGGCCGAGCATTATCAGCTGCTTCAACGGATCGGCTTCATTTACCGATCTGAGTTCCCGGCCCAGAAGATCCATCGCCCGGGAAGCGAGCTCCGCAAGAATGGCGTCCCGGTTCTCAAAGTACTCGTACAGGGAGGCCGGGCTGTACCCGGATTCCCGGGCCACCATGCGCAGGGACACCTCGTCCGGCCCGTGTTTCACCATCAGGTCACGGGCGGTATCCAGAATATGCCGCCGGTTCTTTTCGTACTGTTCTTCGTTGCGGGTCCTCATGTTGGAAGTCACCAATAGTTATCGGTATTATTATACATCTAACACTGTTCGGCTAATAAGGCAAGCGGAATTTTTCCGGATCGTTCGTTACCACCGCCGGATGGTGGTTGTACCGACTCTCTGCCGTTACCCGTGGTTTTCACGGTGACTTAGCGAAGATCTGTCTATCAACAATCGTTACCGGACTACCGTTGTAGGTGGAATCAACAACCTTGTACTGTGACGACGAGGCGTCCCAGAGGAGCGTCACCTGCGTCGAGTCGGACGCCAGGACCGTGCCCGTTTCGATCTGAATCAGCCGGCGCCTGTCGGAGACTCTAATCAGACCGCTCTCTTCTCGGCGCTGATAGTCAAGGACGAGAATGTGTGTTGCGCCGGAGAGACGTCCGTACTCCGTCAGTTGCGATCGTTCTACCAGTCCCGACAGCTGAAACTCAAGTTCGTTGAGTATCTCCCGCGTCGACTCCCGATCAACGAACACAAAGCTTGGATGCTCTCCAAAGCGCGTTAACAGTTCCGCGGTCACTGAATCGGCGTGCGTTTGGATCAATTCACCGCCGGAATACCCTTGACCGGCGTCCGTACCGTTCTCGTTGACTGCGGTGATACCGAGACGAACGCTTTCCCCGCCTGCAAGGATTCGTTCCAGCGACGCAATCGATTGTGTCGTAAGAGGTTCACTCGTTGGTGCCAATGTTTCTTGAGGCAGTGATGATTCGGGGAGGGCCCGTAAAGAGACAAACTGCTCTTCCTCCGGCCCCCACACCCAGATAAGCGGGACGAAATATAGCCAGTACAGCAACACGTTTCCCCACTTCACCTCTTTTTCGAGTGACGTGATCGCCGGTGCATACCCATCGTGCTCAACGACGACAACTGGATCAATCCAGAAACCGTTTCCAATCTTGTGCGTCACCGGTGTCGTTCCAATCTGTTGCCCATCCAACGCCACTGTCGCGTTCGAAGGAGATGACTCGAACAAAACGTCGGTGGAGACGCATGATGTCAGCGTCACCTGAACCGTTAATGCGGCGACCAATAGTCGTTTCATTGGCGACAGTGTAGGCTGTTTTCGACCGATTCGGCAATCATAAATTCCAATGTTTGCCGGCGTTGACCAGACGGTGCGAGGTATAACACACAAAGGATTTCTTAGATCAAAGGTGAACCGGCCCGGTTTTCACGGGCATCTGAAAGTTTGAGAGGATAGTGTCATGGGAACGGGAATACGATATCCAAAAGAGCTGCGAGAAAGAGCAGCTATGCTCGTCGCGGAATCGATAAACGATCAAGAATCTGAATGGGCGGCGACCAATTCAGTCGCCGCGTTCCTCGCTCTGCTGCGGTACGCGGTTTTTCTCGAGCGCATGACGAACGAAATGGGTGTCTCCGGAGCGGTCAGAGGGCGAACCAAGAACACGACGATGTCGGACAAGACACAGCCGAGGCCGCCGGATCTGGTGAATCGCCAGTTCTTCGCGGCTTTGCCCGCAGGATCGGGGGTTGGCGTGTGGCATCGTCCATGACGACTGACCTCATATTGGACACTCTAAGACAGGCGGTTCACGGTGAGACCACCGTCTATTCAGATGGTGCTTTTGGGTTTTGCCACGACTCCACGAACAAAGAGCGCAAACGGAATGAAGCAAATCAGACCCATCGTAAAGATCACTACAACATCGGCTACTGCAAAAGGCGTAGCAGTTAGGAGTGGCTGCAACAGCAAAAAGACAATTAGCGCAATGAATAACATGGTGGCTTGAAAGAGTAACCCCAAACCAGTCGTATACCCCAAAGTTTTACGCCGCCAAAGCAGGATGCCGCCAATGACCCACGCGGGTACAATAAAAAAATCCGAGATATTGACCGCGAGTTCTGTCTCGGCAAGTATACTGGCGCCGGCGAGAGCAGTGACAACAACGCCAATTACTCGCAAAAAGAATAAAAGCCCAAGCCCTGCTACAACACCCCCCGCAAATTTCTCAGGCACGGCGCCGCTGAGTCTTTCCTGTACGACTTTTCCGTCAATGCTTGCAACCAAACTGATGAGTGCATACAAACTCAGCATAGCCAAAGAGAGGTGTGATAGAAACGCCCAGTTGAACGGCATTGCAAAGGTATAGGCTATGTAATTGTATAGCACAAAGAAAAGCGCACCTGGCCAGCAGAGTAGTCCTATCAATTTGTCACGCCATGATAGCCACATTGAACCAAGTAAAATTGGCAACCCGATGAAGAGATTGACCACATCATTGGGAACGAATGTCCGAACCAATTCATCTGTCGGATAAATGACCGCGCGATTTACGAGACCAGCGACGGAAACAATTGCCATTAGAATGACAATGAGGATTGTGGCAGCATAGATTAACACGATGTTACCCTTGACTGGCAGGTCAGCATTATGATCTTGATGCGTGTTCATATTTTTCAACTCCGTACGATTGAAATGGGTGCGTCTCACATGATGCATGTAAGCGAATAAGAGCACCATCTTGTGGTCCGGTCAATAGGAAATTGGCGTGTTCCGCGCCGGCGGTGACGGCCCGCGACAATGGCCGGGATATCAGTTTTGAAGCTGCGGGAGCCCATATAGCAACGTTCCGGCTGGCCGGCTACAGTGACTGGCGCTACCTAACGCTGCAGGACAACGGTACCCGGCCCTGGAACATGTACTCAGATGTCAACTGCACCAGATCGTTCGCTTCGCCCTCACCTTGCTGCGGCGGTGTACTCGAGCGCCCCGATGTCGCTCGCGTGCCCGGAGGGCCGTCTATTTCCGGCGAAATCGTGGTCCACAAAGTTGATAGCGTACCCGGCGTCGATGAGCGGTGAGTCCGGACGCGGCCGGAATCCGCTTGCATTTGAACGATCCGCAACGTCCGCGAGAAGCGGATCCACGTAGATATCTCCGGTCCCTGAGGCGGATTCCGGATCCACACCGTACCAGGCGTTGTGATGGAACGTAATCCCCGGATCACCGTCGTATACGACCGCCTCACCCGGTCCGTCCTTCGCTGCCCGGTAAAATACGTTGTTGACGATCTCGGTATCCGTATGCCCATCGTCTTCGTCGATCGAAATTAACGCCTCTACACTATCGTACACGGTGTTATTGACGATCGAGACGGAATGGAGTCCGCCGCCTTCCTGGTACCCACCGTACGAGATACCTTTCCGAGCTCCAATTATCACGTTATTAAAGACGCGGATATGGTTCGATCGATTTGCAAACTCGTACGTTTCGTTTGCGATTTGGATGCCGTTCGCGGGGGCGCCGTAGCGGTAGAACTCCGTTTTTCCCGTATCGTAGATATGGTTGCCGTGATACGAAACGTCGGTCGCGTTATCGATATACAGTGCAACCGAGTAGTTATCGTATACGATATTCGAGTACGTTTCACCACCGTTCATCAATCCCATGATGATCCCTTCACCGTAGTTCTCGTAGACGCGGTTGTTGGAGACGACCGCTCCGTCAACAAAGAACACGCCGATACCGCTCGGCCAACCGGAACCTTCGCCGACCGGTGGTGGATCGTTCGACAAACACGTCCGGTATACGGTGTTGTCGTCGATAACTACATCACGCATCTTCGACATCTCGCTGTAACCTACGTAGATACCGGCGCGTTGACAATCGTGTACGAAGTTGTTCCGAATCGCTATATGCGATCCGCCCCAAACGGTAATCCCGCCGCGCGGCGAATTGCGTACCTCAAATCCACTGAAAAGGATGTAATCGCCGGCCATAATTACGCAACTCGCGTCGTCGCTATACGTACTCCCGTCTATGATCGGACGTTCTCCGGAGTAAGAGCGGATCGTTATCCACGCGAACGGTGTACCGGTTGCGTCGATCCAGATCGACGCAGGTAGAAAGTACGTCCCGCCGCGAACGATTACCGTATCGCCTGCCCGACAGCGGTCGATCGCGTATTGAATCGTCCCGAACGGATCATTAACGGAGCCTGAGCCACCGTCGTCGCCGCTCTCGGCGACGTAATATATATCGCGTTCAAGCGCACTGCCGGTCGACTGGCAACACGAACCGACCGATAAGAAAACGAAAAGCAGGAAAATGTCGATCCATATGTTCTGTGAGCGCACCACTTCTATTCGCATCGATATATCTGTCTATCATTGGTCATACGCATTTGGCTGTCGGTGCCTGGTCGGTGGCTGCGTCGGAAGAATCGCCCACGAGCAGAATACCTGCTCCATGTGGTCTTATCATCGGCACATAGAACCAATGCCTACCTGAATCGGGTAGTTACTGTTCACAACAGTATACCATAAAACGGATCGCGGCGCATCTCCGATCCACCGATTGTTCTGATATAATCGGTTGTCATGACCACACCCGATCGGTACGGATCCCTGATTTCCTGGTTGCTGGAGGGCGATCCGTCGATCCGCTACCAGACTCTGCGGGATCTCGTCCCGACGCCGGAAGCGATGCTGAAGAGAGAACGGGAGAGGATTCTTCACGAGGAACAGAATACCCTTCGGGCGTTGAGAATCCTGGCGTGGTGGGAAACAGCCTCGCGTCACCCGAGCACACCCATGACCGACAGGTTACCCGATCTCATCTAGTATTGTGCCGCAGCAGGATAGCTTTGGTATTCTGTCTTCCGAGGAAAGTAATCCGGAATACAGAATCGTCAGTTTGCTTTTCATCATATGGGAAAGAAGATTCTGGTAGGTAACGCCAGTGTTGATTGCTGCAATATCATTGAACGGCGAAGGTTCCGCAAAGTAGAGGGCGGTCTACAGTCACCCACCGGATGACTCCCTAACCAGAAGCTTGGGTGGGATTCGAACGCTCATAGGCTCTATTCCGGGACTGCTCAGCCGCCGCTGCACGAGACGAAGAATCTGTCGTGCTTCTTCGTCGTAGGAAAAGGCCACCGTCGTGGTGGGGACGATCATTTCGTCTTCACTCACACTGTCGTCACAACCCGCTACCCCGATGTCACCGGGAATCGACAACCTGGCGTCCCGTATGGCGGTGTTCGCTCCCATAGCCATGACAAGATTGTAAAGAAACACCGACCGTGGTCGCAGTCCCTCAGAGAGGATCTCGGAGAGCCCCTTCCAACCGCCGGTATAGGTCGGATCGGCTCGGCGGACGTACCTCATATCTACGTCCAATCCGCTACTCAGCATCGCATCGCGATACCCCTTAAATCGGCCGGTTTTGGTCACATCCTCGTCGGAACCGGATACATAGGCGACGGGGCCACCGAACCGGTCAATGAGGTGTTGTGTCGCCATCTGCGCGCCAGCACGAACGTCAAGCCATACATCGTCTATGTCCACACTGTGGGTATGATCACCGATGACCGGGACTTCAACCGACTCCAAAAGGTCCTGACACGCCTGCGTCCGAACGGCGCCTCCCTGCACGACCAACGCCTGGATCCCTTGATCTCGAAACATCCGCAAGATCGCGTCGAATCTTTTTGGATCACGACCGTTGGAACTCACCAGTACCGACACTCGGTTGCGATACGCCCGTTGTTGAATCGCTTCCGCCAGTCTGGCGAAATTCGGATTCAGAACATCCGACAGAACCAAGCCAACAGTTGAAAGCGCGGAATCTCCGTCACTCCGTTCTACCGTAAAGGTCCCTTTGCCACGGATTCGCTTCACCAGTCCTTCGTCAACAAGAATGCCAACCGCCTTATTGGCAGTTTTCAGGTTGATGTCGTACTGCTCGGCCAACTGACGAATGGTGGGAAGTTTCCCTGAGACCTGACCATAGTAGATCTGGTTTCGCAGAATACTCGCCACTTGGAGATACACGTGTTGGTCTTGTTTCAGTACACCAGCCATTCCAGCACCATTCTTCGACTATCGGAAGCAATTACGTTGAAGACCTTAGTGTACCACCATTTTTTCATTGACTCAACCACTAACGGGTGGTACACTCGTACTTGTGTACCATGCCGTACCGTGGTACACGTGGGAACAATGGTAGCCTGACGCCTTGTTTCTGCCAAGCAAGTCAGGAGAATTCAATGACCAAGACCACTCGTACTGTGTACGGAGGGCCAAAGGGAGGTAGTGAAATGGCTACGAAAAGAAACGTGATTCTTGCGTTCGGGACAATCTTTCTGCTATTGACGGCGACCTTCGCTTTCAGCGGGGGCAACGCGGAAGCCGGAGGTGAGGTGGAGGAGGGCCCTATAACCCTTGAGTATTGGGACTTCCACAATTCGCCTTCGGAACGCGAATTGATGGAAACCTTTCATCAGCAGTACTCCGAAACTCAGCGCGAAGTGATTATCAAGTATCGAAGCATCCCTCAATCCGAGTATGTGACAGCGCTGACAACTGCATTCGCAGCGGATAGCGGCCCGGATTTCTTCCAGATTAGTCCAGGCGAGTTTCTAAGGTTCGTCAATTCCGGTGTCGCGATGGACCTCACATCATTCTTCACGGATGATATCCTGAACGATTTCCTGGAGAGTTCCATCGACGCAGTTCGCGTCAATGGAAAAATATATGCTGTTCCATACGAGATAGAGCTCCTTGGTCTCTTTTACAATATCGATATGCTCTCAGAAGCCGGCATTGATCCACCCAAGACTTGGGAAGAGTATGTCGAAGCAACGGCGATCCTTACGACTGAAGATACTTGGGGAGCGACCATCGAACCCGCGAAGGGTTATTACGGGAACTTTGTTTGGTACCCGTGGTTGTGGCAGGGGGGAGGGCGAGTCCTCAACAGAGAAGAAAAGAAAGCGACGTTTGATACGGAGGCAGTACGAAACGCCCTCCAGCTTTGGCGGGATCTGGTTGAAGCAGGGGCCCCCGGAAAGCTCCCTTCGGGAACTTGGGATGAGAGTTACATAGGTCAAGAGCAAACCGCGATGCAGTTCACTGGAACCTGGACCATACCGACAATCGAGACCGATTTCAAAGACGTCAACATTGGGGTAGTACCATTACCGATTCCCGAGGGCGGACAACCTGCGACGGATGCTGGTGGTTGGAAATTTATGGTTAACGGTCGTAGCGATAAAGCCAAAGAAGCTGCTGAGCTCATCATGTGGTCGTGGGCTCAGGATGTCGGCATTCCAACAGCTTGGGCGACCGAAGCGAAGTTCGCGTATCCGCCACGCCGGTCCGTGGTCGAAAACGCAGAAGACGTATTCATGGAAGGTCTCAGAGCGGTCTTCACGGAGCAAATTTACGACTCTGCAATTCCTGAACCACGATTTCCGGCGGAAATCGTCGACGCTGTCGGAACGGCGATTCAAGACGCTCTATTTACCGATAAGCCGATCGAGCAGATCACTGCCGAAACGAACCGAAAAATGCAGGATTTCCTCGACGATTTCGAGGGCGAATTGTAACGTACCGTACTGCCCTCCCCGGCCGCAATTGTAGCGGCCGGGGTTCGACTATAACCGACCATTATTGATGAGGATGAAACGAACAGCATGAGAAAGGAACAACCGGGATCAATTCCCGACACGAACGGTCGCGAATCCTGGTGGAGTAAGAAGAAAAACCGAGAAGCGGTATTTGCGTACGCAATGCTGGGTCCGGACATTGTCGGTCTGGCGCTCTTTAAGTTCGCCCCAATTATCATGGCCTTCGTCGTGAGTCTCCACTCATGGAACGCGTTACAACCGATGAAATATCTTGGATTCGACAACTATGCGCGGCTTATCTCTGACATGGAATGGTGGCATTCGGTCGGTCGGTCGGTCGTATTTACCGTTTTTTTTGTCGGCATGGTCTACGTGGGAGGGCTCGGGCTTGCAGTTTTTCTGCAGAGTCTCAAAGCCCGTATACAGGAGACGCTCCGAACGATCTACTTCCTTCCGTATGCCGTATCGATGGTTGTTGCCGGGATAATCTGGCTGTTCATGATGCAGGAAAAACACGGCTACATGAATGCGATGGTTCGCTCTCTCGGGCTGGATTCGCTCGCCTATCTTTCAAATCCAACGATGGCACTGTTCTGGATAGCCTTCGTCTTTGCCTGGATAAATGTCGGATACTACATGATTCTCTTCCTCGCTGCGATCAAAGATATTCCGCAAAGCCTATTCGACGCTGCCCACTTGGATGGTGCCAACCCGCTTCAGGAGTTCTGGTACATCACGCTACCGCAGATCAAGGAGGTATCAACCTTCGTCTTGATCGTAACGACGGTCCTCTCGTTTCAAGTCTTCGACGTTGTAAAAGTCATGACCAACGGTGGCCCGGCCAACGCGACGCAAGTGTCGGTCTTCTATATCTATAAGCAGGCGTTTGAGTTCGGGAAACTGGGATACTCCTCGGCTCTAGCGTTCGTGCTTTTTGTGATGCTATTTGGGGTAAGCCTTCTCCAGCTTCGCATTATGGAAAGGAAACAGTAGGTGTCGCGAATAAGCCGAATTCGATACGCGACCAACGCCGCAAAGACGGTCATTGCGATAGCTTTCGTATGCCTTTTTGTTTTTCCGGTTTTTGTGATGGTCGTTTCTTCCATCAAGCCTACAGCAGATGTTTTTGATCTTGCCCTCATCCCGGAACGATTCTCGTTTTCCGGATACCAAGAGGTGCTTGAGCTGCGATTTCTCAGGTTTTTTGTCAATTCAAGTTACATGGCAGGGACGGTTACACTTGTATCCCTCGCATTTCACGCCATGGCAGCCTTTCCTTTGGCTCGGTTCGATTTTCCGGGAAAACGGTTCGTCTTCACATGGATGCTCAGTACGCTGATGATTCCGTTTCCTGTTATCGTCATCCCACTATTCCTCCTTGTAAAAGAAATCGGCTGGATAAATACCTATGCGGGTTTGATCATCCCCGTGATCCCGCACGCGTACGGGATATTTCTCTACCGGCAGTATTTCGCAACGATTCCGCAAGATCTGGAGGATCAAGGTACGATTGACGGGTGCAGTAGCTTCGGTATCTTTTATCGAATCTTTGTTCCACTTTCGAAACCAATCACCGTCACTCTCGCGGTTGCCTTCTTCATTACGAACTGGAATCGCTATTTCTGGCCTCTGGTTATCACCCTTGATGAAGACATGTGGGTACTACAGGTAGCTGTTGCGAGTTTCATTAGCACCCAAGGGACTTCTTGGAACGCGGTTCTTGCTTCAGGGGTTGTCACCGTTCTACCAACTATGGCCCTGTTCTTTGCCTTGCAGAAACAGTTGGTCGCAAGCATAAAGACAGATGGTCTCAAGTAAACTCGGCGGAGGATATACTATGAAAAACGTATGGCAACCATCCAGCCTCTCATCATTGCCTTTTGCTCGCACCGGACGTCGATTACGGATATCGAGCTACGACCGCAGTGGCGGAAACGACGACCGAATCTACGTGAAGTCGGGTGAGCGAAGGCGATTCGCGGAGATTGAGGGTGCGGGTTCCATATCGCACATTTGGTGTACGGTAGCGAACAAAGGCGTGGGAGAACAAGAGGAGAACATGTTGCGCAAAGTTGTCCTGCGGGGTTATTGGGATGGCGAGTCCAGTCCAAGTGTTGAAGTACCGATCGGTGATTTCTTCGGAATGGGACACGGGCAGTCCCGAAATTTTTCTTCTGCGCCGTTGCAGATGAGTCCCGAGGACGGAAAGAGTTTCAACTGCTGGTTTCCGATGCCGTTCAACAACGGAGCCGTTCTTGAAGTTGAGAACGAATGCGACACAACCCTCGTATTCTATTTCTATGTTGACTACGAGCAGTTGGATAATCTCCCCGACGACGTCTTGCGATTCCACGCGACCTGGCATCGGCAATGCCCGACCGACGGGTCCCCTTCCAGAGGCGTTCCCAATGAAGAGTGGCTCTTCCAGGGCAAGAATACCACCGGAGATGGAAACTACCTGATCCTGGAAGCCAAAGGCCGGGGCCACTACGTAGGCACAAATATCAATATCCACAACCTGCGTAACAGCGCAAAATGGGACTGGCCGGGCGAGGGGGACGACATGATCTTTGTCGACGGTGAGGCTTGGCCGCCGGAAATACATGGGACGGGCACCGAAGACTATGTGAACATGGCGTGGTGTCCAACTCAGGAGTACTCCGCTCCCTACCATGGTCTCATCCTGGGCGGACGAGACAACTGGAAAGGCAAGATCTCTTATTACCGGTATCACATTCTGGACCCAATAATGTTCACGGAAAGTATTCGGGTGACGATTGAGCACGGTCACAACAACAACCGTTCCGACGACTGGTCCAGTACGGCGTACTGGTACCAGACGGAGCCACACAAAGCGTTCGATGAGCTCCCGCCGGTGCAGGATCGGTTGCCGATAAAAGAGGGTGATTTTTTTCGAAATTGGGACAACGATTGAAGAGTTCGGCAAGGATAATCTGGTGCTGCCATCATTAGAGACGCTAAGGCGAAACCTGTCACGGGAGATAGCGGAAAGGGCGAACCAAGGATATGACACCGCGCTCCTGGACGATACTTTATCTCTATCCGACAGTTACGACGGGCTTTACAACCTATGGTTGCGACTCAACGAGTTGCCGTTCCGTGATAACTGGCCCTACATAGAACCATCAGATATCGACTCTATCGTAGCGGAGGCTGAAGGAATGAGTGAAGACCTTACCGCAAACGATGTCGGCTTTCGTGAACGGGCGGGTGCAGCCTTTTTGGGGTCAGTCATTGGTTGCATGCTTGGAAAGCCGGTTGAAGTAGAGACCGACCGAGCCCGTTTAAAACTGGCTCTCGAAAGTGCCGGAGAATGGCCCCTTCAGTACTACATCACAGAGTCTGTATTGGAGCATCTTGGAGCCCGACATGAAAGCTGGGGTGACACAGTGCGCGAGAATATCGCCTTCGTTGCCCCGGATGATGACATAAATTACTCGATACTTGGAATGCTCGTCCTCGAGCAACACGGGACGAAATTCAACCGTTCCGATCTCGCCGACCTTTGGGTAAGAAACCTCTCTCCCCGATCGACATTCGGACCGGAACGATCCTTCCTTGGAAAGGCATGTATGGAAAACACCGGGTGGCCCGAGCCCGCCTGGAACCTTTCCGACGACCTGATAGATTGGTGGGCAACAACTTCACAATTCGGAGCAGAACTCTGTGGTGCCGCGATCAGGGCCGACGCCTACGGATACGCGGCCATGGGCAATCCTGCCTTGGCCGCCCGATTGGCCCATCGAGATGCATCGATGACCCATCACAAGAACGGAATCTACGCGGCCATGTTCAATGCAGCGGCAATTGCTTCGGCACCCTTGGTATCCGATCCTTTTGACGTATTTCCGCTCGCCTTGAAGGTCGTGCCAAAGAGGAGCAGATTCTATCAAATTGTGTCTAACTGCCTGGAGATTGCGGAATCATCACCCTCTTTCGAGTCCGCCTATGAGAGTATTCACGCCAGATACAAAGAGTACGATTTCTGTCGGCTCTACCAAGAGACGGGGACGATGATCAACAGCGCAAAGTATTCGAGGTCAACTGGAGAGGGAATCTGCCTCCAGGTCAGTCAAGGAAACGACACTGACAGCTATGGCGCTACTATCGGATCCATCCTTGGAGCATTTTACGGACCGGATGGCCTCGAAGAAAGATGGCTTGCCCCCTTCAACAACGAGATTCGAACGACATTAGCCTCCTTTCATGAGAAGCGTTTGGATGCGGTTGCTGAGCGGATGGGAAGGTTGACGCAGATAGATTCAACTCAAGAATGACCGGTTGTAAACTTGAACGGTGCCATCGACTTTTCGTTATGACGCCTGGACACTGCTACAACGCATACACCGGTCCGCTGATTGTTCTGATGTGGTCGGTTGTCATGACTATTCACGAAGGGGACCCGTCCCTGGTTGCTGGAGGGCGATCCGTCGATCCACTACCAGACTCTGCGGGATCTCGTCCCGACGCCGGAAGCGATGCCGAAGAGAGAACGGGAGAGGATTCTTCACGAGGAACAGAATACCCTTGGGGCGTTGAGAATCCTGGCGTGGTGGAAGACTGATCCATCTTGTCTCCCGCGTACACCGACGACGAGCAGGTAACCGATCATCCAGAATTCGCCCGCTGTTGCCGGAACGGTGAAAATGTCCTGATTTCCGCACTACTCTGCAGGGGATAAACGGCCGGTGTCCACCGAGCAATTCTCAAGGAATACCTCCGGGTCCTGGCCTATCCAAAGCTCCGACTGACCGAATCCGAAATCAGGTATCTGTTGGACGAGGACATTCCCACCAGCGACGACCATTTCGTAAACGCAGCCCGTGAGCTCCTGGATCAGCTGGAGGGGTAGGGTTGAGGCGTTTGCCTCCGACTTCTACAACCTCAAAGCCAAACGCACAGCTGAAGAGTCCGGCGACCGCGTGGCCATGCAGAACGCCGAGCACCAGCTTGCCGCCGCCGGCGACGCATAGACTCCCGGCGAGGCGTGTGCATCTCCGGTGAAGGCGTTGATACTCTGCAGAACGAAGTTCATTATTCATCCGGCGAATTTCTTCTGAACTGGACGCGTGACCAGATGGTCAACATGCCGGCCGGTGCCGGGGCGGCGGCACCCGTCCCGCTACCCGTGTCATTACAGCGGGGATGCACACACAACAAAAAAATCTTACCTCTCGTGAAGCATCAGTGTCGGTTGTACAGTAGTAATCGTATGTGAGTCACAATTCAAATTCTATCTTCGCCGTCGGTATCGCCGTCGGTATTGTCGTCATTGTACTGGTCGGCGGAAGTGCTGCGGTTCGCCTCATGCGGTACGACAGGCCGCCGTCGACAGCCATCGAGCCGGCCGGCGGTGTTTCTGTATCCGGGCGCATTCTGCATGACCTGAGACCTTCTCCGGGGGGAGTGCGGAATCTGACCGTTCAATTGCTGGAAGTGGCGGACAGTCGGGGCTGGTGCGGTACGGCAGAGGGGCGGGTAACCGTCTTCTGGAGGGGTGAGGCTACTCTTCTTACAAACGACGGAACGGCCGGAATTATGCCGCTTCGGGGCGATATCCTCACCTTTCACGCGGGCGCCGACGGTTGGGGTGACGCCACGGCGTGGATTGAGCGGGACGAAGCGACGATTCAACCGTCCGACGGTCGAAGTGCACGTGTTCGGCGCCGATTGAGAGAGGGGCTTCAAGACAGATTTGTCCGTCTGGACCGGGACTCCCGCGCCCTGGTGCTGGCATTGCTCCTGGGCGATCGAGGTTCTCTGGACCCCGGCCTGTATGACGATATACGCAAAAGCGGCGGGGCTCACGTTCTTGCTCTCAGCGGCATGCACCTTGGTATTCTTGCGCTGCTTGTGCGCCGGTTACTCCGTCTTTTTCTTTCTCCCCGGTGGGCCCTGACGGTGACGCTCTCCGTACTGATCGGGTATGTATGGCTGGCCGGCTGGATTCCTTCCCTGCTCAGGGCGATGGTCCTTACAACCGTCGTTGGTGTCGCGACGCTTCGGTGCAGGAGCCGGCCGGGAATTGCCCATCTTCTGGTGACGGTGGTCGTCTTTGCAGTGGCTGCACCTCACCTGCTGAGAGACCTGGGCTTCCAGTATTCCGTGCTGGCGCTGACGGGGTTGTTTCTCGTCTATCCACGCATATCTTCGGATCTTCAGTGGATCGTTCCACGCAGCGTCGCGATGTACCTTGGTTCTTCCCTGGCCGCAATTCTTGCAACGGCACCGCTCTCGTTAGCACTCTTTGGTGTCGTCTATCCTTCGGGTTTGCTGCTTGCGGGTGTGTTGACGGTACTGGTAACTCTGGTGATGTGGAGCGGACTGGTGACGGCGGGGATAGCGTTCGTGCCATTCATGGGTTCTGCAGCCATCGGTGTGACGGCGGTTTTGACAAGGACGCTTTCAGTCGCCGGTAGCGTCGGAGAGAGAGTTCCGGCGCTATATTCCGACAATTCCTCCTGGACAATCGGCTTCTGCTTCCTTGCAGTTGTGGCGGCGGTCATACTACTGTTGCGGCGGCGGGGACGGTCAATCATGAAGCAACGAAGGGCGCTATACAGTGAGACATGGCTCGATTTCTGACATCAGGGCTCTCCTCGAAGCTCGAAATATCGCACCGAAGAAACGGTTCGGTCAGAACTTCCTGACGGACCCCGGTATCCGGACGCGGATTTTCGAAATGATTGTCGGGGAGTACCGGCTCCTTCAGGAACGGACCGGTTCAGATCAGCGGGAAATCTGGGAAATCGGTCCCGGTCTTGGATCACTGACGGACCTTCTTTACGACGCCGGGCTGCCCCTCCGTCTCTTCGAAATAGACCGTGGACTCATTGCGGTTCTGAAAGAACGCTACGGTGACTCCGTTCCCGTTGAAGAGGGGGATTTTCTCAAGACGTGTACAGCGCTGGACGCCACGACCGTGCCGTTGCTCATAGCGGGAAACCTGCCGTATGCGTCGGCATCGGCTATTGTAACCACTATCATTGAGACGGGACGAGGTCCCGGGGTCATGGTGTTTCTGGTACAGAAGGAACTGGCCCAACGATTCCGCACCTCCCCGGGGCAGAAAGACTACAGTGCCCTCTCGGTACTGGTGCAGAATCACTACACAACGGAGATTCGCTTTACCGTAGGCGGCGCCGCCTTTTATCCCCACCCGGAGGTGGGGTCGGCGGTCATAGTCATGCGAAGCAGGCCGGACGGGCCGAATTCGGCCGTTTCGGCTGCCACCTCTCTGCTGGCGCGCCAGGCGTTCTCGCAACGCAGAAAGGCGTTGCGGAACTCCCTGAAAGAGTTTGCCCCTCTCCTTGAGCAGTGCGGAGTTGACTCCTCTCTCCGACCTGAGCGCCTCCCACCGGAGGTGTTCCGGATACTCGGTGAAGAATATCACCGCCGAGAGAGCC
>CAZCAE010000047.1:18368-25947 GCA_964496635.1 uncultured Spirochaeta sp.
GTCAATTTTCTTCTTGTTCTCATCCGCCAGAGGCACCATGGGCAGCCGGTAGCTTTCCGCGCAGTACCCGGCTTTATGCATCATGTACTTGATCGGAATAGGGTTGGTATCCAGAAAGATTGCCCGGAAAAGGGGCAGCAGAGCAAAGTGTTCTTTCCGGGCGCCGAGAAAGTCACCGTCAAGGGCCATCCTGATCATCTTTGTCATTCTGCCGGGAATCAGGTTGCTTGCCACGGAAATGACACCTTGTCCGCCGAGAGTTGTCAACGGAAACGCGAGGTTATCATCCCCGGAGAGGACATCAAAATCTGCGGGCACCTCTTCCAGGACTTCCATCATCTGCGGAATTGATCCGCTGGCTTCCTTGACCGCCACGATATTGGGGTGGACAGCCATGCGCTTCAACGTCGCCGTCTCAATATTCTTGCCGGTCCGGCCTGGAATGTTATAGACGATCAGTGGCATATCCACTTTGTCGGCTATTGTGGTGAAGTGGCGGAAAAAGCCTTCCTGGGACGGTTTGTTATAGTAGGGAGCCACCTGAAGACTGGCAGTTGCACCCAGATCCTTCGCCTGCCTGGTCATGTCCAGAGCCTCGGCGGTATTGTTGGATCCTGTACCGGCGATAATCGGGACGCGCCCCTTTGCCTCATCCACAACAATCTCGACGACGCGAACGTTTTCCCTGTGCGTGACGGTGGGGCTTTCGCCGGTAGTCCCCATAGGGACGATACCGTCGATTCCCGCTTCAATCTGGGCGTTCACCAAGCGGCGAAGAGCCGGTTCGTCCACGGCGCCGTCGTCTGTAAACGGTGTAATCAGTGCTGTATAGGTTCCTTTAAACATCATGTACTCCTAAAGAATAGACCTTTGTAAACTACCAGGATCATTCTGCATCTTGGCCGGACAGCCTGCCCCGGTCAGATACTACCGAAGCGATCCCAGTAGGTATTTACATCGAGACGCAACTGTTCCAGATGCGCTTCCATCGCTCGTTCCGCACGTACCGGATCGTGTTCTTTCAGCGCTTCGTAGATCTCGTTGTGTCCTGACATCAGAGATGTATGCACCTGCTTTCTTAAATGTTCAAACAGCTGGGATTGTTGCCCCATCGTTGCCAGTATCATATATAGAGACGCCAGTGCTTCGTTGCCTGACGCTTCAGCGATGGTGCGGTGAAATGCAATATCGTCGTTGGCTATGCTCACTTTGATACTGTGGTCATGCTCCTGCTTGTCGATGATCCGTCGAAGGGAATCGATCTGTTCCGGTGTTATTCTTTCCGCAGCCAGACGTGCCGTCGTTTTTTCGATCGCCTTTCTGGCTTCCAGAACCATCAGGAAATTTTCAAGAACCTTACTGTTGATCAATTCATCCAGATTCTTTTTGTGTTGCTCCAGACGTGCCGCCAGATACGCGTTCTTCAGCGCATTACTTCCCTTTTCGGTAATTGTCCGACCGCGTATGCTTTGTTTTGCAAGAAAACCACGCTGTTCCAGATGATTGAGAAGCCTTCCAACTGTTGCGGAGCTCACGTCTATTCCACGTTTTTCCAGTTCGTGAACAATGTACCACGAGCCGACGGGTACTCTGGAATCGGATATAATTTCGAGGGTGTTTCGTGTGCGTTCATCAAGTATTTCAGGCATAGTGGACCAAACGGTGAACAGAATCTACCGATGTGTTCTTATGGTAACCCGAAACTCACAATTTCTTCAATCACAATGTTACTAAACTCCCGGTTCATTTTTGACGAGTTTCCGGCGATTTTCAGGTTGACATGAGCGGATACTATGATACATTTAGTTACTACTCATCAGATGAGTCGTAAAGAAAGAGTGTTCAGGGATCACTGTGTCACTTCTGTAAGGGAGGTTCAAAGGTGGCAAAAGATGCATACAACGTAGCGGTCGTCGGGGCTCTGGGGGTCGTCGGAACGGAAATGATCAGAACCCTTGAGCGACGAAATTTCCCCATCGCCGAGTTCCGGCCCCTGGATATCCCGGAGAACGCCGGCAAAGAGGTCACATACAACGGGCAGGCCGTGAAGGTTCAGGCTGCGGTGAAGGAGAACTTCAGGGATATCGACATCGCGATCTTTTCCGCCGGTGCCGCCGCGTCGAAGGCGCTGGCACCGCAGGCGGTAGAGATGGGGGCGGTGGTCGTCGACAACTCGTCACAGTGGCGGATGAATCCCGAGTGCCCCCTGGTGGTGCCGGAGGTGAACTCCGATGACCTGAAGTGGCACAAGGGAATCATTCCCAACCCCAACTGTTCAACCATCCAGATGGTGGTGGCTCTCAATCCCCTGCACCAGACAGGGAAGATCAAGCGGGTCGTGGTCTCCACCTACCAGGCGGCCTCCGGTGGCGGCGCTCGGGGGTTGAATGGTCTCGCCGCCGAGGCGGAGGAGTACATGAAGACGGGCAGGCAGGTTGCGCCGCGGGTGCATCCGGTGCAGCTCGCCTTCAACGCGGTGCCCCACATCGATGTGTTTCAGGAGCACGGGTACACCAAGGAAGAGTTCAAGATGGTCAACGAGACGAAGAAGATCATGGGTGACGACTCCATCCAGGTGAACCCGACGGCAGTGCGGATACCGGTGTACTACGGCCACTCCGAGTCGATCAACATCGAGACGGAGAAGAAGATCACCGCTGACCAGGCGCGGACTCTTCTCTCGAAGGCGCCGGGGATCATCGTGAAGGACGACCCTGAAAAAAACGTGTATCCCACACCGCTGGAATCCATCTATGAAGACGAGACAATGGTGGGACGGATCCGGGAGGATCTTACGATCCCCAACGGGCTGAACCTCTGGGTAGTGTCCAACAACATCCGGAAAGGAGCGGCACTCAACGCGGTGCAGATTGCAGAGACCCTGATCAGGATGGCTCTCGTGCGGTGCCGTGACGCACGGCGGAGGTGACGGATGAGCACGATCACAATACCCGGTGTCGACGTGTCGGATTTCCCCGGGACCCAGCGGGCCGGTCTTGGCCTACCAAAGCTATATCGGAACCTCTCGGCAGCAAAACTCTATGAGTATGCGCCAATATACGAGGAGGGTTCAGCGATCACGGCGCAGGGAGCCCTGACAGTACGCTCCGGTGAGAAGACGGGACGAGTTATGGTGGGGGGAAATCAATCAACCCTGCAGCGATCGGGTGTTTCTGATCAACAGAGAGAGGGCTATCGACTACCTGAACACACGGAAGCGTCTGTTCGTCGTCGACGCCTTCACGGGATGGAATCCGGAAAACCGCTTTACCGTCAGGATAGTGTGTGAGCGGGCGTATCATGCCCTGTTTATGTCCAATACGCTTATCACCCCGACGGAGGAGGAGCTGTCCACTTTCGGAGAGCCGGTATCCGTGATCTACAACGCCGGAGCGTTCTCGGCCAACCGTCTTACCCAGGGAATGACCAGCAAGACCAGTGTCGATATCGACTTTACCCGAGGTGAGATGGTGATACTTGGCACCGAATGCGCCGGGGAGATGAAAAAGGGGGTCTTCACTTACGTCAATTATCGGATGCCCAAAGCCGGTATTCTGTCGATGCACAGGGCGAACCGGAGGCGGGTACGGTGTCGGTTCTCGTATTCCCCTGGCGATTACGAGACGGATCGTCGCGGCGGTTCTGTCTGGAGAGCTTGCGGGGCTACCGGGAACGATGGATCCGGTATTCGGCTTTGAGGTGAAGACACAGTTACCGGGAGTCCCTCCTGAGATACACCAGCCGGAATTGAGCTGGTCCGATCGATCTGCCTACGTATCGGCGAAGATCGATCTGGCGCAGCAGTTGCGCGAAAACTTTCGCGCCTTTGAAGGAGTGTCATCCCGGGTGATCACGGGAGCAGGGCCTCAGTAATACCGGAGACCCGTGAGTCCAGTTTCGAATCAACGTTTCTGTTGACGGGACCGTTATAAATGATATACTACTCATCATAAGAGTAGTAGTTTTTTCCTGAAAGAGAGGTTTCATATGTTTAGCGGTGTCTTTACGGCAATGATCACGCCCTTTGATAGCGATGACAGGATTGACTGGAATCAACTTGAAAAGTTTGTCAATGACCAGATCGAAGCGGGGATTGACGGCCTCGTACCGGTTGGAACGACCGGTGAAAGTCCTACCCTCACTATAATGGAAAAAGAAGAACTTATCCGGAACGTCGTCAGGTGGGTCGATCACCGGGTTCCGGTAATCGCCGGGGCCGGTTCCAACTGCACGGCAACCGCGATTGAAAGCGCGCAAGCCGTGAAGGATCTGGGCGTTGACGCGACAATGCAGGTGGTTCCCTACTATAATCGACCGACTCAAGAGGGTATGTTCGAGCACTTTACCGCTGTCGCCGATCAAGTTGATCTGCCGATGATGCTCTACAACGTTCCCCATCGCACCGGCTCGCTGCTGGAGCCTTCTACTGTCTTACGATTGGCCCAACACGAACGGATCATCTGCCTCAAAGACGCCGCCGGTGACATTACAGCGGCAACCACGATAATGACCAATGCACCGAAACGTTTCACCTTGTTATCGGGAGAGGATGGTCTTACCTTTCCCCTTCTGTCGGTTGGGGCACAAGGTGTAGTCTCGGTACTGAGCAACGTCTTCCCCGAAGCGCTGGTAAAAATGGTTTCCTTCCAGCAGAAGGGAGAGTGGGATGCAGCGCGAGAAATTCACGTCGCATTGTTACCGTTCATCGATCTGCTCTTTCGGGAACCGAACCCTGCACCCCTCAAGGCAGCGATGAACGTTCGATTCGGAACGTCTGAAGCCGTTCGGCTGCCGATGCGACAGGTCACCCCGCAACTTCGGAGGGAGATCGTTACGAGGACAGAGGAGATAATGTCCCTGGTTTAGCTCAATATCCTGACAGATCCTTTTTAAGTGTTGATCCTCTTTGCTGGTCATGCTTACATAGTCGGGGAGCTAAGAATGACGAAGATAATCATTAACGGTTGTAACGGCCGCATGGGACGAACAATCATCGGTCTGGCGGGAGAAAGTGACACGTTTACTGTTGTCGCCGGCGTCGACCCACAGCCGGGCGAGAGCGACGCGTTTCCCTTCCCGGTGTATTCCCGCCTCGCGGACGTAGTCGAGACAGGCGACGTTGTCATCGATTTTTCGCGTCCCGATGGGGTAGACGAGCTCTTGGACTACTGCACGGGTACAGATACCGCCGCAGTCATTGCCACGACGGGGCACTCGGCGGAACAGCAGAACCGTGTTGCCGCTGCAGCCGGACAGATAGCAATACTGCAATCGGCCAACATGTCTCTTGGTATCAATATTCTCAAGCGCCTTATTGTTGATGCCACCGCCGTGCTGGGGACGACCTTCGATGTTGAGATTGTCGAACGACATCACAAGATGAAAAAAGACGCTCCCAGCGGTACCGCTCTCCTTCTCGGCGAAGCGGTCAGGAGTGCTGTCGACGGGCGTCGCGACTTTGTTCATGGCCGTCACGGCGGTGATACAACGCGGCAGGCGTGGGAGATAGGGATACACGCCGTTCGGGGAGGGACGATAGTCGGTGAGCACGACGTACATTTCGTCGGCAATAACGAAGAGCTTATTCTGGGGCACAAAGCCTATTCCCGTGCGCTCTTTGCCGGCGGCGCTCTGAAAGCGGCGGAGTATCTCGCCACCAAACCCCATAGTCTCTACAATATGGAAGATCTCGTTGCCGAAAGTACATCGGTGACGCGGATATATACCAGCCGCGAAAGCCTGCTGACCTTCCCGCGGATTCCCGGCGATCCCGCTGTTGCATTTGATATCTTCAACGCCTTCGGACAAGCGGACATCAGTATTGATATGATAAGTCAGACAGTTGTCGGAAAGAACTCCCACAGTCTGTCTTTTTCCATCGGCGACAATGACCAGGCGAAGTCGGAAGTGATCCTCCGGTCTCTGAGGGAGGCGGAAAATATCGAAGGAGAAATGACCTCAGGTCTTACGAAGATCACCGTCGAAGGGATTGGGATGGAGCGGCTCTCGGGGGTTGCTTCCAAAGTATTCGGAATCCTCAGGGATCTGAAGATCGAGTCCCAGGCGGTCACCACATCAGAAACGACGATAACCTGGCTTGTTGATCATACCGTCGCCGACTCGGTGATCACCGAAATAAAAAACGTCTACGATATGTAGAAATGATCAGTATTGCGATTCCTGCCTTGACATCCTGAGAGTGGATGGTACAATACTTACTACTCACCAATTGATGAGTAGTAAGTTCGAAGTACCGTCAAGGAGGCTCAGCGTGAGCGCGAGCGGATACGATGTGATAATCATCGGAGCGGGCATTATCGGCCTTTCCTGTAGCTACTATCTCGGCCGGGAAGGGAAAAAAGTTCTTGTTATAGACAGGGGCGAGTTCGGTGGCGGCGCCTCCGGCGCCTGCGACGATATGATTTTCCTCCAGTCGAAAAAACCGGGGCCTACCTTACAGCTTGCCATACAAAGCCGTGAGATCTACCGGACCCTCGGGGATGAACTCTCTACTGAGATCGGCTTCCAACAGATGGGTGGTATGATCCTCATCGGCGACGACGAGGAGCGGACCGTTATGGAGCGGTTCGTGGTGGAGCAACAGAAGAACGGATTGCCCGTCGAAATCATTGACAAAACCCGCATGAAGGAACTTCAACCGCACGTGAGTGATCGGTTTATTGCTTCAACGTACAGTCCCGGGGACGCCCAGGTAGATCCGTTCCTTGTGATGAAAGGATTTATCGCAGCCGGTCGCGCCTTCGGTGTTGAAGTCCATTTCTCCGACGGCCTTGCACGTGTGACCCAAAGTGCAGACGGTATCTGGCGCCTGAAGACGCTCTCCGGTTCCGGATATGAGTCAGAAACGGTTGTTATCGCTGCAGGCGCGTGGTCCCGTCAGATCGGAGAACTTTTCGGAATCGATATCTCCGTCGAACCCAAACGTGGGCAGCTTCTGATCACCGAAAAGACTCCCCCCGTCGGGGATACCAATCTCTGGACAGCCTCCTATCTCGTGACCAAGCTGCAACCGGAGCTGAAGCGCGATGTTGACGACACGGCGGCTGCCCTCGGACTGGGATTTTCCTTTACAAGGACACACGACGGGAACTATCTTGTCGGCAGTACCAGGGAAAAGGCTGGTTTTGAGAGGCTGATTTCGTCAAAAAAAGCGATGGAACTTCTCAGTCGACAACTGGTCGATATTCTTCCGATCATGGGACACGTCAACTTTATCAGACACATCGCAGGACTCCGTCCCGCCAGTGAGGACGGACGGATGATCCTCGGTGAATGGCCGGGCAATGATGGGCTGTTCGTGGCGACCGGACACGAGGGTGATGGGATCGCTCTCGCTCCAATCACCGGCCAGCTTATTCGTGACGCCGTCACGGGCCGAACGTTGCCGAAGGAGACCCGGGAATTCTCACCGGAAAGATTCGTAAAAAAAACACTTGCGTGACGATGAGGATATGGTATTATTGAATAACTACTCATCTAATGAGTAGTTATAAAACTCAAACGGTTGTTTGAGCATTAAGGGAGGTCCTATGAAAGGGCAACGGATTATCACAATTGC
>CAZCAE010000048.1:0-10478 GCA_964496635.1 uncultured Spirochaeta sp.
AATCTCCGGGAATTCGAAACGGTAAAACTAGGGAATTTCAGGCTATAACAAACATGCCGGCCAGGCCCCGGGTTTGCGCCGTGGTGTTGAGCCTTTCAACTGCAGATCTGTGGCTGTCGATGGCAGTGACGGATCCTCCGGTGAGTTCGGCAATGTGAAAGGTCTGCCCTCCCGTGCCGCACCCAAGATCAAGTACAGTCGGTTCCGACGGAAGGTCGGTGCAAAGCTTCAGCGCCCGGGCGGTACTTGTCCGGTTTCCGGGACCCTGTCGCGGCAGACCGACGTATACCTCCAGAAAGATTTCCCACATGCGATTGGCAGGTTCACTCATAGCACTGTTCTTCCGTTCCGGCCGGCGGAGGCGACTGCTTGCCCGAAATCTCTTCGATTTCCAGGACGAAGACGGTCATCGTTGAGAGCATCCGGGGTGGATAGGTCCAGCCCGTTTCCCGGGAATACTGTTTCATGAGAATGTCCAGACCGTGCCGTTTGTCCTCGGGGTTTTCAAGAATGGTGATGGTGCCGGTACCCATAACGCTGCGATAGTGCATGGTAAAGTGGTGGGCCTCTTCGGCTGTGATAAGTCTGTGGTCTATATCCACCACGAATGACGCCCGGGGATTGCGGCGGATCAGATCCAGTTTGTGTCCCCTGCCGGCTCCGTGAAAGTAGAGAGCGCCCTGTGGCGATTCCGGCGAAGGCGCGCGGTAGCCGTAATTCATAGGAATAACGTACGGGCAGGGTTCATCATGAAGAGCCAGATGACAGACTTGCCCGGTAGCAAGTATCCCGTCAATCTCCCGGGGGGACGAAATAAGCTTGTCCTGTCGTCTCATTGTGTGCATCGACTCGGATGGTATCACACATCACCGATTCGCGGCGGAAGTTTGAACGCTTTTTCAAGGTCCAGAATGTCCCGGTCTTCGATGGCTACCACCGGTCCAAGGGCCTTTGCCATGAGGATGGAGTCGGCGGTGTATTCCGCCACCTCCAGCCGGTCAAAGGCCTGAAGGAGCGACGCGCCGGTGACGATAAGTGCCTCGTTGCGAATGATGACGTTGGGTGTCGCCGGTGATATCGCCTGTACCACCGCGGTGTAGTCCGAATAGGAGACGCCGTAGGGAAGCTGCTCGATATCCCGCAGCAGAATGTAACTCTCCGGAATCACCCGGGAATCGAAGGGCTGGTGAGTTACCGCAAAGGCCATCATTGCCGGCGGATGTGCCACGATTACCGCGTTGAGCTCCGGGTGTTCGTTGTAGAGCGCCTGGTGCAGCCGAGCGGAACGACTGGCCGGCCGCCCCTCCTGGGCCTTTCCGTCCCTGACCAGCACCATGTCCGCAGGTTCCATCAGCTTTCGGTCATAGCCGTAGGGGGTTATCAGAAAGGAACGGTCATCCACCCGGGCAGAGACGGTTCCTTCCGTGCTTGTCATGAGAATCTGCTCGTATGACCGGTGAACGATGTCGGCTATCTCCCGGCGCAGTTCCTTCTCCAGTGTTGAGTGCCGGTCCAGCAGAAACGTTTCGATCACCGGCGTTTTCTTGTGAACTTCCGCAATCTGGTTGTCGTTGAGGAGCGTTATTTCTCCCAGACGGGTTGCCCTCACTTCCAGGCGGGCACAGAAATCGAGCGTCTCAAAGCGCATGAACGCTTCAAAGATATCGCTCCCGACGGTGACCGTTCCGTGGTTTTCCAGCAGAACCACGTTGAATCCGCCGGCAAACGCATCGGCGATCTTCCGGCCCAGTTCTTCGCTTCCCGGGGCGGCGTACGGAACCACCGGGCATTCGCCGCAGATGAGAAAGGCGTTGGGTACGACCCGGGTCTGAACAGGCTGACGGACCGCAGAAAAACTGACCAGCGTGGGTGGATGGGCGTGGACGATGGCCCGGACGTCCGGGCGGGCCCGGTAGATTGCACGGTGGAAGGGGTACTCCGAAGAAGGCTTGTGCCGACCTTCCGCGGTACCGTCGGGACGGACCTTCACGATGTCGTCCCGGCGCAGGGACCCTTTGTCCACACCGCCGGGGGTGATCCACATGTTGCCTTCCTCGTCCAGGAGGCTCAGATTCCCTCCGGATGTAGTGGTCATTCCGAACCGGTAGACCCGGTCCATCATGGCCACAAGAAGGTCCCGGGGATGGGCAATCCGGTGTTTTATCCCAACCCGCTGGTCGCTGTTCATGAGTGTATATCCTGCACCCCTGTGAAACGCTCCAGCACCGCCGTTACCAGGGCGTGGTCTTCTTCCTGGGGCAGTCCGGAAACGGTTACGGTGCCAATGACACCGCCGGTCTGAAGTCGGATTGGAAAGGACCCTCCGTGGGGGCTGAACTCCAATGGGCTCACAAAAGAGCGCTCTTCAATTGTTTTACCGGCCGCTGCAAGCTCCCGGCCGACCCGAAAGGAGCTGCGGTGAAACTGCATCACCACCGCAATTTTTCGTTCTATCCATCGGTCATTGTCCGGGGCGGTTCCCGCCATGGCGCAGTGAAAGAGAATCTGTCCGAAGGCGCGAATGTCTATAGCCACTGCAACGCCCCGTTTCAGTGCTTCCTCTCGGAGAGCGGTTCCTATTTCAAAGGCCATGTCGTGGTCGAATGAAGAAAAGCGGATGCGTTCTTCCTGTTCCGCAATGTGGTCAATCTGTTCCTGAATTGTCATGTCCTGAATATTCATGGATACATTGTAATCCATCGGGACAGACTGTTACAGGGACAGACCGGGGGCCGACCCACCGTCACGAGGCAGTTCCCGTCAGGAGGCGCAGCTGCAGGTACCTCCGCATCCGCAGGAGCTTCCTTCACGAGGGTCTTCGGTTGAGATATCGGTAATAGTGATGTCAAAATGGAGCGGTACTCCCGCCAAAGGGTGGTTACCGTCCAGGACAATCTCATCGGCGGTGACTTCCATTATGATCATTACCGTGTCTCCCACGTTGACCCGCAGTCCGGGTTCCGGCTCCCGACCCATGGGCAGGGCATCTTTTGCCAGACGGCGAACCTTGCTTTCGTCCCGCTCGCCGTACCCTTCTTCCGGGGTTACCACAAAGGTCAATCGGTCGCCGGTGGAAGCACCTTCAGTATGCGTATCCAGTCCAACTACGACGTCCCCGTAGCCGTGGCGGAAGGTGAACGGACCACTGTAATCGCTGCTTCCGAGAAGGGTCCCGTCGGGAGCTGTGAAAGTATAGGTAATAGTGACAAATCTGTCTCGTGTGGCTGTCATATTATGAGAAAAATAATCAGTAATTAACGGAAGTGCAAGAGATCGGTGCAGGTAATTGACAACACCCCGCTGATGGACTACCTCATAATGTATGAAAAGAATAGTTTTCGGTTTGACAGCATTTCTGATCCTTGCGGGATCAGTCTGGGGCCAGTTCGGCTCTCGTCCGTCCGGCTTTACCGACCACCGCAGTGACGAGATGGAGATTTCCTTCTACTATCCCGACGGCTGGTTCGTTTCAGAGGAAGAGGGAGGCGTCACGCTGGTAAATCGGCAGGGACTTCTTGAACAGTCCGCCATGGACATGCCGGATCTGCAGCCCGGTGACACCGCCATGGTCATTGGTATCATGCCGACCTTCTTCATGATGATGATGGGTATTCCCGTCGACGACATAACGACCATTCTGGACGGTATGTTTGAAAGTATCATTTCCAGTAATGACGGTACTATGGAAAACAGCAGCAAGGAAATTCTTGAGTTTGACGGGCGCCGTGTTGCGACGATTACCTTCGATGATTCATCCCAGGAAGCGTCGGGTATCTTTTTCGTTGCTCATGAACAGGAAGACGTGATCATGTTTGCCGTAGCCTACGGATTCCGTAACAGCCTGGACCGCAATCGCCGACAGCTTGCTCAAACGGTTTCCAGTGCGGAGTTTACCGGCGACCTTGAAAGTATGATGCAGTAGTAGGGCGGTAGTAGCTCTTCGGGGCGTCCACCACGGCGCCCTCAAGGGTCCGTACAACTGTACGAACGGCGGCCTCGTAGTAGGGTGCCGCCACCCGGGAACGGGACTGCCGCTCAAGTTCGTCCCTGACCCGTCGTCCTTTTGATTCTCCCAGAAGAGAAATAACCGTATTCTGTTCGCGTTCAGCCATGTAGAGCAGACTCATGGCCAGTTCCTTGTCTCCAAGACGGAGCAGTCGGTTCTGGGCATCCACGGCAGGAATTATGCGGAGGAGCTCCACGATTTTTCGGTGTGGTGCCGTTTTGGCCCGGCACGGTGTTCGCCGGAAGTTTCCCATTCGGATATACTATCAACAATATGGATCTGAGACTACGAAGCCAGAGGCCGTGTCGCTCCTGATGCCGGATCCGTAACGGAGATGCTCATCGTTGCGGCCGACGATCACGGTTGATTCCCGGGGCAATAACGGGTACGTCCGTGCTTTCGTATCCCGGAACCGGTTCGTACCGTTCTTCCAGTGTAGCTTCGCCGATAAGATCATTCACCCAGATTCCGGAACGCACCCGTTTCCACCCCATGATCACCCGGGTAATCTCCTCGGTATTCAGAGCCAGGTAAACCAGTGGTGCCGGAACCCCGATTACCAGCCCCGTCAGAAATGCTGCGGGCACGCCGATGAGCCACAGCGGCAGTATGTCTATAGCCAGAGCGTATTTTGTGTCACCGCCCCCCCGAAGAATTCCTACAATAATGTGAATGTTTGTCGCTTTCGCCACTATCAGAATGGCAAACATGCGCATGAACTGACGAACCAGTACCCGTACCTCCGGACTCACAGAGAAGAGATAGGGCACCAGCGGGGACACCACAAAAAAGACAAAGAGACCCACAGCGGTCGCAGCTACAGGTGCCAGTCCAAGTATGGAATTGCCGGTGCGTTCGGCCTTGTCCAGTTCTCCCGCACCGATCATATTACCGATAAGCACCGCCGTGGCATTGCCCGTCCCGATAAAGAAGACCAGCATCAGCCTGCCGATCGTGTCCGATATGTTGTAGGCGGCAAGAAACTGTGTACCCATTCTCCCGAAGACCACGGTATACATAACAAACCCGGTGGACCAGAATATTTCGTTCAGAATGACCGGTGTCGCCCGTTTGAAATAGGAGCGGACAAAGACGCGGTCTATGAGGCGAATGTCTTCGCGATGTATGGCGGTCGGTCCGTTGCGCCGATAGACCACCGTAAGAATCATGGTTACTTCCAGCAAACGTGCTATCGCCGTGGAAATGGCGGCTCCCTGCACACCCAGAGCGGGGAAACCGAACTTGCCGAAGATGAGAGTGTAGTTCCCCAGGATGTTCAGAGCGATAGAAATTGCCGTGGCGTACATGGGCAGTCTGGTATCTCCGATGCTGCGCAGGCCGTGGGCGTAACTGATGCTGATAGCGGTGAACAAGTAACTTAACGCGACAATTCGCAGATATCCGGTGCCTTCGCTGATAACCACCTGGTCTGTCGTGAAGACGCCGAGAAGAAGCGTCGGTATTGTCTGTGCCAGGATCGTGAAAAATCCGGCGCCGGCTATCCCCACGATAAGAGCCAGTGCCAAAGACTTGCGAACACCATGGACATCCCTGCGTCCCCAGAACTGGGACGAAAAGACGGCTCCACCGCTGCCTACACCGAACAGAAAAAGCATTAGCAGAAAAAAGATCTGATTCCCCAGGGCAATGGCACCGATCTGCACTTCCCCCAGCTGTCCGACCATGACGGTATCCACCAGATTGAGGACGGTCATCATCAGGGACTGCAGCGCAATCGGCAGTGCGAGACGTATCAATTTCGGCAAAAACTGGAGAGATTCACGTTGCAGCATCGGTACGAACACATTACTCTTCGTAATTGGCCGTGGCAAGCCACAGGCTGCACAAACTCCATGGAGATACACTATGAACAATCAGGAAAACTACAATCGCTACGCCCTGTGCAGGGAGATGCTGGAAACCCCCGATATCATTCGTCGTTTTAACGTCGCGGGGGCCCAAGCTATCCCCGTATCGACGGATCGGGTCATGCTTTCGGGAGAGGGTTCAAGCCGGATATTTCCGGCCAAACACGTGATGGTACAGGCCCTGCGCAGGGGCTGGAAGGAATCCCTTGTTACTGAGGGCGCCAGTCAGGCGGCGGAATACGCGTTGAACGACTTTCACCTTTTCGTGGCATCCAACTCGGGAAAGACCGCCGAAGGGGTCCGGCTGCTCCAGAACGCCCGTCCCAACGGTTCTACCGGCATCGTTGCCCGGGGGGGTACACCTATTGCAGAACGCGCCGATTCCGCTTTCGTCCTGGGCTGTGGTGCAGAGGATGCCGTTGCGGCGACCAAGTCGGTGGTTGAGCAGGCTCTGGTCTACGACGCTCTGTTCCGAAGCAGAAACGGCGAATCCGGACCAGACATAGAAAAGCTGGCCGCAACCTTTGATGAAGCGCTGAAAATTTCTATTCCCGGAGAGGTGGTGGAGGCCGCCGTGAAGGCGCCGGTGATCTATTTTGCCGGCCGAAACGACGGTGTTGCCGAAGAGTTGACGCTGAAGACCAATGAAATTACCCGCAAGCGCTCGGACTACCTTGAGGGAACTTACGCCGTCCACGGAATCGAGGAAATCATGCAGCCCCGGGAAATCGTCGTCCTGGTGGATCCATTTCCGGAACAGGAAGAAAAGTTCCGGCAGGTTCTTGTGGACGGGGTAGGCCTTACCGTCGTCGCAATTGCGGACCGTCCGACGATCTTTCCTACCATTCGGATACCTCCTTCCGGCGATCTTGCATCCTACGTGCAGCTCGCTGCCGGCTGGAACGTGCTGGTGGAGATCGGTCTGGCCATGGGAATAAATGTGGACAAACCACAACGGGCCCGGAAGGTGGGGAACGAGTTCACCGGTTGACGGCGGTATGACCATCGGAGACCTGACGCCCCTTCACCTGATAATCCTGTTTGTGGCTGGAACAGGAGCCGGATTCATCAATACTCTCGCAGGGGGCGGGTCTCTCCTGACCATTCCAGCCCTCCTTCTGGTTGGTGTCCCTTCCAACCTGGCAAACGCTACGAACCGGGTAGCCGTCGTGATGCAGAGCTTCGTCGGGGCGGCCCAGTTTCGCCGCCGGAAGGTATATATCGTTTCCGAATCTTTGCCCATGCTGGTGCCGGCGTTTGTGGGATCTATCGTCGGGGCCGTGGCGGCGGCACAGATGGAACAGCGGGTGTTTGACATTGTCCTCGGTGTTGTTCTCGTGGCGGTCCTGGTCACCCTTTTCTACAAACCGCACCATGACACGACAATTCCGGTGCCACCCCGATGGGTGAGCATTCCTGTCTTCTTCGTCATCGGTCTGTACGGCGGCTTTATACAGACGGGTGTCGGGTTTCTGCTGATTTCCGGCATCACTTTGGTATTTCGGTTTGACCTGGTGAAGACAAACGCATTAAAACTTCTGGTAGTCGCATTATACTCCCTTTTTGCATTAGCCATATTTGCGTGGTATGGTCATGTATTGTGGCTGCACGGTCTTATTATGGGGCTGGGAAATGTCACCGGTGTTTCATTGGGAGTTCGTTTTGCTGTTCGGCGGGGCGCTGCAGCGGTGCGATGGATCGTCGTGGGAGCTGTAGTACTGAGCGCACTGAAGCTTTTCGGAATTCTCGGCTGATCTATGATATACCGATACAACGCGAAGGAGCGTAATAGGATATGGCAGGAAAAAAAAGAATCCTCGTCGCCTGCGGGACGGCGATTGCAACATCGACGGTGGTAGCCCGCAAAATTGAAGAAGAACTGGGGAAACGGGGCATACCCGTTGAGACCACCCAATGCAAGGCGGCAGAAGTGCCTTCAAAAGTGGCGGGCCATGACCTGGTTGTAACCACCACCTTTGTCTCCGGAACAGGAGACGTTCCGGTGATCCATTCCGTCTCATTTCTCACCGGAGTAGGTGTAGACGAAGATATCAACCGGATTGTGGACTATCTGAACGGTTAATTCCCTTCCGGGCGTGGTCTTATTCGCCGGGAAATTGTATAATTATTCACTACTATGAAAAAGCTGACTGCGGTTGCTTTGGTGCTGGCCGGTTTGATGGCGGTCATCACCGGTTGTGGTGGAGAAGAGGAGATTACCCGGGACGATGCTGCGTCACAACGCACAGAACGACGCAGCGGGTTGTTGGGCCAGACGGTATCCCGTCCCGGCCCCCCGGAGTACCGCATCGGAACTCTCGGTGGAGAATACGTCTCGGCGGTCAACAACGACCCGAAGACGTTCAACACTCTCACTGCCCGGGACGCCGATACACGTACCATCGTGGATACCCTGACGGGGTATCTGGCAGAATATGACCCGTACGAGCGGGAGTTTATTCCCGCCCTGGCAACCTTTGAGATAGAGGCTGACGAAGAGGCGGACATCCTGAGGGTGTATTATACCCTCAGGGAAGACCTCTACTGGACAACCCCGAATTCCGACCCGGAAAGCTGGGTTCCCGTCACCGCAGATGATATCGTCTACTGGTACGATGAGATCGATGGTGACGCGGAACTGCAGCTTCCCGGATATCCCGGTCAGTTTGTGGATATGCCCGACGGCAGCCAGGCTCGAACCACCGTAGACAGGGTTGATGACCGGACGGTGGTCTTCACCTTCCCCCGGATCGTATCCAACCCGATTCTCCAGTCAAATACCACAGTCTGGCCGAAACACATATTCGAACCGGCAAAACGGCAGAACGGAGTCGAAGGGGTCCTGAATATCCTTGCGGTGGATACTGATGTCACAACTATCCCCAGTGTCGGGGCGTACCATATCGTGGAATACAGCCCCGGCGTCAGGGTGGTGCTTCAGCGCAATCCCAACTACTGGAAGACCGACGACGAAGGGACGGTCCTTCCCTACATAGAGCGGCTCATCTACCGCATCGTCCCGGATGACAACACCGAGTACCTTCTCTTCCGGGAAGGCCGAAAGGACTCCCACTCCGTCAAGCCGGAACAGCTGGAAGAACTGGTGAACGCCGAACCCCGGGACTACACCGTCTATGACGGTGGTGAAGCGCTGGGTTCATCCTTTTTCACCTTCAACCAGAATCCCGCAAACATCGACCCGGTAAAACACGGCTGGTTCATACAGACGGAGTTCCGGCAGGCCATGAGTTCTCTCCTCAACCGACCCCGTATTGTAGACCAGGTCTACCGCGGACTGGCCGCTCCGGCGCACCACTTTGCCGCCACGGCCAACATGTACTTCGATCCCGACATCAGGCTGGAATATACCTATGACCCTGAACGGGCAGTGGAACTTCTGAACTCTATTGGAATCACCCGGGACAGCGACGGTCTCATGTACGATGACCAGGGAAATCACATTGAGTTCGACATCATCATGGGAGCTGAAAGCCAGATAGGTATCGATATGGCCAACATCTTTGCCGATGAAATGGCGGATATCGGCATCACCGCCAACGTCCGGCCTATCGATTTCCAGAACCTGGTGGAACGCATCATGAACACCTACGACTGGGACGTCGTTACCGTCGCACTGGGGGCAAACTACTGGCCCTCCGGTGGCAGCAACGTCTGGCAGTCCAGCGGAAACTTCCATATGTGGAATCCCCTGCAGCCGGAACCGGCTACAGAGTGGGAGGCGCGCATTGACCGTCTCTATAACTCGGTCCGGTTCACTATAGATGAACAGGAGGCTCGGGAGCTGTACGGAGAGTTCCAGCGAATTCTGCTGTCGGAATTACCGGTGATGTATACGGTACACCCCTTCTCCTTCGTGGCAATTCGGGACAAGTGGCAGAATGTCTTTTACGATACTCTCGGTGGGACTGAGCTGGAGTATTTCTTCCTGGAGCAGTGATACCCGGTATGGCCCAACTGCTGCACCGGATCGTTCGCTTCGTCGTTCATCCCTGGTATCTCTTCCGGAAAGACCATCCTCTGGCGGCGTTTATCCTTTCCAGATTCGTTTCCATGATAACCATTCTCTTTATCCTGGGATTTGCCGTCTTCGGTTTGATGGCACTCTCTCCGGGTGATGTGGTGGAGAACTACGTTCGCAGTCAGATGCTCATGCAGGAAGAGTTCCGGCAGAGCGACAACGTCTATACCGAAGAAGCCATTGCTCTTGCGAAGGCGCGCCTTGGCCTGGACCAGCCCTTTTACATGCAGTACATGCAATGGCTTCGTCGGGTCTTTGTAGACCGGGATCTTGGAAGAAGCCTCATCAGCAGAGCTCCTATTCTCTTTCTCATTCGGGATCGTATGGTCAACTCCCTGGTGCTGAATCTGATATCCCTCTTTTTTCTGACCATTATCAGTTTTGCTCTGGGCATTTACTTCAGTTCCAAAGTCGGGACCCGGGTGGACTTCGTGGCTACACTGGTGGCTCTTTTTCTGCACGCCTTTCCGGGAATCCTGTTGCTCATCCTGCTACAGCTCTTTGCGGCGGTGACGGGGCTCTTTCCTATTACGGCGTACCCCGACTTTCCGCCGTCTGAGGGGCC
>CAZCAE010000048.1:10488-25887 GCA_964496635.1 uncultured Spirochaeta sp.
GGGCCCGCGAGGTTTGCCTTCAGCTATCTCTATCACATTCTTCTGCCGCTGACAGGCGCCTTTCTCGGCGGAATCGGCGGTACCATGCGCATGATCCGTGCGACCATGCTGGACCAGCTGGGACAGCCCTATATCACAAGTCTTCGCAGCCGGGGTGTATCGGAAGGACGCATTTATTTTGCCCACGCCTTCAGGAACACATTGAACCCGTACATCACCTCCAGCGCAAACCTCTTTGCGGGACTCTTTTCGGGCTCCCTCATTCTGGAAATTATCTTTTCGTATCCCGGCATCGGCAGACTCATGTACGAAGCGGTCCGGCAGGAGGATGTGAATCTCGTTCTGGCGAATATCATGTTCATCAGCTTCCTCGTTCTCTTCGGCATGGTCATCAGCGACATTCTTCTCGCACTGGTGGATCCGCGGATCCGGTACGGAGGGGACTCATGAAGCGCTTCCAGCGAGCTCTCTTCCGCAGACCCGTCGCAGCTGCAGCATTCGTCGTTCTGGTTGCCCTCTATGGAAGCATGTTCATTGCGGAGTTTCTGTCGCCGTATACGCCGACAACGGTTTTTCGGGACAGCGCCTACCATCCGCCGAATGTGCGTCTCTATTCCCGGGAGCTTGGTTTCCGTCCCCAGATCCAGCGGTACGCCCTGGTTGATGATGTCAACTGGAGATACGCTCCCCTTCGGGGTGAGTACATACCGATACGCTTCTTCGTCCGGGGGCCCTCCTACAGGCTGTGGGCATTCATTCCATCAAATCTCCATCTCTTCGGGACGGACGTTCCCTATGAAGGTACCTCCGGCCGTTCCTTTGACCCCGGTGACCGGACAGAACCGGTCTATCTCATGGGGGCGGACAACCTTGGAAGAGACCTCTTCAGCCGAATTCTCTACGGCAGTCGGATTTCCCTGACCATCGGCTTCATCGGGATCACCATATCCCTAACCCTGGCGATCATTCTCGGCGGTCTGGCCGGATATTTCGGAGGCTGGGCGGACTGGGCCATCATGCGTTTCGCGGAGTTTTTCATTCTTATTCCGGGATTGTACGTCATCCTCTTTCTCAGGAGTCTCCTCTCCCGGGAAATGGATTCCGGGCAGTCCTTTCTGCTGATAACGGTGATCCTGTCATTTGTCGGATGGCCCGGCAGTGCCCGCCTCATTCGCGGGCTTGTCCACAGCATCAAACGGGAAGATTTCATCGTCAATGCCCAGCTGGAAAGCATTCCCGCTTTGGTGATAATATTCCGGCACATTATTCCCCAGATGTCTTCGATTCTTATCGTAAGTATCACCCTGGGTATACCCGGATTCATCCTCGGAGAGACGGTTCTCAGTTATCTCGGTCTCGGGATTGTCGATCCGGCGGTTAGCTGGGGCAGCCTGCTCAACCGTGAGGTGACCACGATAGTCAACCTTCGGTTGTTCCCCTGGTTTCTCTATCCGGGGCTCTTTCTGCTGCTTACCACACTGGCCTTCAACTTCATTGGAGATCTCCTGCGGGATGTCCTTGATCCCTACTACCGGGAGCGGAAGATCGGCGTATGAATACCCAAAAGGACCAGACACCTGTTCTTACCGTAGACTCCCTTCATGTGGATTTTGCTACCGCCGGCGGAACTCTCCAGGCGGTACGAGGCGTGGACTTCACGCTCCAGGAAGGAGAAATCCTCGGCATTGTCGGCGAGTCCGGCAGCGGTAAGAGCGTCACCGCTCACGCCCTGATGCGCCTTGTTCCGGCAAACGGTGCAATTACCGACGGTTCAATCCGGTACCACGGTCACGATATTGCCGGTATGAACAGGGAAGAGTTGCGGGCGTTCCGCGGACGGGAGATTGCCATGATCTTCCAGGAGCCGGGGCGTTCATTTGATCCAATCTATTCCATCGGACGCTCTCTCGCGGAGACACTCCGGGCCCACCAGCCGGAGCTTACCGACGAAGAAGTGCGACAGCGGTCCGTACAATTGCTGGAAGAGGTTCATATCACCAATCCGGCAGAGCGTCTGGAGAACTTCCCGCATCAGTTTTCCGGGGGGCTTCTTCAGCGAATCATGATCGCTCACGCACTGGCAGGTGAACCAAAAATCCTGATCGCCGATGAACCGACCACGGCGCTGGATGTAACAATTCAGGCGGGGATCATAGACCTTCTCAGGGAGCTTCGCCGGCGCCGGGGCCTGGCAATTATCTTCATCACTCACAACCTGGCCCTCATATCCGGATTCGCCGACCGGCTGATCGTCATGTACGGCGGAATGGTCATGGAAGAGGGGCCGGTGAACCAGGTTGTTCACTCGCCCCGGCATCCATATACGGCGGGGCTTCTGGGCAGTCTGGTACCGTTCGGCACGCACCACAGCGAGCACAGTCTGAACATTCTGGCCGGGACTCCCCCCAACCCTTTGAGACCTGAGCCGGGATGTCCCTTTGCTCCCCGGTGTCCCCTGGTCACCTCACTGTGCCGGGAAGGCGTGCCTGCCTTGCGCTCCGACCGGTCTGAACCCGGCGCGTCGGTACAGTACCGCTGTGTCATTGCCGGAATCAAGAAAGGGGGAGGCGCCCCGTGATAACTTTAAACGGCGTCCACAAACGCTATCCCCTGCAGGCTGGGTTTTTTGCCCGGGAAGAGTCCTCGGTCTACGCGGTGAACGGCGTCTCTCTGGCGGTACAACCCGGCGAGATTTACGGTCTTGTCGGAGAATCCGGATGTGGCAAGACCACCACTGCACGCCTGCTTGTGCGCATGGAACGCCTCACCGACGGGGAGATCACCTACACCGACCGGTCGGGACGGCACTTCCACCTTCGGAATATTCGTCGCAGCGACCTGAAGGATCTGCGCAGCAAAATCCGTTACATTTTTCAGGATCCCGCCCGTTCTCTGAACCCTCGCCTGAGTGTCCGGGAGGTCCTCCTCTCGGGTTACCGGTACTCCCCCGGGTGGCTCGGCAAGGCGCGGGCGGAAGAAGAGGCCGCCGGTATTCTTCACGAAGTGGGCCTCAGCCCCGACGATCTGGACCGGCGGCCGGCAGACTTCTCCGGAGGACAACGGCAGCGTATTTCTATCGCCAGGGCCCTCATCACCCGGCCGGAAGTGCTCATCTGTGATGAGGTGGTCAGTGCCCTCGATGTCTCAATTCAGGGCCAGATTCTCAGGCTGCTACTGCGCATTCGTGACGAAAGAAACCTCACTATGATCTTTATCGCCCACGACCTCGCCGTTGTGGGCTACATCAGTGATCGCATCGGTGTGATGTACCGGGGCGTCCTGGTAGAGGAAGCCCCGGCAACGGTGCTGCTCCGGAATCACCTTCATCCGTACACCCGTTACCTTTTCAATGCGATTCCATCGTTGTCCGTTCCGGCGACGGAAACCCCGTCCCGAGCCGACGACAGCGCCACCACCGCGGACAGTCCGTTTGTCGGACAGGCCGATCCTACCGTCAACCCCGTCCCGCGGCGGGAAGATCTCGTCATGGATGAACCCGTTCCCGGCCACCGGGTGAGTCGAATCTTTGCGGAGTCCCGCGATGGCGTGTAACGGTGACGATACGGACACCCGAGGTACTGCACGCACCGTACGTACCGCCCGTACCGTTATTGAAACCGTCACCTCTGCCGGGTTTGACGTGTTTATGGCTCCGCTGGAGCGGTGGAAACTTCACCGCATACGAAGCCGCCTGATTCCCCGGGCGTCGGGAGCCGTCCTCGAAATTGGAGCGGGTACGGGAATCAATCTGCGCTACTACCGCCCCGAAAAAATTGCCTCACTGACCCTCTCCGACCGGGACGACCGGCGGGCGACCCTCCGCTCCCGGGTATCCCGGTTGCCGGAACAGTTGGGACAGATAACCGTCGTCCGGCGCATGGACGCCCAGGTGCTTCCCTTTTCCGATCACACCTTTGATACCGTTGTTGCCACATTGCTCTTCTGTTCCGTTGACTGTCCACCGTGCGGGTTCGACGAGATTATCCGTGTTCTGAAACCCGGCGGTACCTACCTCTTTCTGGAACACGTTCAACCGGCCCAATCCGGAACGGCCCGCCTCTTTGATACTATCAACCCCCTCTGGAATACCCTCTCGCGGGGGTGTAACCTTAACCGCGATACGTTGCTGGATATGGAGTCGGCCGGCTTTACCCTTGACCCGGTGCATCGCGACGGTGAGAGCGGGGTGTTCGTATGGGGTGCGGCACATCCTCCGGTGCAATAAAGAAATGAGCAGATACCTCCGACTGGGCGCCCTGGGGCTGCTCTCCATGGTCACCACCTCCTGTTACATCATCGATCAGGGATACCATCTGGCAAAACACCAGCTGTCGGCAGTGCCCGTTGAGAAGCTCCGGAGCAGGAATACCCTGTCACCGGAAGAACAGACCTTTTTCGACCGAGTCGATTCCATTCGCCGATTCGCCGACCAGCAGATCGGACTGTCCGCAGGAGAGAGCTACCGGAGCTACGTCTCCCACGATAAGGATTACCTCGTCACCGTCGTCTCCGCGGTAGACGAACTCTCCTTTACCCGTAAAGAGTGGACCTTCCCTATCGTCGGCAGCGTCCCCTATCGCGGGTACTACAACCCGGACAAAGCTTACGGCCTGGCAACCACCCTGAAAAGCGACGGCTGGGACGTGGTGGTCCGGCAGGTAGATGCATTTTCCACCCTTGGATATTTTCGCGACCCCCTGTACAACTTTATGGTCGGGTACACCGACGCCAGACTTTCAGAGCTCATTATTCATGAGATGGCCCACGCAACCCTCTGGGTGAAAGGAGAAAGCCAGTTCAACGAAGAATTTGCCACCTTTGTGGGTCGTCAGGGCGCTCTGGATTACTTTGTGTACCTCTACGGGACAGAATCACCGGAAGTGACTGATCTCGTTGCCGCCCGTCATGACGCACAACTCTTCCGGGAGGACGTGTTCCGCCTGCGAACACAACTGGAGCAGTTGTATCTCAATGCTGTGGACGCTCCGGACCGGGAGACGATTCGCACCGGAAAAACTGAACTGATCGCCGCCTTCCAGCGGGAGTTCGAACAAAGCTACAACAGCCGCTACCTCAGTGACCGTTACCGCTACTTTCCGGACGCGGAAATCAACAACGCCTGGATAGACCTGTACCAGACCTACGGTGGTAACCTCCACATTCTGGAAGAGTTTCATCGGGTAGTCGGTGCCGGCGACCTCCGTCGTACCGTGGAGATCATCGCTGCCATTATGGCCGGTAGAGAGGCGCTTTCCCGGAAAGAGCGCCCCGCACCAATAGAATTGTTACGCACCCATATCGATACTGCACGTAATATTGAACTTCGTTCTGCAGAGTCTGCCACTCCGCCCGGGGCGTAACCCGCCTCGGATCGTGACTGTACAGCTCCAGACACGGTAGATATACTCGCATCCTGATGTTCCGGACAACACTGTTGCGCATCCTCACTCTTGGCACGCCTCTGCTGGCGGGTAATCTCGCTACCTATCTCATGAAAGTGGTTGATCTGGCCATGCTGGGTCGCCTGGGGACCGAGACTCTGGCGGCGGCGGGAATTGCAACTCTGGCGACGGGGGTGCTCTACACCTTTGTCTGGCCGGTATCTCTGGGGGTGCAGGCTCTGGCAAGTCGGCGGTACGGACGACAGGTCACAGCAGCCACGGAGGGGGCCGGCGCGGCGACGCTGGAACAGCGCCGCCGCGAAACGGCGTGGGTTCTCTCCAACGGGGTTGTCACCGGGTGGATCTTTGCCTCTGTTGCTTTGATTCTGTCCACCCTGATCGGGCCGATTCTTGAATTGCTTCTGACAGACAGCCATATCGTGGATCTGGCAATGGAGTACGTCCGGATTCTCCGCTGGAGCATGTTTATCATGAGTCTCGGCATGGCGCACCGCGGCTTCCTGGGTGCCGTCAATCGCACCGGCATCGTCATGGCCGCCACCATCATCGGGAACGGCCTGAACGTGCTGTTCAACTACGCCCTCATCTTCGGCAACTTCGGCATGCCTGCCATGGGTATTGCCGGGGCGGCCCTGGGAACTCTGCTGGCGGAAGCCGCGATGACGCTGCTGTACGTCCTTTACGGACAGCTGGCTCCCCGTGTGCGCCCGTACCGACTCCTTCGCTTTGCCCATATCAGAAGGAGTACTGTTCGGGACATTGCTGCCGTCATGATTCCTCCGGCGGTACAGAACACGGCGGCCCTCTCCATCTTTCTCGTCTATCAGACTCTTATTGGACGTCTGGGCATTCACTATCTGGCGGTGACGGCGCTGCTTTTCAGCATGTTCCGGATCAACAAAACACTGGTGGGTGGTTTTGCCCAGGGAGCTTCTATTCTCGTCGGCAACAGTCTTGGCGCCGGAGACCGGGAGCACGGTCGCAATGTCATTCTTGCACAGGAGCTTATCGCGCTGGTGATTGCCGGAACGGTTGCCACAATACTTCTCACTATTCCACACGCGATTCTTTCTCTCTTTGCTCTGGAGGCGGAACTTGTCCCTCTCGGCCTCGAGGCGCTGCGATTTTTTGCGCTGTTCTTCTTTGTCGAGGTGATGGGATACTCCTTCGAAATCATTTTCAGTCACAACGGATGGGGGAAACTCGTGCTCCTTTCGGAATTCTCTACCAATGTGATCTTTATCCTTGGGCTCTCCTTACTTCTGGGGTGGGTTTTTGACCTTGGCATTTTTGGTGCCTGGTCCGGCTTTGCGGTGTATCAGGTTGCCCACGCCGCGATCCTGACGGCTGCCTTCCTCTCGGGAAAGTGGAAATATGTAGAAGTGGAGCGACCGTCTGTAGAAAACACTCACCTCCGCCTATAGACAACGGGAGCCGGAGATACTAACGTCTTACCTATGATCTCCAGCACAGCCCTTATCGAGCGGCAGGAACGCCGCATGAGCGCCACGTTCATCGCGGTTCTCTCGGTTGCCCTGGTCGCCATGGTTCCGACCTTTTTCTTTGTGATTGGTAATTCCGTGGCCGGCGTAGGAGCACTGGCGGGACTCATTTTCAACAGCATCAGCCTTATCCTGGTTCTGCGGGGCTTCAGACGCATTGGTAACGGTATATTCCTTACGGTAGATCTTCTCATTGTTATCGCCGTCGCTCAAGCCTCAGCGGGAATGGGTGTCGAATTCGCCTCTGTGATGGTAAGTGTAGTCGGGCTTGCCCTCGTTGTTCTGATTCCTACGGGACTTCTCGTTTCTCCCTGGTATACCCTGGTCGGTTCAACGGCTGTCTTTGTATCGTTGATATTCGCAATTAATCGCAGTGGTGTCGTTGAGCTTCAATCCCGTTTGCCGCTTTTTGGAGTGGTCTTTCTCTTTGCCGCCGGCGTCATATGGACCATCAGTCGAATTCAGTCGCGATTACTGGAAAACCTCCGGACTCACGAAGAGGAACAGAATCGGACCCTGCACAAGCTGGACGGTGTTATCGGTGCCGTCAAAGAGCTCCAGCAGAAGAGCTCAAATCAGCAGGAAGAACTGGCTGGTCGGTTGAACGATATTCGACGCATTCTCACCGGATATCGGGAAATGATTGAACATCTTCATGTGGAGACCGGTCATCTCCGCAGCGAAACGTCCGAGGCCAGTGACGGACTCTCCCGACTGGACCGGGCTCTTCTTGCGGTGATGAATGATGTTCAGAATGAAATATCTGTCGTGCACGAGCACGCCGAACTGCAACAGGGACTCGTGTCGGAGATGAAAACGCTGGGGGACCAGGTTCATGCGGTTGCCGGAGCTCTGAACAAACTCAATGATGCAGTGCAGACCGGGTCCGGCAGTATCAGCGATGCCGTCGAACGGACCCAGATGGTGCAGCAGAAACGTGAAGAACTTGGTTCTTCCATCGAGATCATTTCGCAGATTGCATCGCAGACCAATATTCTGGCAATGAACGCCGCTATTGAGGCAGCTCACGCAGGCGAAAGCGGCAAAGGTTTTGCCGTTGTGGCGGAAGAGGTCCGTCGCCTTGCCGATGAGACGGCCGGCCACGCCAGACAGATGGACCAGGTTATTGAATCCATTACCGGTTCCATAGACGACAGCACCAGTTCCGTGACAACTGCGGGTACGGCGTTCTTCGAAATCGGTGAAAGGGTAGCAGAAATTCAGCCGACGGTTGACGGACTTGTCGTTTCGCTAGGTTCCTACGTAGAGACAATCCGAAATCTCCGGACAGGCACGCAGGAACTGGAAAATCAGAACGCCGGTCTTTCCGAGACGGCCCGGGAAGGTCAGGATCAACTGAAGGAGTTCAAGCGGCTTTTTGTCGACTTCACTTCCATCAATGAACGCATGATCGATGAAATTTCACGTCTGGAACGGGAAAGCACGGAAGCGGGACGAGTTCTGGAGGTGCTGGAACAGATTCGTCGGGACAGTGATCAGCTTGCTGTGGAAACGGGAAAACTCCTGGAAGGATGACAACTTCCCCCGTGTGACGAAGGACTCCTTATTTGATATACTCGGGTATAACCAATTGAGGAGTCCCGATGATCCGACGTACCATACCGTTATTGCTGCTCTTATCCTTCTGTCTGTCGGCACCTGTTGCATTCTCCCAGGCTAATACCCAGGCGGAAGAACGAAACAGAATTGAGCTTGCCAGTCTTGCAGAAGGTCCGGCAATCCTCGGGGGAGGGCTCTTTTTCGGTGAGCCCAGCGGGCTGACCGGTAAGTTGTGGTTTCCTGAAACGGGCTTCGCGGTAGATGCCCTGATGGCGTGGTCCTTTACGAATCAGCACAATTTTTACCTCCACAGCAGTCTTATCTATCACCTTGCTCTCATTGAAACCGAAGGTGGACGCTACATCGTACCGTCTGTTGGGCTGGGTGTTCTGGGACGGATGGGAGACAACGGAAGTATCGGAATACGTATACCCGCAGCGCTTTCGCTCTTTCTCTTTCCATCGCTTCCATTGGAATTTTACGGCGAAGTCTCACCGGGAATAGGGTTGTACCCGGCCACCAACGAAGAATTCGGTGTCGGTCTCGGGGTTCGATTCTATTTGCCGGTGCGTTCATAAGGCAATAAGCGAGGTAATGAGTATGTCGAAATATGTACAGTTTGCGCGTCATGGTGGCCCAGAGGTTCTTGCCCTTGCCGAACGGGAAATACCCCTTCCGGGTGAAGGTGAAGTTACCGTCAGATTGTACGCCGCGGGTTTGAATTATATCGATACCTACCACAGAACCGGATATTATCCGGTCCCACAGCTCCCCAGTGGTATTGGCCTGGAAGGCGCGGGAGTTATCGAGTCTGTTGGTTCCGGGGTGACCGGTTGGAAAGAGGGACAACGGATAGCGTTTGTCGTCACTTCCCCGGGAAGTTATGCCGATCACCGTACGGTACCGGCCGGCAGTCTCATAGCTCTTCCCGATGATGTTGAGTTTGAACAGGCTGCCGGGATGATGTTGAAAGGTATGACTGCCCGGTATCTTCTCCGGCAGACCTATCCAGTCAGTTCGGAAGAGACGATCCTCGTACACGCTGCCGCCGGTGGTGTCGGGCTCATTTTGTGTCAGTGGGCGGCGTACCTGGGAGTCACCGTCATCGGTACCGTCGGTAGTCCGGAAAAAGCGGATCTGGCGCGTCGAAACGGATGCACCCATGCGGTACTCTACCGACAGGAAGACGTGGTGCAGCGAGTACGGGATATTACCGAGGGCGCCGGTGTCTCCGTCGTGTACGACTCGGTAGGTAAGGATACCCTGGAACAGAGCCTCCAGTGCCTGCGATCCCGGGGACTCCTGGTGAGTTTCGGGCAGAGCTCCGGACCCGTCCAGGGTTTCGATCCTGTTCTGCTCTCCCGTCACGGTTCGCTCTACCTGACCCGTCCAACTCTCTTTCATTACGTGGAAGCCCGGGAAGAACTTGAAGAAAACTCAGCGGAACTTTTTTCGGTCGTTCTGTCCGGGGCGGTGAAGATTCCAGTAAACCAGCGGTATCCGCTGGACAAAGCTGCCGAAGCACATCGGGCGCTGGAAACGCGTGAAACCACCGGTTCCACCGTATTTATCATGGACTGATTGTTCCTTGTCTATCCGGTATACCCGTGTTATACCGGAGATATGCACAAGTCAGATATAGAAATTGCTCAAGCTTCAAAAATTCGTCCTGTCGCGGAAATTGCCGAGTCCGTCGGGCTGGCCGACGGTCAGTGGCTACCCTGGGGGCGAAACGTTGCGAAGGTGGATCCTGCGGTCGGCAAGGCCGCTCGTCATCCCGACGCACGGTATATCGATGTCACGGCAATAACCCCAACTCCTCTCGGAGAAGGGAAGACGACAACCACCGTCGGTCTTACCCAGGGTCTCGGTCGTATCGGTAAAAAAGCCATGTGTGCCATTCGCCAGCCCTCCATGGGTCCAACCTTTGGCATTAAAGGTGGTGCCGCCGGTGGTGGGTACAGCCAGATCCTTCCTATGGAAGAGTTCAATCTGCACCTCACTGGAGACATCCACGCTATTTCGGCGGCCCACAATCTTGTCGCCGCCGCTATTGACAATCAGATGTACCACGAGTCGCGCTGGTCCGACGCCTTTTTTGCCAAACGGGGTCTTTCCAAATTGAACATTGATCCCTACTCCATCTCGTGGAACCGGGTAATGGATCTGAACGATCGGGCACTGCGGAACGTAATCTCAGGTCTGGGAGAACTCCCGGACGGTCCCGTCCGACAGGGTGGCTTTGACATCACCGTCGCCAGTGAACTGATGGCTGTTCTCGCCCTTGCAACAGATCTTGCAGATCTTCGTCAGCGTATTGGAAAGATTGTTGTCGCCTCCAACCGACAGGGACAGCCGGTAACTACCGAGGATCTGGGTGTTGCCGGAGCGGCTACGGTGCTTCTCCGGGACGCACTGTGGCCCAATCTGTTGCAGACAATAGAAGGCCAGCCGGCGTTTGTTCACGCGGGTCCCTTTGCCAATATTGCCCACGGCAACTCTTCGGTGATTGCCGACAGAATCGCCCTTGCGAAAGGAGCCTTTCTGGTAACTGAAAGCGGTTTTGGCGCGGACATCGGTATGGAAAAATTCTTCGACATCAAGTGTCGCGTTTCCGGGACCTTCCCGGATGTGGTAGTCCTGGTTGCGACCGTCCGGGCGCTGAAGATGCACGGTGGCGGTCCCACGGTCACCCCCGGGCAGCCTCTTGCGGACGAATATCAGCGGGAAAACATTCCCCTTCTGGAAAAGGGGCTGGAAAACCTGAAGGCGCACCTGCGTATTGCCAACGAGTTCGGCGTGCCCGTCGTAGTCGCGATCAACGCCTTCGGCACAGACACCCGGGCGGAATGGGACCGCATCGCATCGGCAGCAACGGAAAACGGCGCGTACGACGCGGTGACGACTTTCCATCACGCCAAAGGGGGTGAAGGAGCGGAGGATCTGGCCAAAGCGGTGGCCGCCGCGGCGGACGCGCCCAAATCACCACATTTCCTTTATGACGCCTCAGCCTCTCTGGAAGAGAAACTCACCACGGTGGCGACAAAACTTTACGGCGCAAAAAGTCTGGATATCAGCCCGGTGGCAAAGAAACAGCTTGCCCAGTTTGAGGAGGCCGGTTACGGGGGGCTCCCCGTCTGTATAGCAAAGACGCACCTTTCCTTAAGTCACGATCCGGCTTTGAAAAATGCCCCGTCCGATTTCGTCTTTCCGATCCGGGAGCTGCGGCCCAGTATCGGGGCGGGATTCATATACGCATTGGCCGGAGACATCCGGACTATGCCGGGGCTTCCCAGTGTTCCCGCCTTTCGAGGTGTTGATATCGATCCGGAAACTGAACGGGTAAAGGGTCTTTTCTAATACCAATACGAAAATAGCCGACGAAAGTCGGGTGTTTTTGTCATGTAGTTTGCCGCGAAGCGGCATACGAAAAAACTGAGCCCGCTGTAAAGTTGCGCGCACCGCCCGCCTCTGTATGTATGAAGGCATGACCTTTTTTAGGATTTCCCGTTATACTCATTGGTATGCATTTTCAATGGGACGAGATTCGCAATGAGGTCATCGGTAGCTCGGCGACTATACTTACGCCATACGGCGAACGATACATTACCTATGCGGATTATACCGCTTCCGGCCGGGGGGTGGAGTGGATAGAGCGATATATGCACCATCTTCTCCAGCATTATGCGAATACTCATACCGAGGATGATTCTACCGGGCGACTGACCAGTCGGCGGTTTGCCTCAGCCGTGGCCCTGATCAAGAAGCGTCTTAATGCCGATGAATCGTACTGTCTGATTCCGATCGGAACGGGCGCCACCGGCGCAATTAACCGGTTGCAGGAGATTCTGGGTATTTATATACCTCCGGCAACGCGAGACAGGGTAACTGTGACGGACGCCGGTCCCGTTGTTTTTGTCGGGCCCTACGAGCACCACTCCAACGAGATTTCCTGGCGGGAGTGTATCGCCGAGGTGGTGGAGATTGGTCTGGATGCCGACGGATCGCTGAGTCTTTCGGACCTGGAGGTTAAACTTGCCGATTCCCGCTGGACGGACCGAGAGAAGATAGGAGCCTTTTCGGCAGCTTCAAACGTGACGGGTATCTGTACAGATGTCTATGAAGCAGCGAGGGTGCTTCATCGTTACGGAGCCCTTGCTTTCTTCGACTTTTCTGCGCGGGCGCCCTACGAAACCATAGATGTCAGGAAAGATAACGAAGCGTATTTTGACGGTATCTACTTTTCTCCCCACAAGTTTCTTGGTGGCCCAGGATCCAGTGGAATTCTGTTGATTCACCAATCTCTCTATCATCGGGAGTTGCCTCCTTCGGTCTCCGGGGGCGGGACAGTTCGTTTTGTAAGTGAAACGCGCCAGGACTATATCGATGACGTGGAGGCCCGGGAACAGGCGGGTACACCGGGAATTCTTCAGGTAATGCGTGCGGCTCTTGCGATAGATCTGCAGCACGGCTGCGATACCGAGGCGATCAAGAATCGCGAGATCGATCTTCTTCGCCGAACGTACCAGCGTTGCGGTGAAACGCCGGAAATAGTCCCGCTGGTCCCGGAAAACGGAGCTGACCGCCTGGCAATCTTCTCCTTCAATGTCAGGTACGATCGGGGGTACCTGCATCCGCGGTTTGTCGTACGCCTGTTAAACGATCTTTTCGGCATTCAGGCGCGTGCGGGCTGTTCCTGTGCAGGCCCCTACGGACATCGGCTGCTTATGATTGACCCGTCCATGTCGGAAGAGTACTACCAACGGATACGTCAAGGTGAAGAAGGTATCAAACCGGGATGGGTCCGTATGAACTTTCACTATCTTCTCACTGACGGAGAGTTTGAATACCTCTTGGATGCGATGACTTTTGCGGCGCACTACGGGCGGTACTTCCTGTCGGAGTACTCTTTCGACAATTCTTCGGGAGCGTGGACTCATCGTGACGATGTCGACGAAATTGAAGGATTTGGAATGCCTGAGGCCCTGGCGTATCGCCTGGAAGGGACAGATGCGGAAGATCCGACGTTGACTGATACCGCCAGTGGAAGGCAGGTGGATCTACTTCCGGTCAAAAGACGATACCTTGATGAAGCACTGGAAAAGGCGTATCACCTTGCAGCAACGTTCAACGATTCTCAACTGAAGACCGCAGGTAGCGAAGCGATGGAATTCTGGTATGTGGAGACGGGAAGATGAAAAACATAGTAGTCATCGGAAGTGGCTTCGGCGGGCTCTCTGCAGCAGCCTTCCTCGCCAGGGATGGATACAACGTCACCGTTCTGGAGAAGAACTCATGGGTCGGTGGTAGAGCTCGCTCCCTGGAGCGGGATGGCTACCGATTTGACATGGGGCCAAGCTGGTATTGGATGCCCGATGAGCATGACCGTTGGTTCGACCGGTTCGCCGTGCAGAGGGAGGATTACTACTCGATCCAGCGCGTCGATCCCTCCTATCGTGTTTACTTCGGCGACTCTCTTTCCGGAGAAAACCGCAATATTGTTGATATGCCTGCGGACCGCGAAGCGGTAAAAATGGTTTTTGAGTCCTACGAAAAGGGTGGGGCGGATCAGCTTGAAAGATATCTCACGGACTGCAAGCAGAAATATGACTTTGCCATGGGCGAGTTCATTTACAAGAACTTTTACTCGGTTTTCGATTTCATCAATTGGGCGGCCCTGTCCAATCTGGGGCTTCTCAACATAACCCAGAGTTACGGCAGTCGGGTAGCCCGCTTCTTTCAACATCCATATCTAAGGAAAATGCTTGAGTTTCCGGTAGTTTTTCTGGGCAGTAACGCTCGGTCTACTCCCGCTATGTATACCCTGATGAACCACATAGATTTCAGTCTGGGGACGTGGTATCCCCAGGGTGGATTTACCGCGGTTGTTGAGGCTATGCAGCAGGTGGCGGAACTGCAGGGCGCCAGATTTCTCTTTTCCCATGAGGTAACAAAGATCAATGTAAGCCGAGGAAAAGCGGAATCGGTAGTGGTCCATACTCCCGGCGGCGGTGAGTCGACCATTCCGGCGGACATCATCGTAGCCAACGCCGACTATCCCTGGGTGGAAATGGAGCTTCTTCCCGAAGAGTATCGATCTATCTCGCCGCGAAAGTGGGATCGGGCCAAGCTGGCGCCTTCAGTTCTCAACTTTTACTTAGGTTTCGACCGACCCCTGGAGGAGTTTTCTCACCACACCTTTTTCTTCGATTCTGACTGGGACGAGCATTTTCACGCTGTGTACGACAGTCCCCGGTGGATAAATAAGCCTCTTTTCTATCTCCATGTGCCGTCAAGAACCGATCCCTCCTGCGCTCCCGCCGGAGGTGAAGCGGTCTTTCTGCTCATCCCGGTAGCTCCGGGTCTTGAAGATACTCCTGAACGGCGTGAGTACTACTTTGATCACGCTATGAACCGGATTGCTGCCCGTACCGGGAAAGATCTGAGGAAAAATCTGGTCTTCAAAGAGGAGATGTCCCTTTCCGATTTTGAGCGGGACTATAACGCCTACAAAGGAAACGCTTTCGGCCTTGGGCAGACGCTCTTTCAGACTGCGTGGTTCCGGACAGCTAATCGCTCAAAAAAAGTTGGTAACCTCTACTTTGCCGGTCAATATACCGTGCCCGGTACCGGAACAACTATGAGCATGATCAGCGGCGAGGTTGCGTCTATGCGTATTCGGAAGGAACAGGGCAACACATGAGCTGGTTTGGAAAACTGCTTGGGGGAACCATTGGCCTCATGATGGGAGGCCCTCTCGGTGCAATAGCCGGCGGCGCTCTGGGACACCATCTCTTCGATAAGGAGATGGACCGTCAGGCGACTGGACGGGCCGGCGGAGGGCCCTTTGTCGGGCAGTCTCCCCTTGAACAGAGGCAGGCAGCGTACTTCCTCACTCTCTTCTCTCTTCTGGGAAAGATTGCAAAAGCGGACGG
>CAZCAE010000049.1:0-25878 GCA_964496635.1 uncultured Spirochaeta sp.
TTCGGTCTCATATCTCCCTACACACTCAGGAGCTATATTGCTTCACGAAACAGGATTATTTATACACGGGAAAAACTCCAGGATTGAGACACGTCTTCGGGACCGTTCCGTTCAGCATGGCAAGGATATTCCGCGCCGCCAGTTCGGCCATGCCGTTCCGGGAGTCCTCTGTTGCACTGGCGGTGTGGGGGGTGATAACCACATTGTCCAGCGCCGCAAGTCCATCCACCATCTCCGGCTCGTACTCGTAGACATCAAGGCCCGCCCCGGCAATCTCACCCGTTCGGAGCGCCTCCACCAGTTCTGCTTCGTGTACTACGGGGCCCCGGGCGGTATTGATGAGATACGCCGTCGTCTTCATCTTCCGAAAGACGTTTCGATCAAATAGATGTCGGGTAGAGGGCATAAGGGGCACATGGATGCTTATAAAATCTGACTCCCCCACTAGCGTGTCAAAGTCAACCTTACGGGCATCAAGTTCCCGCTCCAGCGTTTCGTTGTGGTTCTCATCGGTGTAGAGGACCGGCATCTCGAAACCGCGGGACTTCATAGCCATGGCGGTACCGATGCGGCCGGCACCAACAACGCCCAAAGTGCGACCCGCCACGTCGCCACCGATAAACTGCATGGGTCCCCATCCCGGCCATTTCCCTGAGCGCATTATGCCGTCAGATTCCACAACCCGGCGACAGGCGGCAAAAAGCAGCGCCCAGGCCATCTCCGCCGTTGCCGATGTCAGCACGCCGGGAGTGTTTGAAAGGGGGATTCCGCGCTGCGTCGCCGCCGGTACGTCCATGTTATCAAAACCTACGGCGTAGTTGGCAAATCCCTTTATCGTGCCTGCGGCGTCCATGGCCGCACTGTCCACTTTGTCTGTAAGTAATGTGATCACCGCATCGGCGTCGGCAACGCCCTGAAGGAACTCTTCTCGCGCAAGGGGGCCGTCCTGTTGTGCTACAACTACCTGATGCCCCGCGCTCCGGAGGGTTTTCTCTGCTATGTCCGGAAGCTTCCGGGTAATGAATACGTTTGCCATCTGTCACTCCTGTACAGGCAATGGTATTGGCATGCCGGTACAATGACAAGCCGATTCGATCCGGTCTTTTGCAGGACAGAAAGGAAAAACGCTCAACAGAACGCAAGTTCAATTTCCATGACTCCGATACTACTATTATGGACATGAAAAGCATCGCCGCAGATCTTCACAAGCCGCTGCGTGACAAGAGTATCGCCGTCGGGTCCGGCAAGGGTGGGGTAGGTAAGTCCACCACTGCTCTGAATATAGCTCTGCTTCTGGCGCGACAGGGAAAACAGGTGGGACTGCTGGATCTGGACCCTCTGTCGAATTTGCCGGTCATTCTGGACATTCCCGATGTCGATATTCAGGCGGTGCAATCGGACCCCGGGCAGTCAGGAAGTCTTGCGAAGTTTTCTATTCGGTATGATCACAACCTGGATGTGGTGTTTCCAAAAACCGGTGGTCGGGAAGACGGAAGTCGGCGGAAGTACCTCCTCTTTCAACGGTTTGCCCGTCAGATGGTGGAGAAGTACGACGTTATGGTCTGGGATATGCCGGCCGGGATCAGCGCCGACGAAAACCTGAATTTTTTACCTTACGCAGGGAGCCTGCTTCTGGTGACGAACGCGGAACCGACGGCCCACGTCTCTGCCGGTGGCTATTTGCGCAGTGTCTTTGAGATTCGTGGGGACCTGCCCGTTCACGTGTGGCACAACCGCTATCAGCCCGCCGGTGAGAGCGGCTTTGACCCCCGCTCAGTCGTTGCAAACTACAACCGCTACGTCGATCCGGAACTGCAGATCACTCCGGAGGAAACGACACGGCTGGTTGATGTGGCCTTTGTCCCCCCTGATCCGGCGCTGAATCTGTTGCAGACGGAGCTGGACGCGACGGTGACGGTGTACAGCAAACTCCGGGAGACGCTGGGTCTTGTCTTTGATCAGCTTGTCCGGTCTTCCGTGGCGACGGTGCCGACGGGTAAGAAGAGCAAGGACCTGGTGGCGTACTATTTGAATCATACGCCCCGAATTGAAGATGTCGCCACGTACGTTCGTGATCTGGACGGGTTTCTCGCAGGGGTGCTTCACGTCAACCAGCAGGAACGACTGCGACAGCTTCGGGAACGTCTGGACCGGGGTGGCCGCCTCTCGGTTCTGTCGGCAGAACAGGAAAAAGCGGTAATCGGTGTTGTTCGGACGCTGAAAAAGGACGAGCTTTTTCTGGAGCTGGTCCGGGTGCTTCAGCTTCTTGATGACGCCCTTGAGGCGATTGCCGGCTCCAACCGGGGTTTCATGCAACGGAGCAGTCTGGATCACAGTCGTATTGTCAGAAGCGCTGTGCCGCGGGTACTTAGCCTGATTGCCGGCGAATCTGGAACGGCGTCTTCAAATGGGAGGCTCAACGCCTTTGCCCGAAACGCAGCCGCGACGGCTCTCTTCCTCATCGCTGCGGACAAGGAGTTTGATGATCCGGAGACGAGGGAGCTCTTGCGGCGGCTTGTCCCGGAAAAGGCGACCGGCAGCGACACTCGTAGAGGACCCCGGCGCGACCGGTACACACAGATTCGTCGCATTCTCAGCCGTGATGACGAGTACCACAAGCTCTTTTTTCAGGTTGTCCGGACGGTCTTTCCCGGTATTACCCGGCGGATTTCATCGCTGAATCAGTCGTTTTCCCTGTCAGGCCTGTTGTTGCGGGATCAACGGGGTGAAATTAACGCTCCGGCCTATGTGAAACTCAGTACTCATCTGCTTCACGATGTGGTGAACGCGGGGTTGGGTGTTTCCATCAGTGCAACTTACAACGCCGCCAGTCAGGCTATTCGACACGGTGTGGAGCGGTTGGTAAAACTGCGGAAATGGTAAACGAACCTGCGGGCCGTTCCATCACGCTCCCGTGGCCTCGGTGGGGTACTGGATCGTGGCGAGACTGGTCTCCGATACGGCGACGGTCAATTTGCCACCGAACTGTGATACCAGGGCTTCCATTATCTGCTGTTGGACCGGAGGAATGACGCAGGTTCGGGCGTTGCTCCGAGGCGCGTCAGTGCGGCGATCATGTAATTCCAGCTCCAGCCTGTCAGTCGTGCGGACCGCTCGAAAACGAAGTCGGGAGTCCGGTGTATTGAAATGGTAAAAGAGTTCCGCAACTACAACAGCAAGGGGCACTGCAACGTCCAGAGAGATCTTCTCCGGCATGGCTTCAGTTTCAATGGCGACTACCGGCCGTCCGTGGCGCTGCTGATCTCCCGTCAGAGCGCTCAGCAGCGTCGTCGTCGATATTTCCAGGACGGATCCATCGGATTCCATGCTGTCAAAGGCGTGGGAAATTGCCGAAACCCTATCCATCATCAGCTGCAACGTTGTCGCTGTCTCTGCATGTTCCGCCGCCTCTGCCTCGATGGACATAAGGCTTTCCACCAGTTGAAGGTTATTTCGTACCCTGTGCTGGATCTCCCGGTTGAGAAGCTGTTCACGAAACACGCCGTCACTGAGGTGGTGCAGCAGAAAACGAACTCCCGCAGACAGAAAAATGGAGATTCCCAGATAGGAACCGAGGACAGCGTACCAGCCGTGCAGGGGGATATACCAGGAAAGATAATTCAGGTGAAGCAGCCACGTCGTTACGGCCAGGGTGGCGAAATTGACGGCAAAAACGACAATGGTATGTCCGGTCTTTAGCAGCAGAGTTGCCGTCATCACGGCGGCGGCAAGCCAGAGTACCGAAGCACCTTCAGTTCCCACCGTCAGGACCAGAAAGACAGCCAGTACCTGTACGGAATAGACGAAGATCATCGCAGCGCGGTGGTAGTTTTTCCGGAGTATGAAAAAGGCGTAACACATACCGAGATACGCGCCCACATCAATGGCAACGATGAGATAAGCCTCTGAACGGACGGAAGCGTAAATTCCGGTAGCCAGGGCGGGAATGGCCGCGGGGATTGCCACCTTCAGAAGTACTTTCAACAACCGCCTTTGAAGAGGCTCCAGGATTCGGGTTCTGCTCGACATGTGTAATACCTGCAATAATGGTAATGTAAATATCGGATTCGGACAAATCGGTGAAAGTATCTGTCCAGTCCCGGCGGCCCGGCGCTACCGGGTGCCAGAAAGCGCAGTGAATGCCATCGGTAGAATGTATCCCAGAGAGTAGAAGAGAAACACTCGGGATATTGAACCCATGGAAGGCCCCTTTGTCGCGTGGGAGTAACCCCGACGGTGCATTCCCCGATAGACGGGAATACTTGCAATCGCCGCAGGAATGATGCCGAGAATGACCGTCCGTGGAAGAACACCGATATAGCCATATACTCCCGTCAGAATGAACGTTCCGGTCCCAAGAATGTACACCATAGTCTCCCCGGCCCGGCGTCCCATAAGAATGGACAGGGTCTTGCGGCCCGCTTTTCTGTCACCGTCGATGTCACAGGTATTGTTGACTGTAAGAATGGAAGCGACCATAAGCATGGACGGTATACCCGCCAGCAGATCTTCCGGTGCCATGGCACCGGAACCATGCCGAAAGACGAAAACCGTCAGCGTCACCAGTACCCATCCAAGAAAACCTCCCGCAAAAAGCTCACCCAGGGGTGTCCGCGAAAGCGGCAGGGGACCGGCGTTATAGAGAAAACCGATGGCCATAGAGAGGGCCCCGACAGGAATAATCCAGGGGGTAGTGATCAGGGCCAGAACTATGCCCAGAATAACGGCGACGGCGTACAGTCCGAGAGAGACGAGCAGGGCCGTGCCCGCCGGCACACCCTGATGAACCAGTACCTTGTCGCTCTCTCTGTTCAGGTAATGTCGGTCTACACCGTGAAAGAAGTCGAAAAAGGTGTTAAAGCCGGTGGTAGCCATGTCGACGGCGAGAACGCCACCCAGCATGACGAGAAATACTGCCGGATCCAGTGACCCCTCAATGTACCAGGAATAGACAGCTCCAATACCGAAGCCGGATACACTGATGAGTTTGGTGCGGATCTCCACGATCCGCATAAGCTGATGGAAAGTGATCATGCCTGCCGGCGTTCAGGTATCTGGTTTACTTCGGTGTCGCCGGAAGCGGCTTTTTTTCGGGAGAGAAAGAGGCCACAGAAACACTGGCCGTACTCGTCTATGTCCGGGTCGGCGTATACACAGGGGCAGACGATGTCATCGTCGGCACGGCGGTCGCCGTCACCGTCCCGGCAGGGACAGAGATAATAGCCGAAACGGTTTGCGTTGGTGGTCAGACCTTCGGCAATTGTCCGCCGAAAGTCGTCATCGGGGTTGGCGGCCCAGCCGTAATGCTCGGCGGCGTTATGAATGAATTCCTCCGTCTGCTGGAGGGTGCGTTTCTTTTTCATAGGCCTGTCCGGAGCCTGCTGTTACTCCAGGTCAAGAGCCCGGGCCCACACGGACTCGGTAAAACCGGAGTAAGCTTTCTGATCATCCACAACAAGAATAGGGAAGACCACAATATTGTCAAAGCGTTCGGATAGTTCCCGCTTGACAGACCGTTTGGTATCCACATCAATAAGGTCCAGATGTGCGTACTTGAACTGAACGTCGTTGTTCTTCAAGAACTCAATTGCCCGTCGGCAGAACGCGCAGGTCGATAGGGAGAAGATAGTAACATCGTGGTCCTGCCGGGTACCCTCTACGGTCTTGTATTTGACCTTGTCGATTTCTCGTTCCACCTTGGTAGTGTAGTATCTTTGCCGGTACCATACAAGTCCGCAGGCGTTCCGGTTGGCGGAGGCGCGGGTAAACTGGTATAACCGAACAATCATGAAGGTAGTTATCATCGGGGCAGGGGCGGTTGGGTATCAGCTGGCTCGTCAGTTGATCAGCGAAAAAAGGGACGTCGTTCTGATCGAGAAGAACGCCGACACCGCCCATAAAGTGCAGGAATATCTGGACTGCATGGTCGTGGTGGGCGAGGGAACCAGTCTGGATATCCTGAAACAGGCGGGTACCGATACGGCGGATTTCTTTGTTGCCGCTACCGACTCGGATGAAGTCAACATGATTGCCTGTGGCATTGTCTCCGCGGAGTTTCAGGTGCGGGCCAAAATTGCCCGGGTGCGGAATTTTGATTACCATACCAGTCGTCTGTCGGAAAAGCGCTTTCTCGGCATCGATTTTGTAGTGAACCCTGAAATTGAGGCTGCCCGCGCGATAATGCGGGCTATCGACTTTGGCGCCGTCAGCGACATTATGGCCTTTGAGCAGTCCAACGTTCAGATCAGGACGATGGTGGTTGAACGGGATGGTCTGCTTACCGGGCACACTCTCCAGGAACTTGCCCAGACACTCCCGGGAACCTTTCTGATTGCGGTGGTCATGCGGGACAATCGTTACATTATCCCTTCCGGTACGACCCGCCTGCAGGCCAGTGATATCATTTACATGGTCGCAAATGAAACGGACTTCGACAGGATTTTTGAGCATGTAGGTAAGGGACGCAGCGACCTCAAACGGATAATTCTGGTAGGAGGGGGGAGAATCGGCCGGCAGGTTGCTGCCCATATACTTGGAAGCAGGGAACGGCACACCCTGTTTCAACGCTTTGCCCGAAGTATTTCCCGACAGGAAGAGCGGTTGCTGAAAATTGTTGATCGGGACTACCAAAGGTGCAAGGCTCTGATTGACGAGTTTCCCCAGGCTCTGGTCATAAACGCCGATATCTCCGATGACGGCGCTTTTGAAGAACAGCATTTTACCAACGCCGACCTGGTCATCGCCGCAACGGACAACCAGGAACTGAACATCGTCACCGCTCTGTATGCAAAGAGTCTGGGAGTGAAACGATCGGTTGTTCTCGTAAACCGGGCAGGATACGCACCTATTGCCGCCCAACTTGGGATCGACGTTCCGGTCAGCCAGAAAAATGCGATTGTAACAACAATACTCCGGGTTATACGCAGTGGCGCGGTGAGAAGTCTCCACACCATCAGTGACGGTCGTATTGAGGCGATGGAACTCACTGTCCTTACCGAAAGCAGAGCTGTCGGTAAAGCGATCAAAGACCTTTCCCTGCCAAAGGACAGCCTTATCGTGGCACTTGGGCGTGACGGGGAAAGCCTGGTACCCGGCGGCAGCAATGTGATTCGTGGAAATGATCATCTGGTGGTGGTAGTCAAGAAAGAGCACGCCGACAAAGTGCAGGAGATCTTTACCACATGACCTCCTACCGCAGACCCTTGATCAACGTCAATCTGGTGGTCCGGTTTGTCCTGATTCTGCTGCTGATCGTATCGGTGTTCATGCTCTTCTCGATTATCTGGGCTGTGCTGGACGGTGAGAGCGGTACAATCGGAGCCTTTCTGATACCCGTCGGGGCGGTGACGGTACTGGCGGTGCTGTATCTGGTTATTTCTCCCCGGGAGTACGAAAACGTCTCCACCAGAGACGGTTTTTTCATGGTCACCATTGCATGGCTTGGGGCATCATTTTTCGGTGCCCTTCCTTTTTACCTTTCCGGTGCTATTCCCAGCTATATGGATGCCTTTTTTGAAACCATGAGTGGTTTTACCACTACCGGAGCCTCAATTCTCACAGAAATAGAATCTCTACCCAGGTCGATGCTTTTCTGGCGTTCCATGACGCACTGGCTGGGCGGCATGGGAATTATTGTGCTTACCGTTGCTATTTTTCCGATTCTGGGGATAGGAGGCCTTCAACTTCTGAAGGCGGAAGCCCCGGGCCCGCGAGTGGACAAGCTTACGCCCAAGGTTACCGAAACGGCGAAGATTCTCTGGATTTCGTACATCACTCTCAGTGTTCTGGAAACGGTTCTTCTTATGTTCGGCGGGATGGATCTCTTTGATGCTCTGACACACACCTTCGGTACTATGGCCACCGGCGGATTTTCACCAAAAAATGCAAGTGTCGGTCACTATAATTCGGCATTTATCGACGGGGTAATTACGCTGTTTATGATTCTGGCGGGGATCAACTTCGTAATGTACTATCGGATAGCTACCCGACGCTTCAAGCCTATCGGGAAAGACACGGAGCTGAAGGCATACCTGGGGATTTTTATTGCAGCAACGATTATGGCCGCTATCGGTCTCGCCCCACAGTATGCTTCAGCGGGTGAGAGTGTTCGATACGCCTCATTTCAGGTTGCCAGTATTCTTACCACCACCGGTTTTGCCACGGCAGATTTTTCCGCATGGCCCTACCTGGCCCAGATTGTCCTCTTTACGCTCATGTTTATCGGGGGGTGCTCCGGCTCTACCGGGGGCGGCATCAAGGTGGTTCGGATTGTCACCATGATCAAGCAGGGTTGGAACGAAATGCGCTACCTTGTGTATCCCCGAGGAGTTTTCGCGATACGACTGAATGGAGAGCGGCTACGGAAGGATATCGTCTACGCCATTACCGGTTTTGTTATGCTTTATATGGTACTCCTTCTGTTCACGACGATGGTGGTAGCTGCGGCAGGTAACGATATCCTGACGGCCCTGACAACCGCCCTGGCCACGCTGGGCAATATCGGGCCCGGTTTTGGCCGCATCGGGCCCGCCCTGAACTACGCGTTTTTCCCCGGATGGCTGAAAGTATATCTAAGTATAATCATGATGCTGGGCCGACTTGAGATCTACACCGTGCTGGTGCTCCTTACCGCGCGGTACTGGAAGGATCAGTAGTCAGTAGAAATCGGGATTTACGAAGCGGTCGACCTTGACAAAGGGTGGAACGTCCCCCAGATGGAAACTCACACTCACCTTGATCCGGCTCCTCCGGTGGTCCGTCGGAATTTCTGTCACCACGGAGAGCGGGTGCATTGTCTCTTCGAGGAGGCTTCCCGCCGGAACAACGATTACCGAAGGTCCGGGGAGTCGTTTCACCATAACGATGATCGAGCTGACGCCGAACCAGGGCGTCTGCAGCCAGTACTCTTCGGTGACTCGCAGGAGGCGCTCGTCTCCCGGCGAGATACCGTCTCCGGACAGCAAGGAAGACGCCTCGCTCTGGGGTTGGCCCGGCCGTTTGTTATCATCGGATGGTTTTGGGGCGGTCCCGCCATTACCATCCGCGCCTCCTCCCGGATCGTAACGGGTAACACCGGTCTCTTTGTCGACTGAATAAAGACCCGATAGAGAAAAGCAGCCGGTCAGGCCGGTCAGGACCGTCAGAAAGAGGGACACACCGGCGAGCCGGCGGAGTGACAAAAGGTTTGCGAATGCCCGGCGAGTCATCACTTTAGAGTATACAAAATTACTGACCTTCGTCCCCCTCCTGTGGTAATCTTCGGCCAATGGCGAAGTACGATGAGAACTCCATAAAGACCCTCTCCAGCCTGGAGCACATCCGCCTGCGAAGCGGTATGTATATTGGCCGGTTGGGGGACGGTAAGAACTTCAATGACGGCATCTATATTCTCCTGAAAGAAGTGGTGGACAACTCCATAGACGAGTTCATCATGGGCTACGGCAAACGGATAGAGATCAAACGCGATGACGACGGCACCATCACCGTTCGCGACTACGGCCGGGGAATACCCCTGGGAAAACTGACCGACGCGGTGAGCCGCATCAACACCGGTGCCAAATACAACGACGACGTCTTCCAGTTTTCCGTGGGGCTCAACGGAGTGGGTACCAAGGCGGTGAACGCCCTGTCGGAACACTTTCACGCCGTCTCCTTCCGGGAAGGAAAGTACGCCGAAGCGGTCTTTCAGCGGGGGGAGCTGCAAAAAGAAAAAAAGGGCAAGACCGATAAACACAGGGACGGCACATACATTCAGTTCAGGGCGGATCATGAGCTTTTCGGGGAGTACGCCTACAATGAAGAGTTTGTCCTGCAGCGGCTTTGGAATTACGCCTATCTCAACGCCGGTCTCACCATCCTCTATAACAAAGAGAAAATCCACTCCGAAGGGGGCCTTCGGGACCTTCTGGCTGCAGAAGTTGGTGACGCCGGCATGTACGAGCCCGCCCACCTCAGGCAGGAGCGGCTGGAGTTTGCCTTTACCCATACCACCAACTACGGCGAAACCTACTGGTCCTTTGTAAACGGCCAGTTCACCTCCGACGGCGGCACCCACCAGAGCGCCTTTCGAGAGGGTATTCTCAAGGGCGTCAACGAATTTTACAAGAAGAACTACGCCGGAGAAGACGTCCGGGAAGGCATTGCCGGGGCGGTGGCCATCCGCATCAAGGAACCCCAGTTTGAGGGGCAGACAAAAAACAAACTTGGCAACTCGGACGTCCGTTCATGGATCGTCAACGAGGTACGCCTGGCGGTGGTGGACTTTCTGCACAAGAACAGGGACGCCGCCAAGCGGCTGGACCAGAAGATCACCCAGAACGAGAAACTGCGCAAGGAACTCAACGCCGTCCGCAAGGAGAGCCGTGAAGCTGCCAAGCGGGTCGCCCTGAAAATACCCAAACTGAAGGACTGCAAGTACCATCTGGGGGACAAACACAAGCTGGCGGACGAAACCACCCTCTTCATCACCGAAGGGGACAGCGCCACCGGCAGCATGGTGGCCTCCCGGAACGTCCACACCCAGGCAATTTTCAGCCTCCGGGGCAAACCCCAGAACATGTTTGCTCGCAAACGCAGCGACATCTACCGCAACGAAGAGCTCTACAACATGATGATGGCCCTCGGTATCGAGGAAGATGTTGCAGGGCTGCGCTACAACCGCGTCGTCATCACCACCGACGCCGACCACGACGGCTTTCACATCCGCAATCTGTTGCTCACCTTCTTTCTCCAGTACTTTGAGGAGCTGGTCGTTTCCGGCCACATCTACATCCTGGAAACGCCCCTCTTCCGCGTCCGCAACAAGCGGGACACCCGTTACTGCTATTCCGCCGCCGAGAGGGACACCGCTCTGAACGAAATCCGCGGCGCCGAGGTGACGCGCTTCAAGGGGCTGGGCGAAATATCTCCCAAAGAGTTCGGCCAGTTTATCGGCGAGGACATGCGCATCGTCCCGGTGAACGTAAAAACGATCAAGGGCATCCAGGAGACGCTGGAGTTCTACATGGGCAAAAACACCCCGGAACGGCGCGCCTTCATTATGGAAAATCTGATAGAGGTATAGATTCGCATTATGGTTGAAAGAACTTGCGTTCCGCTGTGCTTTTCGTCCGGCAGACACGTCCCGCCTCGCGGCGGGTTGCCGGATCGTGGGGCTTACCGGTTTACCGCCGCCAGGGGCTCCCGCCCGTCCAGAACCCGCACCAGGTTTTCCACCGACATGGTTGCCTGTCTGACTACGCTCTCGTAGGTCCGGGAGGCGATGTGGGGCGTCACGATGCACCGGGGTGCTGAGAGAAGGGGGTGAGTCGCCGACGGCGGTTCGGTATCCAGAACGTCGGTGCCGTAGCCGCCTACGCGACGGGCAGCCAGGGCGTCGGCTATGGCGACAGAATCCACCAGTTCGCCCCGGGCGCAATTGATGACTGTCACACCTTCCTTCATTCCGGCAATCGCCCCGGCGTCTATCATTCGTCGGGTCTCCTCGGTGAGGTTTGTGTGGAGGGAGACGATGTCGGCGATTGCCAGCACGTCCTTCATGGTGTTCATTCGCTGAACGCCGTGTTCCGCTACGGTGACGTGATTGACCCCGGGGGTATAACAGACCGGAAGGCCCAACCGGGTTGCCGCATCCACGTCTATCTTGTCCACGCCGATACCGTACTTGCTGACCACCTTGAGGGTAGGAAGCCCCGCCTGTAAAACCGCCTCGGTAACCTCGTCGTCCCCGCAGAGCAGGCCGTCCACACCGGGAATGAGCGTGAGCATCTCCGCTTCCGGGAGGGGGCCGCGGGCAGTCCGGATAGTCCAGCCGGCCCGGGCAAGCAGCTCGTGGTGAGGTCCGGGGGTGTCCTGAAAGGAGGTGGTTGTCACAAGAACGGTCCGTGTCCCGGGCGAGGCGGATTCGTCGGAAACGGAAAGCTTAGCGGGCATTTCGTATTGTTCGCACCGCTTCCACCGACTGGGCGGTAAGCTTTCTGATCGTTTCAAAGTCCCCTTTGGCGATGGCATCCGCCGGTACCACCCAGCTGCCACCCACGGCGGCAACGTTCTTCAGGGAGAGGTATTCCTTCAGGTTGTCCAGGGAGACACCGCCGGTGGGTACAAACTTCACCTGACCGTAGGGTCCGCCCAGGGCCTTCAGCATCTTTACGCCCCCCGACGCCTCGGCGGGGAAGAATTTCAGAACTTCCAGGCCAAACTCCAGGCCCTGTTCGACGCCCGTGGGATTGTTGATTCCCGGTGTGATGAGGATATCGTTGGTGACGCAAAAGTCCACCACTTTGGGGTTGAAGCCGGGGGTGACAATGTACTGCGCTCCCGCGTCCACCGCCTCTTTTACCTGATCCACCGTCAGGACCGTTCCCGCACCCACCAGGACATTCGGAGAGCCCTCAGTTGCCCGTCGAATTGCCTCAACGGCACCGGCGGCGCGAAAGGTTATTTCCGCCACGGGAAGCCCTCCGTCGGCCAGGGCTCCCATAAGCGGTACCGCGTCTTTGGGGTTTTCCAGTTTAATCACCGGAATGATACCGGCGTTGCTCAGTTTTTCCAGTATGGGATTCATTGTGTGACACTCCTTGGCCCCCGTTTCGTCGGGGGCATGTCGTTGCTTGTCAGCGATCCACTCGGGCGCTTCCGCCGGATACCAGATTTTCCACCTCGTTCAGGGACGCCATGGACGTGTCCCCCGGTGTTGTCATTGCCAGGGCGCCGTTGGCCACGCCGAAATCGAGACACTTCTGGGGGTCCATGTCGTTGAGAAAGCCGTAGATCATGCCGGAAGCGAAGCTGTCGCCGCCGCCCACCCGGTCAAGTATTTCAAGGCCCGGCAGTTCCATGGAGCGGTAGAAATTGCCGCCGGTCCACATGATGGCTTTCCAGTCGTTGACCGTTGCGGTGCGCACCTCCCGCAGCGTCGTTGCCACAACCTGCACATTGGGATATTTCTTCGTCACCGCCACGATCATCTTTTCGTAGCTGGACTCGTCAAGGTCGGTCAGATTCTCTGAAGCGCCGATCTCGAAACCCAGTCCCACGTGAAAATCCTCTTCGTTGCCGATTAAAACGTCCACATACGGTGCTATCTGTTTGTTCACACTCTGGGCCGCCTCCGGTCCTCCCAGCGCCTTCCACAATGACGAACGGTAGTTCAGGTCATAGCTGACAATGGTGCCGTGACGCTTCGCCGTCTGCACCGCCTCTATGAGAACCTCCGGAGTCGTCTCGGACAGTCCCGCGTAGATCCCTCCGGTGTGAAACCAGCGGGCTCCTTCGGTGCCAAAGATGTGGTCCCAGTCAACGTCGCCCTTTTTCAGGGCGCTTGCGGCGGAGCGGGCCCGGTCGGAGGTGCCCACGGCACCGCGAACGCCGAATCCCCTTTCGGTGAAGTTGAGGCCTACCCGAACGTCCCGGCCGATCCCGTCGTAGGGCATCCACTTCACGTGGCGAAGGTCCACCCCGCCCTGGAGCATCAGGTCTTCCAGGAGGCGTCCCACCTCGTTGTCCGCGATGGCGGTGACCACGGCGGTCTTCAGGCCGAAGGCGCGTCTCAGGCCACGGGAAACGTTGTATTCGCCACCGCCTTCCCACGCCTGAAATGTCCGGGTTGTACGGACCCTGCCTTCACCCGGATCAAGACGGATCATCACCTCTCCCAGTGACACCTGGTCCCACATACACTCTGTTTGTGGTCGTAGCTGCATAGTTTTATCCTTTTAAAGCAATATGCCGGCAGCGTTCTGCGCAAGCGGCGTTATTCTACCACAGAGTGGCGTTTACAAAATCTTTTTTCAGGAGAAATGATGCGTGAAATACCACTCCCGTACCTGCTGTACCTCACCCATGCTGAACTGGTGGCCCCCTTCTGCCCACGCCACAGTCAGATCGGCGCCGCTATCATTCAGTAACGCAATGAGCTCCCGGGTGGAATCGCCGGGAATCATGGTGTCCTGTGTCCCTGCGGCGATATAGACGGGTGTTCCGTGCAGGTCAGGTGTCGTATCCGGCCGAAGCGGCAACATCGGGCGCATCAGTACCGCCCCTGCAAAGAGATCGGGATACAGCAGGAGCATCGCGGCAACCATATTTGCGCCGTTGGAGAAGCCGAGCGCCCAGATGGCTCTGTTTCCGAGATTGTGGCGTGTCCGGAGTGCAGGAATAAAGTGAGCCAACTCATGTGCCCGGCGGCGTATGTCTTTTTCATCAAGTACGCCTGCGGCATGGCGGGCAAACCAGCGGTTCATGCCGTTTTCCGGTGCCCGCCCGCGGGGACTGATCAGCAACGCTTCCGGCGCCACATAGGCGCCGAGACTGAGCAGATCGTACTCATCCCCGCCGGTTCCGTGAAGAAGGAGAAATGTGTCCTCCGGCGCAGCGGCCGAGCTGTTAGGTGTATCGGGAGGGATATCCACAGCCGGTGACACCACGTAGGTAAAACCCTTCAGGTCCGGCTGTTCCCGTACCGCTCGCTGCTGTTCGTCCATGGTTGTTTCCTCCTGTCGTTTTTCTGGTGTTGCCGTCAGGCGGTAGATCGGGAAGGAACCGGAAGATTCAACGGTGCAAGATTGGCCTCAATGGCATCGCGCTGTTCCTCGTACCAGGGAGGCAACACCAGTATCTCTCCCAGATGGTCCATTTCCTCGTCCACGCCGAACCCGGGACCGTCGGTTGCAATCTCGCAAAGAGCTCCCGACGGCTCCCTCACGTAGACCGATTTGAACCAGAAGCGGTCCACCACACCGGATGTCCGTCCGCCCGTTTCAACGACCTGCCGTTCCACCTGTAATTCCGCGTCGTCGTCGGGAACCCGGAAGGCGACGTGGTGAACCGATCCAACGCCCCACGATCCGGCGCGTGCTTCGGCGTCCGTAACAAGATCAAGCCGTTGTCCCCCTTTCCCTTCGCCGACGGTATATCGGCGGCGGCCGTTGTCTTCGCCGGAACAGGAAAATCCGAACGCTCCCCTGAGAAAATCGACGGAGGTTTCCCCGGAGCGGACCGTAAGCGTTACCGAACCCAACGCCTGAATCTGGCGTTCCGTCGAAACGGGAGATCCAGGCCATGGTGTAAACTCAAAATCGCTGTACGGTTCCGTCGCCGTGAGGGAGAGGGTCATTCCGTGGGGGTCCGAGAAGGGCAGAACCGTTTCGTCAAACCGGATTTCCCGTTTACCCACGGCGACACCGGCATCGCGGAGCCGCGCCTCCCACCAGTCCAATGAATCCGGGGGGACGACAAAACTGACCTCACCCCAGACTCCGGCTCCAATACGGCCGGGGCCCATGGCGGGCCAGGGAAAAAAGGTGAGATCTGTTCCGGGATGCCCGTCCCGATCCGCAAAGAACAGATGATATGTGTCCGGGGCGTCCTGGTTGATGGACTTCTTTACCAGACGCAATCCCAGCACCCCGATATAAAAATCGAGATTTTCCTGCGGCGCTCCGGCGATTGCAGTGATATGATGGATGCCGTTCACTGACGTCATATAGTATTACTCCTTGTGTTTCGGCGGCCGTCACCTGACGGCGTACCTACAAGGTCCGAAACATGAATAAAAACGTCAACAATATGGAGGTAACCATGAAGTACGCAGTGTTTGGTGTTGGTGGTGTAGGCGGATATTTCGGCGGGCGACTGGCGCAAGCCGGCAAGGATGTCACCTTTATTGCCCGGGGCGCCCATCTGAACGCTATCAGAGAAAAAGGCCTTGAGGTGACGAGCGTGGCCGGCGATTTTACCGTTACGCCGGCACAGGCGACGGATCGTCCCGCTGACGTAGGTCCGGTTGACGTTGTCATTCTGGGTGTGAAGGCGTGGCAGCTTCAGGAGGCGGCAGTGGCCGTACAACCCATGGTTGGTCCCGATACGGCAGTGCTACCTCTGGAAAACGGTGTTGAGGCGGCAGATATCCTGTCGGGCGTCCTGGGGGAAAACCACGTTCTCGGCGGCCTCTGCGCCATTGTCAGCATGATCGAAGAGCCCGGAAAGATCCGTCACGCCGGTATTGATCCGGTGATACGTTTCGGCGAGCTGGAAAACACGAAAAGCGACCGGGTATCCCGGATGGAAAAGGACTTCCAGGATTGCCGGGGCGTTACCGTGGAGGTGCCCGATGACATACAGCGCGCCCTGTGGCAGAAATTTGTCTTTATTTCCGCCTGGAGCAGCGTGGGATCGGTAACCCGCGCTTCCATCGGTGCAATTCGGTCAATTCCCGAGTCCCGGGAGCTTCTGCTGACCGCCTTGGCTGAAGCAGTTGAGGTGGGACGAGCTGCCGGGATCAGTCTGCCTCCGGATATTGTGGAGAGCACCACGAAGTTCTACGATTCCGTGGATCCGGGAAGCACCGCTTCCATGCAGCGGGATGTTGCGGCGGACAAGCCGTCGGAACTGGAAGCTCAGACCGGCGCTGTTATCAGATTGGGTGAGAAATACGGTGTAGCTACACCGACGTCCCGCTTTATCTACCGGGCGCTGTTACCGGGAGAACGAATCGTTCGGGGAGAAATTGGAGTATGAATATTCATGAACTGGTGGCGTATCGTCGGAGTGTCCGGACCTGGGCGGATCGGGACGTCGACACTGCGCTGATCACACAAATTCTTGAAACCGCGAGACTGGCTCCCTCCGCCCGGAACGGACAGGAGTGGCACGTTGTGGTCGTCCGGGACGACGACGCGCGGCGGCGCCTGGGTGAGGAGTGCGCGGGACAACCCTTTGTGGGTGAAGCGCCGGTTGTGCTTGTCGTCTGTGGTGATTCCTCTATGGGTACAATGCGCTGTGGTCAGCCCCGCATGCCTATGGACATTGCTATCCTTATTGACCATATCACCCTTGTCGCTGCCGCCGAGGGGCTGGGAACGTGCTGGATAGGATCGTTTGATGCGAAAATGGCCGGCGAGATCGCAGGGGTGCCCGATGGGTGGGTTGTAGCGCAGCTGCTTCCCCTGGGGTATCCCGGTGACGACAGCTCCGACGGGAAAAAGGCGAAACGCCGAAAGCCCCTGGAAGAGATTGTCAGCTGGGAGCGATGGGGAAAGAGCTTAGCCGAATAGGACCGCCACCGCGTCTCATCCCAACGAGAGGTAGTCTTCAGGGTTCTGCGAATCGGGTTCTGTGCATTGCGGCCGGTTTACAACGCTTTCCCGGGAGGGGACAAGCTCTCCCCGGAGCAGGGGGTCGCCCGTCTGCTCCTGCCACAATGACAGTACACGGTTCAGTTCCTGTACCGTGTCACCGTACCGGGGATCATTGACGACGTTGTTGCGTTCCAGAGGATCCAGGACAAGATCGTACAGTTCTACCGGTGATTTCTCCGTTTCGGCCAGGCCACCTGCCATGAGAAAATCTTTTGCCGGTGAGTTATCAATATTGGACAGGTGGACATACGGATAGTGCCGGTCGTAGTTTCGTACTAAATTGAACCTCCGCGTTCGAACACTGCGCATAGGCTCGTAGGAGGTGTGAAAGTTGACCTCGCCAAAGACGTGCTCTCGGTGCTCTGCCGTCGGATTTCGAAACAAATGCGAAAAGCTACGTCCCTGAATCGCCTCCTGCAAAGCCGGCGGTGTCTCGAGCTCGAGAATTTCAATCAGCGTTGGAAAGATGTCCACCGTTGAGACCAGGGCGTCACAGAACGGTTGAGAGGGACTCATTCCCGGTATCCGGACCGTCAGGGCAACACCCTGGCCGGCGGCATTCAAATTACACTTGCTGTACGGCTGGGCAACGCCGTGGTCTGTGGTAAACAGTACGATCGTGTTTTCGCTGTATCCATTGCGTTCCAAAGCACCCATTACCTTTCCGAAGGATGTGTCCACGTTGCGAATCGCCTCCAGGAATCGGGAGTGATCTTCCCGCGTCTCTTTCGTATCCGGAAGGGTGGGCAGTGGTCTTACCAGATCGGGGTCAACTGCAGAATTTGTTGGAAATTCACGGTGGGTAGCGTACAGACCTACCGAGAGAAAGAAAGGCGTTTCGGGGGAAGTGGATTTTCGGGATGACAGCCACGTGACAGCCCGGTCGACATTTTCCCGATCCCACGCAGCGGTGGCGTTTCCGTCCGGCGAAACGGTCGACTCGTTCCACGGTACATCTGCCGTAATGTCTTCGGCGTATCCAATCGTTGCCGCTCCGTTTGAATGGTCAAAGCAACCTGCCCCTTCGTGTTGAACCCCGCAGAGAACTGTATTGTAGCCATGAGTCCCCAAAAACGGGACGAGATGCCGGTCATAATTGTTCAGGGAAAAACCGCGATGGGCCAATCCAAGCATGCCATTAGTGTGGGGGTAGGTACCGGTCAGCAGAGAGGCGCGGCTTGGTGAACAGGTGGGCGCGCAACTGAAGGCATTTCGAAACGTCAAAGCGTTGTTCGGGGCCCATCGGTGCAGAAAATCCGTCGGTGCATCCGTGTGCCCGTAGTGTCTGAAGTGCCTTCCACTGTCATGAGTGTGAAAATACAGAATGTTCACCGGACGGTACCCCTATTCCAGCCAGATAGGACTGGACCACGCAAGGTGGCCGTTCTGCTGTCGCACCCGTATGCGATACGAATGGGCGCTGCCGTCATACAACTCGTCGGTAAAAGATATATCCTTGCTGTACACCTGGGACGGCAACACCTGGTGAATTTTTGTTTTGTATGCCATGCCGAAAAGCACGTCTTTTCGTTCCAACGCCTCCGCGTCGGTGGAAAAGTGTTTCCGGATCAGATGTGCCGAGTCACGACGATTCCAGAGTACAGTACCCGCTGCACTCATTTCTCCGAGAGAGCCGTGTTGTTTCGCTCCATCAACTTCAATGAGTACGCGGGCGTCTTTTCCGCCACGTAACTTCAACACGTACCCATTCTGCACGGGTGATCCAACCGTCCCCTGGACTGTGTTCCCCGAAAAGGTGAACTCGGTACCGGTCAACTCATATTCCTGCCTCGGACTGATCCAGCACGGAACCGCCTCGATGATTTCCGCTCCATCCACGCGAACGAGACCGTTCCACTTTTTCGGCGGCAGAGAGAGAACGTTTGCCGCAGGTCCCCATCCATATTCGATTCGAAGGAGAAACTCTTCTGAAATATCAATGCCGCCGGCACCATCGTCCAGAACACTGAGGCGGTCAATCAGCGTCTCGTCCCTGATCAGATCGATGCTGTCTATGCGATCCAACCCGTCTGCCCGCACCCGAAAAACAGGTGGGCGTTTTGGAGTCTTTACAACGCTTCCCATAGGAAGGTCATCCAGGTGGAACCGCAGTGAAATTCTGTCACCGGTAACACCGTAGACGCGGCGTGCTTCAAAGGCGTCCCAGAGAGCCGACCGTGTAAGGTCTTCCGCCCACACCGCAGCAAGCCCCCGGCCGTAGTGACCAGGCAAAGGCCCCCAGTTGTCGGTAGAAGCGATGATACCTGTCTTGCGACCGTTGCGGATCGCCGTTGTATAGGCTCCGGCGTCCGCTTCGGGCCCAAGAAAGGGATTGCTGCGCAGCGCCCCGCCAAATGACTCTCCTTCAGAACTTCCGTGGACGGAAAAAATCTCCATGAACGGTGAAAGCACGTCATCGTGTACCGACCAGTCCTTTCCCCGGAACCCGGTTATATAGGCGGTGTGATGGGGAATTGCAAGGGCACGATGTTTCGGAAGCACGGCGTAGAGTTCTTCAAGGGTGTTTACCCGGTAAATCGACGGATTATCATCCAGGAAGAAAACGTTGTGGTCTCCCCAGGTGCCGTCACCCTGCCATTCAAAACCGGGAAAGACGACAAATTGCCGCTCCCGATTCATCCGTTGCACCGTTGCATTTACCGACGACCACTCTTCATCGATCTGGTTGTGAGGTTTCCATGCTTCTACATTCAGCGGTTGCCGGGACGTATCTTCAGATGGATGCCCTCCTTTTCGAAAGGCCGGAGAAGTGTAAGGGTAATAGGCACAGCAGTAGAAATCGAGGTGTGCGGAGGCGTTTTTCAGCCGCCCCTCCATAGTGAAATCGGGATCCGGTGCCTGATACGTGTTGTCGTGCGTGTCGCCCCAATAAAGACTGTACATAAACGGTTACCTATCCTTTGATTCCAGTTGCCGCAATTGATTTGACGATGTGTTTCTGCGCGATCAGGAACGCGACGACCAGGGGGATCATGCCAAGTACGAGAATCGGCAGTGCCATGTCCCACTGCGCCTTATACACACCGAAGAAGCTGTTGATACCCAGTGGTATTGTGTGAAATTTCCTGTTGTGTTGCAGAATCAACAGGGGCAGGAGAAAGTCGTTCCATACCCACAGACTCTGCAGGATCACGACCGTAGTCGTCATCGTTTTCAGTTGTGGAAAGAGGATGTACCAGAAGAGGGTAAAGTCGTTGCACCCGTCGAGCATACCGCTTTCGTCGAGTTCCCGGGGAACATAGTTGAAGTACCCCCGGTACAGGAAGATCGTCAGGGGCATACCGAAACCCCAGTAGATAACGCCGAGGCCGACGGGGTGGAGCATATTGAGGTTACTCGAGACGACGACCAGTGGAATCATGATCGATTGAAACGGAATGATCATCGCGAGGATGTAGGTCGAGTACATGAACATGCTTACTTTGGACTTTACCCGTGCCAGTTTCCACGCCGCCATCGAGCCGAACAATACCATTCCGCCGATTCCCAACACCGTCACAACTGCGGAATTGGAAAAGATCTGCCAGAAGTTGACCCGCTCGATCCCGATCCGGTAATTGCTCAGCATTAACTCCCGCGGCATTGCTGCGGCGTCAAGGATGATCTCGCTGTACGATTTTACCGAGTTTGTAAGGACGAAATAGAACGGCGACAGTACGACGAATGCAAGGAGCGCGGTAAAAACGTAGAAAGCGATCGTGAACGGATCTATTTTTTTCTTCATTAGAGACTCACCTCCCGTTTCTGGGTAAACCGCACCTGCATATACGAGAGAATTGCCACGAAGACAAAGAAGATCACCGCTTTTGCCGAACCGGTACCGTAGTTGCCGTAGACAAACGCCTCATTGTAGATGTCTATTGCCAGCGACTCGGTAGAACCGAAGGGGCCGCCACCGGTGAGCGCAAAGATGAGTCCAAATATCTTGAACGAGTATGCGAGAACGATAAAAATGCTCACCGTAAAGGCCGGAACTATCAGCGGCAGCGTAATATCGATGAACTGTCTGTACGGCGACGCGCCGTCAATTTTTGCTGCTTCAAAAAGCTGGTCATCGATGCTGTTCATTGAGGCGATGTAGATGAGCATCACGTATCCCGCCTGCTGCCATATCAGAACGATCAATATCGCGTAAAACGCCATATCAGGTTGGCCAAACCACGATAAATCTGCAAAGATTCCCCCGATCGCCGGAAGCGCCTGGGCAAAGATAAATCGCCATACGAATCCGAGGATGATTCCGCCGATCACGTTGGGCAATACCAGGATCACCCGAAGTGTGGAGTTCCAGCGATTGCTGTTGTGGAACATCACCGCATAGAAAAGCCCAAGCAGGTTCACGGAAATACACGCGGCAAGGGTAAACTTGAAGGTGAATACAGTAGAGACGATAAACCCTTCATCATCTTTGAACACCTCGAAGTAGTTCCGTAAACCTACAAAATCTATAGTTCTTGATATTCCGTTCCACTCCGTCAGCGAGTAATACCCACCGATAAAAAACGGTATAAGTACAAACACGAGAAAAATCGCGTATGGAAACGCGGTATACAGCGCAAAACTGTTCAGGACCCGTTCCTTCATGTTTTTAAACACCATGAAACTCCATATTGACAGGACGGCGGGCCGAAGCCCGCCGTCCCGGGTGTCAGACGTGAATATGACTAATCAGCCAGTTTCTGCCACGCGGCGTCGAGCCGCTCGAGAGCTACGTCAAAGGTAATCCGATTGGCGATGTACTCCTGCAGGATGTTGGACGCTTCCTGGCTGTATCCCTGCGGCCAGAGACCAAATACCCACGGCATCGTCTTTCCTTCCAGCGAGTACGCCAGCACGTCGCTGCTGATTCCGCCTGCGAAGTCTACATCAAAGTGATCGTACGCCGGGATCGAGTTAAGCGTCGTCGCCAGTTCTTCCTGTCCGGCCGGCTCGTTGAGCAGCCAGTTGAGGAACGTTCGTGCTTCTGCGTTGACCGGAGAGTCTTTCGTCACGACGAAGTACCACGGGATACCGACGGGGATACGGCCGCTTCGTGCCGCGTTCTCGGTGATCGCCAGCGGAACGAGGCCCATGTCGATGTCCGGATTGGCATCGAGGATCGCCGCTTCTTTCCAGTTACCCTGTTGAATCATCGCCGCGTCTTCGCTTGCAAAGAGCGACACCTGCATGTGGTGGTCCTGGGAGAGGGGGTCACCCATCGTGTTGGAACGCACCAGATCGATAAGCTTCTGCAGATTCCGGAAGTACTCGTTGTCCGCCATCGACGCGCTGCCGCTGTTGAGTGCCGCAACAAAGCCCTGCGGATCGTCCTGCGACGCAAAGGGAACGTTAAGTTGGTGGTTGGCGGTTACCCACCACGTACCGTATCCCGATACGAAGGGGGTGATGCCCGCTGCGGAAAGCTTCCTGGCCGCGGCTTCCAGTTCACTGAACGTCTCAGGAACCTTGTTTATCCCTGCCTGGGCAAAGAGAGCTTTGTTGTAGATATAGCCGTATCCCTCGATAGAGGTGGGCAGTCCCATCAAACGACCGTCAAGATACGCACTCTCCTCCGCAACCGGCAGAAAGTGGTCTACCACATCCATGTCGGACAGATCGTCAAGATACTCTCCGTAGGTTGCGAAATCGCTCGCGCCGTCGATCATGAAGATGTCGGGCAGATTACCGGTCCGTGCGCGGGTAGCCAGAATCGGCCGCCAGTCGACTCCACCGCCAACAACCTCGTATTCCACGGTAATGTTGGGATAATCTTCGTTGAACCTGGCAACCACGCCGGCCATTGGTTCGCCCCATACCGACTTACCGCTGATGAAGAAGTTAACTGTCTTTTGCTCTTCCACGGCTCCCGAGCCGGCCTCTTGAGCACCGCTTGCGAAGAGAGGACTCATCGCAACAGCAATCAGCAATACAACAATAACCAATTTTTTCATTTTCAACCTCCTATGAAAAAACATAATCATACCGTCGGTTGGAGCTTTCCTGCTCCAAACCCGACGGGTTGACCACCATGTAATATCGATCTCTGTGCCGCCTGGACCATTTTCAGTGATACATACCCGTCCGTCGCCGAAGCGATCGGCTCTGTTCCGTCATAAAAGGACCTGATGGCACGAACAAGATCCCGATCTGCACCGAAGTGACTCGTTTCAAACTCTTCACCCCGGCAATCGAAGATTTCCTCCTTTTTCCCATAATCCGTGTAGAGGGTGACCAGACCTTCATGTCTGTTCACCACGATCTTGCCCTTCTCACCCAGCAACAGGAGCGTTTCCTGATCCCGTGTATCGGGGCCGAAAATTGAAAAGAAGAGTGACGCTTTTACACCGGAGGGATACACAACAGACACGACTGCGTGGTCGTTGATGTCTTTTGCACCCGATCCATAGACACAGGAGTCTATTCGGTCAATTTCGGTGTCCGCCGTATTCCACGAATCCAGCTGCAGAACGAACGCCCCGTCGGAAATCCTGGTGGCGTCCCGACGGTACGGGCAAACCCGGTCGCATACGCGGCACGATTCCGGTGCATCGGGATCTACCGGAAAGACCGAACTCCGTCCTCCGACGGCCGTCAGGTACTCCGGATATTCACCGGTTACCCAGTTAAAAACATCGAAGTGGTGTGAGCTCTTGTCATTGAGGGCGCCACCGGAGAGTTCTTTTTTGCGGTGCCACGTTTGCAGGTATCGACTGTAGGGAATGACGGAATCGATTTTCACCATTTGAAGAGGACCGACCATACCGCTGTCAAGCAGTTCCTTCGCCTTGACCCAGCTTTTTTCATACCGTCGGGTGAAGCCCATGATCAGCGGATTGTTTCGGGCGGCCTCTACAATTTCCGCTGCATCCTCAAGGGTTACGGAAATGGGCTTGTCGAGATACACCTTTTTGCCCCGTGCCAGCGCTTCCACTGCGTGCGCGCGGTGCTGGTTCGTAAAACTGGTAACCAGGACGATCCGACACGCATCGTCGGTCAGCATGTCCTCGTATGTATTATATACGCGAACGGTTCTGTTCTGATTTTTCTCGCTATACAGATTTTCAAGAAACTTTTGTGCTTCAAAAGACCGTTGTCGAACGGTATCAAGAACACCGGTAACGACAAGATCGGTCTCGTCGTGCAGCGCTGCAATCGCCTCGCCGAGACAGTACACGCCGCGAACACCGGCGCCGATGATTCCAATACCGATTTCTTTCACAAATGTATCTTACCAGCGGTTCGGCGATTGTCCCAAATACCAATAAACTATACAGGGTATAAGAAAATGTTATATGCTTGATGTGTGATTGAAAGCCTGTTGCGCTTCAAGAAGGTTGTGGAGACGGGAAGTATCAGCCAGGCGAGCCGATTGCTCTTTGTTACCCAGCCTGCTTTATCAAGGTCAATCAGACTCCTGGAAGACGAGTATGGCGTCGAGATTCTCGAACGTCATCCTGCGGGGGTTCGGCCTACCGCGTACGGTAATATTCTCTACACTACAGCGTGCGAAATTGAGCGAAACCTCCTGACCATCGAACAGGAAATCCTGAAAGAAAAACTGCTCCACGAACCGACTCAGCCACACATGGAGATCAACATTGGCTGCAGTACTATCTGGAGTGACTTCCTGATACCGGAGGTGATGAGAACTCTGGATCGGCTGGACTCCTATGCGATCAACGTTACCAACGATACATCAGAACAGCTTCTGAACGACATGGGTGCCGGTCGACGCTACGACTTCATCCTCTGTCGCATTCTGGAAGAACGAGCGTATCGAGGTCTTCAATCGATTCCTCTCTTCCAGAGTCAACCGGCCCTGTTTATCAATGATCACCATCCAATTTTCAGTACCGGCTTTGAGAAAAAGGAACTGCTCAAGCTGAAGTGGATCAAATTGAAGACACTTCCGGTTCTGCAGCAATCCGACCTGACGCCGGAAGGCCTGTCATATTTCCCGGAAAACTTCTTTCCACCGGAGGTTTCAATCGAGGTGGAAGACCTGATCACCGCAATTCAGTTGTTGCGCAACAATTACATAATACTTCTGCCTCTGGCTTTGAGGGGCATCCTGGAGAAGTACAACATCAAGCCGTTTCCCTTTCCAAAGACCCTGACAAACTCCTACTGGCTTGGAATGGTACACAGGCGCGACCAGGAGTTCCCGCCCCATATCCGGGAGCTGATGAACAGCATCCGCATCTTTTTCAGCACTCGCCGGTAAGATTCAGCTCGTCGGTGAGAAATGCAGTCACGGTCCTGTGGATTTCGTCCCGGATAGGTCGGATTGCCGCCATCTTTTCCTCAAGCGTACCGGTGGCTGCCGAGGGGTCCGGAAAGGGCCAGTGCAGGCGCTTCTGTTCCGCCGGGAAAATGGGACACCGTTCCGCCGCTTCGGGGTCACAGACGGCAATGACGTAATCAAAGGACTTTCCCGCCCGGTGAAGATCAAAGACGCTGCGGGTCGCCTTGGTGCGAATGTCTATTCCATCTTCGAGAAGCAGCTCCGCCACCACCGGATTGACGGTGCCCGGCTCAATGCCGGCACTCTCCACCTCAACGGCGTCACCGGCGCACTTTCGGATAAACTCCTCGGTCATCTGGCTGCGGGCGCTGTTATGAATACAGATAGCCAGGATGCGCGGTTTCCCGGTCCTGTCCTGTTCAGTCCTGCTCATGGCGTTGCTCCTATAAAAAGTCAACCGTGAGCTTTTTCCGACTCATGGTTACGACGCGGCAT
>CAZCAE010000050.1:0-25449 GCA_964496635.1 uncultured Spirochaeta sp.
AAGTCACCGCTACCTTCATACACTATGTCTATACCGGTAGCTTCCTCAAAGGGAATCATGGACTGATTGAACCGTCGCGCATCTTCGTCCACGAAAGCACCGAAAATGTTTACCGTCGTTCCCGAAAGGTCTTGCCCGTCGGTGTACGGATTATCGGTATAATCAACAGCCGATTCAGCAACAGTCGCTTGCTCACCTTCGTCCTGACCGCCACATGCGACCAGGGCAAGTGTAAGTAGAACCGCGATCACAAGCAGTGATAGCTTTTTCAACATATCTCCTCCTAATTTTGAGCCTATATTAGTTGTATCGTACAACCAACCAAACAGTAACATGAGAAATTTCGGCTGTCAAATAGAATTCCAGTTCAATCTCTCAAAAAGGCTGCGCGTCCGAAGGAACGAGGTAAATCGGGGATTTCTCTTTGACAGACACCTTGTCCGGGTGTAGATTGGTTGTGGCAACCAACTTTATGGCAAATTACATCAGTGAAGTCAACATTACCAGAGTCCTCCGAGCCATATATCTGAATCATGATCTCAGCCGTGTCGACATTTCAAAACGGCTGGGGCTTAACAAGTCTACCGTATCAAAAATCGTAGGGTATCTGGAAGAAATTGGTATCGTGGAAGCCGCAGCCGTAGGTGATGCCGGACCAACGGGGGGGCGCAGACCTATTCACCTTCGCATCCGATCCAACTGGGGATGCATTATGGGTGTGGAAATCCAGACCGAAGCATTCACTGTTGTCGGCATCAATCTGCACGGTGATGTCTTTTTTTCTCATACCGAACCTCTTGAACTTCGGGGAAAACACGTGGTGAACGCCTTTGTGGATATTGTTCGTCGTTTTCTCCCCAGTCTCGAGACGACGGGGATGCCGCTGATCGGTATCGGCGTCTCCTTGCCGGGCTTCGTAGACCCCCAGCGGGGAGTACTTCGGGCGTCAAAACCCCTGGAAATATTTCACGAAGTACCCTTTGTTACTGAAGCGCGCCAACAGCTTGGCCTGTCAATACCGATCCTGACCGATAACGACGCGAACTGCGGATGCTGGGGCGAACTTGCCTTCAAACACAGCGACCGGCCGCCGAATTTTCTCTTTGTCCTCGGTGAGCTTCGAAAGCATACTATCGAAATGGATGACTACCGGATTATGGCTCTCGGTTTCGGCCTCGTACTGAACGGCAGCGTGCACCACGGTCATGAGTTCTCCGCCGGTGAATTTCGCAGCATCAACTATAACCCCGGCACGGTAAACCAGTTTGCCGTTACCGACGACGAAGCAAGGCAGTTTCTACAGGACCCCCGAGTGGACAGCATCATCATTGACCAGCTTGCCCGTCACATTTCTTTTCTCGTGAATGTCCTGAACCTCAGCAAGGTGGTCATCGGAGGTCCTATGGAGTCTCTGGCATCTGAACTTACCGAAGCGATTTACCGGCACATCCGGATAAACTGGGCCTATCCCGATCCCGTTCAATGTCAGGTTGCCGTTTCGAGGCTGGGTGAGCAGGCTGCAGCCTACGGCGCCGCAGGCATGTTTCTGGAACACCTCATCCGGGTTCCCCGGGTGGATGCCCTCCCTGATCAGGCTGTTCTCCGTTACGGTATTGACCTGCTGGAAGGCCTTATGCCGCGTCCTCAGGAATAACCATCTTACCATGCGCTGCGTCGTAGAATCTCCTCTACCACCGCATGATGTTCAGGAAGTCCCAGAGCAGTCTCGTCGGGGGTGAAACGTCGACTGCGCGTAAAAACCGGCTCACCGTCGGCCCGGGAACTCACGACCGACCATCGGGAATCCCCCTCCTCACCGACAACATGGGTGCCCTCGATAAGCCCTCTCCGTATCTTGAGCTCCAGAATTCGCCGGATCGACTGGTTGATCCGCTCTTCGGTAATACTCCCCGATTCAACGGCCGCCAGGATCGCTTCCAGTGCGCCTACGGGATCTACCGGTCGCAGAAGGATATCCGCGCCGGCTTTCAAGGCGCGAACGGGTATCTCGTCGGCCGAATAATGGACAGTAAGCGCCGCCATTGTGAGAGCATCGGTTATGATTACACCCCGAAAGCCCATGTGTCGACGTAAAAGCCCTTCCGTCAATTCCGGGCTCAGCGTGGTTGGGGTATAGTCACCCGTCAAGGCCGGAACACTGATGTGTCCGGTGAGAACGGCATCACTGCCGGCGGCAATACCCCGGCGAAACGGCTCAAATTCCACCATTTCCAACCGTTCCAGATCATGGGGAAAGACCGCCATTTCCACATGAGAGTCTTCCACCGTATCGCCGTGACCGGGGAAGTGTTTGATTGCGGCACTGACGCCTCCGGACTGAAGGCCCCGGACCGTCGACTCTACCATTATCGATACCATTTCGGGGTCCGTTCCATACGAACGGCTTCCAATGACCGGGTTCTCCGGATTTGTAAGGACGTCGGCAACAGGAGCAAGGTTCATGGTGACCCCCAGACTTCGTAGTTCCCGAGCCATTACAAGAGCAAGCTCATGAGCAAGGTCGGAATCACCGGCACGACCGACTCTGGAAGCGGAAGGTATTGCCGTTGCAGGCATGCCGTCGGAGGGAACTATCCTGCGAACGACTCCACCCTCCTGATCGACCGCGACTATGAGAGGAATTCGGGACACCGCCTGCAACTCTTCTATAAATGAACGCAGCTGTGCCGGAGACTCGATATTGGACGCGAAGAGAAGAAACCCACCGGGATTGACCTCTTCCATCAGTTGTCGCAACTCCTCGTTCATGTGTCGAAGGGGATTCCTGTCGCGATCGTACAGATACGCCGGCATGATGAGCTGCCCCACCTTCTCCCGAAGATTCATCTCCGCAATGATGGAGTCAATTACGTCCGTATCAGGTTTTTCCGGTCGAAACGGCGGCGGAACATCGGGCAGAACTGCAATTCTTTCACCTTCGGGAAAATCCGGAATACCGTCGTTACTTTCTCCTTGGTCTCCTGTGGAACCTCCGTCGGTGCTCGACTTGCGGTTTTCTTCCAAATAGATATCGGAGGATCCGGTTCGGTCGCTATTTTCCAGTTCCCTTGCCGGAGGAGGAGAGGAACAGGAGCCGGCCCAGATTCCGGCGAGCAGGATACACAGGCCAGACATTACTAGATTTCGAATACGATTGTATCTTTTTTTGTACAAGCCAGTCCTCATCTGCCTTCACTATGAAAAGAATAATTCACAAACCATTGCAATGCATGTATTTACCGGCTAACAACGAAAGGCCTCTTTTTGGTACGAAAATTGCTTATTACTTAGTGATGGAACAAGTACTGCTTCAACAACGCATTCGCACCGTCTCTCGGGACCTTCAAACAGAATTAATAAGGAAATCCATTCATCTTTCAATAGCATTGGTACCAAGTGTCGTCCAACTTATTGGAACACAGGCCACTCTGGTACTGCTTTCTATCGGTACGGTACTGTATACCTATGCTGAGGTCCAGAGACATTCGGGCATTCAGGTTCCCGTTATCTCCCGAATTACCGAAATGGCTTCCCGAAGGCGCGACATGAACCGTTTTGTACTTGGTCCGGTGACCCTTGGCATCGGAGCGATGCTCGCCCTCCTCCTGTACCCCGATCCCGCGGCGAGCATCGCTATTTATGCTCTCGCCTTCGGCGACGGCCTTGCCAGTCTGGTGGGACGTTTTCTCGGACGAGTGACGGTACCTGCCACCGGAGGCAAGACCGTTGAAGGAAGCCTCGCTTGCGCCGGAGCGGTGGCTATCAGTACGTACGCGGTGTATCCTGTGCCGGCGGTAGTTGCGACGGCTGCGATCACCGCCACCCTGTTGGAAGTGCTTCCCACCGGTGATGCGGACAACCTGATACTTCCGGTGGGTGTAGGGGTAGCCGTCTCCCTGTTGGTATAGAATCCCCCATATGATACGTCACCGACTCAGGACACCAGATAATCCCGGTAGTATTGTCCCGTAAAAACGATGCCACCGACTGTCACTGCACCGCCGCCAATCACAATCCAAATTGGATCAACTGAATAGAAGAGAATTTCTCGCCCCGCCGCCAGCACGGCAACTGCCAAGGCGGTAATGATCATCCGAGGATTCTGGTTGCTTATTGCGGCCTGGAGAAAATTCAAGACCGCCAGAGATTGCAGGACCACCATTGCCGCGCGAAAGGACGCCTTTACACCGGCAGGATAGACGAGGTGGTCCGGCAGATAGGATGTATCTACGGGAATGGACCAACTGAGGCTGAAGGCAATCAGAAGCCCCACGAAGACAACCGTTCCGTGACGCTGCATCCGAATACCGCCGGCGTACAACCCCGCTGCAAAGAGCGCCATCACTCCGACAATGTGGCTAAAAATCGACGCCCTGCCGATTATGTGAGAAAAATGATGGTTCCGCCCGTAAAATATGACAAGCTGGGCAATCTTCGTGATGTCCAACGTCATGGAGACAAAAAACAGGGTAAGAAAGAATACCGGTATTGAGGGACTCCGCCGAAAAAGGCGAGCATAGGTACCGGCAAAGAGAAATCCAAGGACCACTGAAAGCAACGCCGCCGCCGCCGCCACGATCTGAACCAACCGCAGCTCAGACGACAAATTCGTCCGCTGAATCGATTGCACAAACAGAAACAACACCGCCAGCACGGCAAATCCCGAGATGGCCAGAGCGGTTCGAATGGTGAAATTCCTTCCAGTCAGCGTCATAGCGTATCACTATAGACGTTTTACAAAAAAACTTCAGCAGTAAGGACATTTCGACGATACAATAGAGAGAGGAAAGGACCCATGGTGCACAAGAAGACACGTTACGTCGTATTCATATTTATCCTTGTGATCACCGGGCATATCTATGCCGGTGATGCTGCCCGATTCGTGAATCTCGGCTTTTCTCCGGACTCCCGCATTTTCATGTTCGCTCAACACGGGATTGCCCGGGAAAACGGGTTTCCTTTTGCAGAGATCTACACTGTCGATGTTCCGAATAATACCTTCGTCCAGGGTGGCGTATTTACAAAGACATTTGAAACTCCCCTTTCACCGGGCCAGGACGGCAGTGGCGCGCTCTATAGCCTTCTGCCCGAAGCCTCCGAAGTGATTCGCCGTCACCAACTGAACCATCTGGTTCAGGGCCGGCTTGTGTATCTTCTTGTTGACGGCGATACCGTTCGAGAGCGTATCGAGTTTCGTGATTTTGAAACGGATAACGTCTATGAAGTTCTTCTATCCCAGGAACGGCGCGGCTCCGGAAATGACGTGAGCGCCGCATTTCACCTTGACGTCACAAGCCGCCTTTCCAACGGCACGGTCCTCAACCATCGAGTCGGTCGGCCGGACTACTTCCGGGATGATATTGACCGGTACCGAATACACCAGATCATAGTCAGTCCGGATGAACGGGCTCTGGTAGCAGTTATCGAACGAATCAGGGATACCGCGACGGGTAAACGAATCCGTTATATGGTTGAAGCGGTAAAACTCCGGTAACGGCAGGTCCTCCGTCTCTTGTCCACAAACTAAAACTTGACCTCGTCGCCGATTGACCATACACTCTCGCAGAACATTATGGCAGAACGAATTACGCCCCGTAATAAAAGTTATTCCGATTGGTATGTGGATATTGTCCTTCAGGCTCAACTGGCCGACTACAGCCCCGTCAAAGGAAGTATGGTCATTCGCCCGCGGGGATACGCCCTCTGGGAACGCATCCAGCGCCGTCTTGACGACATGTTCAAGGAGACGGGCCACACCAACGCCTATTTCCCACTTCTGATTCCGGAAAGCTTTCTCAAGAAGGAAGCCGAACACGTGGAAGGATTTGCTCCGGAGCTCGCAATTGTTACCCACGGCGGTGGCGAAGAACTGGAAGAACCGCTTGTCATTCGGCCCACATCGGAAACGATCATATGGAGCATGTACAAGAAGTGGATTCAGTCCTACCGCGACCTTCCACTTCTCATCAATCAGTGGGCCAATGTCCTTCGCTGGGAAAAACGGACCCGACTCTTTCTCCGGACCACCGAATTCCTCTGGCAGGAGGGGCACACCGCTCATGAAACGGAGGAAGAGGCCCGGCAGGAAACACTGCGAATGCTGGAGGTCTACCGGACCTTTGCGGAAGAGTACATGGCCGTACCCGTTCTTACCGGTGTAAAAACGGATTCCGAGAAGTTTGCCGGAGCAATCAACACGTATGCCATTGAAGCGATGATGCAGGACCGCAAGGCTCTGCAGGCGGGGACGTCCCACTTCCTCGGACAGAATTTTGCAAAAGCCTTTGAGGTGCAGTTCCAGTCTCGGGAAAGCACCCTGGAATACGTGTGGGCGACGAGCTGGGGCGCATCCACCCGGTTGATAGGCGCCCTCATAATGGTTCACTCCGATGACAGTGGCCTGGTCGTTCCACCGCGACTGGCACCAACGGAGGTCGCACTTGTACCTATTTTTCGTTCCAAGAACAAGGCAGAAGTCCTTCCGAAAGCGCAGGCCCTCTACGACGAACTGAGACGGGAATTCCGGGTGGAACTTGACGACGACGAAAACAATTCCCCCGGCTGGAAATTTGCCGAATGGGAGATGCGAGGCGTTCCCGTTCGCATAGAAATGGGACCCCGGGATATCGAAAACGGGCAGGTTACCCTTGCGCGCCGGGATACCGGCGAAAAAGAGACGGTTCCCACAGACGGGGCAGCAGCCCGGATTCGCACTCTTCTTCAGGAAATTCAGACAAACCTCTTTGAACGGGCAAAGGCGTTCCGGGACGAGAACACCATCCGCCCTGCAACGTATGAGGAATTTACCACGTTTTTCAATGATGGCCCCGGGGGATTTGCCGTGGTTCCGTGGGACGGAGACCCTGACACAGAAGCCCGGGTCAAGGAAGAAACGAAGGCAACCATACGGGTCCTTCCCTTCGGAAACGAAGAAGAGGCCTCCGGGAAAAAATGTGTCGTCACCGGCAGGCCGGCGAAACACATGGCCGTCTTCGCCAGAAGTTACTGAAAATCGGCAACACTGCCGAAGCGTAGTACCCGTGATATATTTTAAGCCCGTGAACGGACCGAACTGCCACCGGACGAATCATTCCCGTTTTTATCTCATTATTGTAATTGCGCTGGCTCTTTCCGCCGGCGTGACCACGCCCGTGACGGCTCAGCTTTTTGGACTCGATATAGGTCAGGTCTATCTGACGGCGATGCCCGTATGGATGTACAACGGATTTACCGAAACCGAAGGCGGAGACCCCGTCCAGGGAAGCGATGTAAGCCCTCTCCGCATGACCTTTGGTGCCGGTTTCGAACTGCGCATGACCGACACGATGTCAATCGAACCGGAAGGATGGCTCTTTATACAGGAGTACATCGCCCTGAAAGACTACAACAAGACCGTTCCAACCCAGATAGAAACGGGAAGCGCCGTAGGGGATCTTGCCCGGGCTCTTGGTCTTGGGTTCACCGTTCCGTGGGTCTATACCTGGCGACCCGAATGGACCGAGCAATGGGAATTTGACGGCAGGGCCGGGCTAGGACTGGTTTACCGTATACCTGTCGGCGGCATCGACGGAACCGACCCGGGCCCGATGGCTACCTACTGGATAGCCGGACGGTTTGTGTATCCCCAGATCGGTGTTGCCGCGGACTATAAGTTTACCGATCGCATTCGCGTGGGCTTGGGTATTGATTGGTTCGTTCCAATCTATAATCTCTTTGACAACGACGAACCGACACCGTTTCTGGACGAAACGATGCTTCGCTGGGGAGTCCGGGTTCGCTGGGATGTAGGCAGAAACGAGAACTAATCACCGATCCATTCAACCTGATAAAGGTCCAGCCGGCGGTCACTGTAGTTGGTAACGGATCCTTCCGCCCGCAGTTCCTTCAGTTTGTCCAGGTCAAGATCCACCAGCAGCGTCATTTCTGTGTTCGGTGTACTCTCGGCCATGATAGCGTCGTGGGGAAAAGCGAAATCCGACGGGGAAAAGACCGCCGCCTGGCTGTACTGTATATCCACGTTGTCAACACGGGGGAGATTTCCAACACTGCCGGTGATGGCGACATAGCACTCGTTTTCTATAGCCCGGGCCTGGGCGGTTCTACGGACCCGAAGATACCCGTTTTTCGTATCCGTCCAGAAGGGAACAAAGAGAATTTCCAGACCCTGCTCCCCCATGATCCGGGCCAGCTCGGGAAACTCGACATCATAACAGATCAGTATTCCGACCTTCCCGGCGTCGGTATTGAACACGCGAAGGGCGCTGCCCCCTTTGATACCCCAGCTTATCCGTTCCTGCTGCGTGATGTGAAGTTTGTACTGCCACTCCACCCGTCCGTCCCGGTGAAAGAGGTAGGCTACATTGTACATCTCTCCGGCGTCCCAGACGGGCATACTTCCACCGACAATGTTGATATTGTAAGTCACCGCCATGTGGGTCATAGCGTCCCGAATTGCAGGGGTGTGCTCTGCCAGGCCACGTACGGCGGAGATACTTGTCTCCTGGTCACTCAGTTCCATGATCGGGGCGTTGAAGAACTCCGGAAAGACGCAGAAATCTCCCTGGTAGTCGGAAATCGCGTCAACAAAGAATTCGATCTGATCAAGCAGCTCTTCCAATGAGGCGACGCGGCGCATCCGCCACTGAACCAGCCCGACACGAACGCGCCGTTTCGGCGCTGTTACCGCCGACTGGGGTATCCGATGGTAATAAATGTTTACCCACTCCAGGAGGGTTGCGTTGCCCCGGGACTTCCGGTCTTCCGGAATGTAGTCTTCCAGCACCCGTTTTACCTGGAAATCGTTGTTCAGCTGGAAGGTGAGAATAGGATCGTAGATGTCTCGTCGTTTGACCTTCTCAATGTACTCCTGCGGGGAAAGCTCCGAGGCATGTTTGTAATAACCGGGAATACGTCCCCCCGCGATTATCGCCCGAAAATTGAGCTCCCGGCACAGTTCCTTTCGCGCATCATACAAGCGTCGCCCCAGACGGAACCCCCGATATTCGGGGTCGACGAAGACGTCAAGGCCGTACATTGCGTCCCCGTCGGGGTGGTGGACAACTGCGTCGTTGCCCTCCAACAGTTCGTCGTAGGTATGGGCGTTTGAAAAAACCTGATAACTCACCCGAACGGTCAGAGCAACGGCAACTACGGTGCCGTTGTCCTCGATTCCGAACTGAGCCTCCGGAAAACGCCGAAGAAGACTGGCTATCACCTTCTTCGGCCAGGCGCCATCAAGATCTCGATAGATTCTGTCCATCAATGCCTTAATCTGGGAATAATCATCCATGCGGAGATTTCGCAGCTGCAGATGATGGAGATCCGGCGCTACGTCATGTGTGTCATTGTTCATAGATATGTGTGGACCCTATCACGCTACGTGATTATCTTGAAGTCTCACAATGAAAGTAACAACAGAATTTCTTGAAACAGCCCGAAGGTGGGCCGATGGGCCGGCATCGGTTTTCGACGGGGAAACCCTGGCCATTACCGCGGCGGGAACGACGACGGCACATGTATCGGTGGACAATTTCATCAGCATAGATCATCGCGATCTTGCCCGTGTTGTCGAAAGCAACGATCCTATGTCGTCTCTGTTCGAGTTTATCGAAAGAACCGGAATTCTGCCTCCCGGGATCGAGACACTGATACATTTTCTTCTGCCGCACAGATATATTGTTCATCTCCGAACGCCTCTGGTCGCCGGGCTTCTTGCGGGAAAAGAAAGCCGGACGCATACCACCAGGCTCTTCGGCGACAGCGCCCTCTGGCTTCCGGCAACACCACCAAACAACAGTCTTCTCCGGGCTGTACAGAACGTCCAGAAGGGAAAGACACCCGATGCACCCCTTCTGTTTATGCAGAATCATGGACTGCTGGTGGGTGGCGACACCCCTGAAGAGGTCGAAACACGCTGTGCCGATGTGGAAGACTCTATCCACAGGGCCGTTATTCGAGCGCCGGAACTGACGCCTCACCGCCGGGACAGCCATGATCTTTCAGAACTGAATGACGCGGTCAAACGTGCACTGGCAGACACCCGGGCGGCTCTCGGGTCGGCTCTGAACCCGCCGTTGACAACAGCGTGCAGCAGCCCGGAAATTCTGTTGCGAAGCACCTCCACTGAGACGTTCGGGCCCGTCGGTTCGGCGTTGATGAGCGATCATCTGACCCAATTGGGACGTACTCTCTGCTACGTACCCCGACACAGTGAACTTACGTCTCCCCAGGCGCTTCTTGCGGATGTTCTCCATGCGGTGCATGGCTTCTATAACACTCACGACACCGAACCCAGGGTTGTCGTTGTTGAGGGCTCAGGAGCTGTCATCATTGGCGACAATGCGGAGGAGCTTTCCGCGGCGTGTACGGCTTTTTCGGCTGCACTCGAGACTGCCTGCTATGCGGAAAGCTTCGGCGGGGCGCGGAGCATACCGGTCGAGTACGTCGACGAACTCAGCCGATCGGCAGGACTATTTTTCCCGTTTCGTCAGGCGACCTAACCGCGCCTGATCCCTTCCGTTGTCTTTTGCGACGTACAAGGCTCTGTCTGCGGCTTCAAGGACAGCTTCGAGAGGCTGTCCAGCTTCCGTCCGAACGGCAAACCCGATGCTGCCGGTAACGGGAATATCCGTTCCGTTATAGGAAATCGGTCTTTCCTTCAGGACGGTGCGGATTTTTTCCAGAAGCGGTCTCGCTTTGTGTTCATCACATTGCGGCAGTACTATCATGAGTTCTTCGCCACCGTACCGTCCTACCGAACCGTGGGGAACCACGATCGATCGAATTCGCTGTGCCGCATTCCACAGAACGGCGTCGCCGGCGTCGTGACCGTAGGTATCGTTGACCAACTTGAAGTGGTCAAGGTCGATCAGCCCGATAGTACAATTCGGACGGACATCGAGGGGACTCTGTTCGTTCAGAACCCGGTCGCACCACTCTCTGTTGTATATTCGCATAAGGGGATCGTAGGATGCCCGGTTTTCCAGACGACGAAACCAGTGTACTAAAGTTCCCAAGGCTACCAGAACGGGAAGCGCCGTGATGACCATACCGTGGAGAAGAATATCGGATCCCGGTGTCAGCCAGCCGACGGAAAGCAACAATACGCCACCGGCGTGAATTCCGCCGATTCCCAGACTGTGTCCCTCGGTAAAAAGTGAAAGGAAGAGGACCGCGGCGGCCGCGCTGCTGAGTCCCCAGAATGCGGTGGAGTCGATTGTACCAACCCTGATCAGTTGAATTGCAAGAAACTCCCGTATTGCCGGTGTCAATAATCCAACCAGATACCAGAGTAGAATAATTCCGACAATGACGGCGGTCATACGGCGTGTGAAGTGGAATCCGAGGTACTCCGGTACGATGACGGTTACGACAAAGACAAAAAGAAGAGAGAGATACGACAGTAAAATAGTCGCCGGAAAAAAAACCGCCCCGTTCAGGGAGACGACCATAGGCAACAGTACGACAAGGAGAACAGACACAATACTTACCGTTGCGACTCCCACACCCATAGCATATACCTTGAAGTTGTGAACCCGCGGGTACGAGGAATAGCCAAACCAGCCGGCAAGCAGGGCCGCTCCAAGCCCCAGAAGAATAAACAACCTGTCTCTGAGAATCGACTCCGCCGGTAGGGGGATACGCAGCCACAGCAGTATGACCGCCCCGGAAACCGCGAGAGCTATCACAAATTGCGGAACTCCCCAGGTGTTACGTTCTTTTTGCAATGACACGTTCAGGCAGCCTTACTCACAGGCCCTTGTTCACAGGCCATTACGTTGCCGAAGAATTCCCACTTCCTCAGCTATGATCTGCAGTCCCCGTTCAACGTCGTCAGGCTCCTGCCCGTAATTGATACGCAGACACTCCCGGGCATGCGCCCAGGACTTGACTTCAGAATCACCAAAAAAGAAGTATTCTCCCGGAACTACCAGAACACTTCGCTTTTTCAGGCGTTGATACAGCTCAACAGTGGGTACCGGGAGGTCCGGAAGCCATAACCATAAGAAAATTGAACCTTCCAGACGATGAACAGAATAGGGACCGGTTTCACGAAAAGCATCGTGAAGCACCGCCAGGGCGGTATCCGCCCGTTCACGATAGAAGGGCTGGATGGTATTACGGGAGCGGGTGACAAGGGAACGGTCCCGGATCAGAGGTTCCACGAGGTGCTGTCCGACGGTGGTATTAGCGAGACTCAAAACAGCGTTTGCGCGACTGAGGGCGGTGACGACTTCTTCCGAGGCCACGACGATCCCGGTTCGTGCACCGGGTAGCCCGAGCTTGGAAAGACTCATACCGAGAATAATATTTTCGTTCCAGAGGGGTTGGGCCGTCCCTTCCACAAGATCATCAAAGATTATGTGGGGAAACGGCATACCGTAGGCGTTATCGACAATGAGCGGGATGCTATAGTGTCGTGCAAGCCCGTCCAACCGCGCCATTTCGTCATCTGAAAGGACATTACCCGACGGATTGGTAGGACGGGAAACGCAGATAGCGCCGAAAGAATCCGCTCCGTTTCCATCGCTACCCGCAAGCACCCGTTCAACAGCGTCAAAATTCACCCGGTATTTGTGGGTATGTTCGTCCAACTGCTCAACCCGGGGCTTTACCGCCACAAAGGTGTCAGGATCAATTCCCTGATCGGCATAACCGACATACTCCGGCAAAAGGGGAAAGAGAATTTTCGCCGGACCGCTGAACATATTAAGCAGAATGAAGAAAGCATTCTGACTTCCGTTGGTCACGGCGATGTTTTCCGGGCCGATGTCCCAGGCAAATTCACGGCGTAGCATCTCCGCCAGGGCTGTGACAAAACTGGGTTGCCCCTGGGGAGTATCATATTGGCCCAGCATCCTCTCAATACCCCTCTGGTTGGCCAGAAGGTCCTGGACGCGCCGGCGCCACACCGCTTCCATGGCGGGTATGGCTGCGGGGTTTCCCCCACCGAGCATGTACTTTTTCTCTTTGCCTGCCAGAGCTCTGCCCATGTCATCCATGAGATCCATAATCCCTGTCTTACCGGCAAATCTCTGTCCAAACTGTGACAAGCGCATAGCCAGGAAGTATATCTCATTTTCGACCTCGTTGAAACTGCCGGGAAAAGCGGTGTAGCCTCAAACTGTCATGGCAAATATACGGACTTACAACAAGATCGCCCCCGAGGGGCTGGCGTTACTTACGGAACGGGGCCATACCGTTGGCCCTAACATTGAAAACCCCGACGGCATTATCGTACGCAGCGCGGCGCTGCACGATATAGAGCTGAATTCGGAGCTCACCGCGGTCGCGCGGGCCGGAGCCGGGGTAAACAACATTCCCGTTGATCGATGTACCGATAAAGGCATCGTCGTCTTCAATACTCCTGGATCCAACGCCAACAGTGTAAAAGAGATGGTTGTCGCAGGACTTCTCCTGTCCAGCAGGAAAATCCTCGACGCCTGCGCCTGGGTGAACGGTCTGGAACCACAGACGGTTGATGTAGAAAAGGAAGTTGAAGCCAACAAGAACGAATTTGTCGGGCCGGAACTGGCCGGCAAGAAGCTTGGTGTCGTCGGACTCGGTGCAATCGGCGTCATGGTTGCCAACGTCGGTGAGTCGCTGGAGATGGATGTGGTAGGATACGATCCCTATCTTTCCGTGGAAAACGCCTGGGGACTGTCCCGCTCGGTAGTCAGGGCAAACAGCCTGGAACAGCTTCTGAGTGAAGTGGACTACCTGACCATACACGCTCCCCTGACTGAAAACACCCGGAACATGATCAATGCAAAAACGCTGGAGCGGGCGAAACCGGGTATTCGCATTCTCAACTTCGCCCGGGGGGCGCTTGTTGATACTGATGCTATCGTCAACGCTCTGAAAACCGGCGCGATCAGCAGGTACGTTACCGACTTTCCCGATGGCAAGGCTATTGGAGTCCCCGGAGTAATCGCGATACCACACCTCGGGGCGTCCACTCCGGAGGCTGAAACCAATTCGGCCGTCATGGCGGCGAAGCAGCTGGCCAATTACCTTGAAACGGGCAATATCCGCAATGCGGTGAACTTTCCGACATGTGAATTTTCTCTCGAAACGGAGACACGGCTACTCATTGCCAACCGCAACGTACCCAATATGGTGGGTCAGATAACGACTGTACTTGCCGGCGCCGGAATCAACATCGCCGAACTATTGAACCGGCACAAAGGTGACGTCGCCTACAACATTATTGATATTGACAGTCCCGTCCCGGCGGACGTAGTTACGCAACTCCGCAACATCGATGGTGTTATCCGTCTTCGCTATATCGAAGGGATGAACCGATGAAACGGATTTCGCGGTTTTCGCCGATGGCCAGATTCCTCGTTCTGGTTATCCTGGCCGGTATCCCTGCCCTGGTGTCCGCCCAGTCCGGAGAAACTCCTTACACGGGAAGCAACGTCGGAGCGCTGCCGGACGGATTGTACGCTCGCATCACCACCTCCCGGAACGTAAACGGGAACAGTTCTATCCTTCTCCGCCTGCATTACGAACGGACCCCCCTGACGGTTATTAACTTTGTCGGCCTGGCAGAGGGTACCATCAGCCACAGTCGTGCCGGCGACGGACCTTTCTACGACGGCCTCACCTTTCACCGCGTGATTGAAGACTTCATGATTCAGGGCGGCGATCCGGAAGGTACGGGTCGGGGCGGACCTGGCTACAGATTTCCCGACGAGTTTCATCCCGACCTTCGTCATGACCGGCCGGGGATTCTCTCCATGGCAAACTCCGGCCCCGGTACAAACGGAAGCCAGTTTTTTATCACCCACGTACCTACACCGTGGCTGGATGACCGTCATACCGTCTTCGGCGAAGTGGTAGGCGGACAGATTGTGGTGGACGCCGTCCGTCAGGGCGACCGGATTGTAGAGGTTGAAATTCTGCGCGTAGGCCGTGACGCCCGGAACTTCGCCACCGACCAGAACGCATTTGGAATTGCCCGGGCCGAAGCGGAGGAACGGGCCGCCGCGTACCGGACCGATCAGCGGGAACGCACGGTTCGTCAGATCGAACAGAACTACCCGCGAGCACGCCGGGACACCAACGGCATCTGGGTTCAGGTTGACCGGGAGGGTACGGGAAGCCGACCCCGGAGCGGCGCAACGGTGGAAGTTCATTACACGGGAAGACTGCTTTCCGGCCAGGTCTTTGACTCAAGCAGACAGCGGGGACCCTTTTCGTTTCCCGTTGGTGCCGGACGAGTCATTCCCGGCTGGGACATCACCGTAGCCCAGATGCGGGAAGGTGAACATCGAACGGTTATACTGCCGCCGGAACAGGCCTACGGCGACCGGGGTGCCGGCGGGGTTATACCACCGGGTGCGTTCCTGATATTTGAGATTGAACTTCTGGACGCGGGTAACTGAGGGCCGCACATACCCTTTTGACCATCACGTTGACCGTCACGAGATTTCGTCCCAGGCCGACCTGAGGTCCTCCAGATAGCGGGAAATCTCGACGCTTCGAGACCGCAGCTCTCCCATGGCCGACTCATTTCCGGCGGAACGGCTGCTACGGGTTCGGGCAACGTCAATCTTCAGCTGGTTCAGCGCCTGCAACGCTCCGGCAACTCTCAGCCGAAGAATCTCCTGTTCCGATTTCAGCTCTTGATGGGAGCGTAATTGCTCCTCAATTTGCGCCAGGTGGCGACGGTACTCTTCCTGCAGTCTGCCACCGGTGGAACCTGACAGTTGACGCTGAACGTGCAGCCTGTCCCGTTCAAGATTCTCCACAGGAATAGAACGCACCAGTTCCGTTACCTCTTCATAGGTGGTATTCAAGGACTCGATCTGAGAGACGTACTGGTCCAGTACCGACACACCGTCTGAACCAAGCGCGTCGGCCACCTCGGCATACTTCTTTACATCCGCCAGAATGGCCGCCCTCAGGGCCTTCGCTTCTCGGGCGGGATCCGACAGGGCACTCCCGGGGCTTCTACCACCGGCCAGGCCCATCTGCCCGGCCCGCCCCGTAATACCCCCCGATCGCGCCTGGAAGGGTCCGCTTTCCAGGCGAAAACCGGAGTCCTCCAGCTCCCGTGCCAACTCCGCCTCCTCTCCGCGAAAACGACCGTAATGGGTAAAGAGGCCCACCCCGATAAATGTAGACGGAATGAGAGCCCAGGGAAATGAACCGATTCCGCCGGTAACGACGTTGATCATCACCAGAAGAGCAATGGTCATTCCACTGCTTGCCAGACTTCCCCTCCATTTGCGTCGAACCTTCCATAGTTCACGATGTATTTGCAACTGCTTTCTCGTGGGGTGGCGCGCCGCCGTCACTTCGCGATACTCCGCCTCCCGTACCCGGACAGTCGCCCGGTGGGACACATAGCCGATTCCCCAGCCAAAAAGGGGAAAGAGAAACCAGGGAAAAACTGCACCTGTCGTCGTCGCCAGGATCGCCCACAGGACGGTGATTCCCGCGTTCACACCGATAAAGGCTGACGTATGGCCCGCCAGACCGGACCGTTCGGAGCTGATCCGCTTTGAGAAGGCCTGTCGGTAACTTGCCGCCAGCTCTTCGTCGGATAGCTCCCGTTGCTGGAGAAGACGTTTCAGACTGCCGCCAATAGAAGAAAACAGCTCCTGCGCCCCGTCCTTCAACTCTGTTTCGATCCGGGATTTCCAGTCATCCATGGCGGTTACTGTAGGGAGGGAAGAACTATTGGTCAAGCAAACTCGACGCCGCGGCGCTGTGACGGTACACTGAAAACCCATGGCAAAGAAAAAGCGCGTCTATCAGTGTACCGCCTGCGGGCACCAGGAAGCGAAATGGCTGGGTCAATGCCCCGCCTGCGACGAGTGGAATACTCTGGTGGAGCGGGAAATCCGTGAAACCGGTCCCGCCGGGACGGGCCATTCCGGGGTACCCCGTGGAAGCGGTGGAAACGGTGAAAGCCCCCCCACCGACCCGGCCTTTCGGAACAGCCTTCGCCTGTCGGAAATACCGGCGGAACACAGTTCCCGCATCTCTACCGGAATCGGAGAGCTGGACCGCGCCCTCGGTGGCGGTATCGTCCTGGGTTCTACCGTCCTGATAGGGGGTGAACCGGGTATCGGAAAGTCCACACTGATGCTGCAGATGGCCGGTATGGCACACCACATCCTGTACGTCAGCGGAGAGGAAAACGCCGCCCAGATACGCCGTCGGGCCGAGCGCCTGGGAGTGGACGGCACCAACGTTTCCCTTCTGTGTACCACTTCCGTAGACGACGTCATGGATGAACTGGAGCTGATCAGACCGGACCTTGTCGTCATTGACAGCGTTCAGACAATGGTTTCTTCCGAGGCGGGCACCGTGCCGGGAACGGTGAACCAGATCAAGTTCATCACCCATCTCATTGCCGACTGGGCCCACCGGACCAACGGGGCGGTGATTATGGTCGCCCACGTCACCAAGGAGGGTCAGATTGCAGGTCCCAAAGTGGTGGAGCATCTGGTGGACGCGGTACTGCTTTTCGAGCACTCCGGGGGAGATCTCAGGTTTCTCAGAGCAACCAAGAACCGTTTCGGCGCTATCGAGGAGCTTGGTATTTTTACGATGGCATCGGAAGGGTTAATTGAACTTCGTGAACCGGGGCGACTCTTCCTGGGAGCGGAGCGGGGAGTCCGGCCCGCCGGGGTTGTCGCGGCGCCCTGTTACGAAGGCTCCCGGGTACTCCTGGTGGAAATCCAGGCTCTCACTGTGCCGGCAAAAGGGGCGGTTTCCCGGGCCTTTTCCGAACGGATAGATACGCGCCGGGTCGGCCGGGTGGCGGCTGTTCTGGAAAAGCACGTGGGTATCCGTTTTTCCGACCAGGACATCTATGTAAATGTCGCCGGTGGCGTGCGCATTCAGGATGTGGCCATAGATCTGCCTCTGGCGCTGGCGCTCTACTCCGCCCGAACGGGGCTCACCCTTCCGACGGGCACGCTGGCCACCGGGGAGCTCACCCTTGCCGGAGAGATCCGCCCCGTTTCACACAGACCCCAGCGTGAGAAAGCGGCACAGGAAATGGGCTTTACCCATCTGGTAGGACCGGAGAGCGGAACCACCCCCACCGGCGAATCTTCCGGCTGGGACGGCCGGACGTCCATTGCAGCCGCCGTTAATGCCGTCTTCGGTGCACCCGACCGACAATCGGAGCCGAAAGTCAGCCCGGAAAGAGCAGCGGCAGAGCTATGAACGTTCCCGCGGCGCTGCCGATAGTGGAAAAGAAAAAGACCAGGAGTATCCGGGTCAGCCGGTTACGGTAAAAGCCGCGGATACTGGTAATATCCGTATTGAGATTCTCAAAGTCCTGCACCCTTGGTTTACGTAAAAACGCCTCAAGAAGTCCCGTCACGAAGCCAACGCCGACCGTCGGATTCATGGAGGTGATAGGAGCCGCAGCAAACGAAGCGACTATCGTTACCGGATGGGCCAGCGCCGCCATCGCCCCCGCCGCGGAAAGGGTCCCATTCACCAGCACCCAACGGACCAGTGACTGCATTCCGCCCTCAACGCCACCCCGGAAAAACCCCCACATTATGAGTCCCGCCACGACAGCAGGGACGACAAACGGTATAGCCCGCTTTACCGGGCCCGGTGGCGGAATAACCTCCAGAGCCGCCTTGTCCACATCAATTCTACCTTCGGCAAATGCCGTAAGCTGACGGATTATTCCGGGTACGTGGCCGGCACCAACCACCGCGAGAACCCGCTCTCCCTCAGCGTCCCAGATGCTGCGTGCCAGGTACTGGTCCCGTTCATCGATAAGCACTTCTTTGATCGAAGGCAGGTAATCCGCCAGCTCCTGAAGCATTGTCTCCAGTTCGTTCTGCTCCTTCAGCTTTGCCAGGTCTTCTTCAGTGATTTTTTCCCGGGAGAAGGCTGCGGCAATCATGCTGGCAAGAAGCTTGTTCTTCCCCCAGAAACCCGTCTTCGCCCACGCCCGCCGAAGGGTAGCCTGAACGGGTCTGTCACCAAAGGTGTACGGCACGTTCTTGTTCTGCGCCGCCTTCACCGCAGCGATCATCTCTTCGCCGGGGGTAACGCCGGTGTTCTCGCCCATTCGTCGCTGAAAGGAGCTCAGTACCAGGTTGCTCAAAAGAAGAAAGGCCTGCCTGCGGCGGATAATCTGAAATATATTGAGCTGGGACCAGTCCTTTTTCTGAGTTACCGAACGGTACCGTCCGGCGTCAATTTCAATGACCACCTGGTCAACCTCGGCCCCATCGATGGTGGATTCCACGGAACGGACGCTGGCTCGGGATACGTGAGCCGTTCCCAGGAGATAGAATTCCCGTCCGGCAATACGGACAATCTGTATACCGTGGTCATCAGGGTTAAAAGGCGCCACCGGCACCGTTTCGGTACCCTCTTCTGTTTTATTCATCAGTTTGTTCCTTGTCGTAACCCAGGGCGGTGATAAAGCGTTTTCTCAGGCCCTCGTCTCCGGGATAAAGATCCCGCGGAATAGAACCTCCGCCCATATGGATGTGTCCACCGCCGGAACCTATTCCTTCCAATGCACGATGAATCACCACATCACATGGATAGTCGTTATCTTCACTCCGGACGGACAGACGATACTCGTCCCGATCGCCGCTGACAACGACCACGAAGTGCACTTCGCGGAGGTTCAAAAAGAAATCTGCAATAAGTGCCATCACTTCTGCGGTGTATTCTCCCTGCAGAACGATGAAACTGAAAAAGCGGGCAATCACGCACACGTCAATGGCCTGCCGGAAAGCCGCCAGGTCACTCAGAGAAAGGGAGTTTTTCAGCAACCGGGCCGCCATTTCCCAGTTTCCATGTCGAAAGAGGATGTTGAAGGCGTCCAGGTCAACTTCCGCAACACCTCGGGTCATGAAAGCGGTGTCCATCATCAGGCCCATTAACAGTGCCGTGGAAACCGTCGATTCCATAGGTTCTCCGGCGTCCCGATAGTATTCGTACAGTATGGTGGAACAGGCACCGTAACTTTCGCGGATATCGGCGTAGGGACACGTTGCGTCCCAGGGCGGCGGATGGTGATCAATAACACCGACTACCGTTCCAGATACACCGGTCATGTTGGAGTTACCGGAAAAGCCGTCCACGACGATAATCTGCGTCTCTTCGGTCAGCCCCAGATCCCGCATCGGCGTGATATCTATTTCCAGCGCTTCTATAGCGTCTCGGAGAGAATCACTTTGGATCAGACCACCGTATCCCAGGTAGACCTTCAGATCGGCCCGTCGCAGAACCCGGGACAGGGCGAAGGCAGTTCCTACCGCATCGTGGTCGGGAAAGTCGTGAGCCTGAACCACGACCGGTCTCCGTGGATCAAGATGTTCAAGCAGCCCTTTAATTCCGTACATTCACCTCTCCCGGGATCAGGGAGCCCCGACAAGAGCGTCGAAACGGGCTCCGGCCAGACGTATTTCCGGAAGGCCCCGAAGATCCGTTTCCATGACTTCTCTGTACAGTGCAACTGCACTGGAGGTTCTGCCGTCCGCTTCAAACTGCCCGGCCAGAAGAAATTTCATACGTATCTGCAAAGCCCGGTCACTTTCATCCTCAACAGCCCGCAATATACGGGTATCCTGGCTTCTCCGTCCGGATACCGAACGAAGGTAATACCGTGCCATCTCATAATACAGGGTATTCTGCGGCAGGTCACCCGCAGCCCGTTCAATCAGACGGTTTGCCCGGTTTTCCTCGTCAGCCAGCTTCCAACTCAGTGCCGAAAGCAGAACCAGAGCTGGATCCCGAGGATCCGCGGGATCACCTTCCGACCACGCCCGATGAAAGAAGTCCGCCGCGCCCTCGTATTGTTCGTCTTCGAAAAGCAGCATTGCGTAAGGTTGAAAACCGGGGTGGTAGTCTTTCCGGATAGAAAGGGCCGTCTTGAAATCGGCAATAGCTGCGGCCCGATCTCCCCCGGCGCTGTACGCCCGTCCCCGGTGTACGTAGGCGAGAAATATATCGGGATAGCCGGAAATAAAGGCGGAAAAATCTTCTACCGCTCCGGACCAGTTGTTCCGTTCCAGCCGGACCAGTCCCCGGTCGTAGCGATGCCAGAGATAGTCTTCATCCAGTTCTATCGCCGTTGCAAGATCTTCTTCGGCGGCATCCAGACGGTACTGCAGCGACATAGCCCGGCTCCGATCGGCGTAGGCGAAGCTGTATTCCGGGGCAACCTCAATTGCCCGGGTAAGAACGGATTCCGCCTCTTCCGGCTTTTCGGTGCGTAACCGTACGTTTCCCAGTCCGATCAGCGCTACGAGGTGATTCGGGTCCTTCTGCAGCGTCTCGGTAAAGGCCTGTTCTGCGTGTGAGTACCTTCGAGCCTGGAGATAGATTTCTCCCAGAGCCGCCCGGGCGTTGGTATTGTCCGGGTCGGCCTCCACTGCCCGTTCCAGAAGATCCCGCTCCTGTGCGGAATCGTCCCTTGCGCCGGCAATCAGGGCGAGACCAAAGAGCGCATCACCATTTTCCGGATCAGCCTCCAGAACGTCCTGAAAAACCTCTTCAGCGGACGCAGCGTCTCCCGCCGCCAGATACAGATTTCCCAGAAGAATCATGGTCTGAGGCGAATCGGGGTCTTCCAGCTGGGACGATTCGTATGCAGCAATTGCTTCCAGAGGATCTCCGAGAGCCATAGCGGCACTGATACGCTCATAGGTTTCTTCGGTGGGATCCAAAACCGGAGGGCCGTCCGGTAGTTCCCCGGGGACATCATCAGGTATCGGTTCCGGAGGCGAAGCGCACCCGAAGACAAAGAGAAGGGCAAGAAACAGAATTGCTATCAGTCGCATAGCGGGGAAGTATATCAGAACGTTCACGGCAGGTAAAAGCAAAAAGCGGCGAGGAATACACCCCGCCGCTTTTACACGTAGTCGTACTGTTTCTGTCAGTCTGCGAAGGCGCTCCACATCCAGCGCGCCTTTTCGAACTTCTGGAGCATACCAACTCCGAAATCTGCAGTTCCTTCATCATTGTGCTCACCGGAAACCTCAATCAGCTCCCGTACCGCCTTGACTTGATGGTCCAGATCCTGAAGCACCAGCTTCACCGTCTCGTCGGTGGTATACTTTCGACTTGCCAGTTCATCCAGAGACGATACCTCAAGGTACTCCTTGAACGTAGTCATGGGCCGGCGCCCAAGCATAAGGATGCGTTCGGCTACTTCGTCAATATCTTCGGCAAGTCCGTCGTACAGGCCTTCCAGCTCTTTGTGAAGAGTGAAAAAATTCTTCCCTTCCAGATTCCAGTGCAGCGCATGAAGATGTCCGTAAATAATGTGATAGTCCGCGAGCAGCGAGTTCAACTTATCAGTAACGGCATCAACTGCAGCCTTGTCGAGATCAGTTTGTGTCATCATGTGTATTCTCCTTGATAAATACTATAGGGGAAGTATACAAAAATTCCGGTGCGGCGGCAAGTTATTAAGAAACATTCTTAATAACTTGCCGCCCTTCCATATCGTGCAGGTTGGCGCAACTCTACAGTGGAGGGTATACTCCCCGTCTTATGTCCGACACCGTTCCCTTCGACTCATCGCTCTTTCCGCGGTTACGCCGTCTTTCCGTACCGATCATGCTCACCAATCTCCTGCAGATGACATACAACCTTGTAGACGCGTGGTTTCTCGGGAAACTGGGGGCGGCAGCCGTTTCCGCGCCGGCCATGTCTTTCAGCTTCATTATGTTTCTGGCTGTCTTCGGAATCGGCTTTTCCATGGCCGGTACAACTCTGGTTGCCCAGTCTCACGGCGCCGGGAATTCCGATCGGGTCAATTTCTACGCATCCCAGACCGTAACAATCGTAGGAGTGATCGGCGTGTTTGTCGGTATCCTTGGTTTCTTACTGGCCACACCACTCCTGAAACTGCTCCAGGCGCCCGCTGAAGCGTTTGAGTACGCCCGGATCTATATGCGCATCGTCTTTGCCGGAATCCCGGTGATGTTTTTCTTTTTTATCATGCAGGCGCTGATGCACGGCCTGGGTGATTCCATGACCCCCCTGAAGATTCAGCTTGTGACGGTTGTCCTGAACATCATACTGGACCCCCTGTTCATTTTTGGATTCGGTCCTGTTCCGGCCATGGAAGTTGCCGGCGCGGCCACTGCAACGGTAATCAGCCGCAGTTTTGCCGCCGTTCTGGCCGTAATGGTTCTCCTCCGCGGTCGCCGGGGCATGAAGATTGAACGACGCTACCTCCAGCCGGATAGAACCGCTGTCCGTCAGTTTATCGAGATCGGGTTGCCGAACTCACTCGGTCAGGGTATTTCGGCTCTGGGATTTACTGTACTCCAGGGAGTGGTAAACAGTTTTGGTGTCTCTGTCGTCGCAGCTTTCGGCATTGCCAACCGTATTATCAGTCTGTTCAACATGCCGGCCATCGGACTCTCAAAAGCGACGGCCGCCCTGGTGGGGCAGGAACTGGGAGCGGACAAACCTGAGGGAGCACGACGGGTTGTGCGATTAAGTGTTCTTTCAATGCTCGTCTTCATCGTCCCGGCCATGACCTTGACCTTTTTCTTCGGCAACGCCGTGGTTCGGTTTTTTGTTGATGACCCCGAAGTCATCGGTCACGGCGCCCTGCTCTTCCGGATCGTTTCGGTATCGGTGGTGCCCTTCACCCTCTTTACGGTGATCAACGGAGCATTTGAAGGAGGTGGTGTAACCAGGCCGGTTATGGTTCTGAATATCTTTCGACTCTGGGGGCTTCGTGTTCCTCTGGCACTGATCCTTTCCGCACGTCCGTCGCTGGGTGCCAACGGTATATGGATAGCAATGTTCCTCTCCAACGTTGTAACTGCGACACTCGGTTTCCTGTGGCTTCGACGCGGAACGTGGTTGCGAAGGCTTGCTCTCGTCCAGCCGTAGTCTCCGCCGTACGCGACGTCGCTTCAGCCGGCCCCGGCCATCTCTTTGAGCAGGGCAATCTCCTCGGGCCAGCGGTCGGTATCCGGCGTCTCCAGAATCATGGGCTTCCCGTCCATACGGCGATCTTCCATAATTGCCCGGAATCCGCCAAGGCCAATCTCACCTTCACCAACAGGTAGATGCCTGTCCTTGTTGCTGCCCAGAGCTCCCGTGGAGTCGTTCAGATGAAGGGCTGCCAGTCTGTCCAGACCTATGAGCTTTTCAACCGTAGCGATAAGGCCGTGCCAGCCGTCGGCGTCGCGAATATCGTATCCCGCGGCAAAGGCGTGACAGGTATCAATACAGACAGCTACCCGGTCCTTGTCACGGACGTACTCCATGATACGGGCAAGCTGTTCGATACTGCGTCCGATAGAAGCGCCCTGACCGGCGGTGTTTTCCAGGACAAGAACGCCGCCATCCACCTTCTCAAGAACACGGTCCATGCCATCGGCAATACGTCGCAACGTTTCATCCTCTTCCAGTTCGCCCTTGGAGGTGCCCGGGTGAAAGTTGAGCCATTTCAGACCCAGCTGAACCGTCCGTGACAACTCGTCGGCGAGACCGACCACCGACTTTTCCCGCACCTCATCGCCGGGACTGCCCAGATTGACCAGATAGCTTGCATGGGGAATAACGTGTTCCCAGGTATAACCGCTCTGCTTCATGGCGTCATGAAACGCCTGTATCGTTTCCGACTCATACGGTTTTGCATGCCATTGCCGCTGATTGCGGGTAAAGAGAGAAAAAGCTGTCGCCCCGATCTCTGCGGCGTTCCCGGGAGCGTTGTTCACTCCTCCGGCGGCGCTCACATGGGCACCGACATAAACGTTTGGTGTACTCACACCCCTATTGTGCAGGTCCTGAGCGAACACTACAAGAGAGGGACAGATTCCGTGATTGCAAAATTTTTCATTTTTGACCGTTGTTTCGCACCGAACGCTCCACAAAAGTGGTATAATCTTCAACCGGGCGGGGAACACAATGACACACCAGGGCGACAACCGGAAATACGATATTCTGCTGGACGACCCCCAACTGAACAGGGCACTCAGCAATGTCGGTGTATTCGTTTCAGACTACAGCACCCAGCGAAACCTTCCAAGCAAACTGTGGCTGGAGCAGGGACTCTCCGCTGCCGACACCGGCGCCAACCTGGATTGGCTGGACCAGGTGCATCCTGACGACGCTCCCAGGGTTGCCGACGCGATCCACCGTGTTCTGAACGGCGAATTTGACTCGTTTGATGTGACCTTCCGCTTCCGCCGCCGCGATGGCTCCTATCGCTGGGTGGTCACTCGAGGCACCGCCGTTACCAAAGACAAAGAGGGCAAGGCGGAGTTTTTCGTCGGTGTGGATATTGATATCAGCGATTTCAAGTCGGTGGAACAGCAGCTGCAGCGGCAGAACAACCAGCTGGAAACACTGCAGGATATCGTCGCCGTTATCGGTGCCTCCCTGGACCTGGAAGAGACGGTAAACCGGATTCTGGAAGAGACACAGCGAATTCTTCCCTACGACACCGCAACCGTCCAGCTTCTGAAAGAC
>CAZCAE010000051.1:0-24223 GCA_964496635.1 uncultured Spirochaeta sp.
CCTGCGGATTCGAAGTCCGACGCTCTATCCAGCTGAGCTACGGGCGCATCCGCTCGGGTGGATGACGGGACTTGAACCCGCAACAACCAGAACCACAATCTGGTGCTCTACCATTGAACTACATCCACCACAAGTGCGGAGGAATATGCCCGTTTATTAGTCTTTTGTCAAGGCCGACCGGATCGGATCGTTACAACCAGGTAGCCTCTTTTCCAGGGGTATTCACCTGTTTCGAAGGTAGTAACTGACCGTTCTATTTCCTGTCGCTGCTCTTCGGTGAGGTCTTCGGAAGTGGTCTTCCCGAGTAGTGTTGCTTCGGCAAACCATGAGCGGACAGTTTTCGAATCCAGGCGTCGTGTCACCGTAGTAGAGACGAACTCGGTCGTGCCGGAATATTCTGCAGGAAGTTCATTGATTGCGGAGGACCAGATTACCGAGGGGTCGGGATATTGTCTGTCCTGGAGTATTCTGAGCTTCTCCCGGGTATCCTCCGAGAGAGACAGAATAGTCGCCGGTCCGTCCCCACTATGAGGGTCGGGAACGATAATTCGAAGAGTTCCTTTTTCGTCCAGAAAGGGAAGGAGAACGGGTAGTAGCGAACTCGGATCTTCCCGATTAATAGATCGGTGAATGACAAAATCAAAGGGACCGCGATACGCTCCGTCGGCAATGTCGTCGATGTCGTACACCTCCGGGCTATAGACGTTGCCGCGGGTATCACCGAGAGTATGTGAAATTTCCCGGCTTGACCGGTTGTCGGTCCAGACAGCGGTGAGGCCGGCCGTTACCGCGTGAGTGACCGACCATACAAACAACTGCACGGCATCACCGTGAAGAAGTACCCGATCGGTGGATACGAGGTCAATTCCGTTTAACAGGCGGTCCCGTGCTCCTTCGGCCTCACCGATTGAGCGTCCGGCTCGACTGGACCACCGGTCCGTATCGGAGGAAGGCGAAACACTCCAGATCTCCCGCTCTTCTTCCGCCACAAGCGCAAGTTGAAAAAGCCTCCACTTTCGTACCACGGTATCCCGGCTACCTTCCCATCCAAGAGAGCCTCCCTGAAAAAAGACCTTCTCCTTGAGTTCCTCGGGGAGGTAGCGCTGGGCTACCCAGTGATGTTCGTAGGCGTGGGGATACAGGTAGCCTGCACCATGTCCAAGATCGTGACCGTCCCGACCGGCGTCTTTGAGGTGTACAGGTACTTCGTCGGACGTCCCCGCCCGTACTGCGGCAACAGCGTCAAAGAGTCCCAGAGTCGAATTGGATTTGTCGGTAACAGCCAGGTAGAGTGTGGCCTGGGCGAGATGGAATCGTCCTTCGGGAAGGCCTACCCGGTCAAAAGCGGAAGCGCAGGAGACGACGATTCCAATGGCGGCGGGGTCTGCCAGTCCGATGTCCTCGGATGCCTGAATGAGAAGCCTTCGGAATATGAAATGAGGATCCTCTCCCGCTTCCAGCATTCGGGCAAGCCAGTACAGGCTTGCGTCCGGGTCGGAACCGCGAATCGATTTGATGAATGCACTGATAGTATCGAAGTGGTAATCACCGTCCTTGTCGTACAACAGGGCGCGCTGCTGGATACTGTCTTCCGCGATGGAAAGGTCGATAGTAATTTCCGTGCCTGCCGGTGGCGGAAAGTGATCGACGCTCGTTTCTACCGCCAGTTCCAGGGCGTTCAGAAGGGTCCTCGCATCGCCCGAAGCCGTTCTGACCAGATGCCGTTTTGCGTCATCGGTTATCTCTACCCGAAATGCCCCGTAGCCCCGCTCCATATCCGTCAGGGCAAGATCCATGATGTGTTCCAGGTCACTTTCGTCAAGTTGCTTCAGAATGAATACGCGGCTTCTGGAAAGGAGTGCTCTGTTTACTTCAAAAAAGGGGTTTTCCGTTGTAGCCCCTATAAGAACAAAAAGCCCGTCCTCTACCCAGGGAAGCAGTGCGTCCTGTTGTGACTTGTTCCATCGGTGCACCTCGTCTACAAAAAGAATGGATCGGCGATTGGTCTGCTGTCGGTACACCTTGGCCTGATCAATTGCGGTGCGGATATCTTTTATACCGCTGAGAACTGCGTTCATGGTGAGAAACTGACTGCGCGTCCGGGAAGCGATAATTCGCGCCAGGGTGGTCTTTCCCGTCCCCGGCGGGCCCGACAGAATGATGGAACTGAGCTGATCCGCCTGAATGGCCCTCCGCAGGAGGCGTCCGGGCCCCACAATCTGATCCTGTCCAAAGAATTCCTCGAGAGTTCTTGGGCGCAGCCGTGCCGCAAGGGGAAGCCGCTGAGAGTCGAATTGAAGGTCCACTGAATTACGTGCCGAAAAGATCGTTCTCGTCACCCCGGCGCTTGATCAGCTCGGCTTGCTCCTCTTCCTTACGCCGGATCTCCCCTTCCAGGCTCTTCATCTCTTCCTGCAGTGTAGCAATACGACTGGTTATCTGTGCCGTACGGTTTCGGTCGGCTTCAATACTACGTGCTATTCCTTCGGCCTCTTTGCCCGCCTTCAGCCGTTCCAGGAGGAGAGTGAAATGTTCCAGTCGATCATTTTCGCTCTCCAGCACTTTCAACTCTTTCTTGAGGGTTTCCGGCTTCGCTTCTTCCGCCAACTGTCCCAGTTCCAGGAGAATTTCGTTCAGTTCCTCCTGGGCCGCAGCAATTTCCGTTTCCCGCTGTTTCTGAGCTTTCTGGAGTCGGACACCTCCGGAGAGAGCGTTGAACTCTTCTACCAGAGTACGGGACTCTTTGGTCAATTCTTCAATGCGGTTTTGGAGTTCTGATTTTCGTTGTTCCGCCGCCAAAATCGGTTCTGCAGCTGCGTTCAATTCCGCATCGTCCATGGAATCAAAGAAATCGGTTGTGGCCAGGTCCCGACCGAGTTTTTGGAGCAGTCCGGGCAGTTGGTTTTCCCGAACCGTCCGCTTGTTTCGTAGAATTACGCGACGGCTACCCTGGGAAATTTTCCCCAGAATGGACTGGGAACGGTTTGCCGGATCCGACTGAATCTGCTGCATCTGCATATCGACCCGGCGCATCTGATCCTGATACCGCGCAACTCCGGAAAAAGCTGAGGAATAGGTAGCATCAACAAGAGGGTGTTCCCGAAACAACCGGAACGCCGCTGCTCCCACTGCTTCGTATGCCCCAGCCAGTTCGCGTCCGCTTTCAGCGTGTTCCAGTTCCTTCTGGGCATCCCTCATAGCGGTACGAAGTTCGGTCTGCCGTTCGTCTATGCGAATCATCCGTTCCAGGGCGGAACTTGATCTTTCAATCCGCTCCCGGGCAGTCTGGTACTCTTCCAGCAAAGACCTGGAAAGATCGTCTGTGTCGGCAGTTGTCAATATTGGAACAAAATTCTCTCCCAGCGCTCGAAGCAGTCGTCGGTATTCAGCTGTGGTCTTTTCAATAATCGCAGAAATTTCATCGATACGCCCATTGTAGTTATTCATAGTTATTCTCTCCTACTATCTTAACACAACGTCGGAACTTCTGTACTTTCTCATCGTCAGGATTATCAAAATACATTCCAGCGCCGCTTTGGTCAGTTAAACAGATGGGTGATATCTTCGTCGGAACTCTTCCCGAGAATACGGCGAATCTGTTTTGACATAGCTATTTTGTCCTTGCTGTGACCAATTGCCCGGCCGGCCCGTATCATGCGATCAGGTGTTGACCGGAGCTCAAGAAACTGTTGTTTTTCCTCGGTGCTGAATACGTCGGTTGTTGCCAGGAGAAATGAAAGCTCTTCAGTGTCCAGTTTGTTGAGCATTTGCGAATCTATAGAATACCCGGCGATGCGTGCAAATTCCTGAAGGTCCGTGACCGCCGATTTTGCAAGTTCTTCAATTCGGTTTTCTGCACTTATATCTATTGGATCGTCATGAAATATCTCAATATCCGCCTCAAGAAAGGGCTTCTCTTCGTGCATCCTGGTAACACGAAACCGTTCAGTACCCACAGCAAGGATGTCCATACGGCCGTCATCATAGGTGTTGATGACGCTATCAATTCTGGCAAGACACCCCACCGTCTGGACGGTAGAACCGGTATGAAGGAGTACGCCGAAGGGCTCGTCCTTTTGAAGACACTGGTTGATCAATTGCCGGTATCGCTCTTCAAAAATATGCAGCGGCAGCGGCATGCGTGGCAACAGTACGAGTCCCAGGGGAAATACAGGAGTGCGGTCGGCCTCATTGGTACTCATCGCAGAAGAACTTACTGAGAAAAACGGAAAACGCAAAGTAAAGTACCCGTCAGTTTCGTTCTCCCGTCAGTTCTTCTCGCCGGAATTCCAGCGTCTCCCACTCAACGTGGAGAGCGTGTCGACGCTGTTCATTTTTCTCAATCCTTTTCTGAATAGATTGAACGGCAGCGCCCTCGCGATAGTTTTCCGGTAATGAAAGTTCTTCCTGAAGCTCCTGATAGAGAAGTTCCAGTTCTTCAATCTCCGACAAGATCTCTTCTTCCCTCCGTTCGAGACGACGCAGATTTGCCCGGAGTTTTTTCTGTTGTTCATAATTTGCGGTGCCTACAGAAAACTCTTTTTCTGCACTTTCTGTATCTTCTTTCGTATCGCCGAGATTATCTGTCAGAAACACTTGACCGAGTCGGGCGGTCTCAAACTCACGGTAGGACCCGGGATAAAGTTGCCATCGACGGGGGGGAATTGTCCCGTCTATTCGTCCGACCGGCCAGAGGGCCAGTACATCGGTTGCCACTTTTCGCAGAAAATGACGGTCGTGGGACACGAAAACGACGGTACCTTCATAACCGGAAAGGGCCCGGGCAAGAACTTCCTGGCTGGTCATGTCCAGGTGGTTGGTCGGCTCATCCATTATCAGAAGGTTCGCGGGCCGTACCAACAGGGCGGCCATTGCAACTCTGCTGCGTTCGCCTCCTGAGAGCACCGAAAGAGGTTTATCTACGGAATCGCCCGAAAAGAGAAAGGAACCGAGGATATCTCGAACCCGGGGAGCCGCCTCTTCATGAGCACGCGATGTAACATATTCGATTATCGTATTATTTTTAGGCAGTTCATCGGAGCTGTCCTGAGCAAAGTAGGCGATTTCCACCCCTGTACCGGTGCGGATTAATCCGCTGTCAGCTGTTTCAACTCCCGCCAGGAGACGCAATAACGTAGATTTTCCCGCTCCGTTCAGCCCTGCTACGGCGAGTCGCTGACCGCGGGTCAACGTCAATGAAAGGCCGTTCAGGACGTGAAGAGGGCCATAGTGCTTATGCAGTTCTTCTATTGTGAGAACAGTTCTACCACTGTGAATCGGTGGCGGGATAGATATCTTTATAGGACGAAGGTGTTCCGGGATCTCAATGAGATCAACCTTCTCCAGCGCTTTGACGCGACTTTGTACTTGCCGGGCTTTGTTTGCATTTGCCCGGAATCGCCGTATAAAGTCTTCCTGACGGGCAATCTCTTTTTGCTGTGTTTCCCAGGCCGATACCAGCTGTTCAAGTTCTTCTCGACGGCGCTTTTCGTAAACTGTGTAGGATCCCCGAAAGCGACGCACTTTTCCGTGAAAGAGCTCCAGAACGGTATCCACCGTTTCGTCAAGAAAGGCGCGGTCATGAGAAACGATAACAAAGCCGCCGGGAAAATCGCGCAAAAACGAGCTGAGCCAGAGCCTGGCTTCGCTATCAAGGTAGTTGGTTGGTTCATCCAACAGCAGGACATCCGGACGGGTAAGAAGACTCTTCGCCAGGGCCACTCGCATACGCCACCCGCCGCTGAACTCACCGAGAGGGCGGCGGTGGTCCTCGGGGGTGAAGCCCAGACCTGCAAGAACGCGACCTATTTGCTCCTCTCTCCGGTAATAGCCGACTTCCTCGAGTTTGTGGTCAGCCTCCGCCACCAAATCAAGCTCATTCCGGTTCTCTGGATCTCGTACCAGACAATTCGCCGCAGTATTTCTCTGCTCAATCAGTTTTGCCTCCCGCGAAAAACCAATTTCCGCATAGTCGTAAACTGTTGTTTCCAGAGGTACGGTGTTCCTTTGCGGAAGGTATTCGACGATGGAGCCGCGGGCGGAAACGACTTTCCCGGATTCGGATTCTTCATGGCCGGAAAGAATGCGCAACAGGCTGGTCTTTCCACTGCCGTTTGCCCCTACCAGACCCGCCCGTGTTTCGCCGTCAATTGTCAGGTTGATGCCGTTGAGAACAGTCTGCGGCCCGTAAGACAAAGTCAGTTCCGTCGCGGAAAGCATTGCGCCGTTCAGCCCCGAAAGAAACGGAAAAAGATCACCAGCGGCGATATCGGTTCGGCCGTTATCACCTGGTATTCATCGATCAAGCCTGAGGGAACATAGACGAAACGTACTCCGTCATCTGTAAATGAGTACAGAAAAGCGGTGGAAGTACTTTGACCTGTCAGCCTGAGCGCCCCGTCGTACCGTCCGTGCAGATCGTCGGCCAGGTAGAGGCTGAACTCCAAACGGCCGGCACCGTTAAAGCTGTCGGGTACGACATTCGGAACCAGTCTTTGAAAATCTGTCCATGTTACAAAACCTTCTTCCGACAGGGTCATCCTCCCGTATGCGGTGCTGATGAGCTCGTTGCCGCGACTGAGAAAGTTCCGGAAAAGTTGATTTCGTCGTTGCCGTTCTGCTTCGATAACAAGGGAAATGTCTTCATCAAAGAGCCTGAAATCGGTGGTTCTCCGGCGTCCGTTGATGGTGTAGTTAACAGTGAGGCGGTCTTCCGCGGTAATCACCAGCTCGAGATCGGTGCCGTCAAATTCTATTGTTTTACCGTCGCTGGAACGATACCCGTCATAGGTAAATTCCTGCTGAAGTCCCGGAATCGCTATCCGGAAAGTATTGTTGTCCCAGTCCCCGAAAAAACCAAACCGCGGCGCAAACTCATTGAGGTTTAACCTTCCCGAAGATACCATGGAGTGAAAATATGTGGGACGCCACACGACAGACGCGACGTCCCGAACAATTCTGTCAATTCCATCGTGGTCTTCACGGGGATCCAGTGCGCGACCACTTGCTCCGGTGAGTTCCAGATGGTGTCCGAAAGCCCAGCCGGTAATGCCTTCTCTGGTGAGCACCTCATACCAGTAATCTTCCAGGCCCCCGACATTTTCCACGACTCCCGGGCGTCCAAGGACTTTCGTCAGTTCTCCGTCTCTGAGGCGGTACACGCGCGTACTGTTCTGGTCTGCTTTTTCCCGGATAGGCAGGGCTGTACGGAGACTTCGGGCATAGGTATCCTTCCATTCACGAAAAGACTCGCTGTACGCCTCCGCAGTCTCGCGATTTTCAAACCTCAGAAGGCGCCACTGATCGGTAGTAATTTCGTGCTCGCCGGATTTCACAAGAACAGTCTCCTCCGATCCAGTTCCTGTGGAGAGCTCCACAACGGTCCCCGCCGTGAGGGGAGAGGCGGGATCAGGCCATGCCACAACGGCGTAACCGGAGGAACCCCGGTTGCAACCGATTGTTATTATCGATGCAAAAAGTAACAGAAGTGGCAGTACCGAACGTTTCATTTCCGCGGTATTTGATCACGCTTCAACAGAGCTGTCAAGAACACCGGTCTCAGATTGGTCAGTCGGTAATCCAGATTCGGGAAGGATGAAGAATGACAAGAATCCTTCCTGTCTTTAGAAGTTCGCGATTGTGTTTCGAAGCGAGTATGAGATTTGCATCGTCTCGACCAATGATAATGTCGGTGGGATGAATGCCGTACACTTCCCTGGCGACAATTCTGAGTGGACGGGACCCGATCCGGTCTTGCCAGGCATCTTCGTTGGTATCTGCCGAATATGCCATAACGCCCCAACGGCGCCCGGCCTCGGGATCGACCATGTCCTGTTCAAGAACGGGACGAAGATCTTCGTCGTAAATTTCCGGAAGCAGGGCTGGAGCCGGGTATTCGTATCGATCGGTACCGCGAAGTTGAAGCTGATCTGCTGCATAGATAACGATGCCGGTAAACTCAGTTGTGGGTATCCAGGAAATGACCTCTTCCATCCGAAAAGGAATTTCATGCTCCATAAAAAGACGCACAAAATCCGGAAAGACAGGTACTTCAAATTCTCTTTCCACTGTGGCAATATTCGCTCCCGGCCTTGGCAGACCGCGCTCTGCTTTTCTTGCCAGTTCGGCAATACTCGAGGCCAGTTCGGGACGGAGGGCGACTACCTCTTCGACCAGGCGTACAGAATCGACGTAAAGAGGCATAAGAGCTTCGAACAGCGAGTTAGGAAATTCCGCATCGATCCGTCGACGGGCCCGATGCAAAAATTCGGGACGGATATCCTCTCCCGGCAAGGCAGTGGCGGTCATGGTCAATCTAATAGTCCCCCGTTGCCAGTCCAGTTCACTGTCTGCCGCGATATCAATTTCCTGGGCAATCAAGTAAAAAAGGGAAGATACTGTGAGCAGGCAGAAAAACGCGACGTGTTTCATACTACTTAATGTCGGTCACCACCGGGATTCACCAAAATATATACCCGCCCATTCCCAGTTGCCGTGAATTTCAGGATCTGCCGGGAAGTCTACCCGTCGAAAATAGAGGTACCATGTGGGAATTCGATGTGACCAGCCCCACGTTCGCAGGTACGCTTCGTTGGCGTTTGACGAAATATCCAGTTCTTCGGCATAGCGGACCCGGGATCGCCGGAGGAACGCTGCTATGTCAAACGTAGGAATCGCGCTGTTTTCATCATCCGGCTCCTGTTCCCAGGACATAGTAAAAAAGTTTTCTCCGGCACGCTCCCTCAAAAGGGCGGCAGGACTCTGCGTCCAGAGTGACCGTTTAATGCTTTCAACCAGCCCTTCAAGTTCTTTGTGAGTCCAGTCCCGTCGGGAGTCATAAAAGGCAAGACGACGGCGTGTCCGGTCCGCCGCCTGGGGTTCGCCGGGTATTCGGGTTTCCGGGAATTGAAGAAAGATCCGATAACTCTCAAAGGCTTCACCCCAGCGACCTTCCGCTTCATACGCTTTGCCTAGGTAATAGGCGGTTAATCCGTGATCAATATCATCTGTATAATTCCTCTGAATATATCTCAGGTAATAGATTCGTTCTTCCGGTGTCTCGACCAGCTCCAGCAAACGGTTGATCGCTACCCGGTGAACCGGCACCCCTCGAACTGCCACGTCCGGATAGGAAAGCAGGGCTCTTCGATAGTATTGCCGGGCCAGCCCCAGGGCATCCTGCTCCTGGTACATCATCCCGACCAGGGTAAGATAGTATCCATTGTTCGGGTCTTCTCTGAAGCGCTGGACATGGTTTGTCAGGAAAGTGACGGCTTCCTCGTTCCCGGAGCAATTCCGGACGGATCGGAGAGCCTGTTCAACGGCGGGATATGTCGGTGTACCGATTGTAGACTCTCTTTCATAGTTAGTAATTGCCAGATCCGCCTCGTTGCGAAACGGTAAAAATGAGGAGAGTCCGGCTGAAACTGCCGTGATGACTATAAGTATTACTGCGTGACGAAAGTAATTCATCGCAATTACCATAGCCCCGTGGCGTCTCATTTTGCAATACGGTACAATGAATGTATGAATCGTCGAGTCATGATCGGGATAGCTCTCTTTATCGTAGGTGGTACTCTGTTGCTGGTAACTACCGGCATCATGACGGTAGGGGCTATTATTCTTCCGGTTCTTTTTCTGGTTGTCGGGGTAGCTCTCTTCTGGCGCGCCTTTCTACCGGCCCGCGGCGATGGAAACGTCTTTACCGGTACTTTTCTCGTTCTGACCGGAGGATTTTCTCTGTTATGGGAGTCGGCGCTGCCGGGCGTAGATATCGTTACAGTGTGGCCGGTATTCATGACCATTACTGGTGTCGCCCTGGCCGCATACGGGATTCGCAAAGGGAACGACTATCGTTTTACCCTGGTAACACCGGGCGTTGCTCTGGTAATTCTGTCAATCGTTTTTTTACTCTTCAGCACCAACGTTATAGAAGTCAGCCTTTCCCGGGTTGCTTCGATCTGGTGGCCGTCGGTGATTATTCTCACGGGAGTGTTTGTTCTGTTGTACGGCAATGACCGAAAGGATACTGACGATGGGGACGATGGAGACCCCGAATTGAATGAGGATCTGCTTCCTCCGCATTCTTTTCAAACTGAGAATTATCGCAACAACGAACCGTCCTGAACGCAAGTAAGACGACTATGTTTCCGATGTTTCTTCCGGACCGTCTCCATGGAGGTCGTCAAACAGAATTTCCTGAACGGTAAGCCATCGGCCGTCAACCGAAGACTTGATGCGGAATGGGAGCATCTGTTTCCTGTATGTATATAGAACTGCCGTGTAACCTGCAAGGACGACGAAAAAGAGCGCGTCTGACCCACCGAAGTGGTTGATGGTTTGTGCTGCTGCCAGCAGGACGAAAAGGGAGACACCAATCAGAAGTGTGGCCATCCGTTTCTTTCTGACTTTCGCCTGATGACGACGCTGAATGATATTGAGGAGCATCATACCGAGGAATACCCAGTACACGCGGTCTGCGAACCAGGCGGCGATAGGTGCCGTATTTTGTGGTTCCATGAGTTCTCCTATGCAAGCATTGAATGGTGACGTTTGTAATGGTCAAGAATGACCAGGAATACCATAGCCTCGACTACGGGGACTATTCTGGGACAGATACAGGCATCATGACGACCTTCAGTCCGGATGATTTGCGGCGTTCCTGTGATGTCGATTGTATTCTGGGGTCTGGAAATTGAACTCGTTGGTTTGACGACGATCCGAAAGATAATTTCCTCGCCGTTGGAAATACCGCCAACGATCCCGCCGGCGTTGTTGGAGAGAAATCCCTCGGGTCCCAGTTGATCGTTGTGTTCACTGCCTGTCATGTCGGCAGCGGCAAAACCGGCGCCGAACTCAATTCCTTTTACCGACCCGATCGACAGCATTCCATGAGCGATTTCCGCATCAAGCTTGTCGAAAACGGGTTCTCCAAGGCCTGCGGGAACCCCCCGGATACGGCACTCTATGACGCCGCCTACGCTGTCTTCGGTTTCCTTGATTTCGGTTATTCGTTCCAGCATCTTTTGCGCCGCCTCGGGATCACACGCTCTGAGGGGATTCTTTTCAATTTCATCGGGGACGAATCGGGTGCATTCAATCCCGGCACTGCGTTTTGTGTAGGCCAGTACCGAGACGCCCCTGGATTCCATGATCTTGCGGGCGATTGCACCGGCGGCAACTCTGCCGGACGTCTCACGACCGGATGCACGACCGCTTCCCCGCCAGTCGCGAATACCGTACTTTTTGAGGTAGGTATAATCGGCATGACCGGGACGGAACTTGTCCTTGATGGAATCATAGGCCGATGGATCAGCGTCGGAATTATACAGGACCATCATCAAGGGTGTCCCCGTAGTCTTTCCCTCGAAGATCCCCGAGAGAATATGTACCGTGTCCGGTTCCGCCCGGGGAGTGGTGATCGATGACTGCCCCGGCTTTCGTCGGTTCAGCTGTTTCTGGATATCTGCCTCGGAAAGCTCGACTCCTGGAGTGACACCGTCGACGATGACACCGACGGCACCGCCGTGAGATTCACCGAAAGTTGTTATGCGAAAGGCTTGTCCGAAACTGTTTCCTGCCATGACTGTTCCTTTGTTTCCAGAAATCCGGTTATGGTTGTTGCAATCTCCTGGAGATTCAATCCGGTAACCTGAACTATGCAATGTGCCGCAGCGCGGTATTTCTTTCGGCGTTCAGCAGAAAGCTCCAGGAAATGGTCAAATGGGCGGTCCGTGTCAAGATATGCCGGAATACCCCGGGGGACAATCCGTTTGTAGAGGACGTGCGGGTCTTCGTCGAGAAATATCACGACGGTGTTTTCCACGAGAAAAGGGAATGCCTCCGCATTGTCACAGATGCCACCGCCGGTGGAAATGATCGCCTTCCTTTGACCCGGAAGAATCTCTGAAATAATCTGTTGGAGACTGCGGTATTCCAACTTCTGAAACGTTTTCCGGCCAACGCTTTGGTAGACATCACGTATCGAACTACAGTCGGCTGCGGGGATATCTTTCGCGAGAGAGACAATTGCATCATCGGTATCGTACCACCCGATATTCAGACTGTCTGCAGCGAGACGTGCTGCTGAGCTCTTTCCTGTGTGCTTGAGTCCGGTGATCGATGCGGGACGAGGGGAGAGCATAACGGAATTACAGCGGTGCGGGTTTCGCTATCTGATAACCCTGAAGGTAATCAACTCCCATCTGTTCAAGGATTTGCTGGATCCGTTCGTCCTTGACGTACTCCGCTATGGTTTTCATGCCGATTACATGGCCAATGTTGTTCACAGATTCAACCAGAGCGAAATCGATAGGATCATCGGCAATACCCCGCACGAATGAGCCGTCAATTTTCAGGTAATCTACCGGCAGATGCTTCAAATATGCGAACGACGAAAAGCCGTTACCGAAGTCATCGAGGGCAAACGTCGCCCCAAGACCCTTAAGCCGGCGGATGAACGACGTTGCACGGGTCATGTTTGCGATCGCTGTGGTTTCGGTGATTTCAAAGCATATCTGGCTGGGATCAACACCGGAAGTGGAAAAGAGGTTCTGAATGTAGTCGAGCATTCGCTCATCAGCAATAGATGCTCCACTGAGGTTGATGCTGAAAATGGGACGATTGCCGTTAACGGTGCGTTCCTTCAGGCTTTTAAAAGCGTTTTTAAGGACCCAACGGTCCACCGCCGGCATGAGATTGTACTTCTCCGCAGCGGGAATAAAGTCGGCAGGGCTTATCAGCGAAGAGTCGTCGTCGACCATACGAATCAGTACTTCCAGGTGGTCAATCTCTTCACGGTTGGTTGCGGCGAGTCTCTGGCCCCAAAGGACGAACTGGTCCCCTTCCAGGGCGTGATTCAGCCTGGATATCCATTGCATTTCGCCACGACGTTTGAGAAATTTGTAATCTGCCGTTTCATAAAGCTTGACCGTATTGCCGCCGGCTTCTTTCGCGAGGTATGCAGCGTCATCGGCGGCGGCAAGAATACTGTAACCGTCGGCGTTTACGCCGGATACGGGCACAAGACCGATGCTGGCGGTGACGTGAAAGGCGTTCTTCTGCCAGATAAACTTACGATTGATATTGCGAAGCAGATTCTGGGCGATCGCCATGCCCCGTGCAAGAGGTGCATCGAGAAGAAGAATGCCGAACTCATCGCCTCCCAGCCGACCAGCTACGTGGTTGTCGGCGGCGAGTTGTCCGGAAATACCACCGGAGACCTGACGAAGAAGTTCGTCGCCCGCCAGGTGGCCGCAGACATCATTGACAATCTTAAACTGATCCAGGTCCAGGTAAATGAAACTGTGAGTCCTCGATTCCGTCTGCGCCGATTTGGAGATCTCCAGAAGTTGAAGAAAGAACTCTTCGCGGTTCATAAGACCCGTCAGAGAATCGTGGCTGGCCTGATACTCAATAATTTCGGACATCTCCTTGATGTCTGTGACATCCCGAAAGGTGATCAGTCCGCCGTCGATAACGTCGACGGTACGGGTAGGGGTAATTGAACCGGCAATGCTTACCCGGCCACCCTGTTCGGTCAGGATATAGACGTTCTCGAAATCAAAGTCCTTGTCATTGAAGACGAGGGAAAAGGGAATCGCCGCGGCAAGTTCGCTGCTTTCATCGTACAGGGTGAAAAGCTCATCCAATTGACGACCGATGACATCTCCGGGGTTCCAGCCCGTCAGGTCTGCCGCTACGGGATTCATGAAACGGATGGTCCGTTCCGCCGAAAATGCGATGAGAGCGTCGTTCATGCTGTTCAGCAGCGCTTCAAAAAGCTGCTCCTGCTCCTGCATCTTCTGATCAATCCGCGCCTTGTAGAGGGCAATGTCGATAGTGGTCTGAAGTTCCCGCTCCTTGAACGGTTTGAGAACGTATCCTACCGGTTCTGCCTTCTTTGCTCGTTCAACGGTATGTTCGTCGGCGTACGCCGTGAGAAAGACGATAGGAGTATTGGAGTGCTCCTTGATCTCTATTGCCGCATCGACACCGTCCCGGTCTCCACCAAGCATGATGTCCATGAGGATGATGTCCGGGCGATACTCAACGGCACTCGCCACAGCATCGTCCGCATCGGATGCAAGATGGACGACGTTATAGCCAAACTTTTCGAGTCTGCGCTGCAGGTCTAATGCAATTATCTTTTCATCTTCTACGATGAGTACACGTTCGTCGGCCATAATATTCTTTACAGCATAGTTGCCCGAGACAAAAAGATCAATTGAATGCGGTGCCGGCTAAAGGCCGAGCACCGTCTTTATGGCGTGCGGTTCGAGTCGGAAGGGTGCTCCCTTGCCTTGAAGGAAGTGGTTTTTTTCCATGAGGTGCAAGGACAGATCACTGACAAGCAATGCAGGTCCCTCGGGTTTTCCACCGGGGGCTTTCTGAATTGTCGCGTTAACCTTTCGGAAAATACCGTCTTCAAAGGGTGATGCCAGATGACCACGGGCTTCAGTAGTGGTAACAATCCACTTGTTGTCTACTGTTACCGGTTCGTCCAGTCCCTTTCGGCCCTCATTCATAAGGTGGCGTAACGTGACTACCACCTCGTCGATGTCCATTCCCAATCGGGAAAACTCCTCTTCATCCGCCTCAATAATATCAACAATGTTCCGCGTATCATCACCGAGAAATCCATCGGCGGTAATGACACCGGGTTGCATGTTGTCCTGAGCCTTTTTGTATTCCGGGGACATTTTCATACGCTGGTACCTGCCTTATGCGAACTTGTCAAAGTATATTTTATCGGCCTGCATATCATTATCCGACATTACCTTCATACATGCATCCAGCATACCCGGACTTCCGCAGAGATATCCTTCCTTCTCTTTATTCGGATTGATGGTATTCTTGAGATACCCGTCCAGAACCTCCGTAATAAGACCGGTTGGACCATCCCAGTTGTCCTCGGGTTGAGGCTCACTTAAAGCCGGAATGAAATGAAAGTTTTCGTTTTCCTCATCAAGTTTGTAGAGCCAGTCCAGATAGAAAACATCCCGCTTTGATCGGGCTCCAAAGAAGTACCATATTTCCCGATCATTCAGCGTACCTTTGTCAATCATGTCCTGAAAAATACTCTTGAAAGGAGCCATACCGGAACCGCCGGCGACACAGATCATCTGGGCGGCAGTATCCCTGACATGAAAGTCGCCAAAAGGGCCTACTATGCGGACTTTCTGACCTTCCTTGAGGTAGTTATGGACATAGGACGTCACAATTCCGCCGGGTACCAAGCGAACAAGAAACTCCAGATGATTCTTGTCCTCCGGTGCTGAAGACATCGAGTAGGCCCGCATGGTTTTTTCTTTAACCTTCTCGTAGGGAGGTACCTCAAACTGACCGTACTGGCCTGAGACAAAGGTGACTTCCTTGCCTTCCGGAAGCTTGCAGTATACTTCTTTAATGTCGTGGGTGACGTCGGTAATCTTTTCTACGGTTGCCTGGAATTCCTGGACGTAAAAAAGCTCTTCAGGAATCTCAATTTTCACGTCCTGTTTGAGTTTGATCTGGCACGAAAGGCGAACGTCATCATCAAGTTCTTCCTTTGTCAGGTAGGGAACTTCGGTAGGCATGACGGGACCGATATCGTTTTTGACCTTGACCTTACAGGCACCACAACTGCCTCGACCCCCGCAGGCGGAGGGAACAAAAATTCCCTCCCCGGAAAGTCCGAAAAGCATGGGCTGGCCACCTTTTACGACCAGTTCCTTTTTCCCGTTATTAATATCAATCCTGATATCTCCGTAATTGTTGACGATCTTGTCGGTAAGGGAGATGAGCGCAGCCAGCGCTGCAGAAATTCCACCAACAGCCGCGGGAGCGACGAAAAATACCAAGTCCATTTCCATCTGAAGATCTCCTTACTGTACCGAGAGCATGCCGGAAAAGCCGATGAACGCCATAGCCATAAAACCGATAGTGATGACGGTGATACCCGGGCCCTTCAATCCGGCGGGTACCGGTGACTTGTCGGTCTTTTTTCTGATTGCCGACAGCGCCATAATTGCCAGCCACCACCCCAGACCCGATCCGAGTCCATAGATGACGGACTGCAGAAAAGTGTAGCTACGGATTTCCATAAAGAGTGAGACACCGAGGATCGCGCAGTTGACGGTAATCAGGGGTAGAAAGATACCGAGACTCATATAGAGACTCTGAGAAACGCGGTCGATGATCATCTCGAGCATCTGAACCACCGCCGCAATAGAGATGATAAACACAATGTAGCGCAGGTACTCCACGTCGAGGGGAATCAAAACGCCATGGAGTATGATCCAGTTCAAGGCTGTAGTGATGGTCAGTACTACCGTAACGGCCATTCCCAGACCGTTAGACGACTTCATATCCTTGGAAATTGATATGAACGAACACATTCCCAGAAAGTTTGCCAGCAGAATGTTGCTGGTAAATATGGAGGCAAAGAACAGGGCAAAGGGGTTCAGAATAGGGGCTGCGTTCATGCTGTTGCTCCTTCGCGATTCATGACTGTCTTGCCTGCCCAGATAATACCGCCCAGGAAGAAGAACGCGCTGGGCGCCGTTACCATGATAGTCCAGGGAACGAAAGAATCGGGCAATACCTGAACTCCGAAGAGAGTGCCGAAACCGAGCAGTTCTCTGAAGAATGCTATTGCCAGCAGAACGGCCATGTAACCGAATCCACTGGTTGCGCCGTCCCACATGGAAATCAGGGGCGGATTGCTCTGGGCGAACGCTTCGGCCCGGCCCATGATGATGCAGTTGGTGATAATCAGACCGACGTAGGGACCAAGGGCACGGCTGATATCCGGAAGATATGCCCGGAGAAGAATATCAACAATGATCACGTAAAACGCGATAATCAGAGTCTGTACAATCATCCGCACCTTTCTTGGAATCAGAGACTTGAGTACCGATACGGTGAAACTTGACATAGCTGTAACAAAGGTCACACCGATGGTCATGATCATCGTATTGACAAGCAGGTTTGTTACGGCAAGGGCAGAGCAAATACCCAGAACCTGCATGAAAATGGGATTGTTGGTCCAGAGGTTGTCTTTCAGTATCTGTCCTGGTGCACTCATGAATTACCTCCCAGTGCATCGGCGATAGTCGCCAGTTCGTTGTTCAGAATGACCTGCATGGCGTCACTGGTTCGAGTGGCCCCGGTAACGGCGTCTATAGTACCGTTTCCGCTGTCTTCGTCGCCCTCGCCGGCATCGCCTATCCGGATTGTACCATTTACGATCGTTTCTCCCCGGAGCTGTTCCTTGAACCACGGTTCATCGATGCGACCTCCGAGGCCCGGGGTCTCATTGTGACTGATGATTTCCATGCCGACGGTCTGATTTACACCTTCATCTACAGCCAAAATGCCGTTGATATTTCCCCACAGGCCGCTGCCGTTAAATTCCTTGGCAAATACCTGACGGCCATCAATGGTGGTCCGATAAAACCTTTCTTCCCCGCGGGATACCTCTTCAACAGCTTCAAATTTCGTGAGAACGTCTTGCGGACCTTCATAGGATATACCCAGAGCGTTAAGAATCGCCTGTTGTCGTCTGACCTGTTGATTCAGAGCAACCTGTTCCCGGGTTCCCTCATTTGCAAAGGACAGTAAAAGGACAAAGAAAAAGGAAACGATGAATGTGAAAATAACAGTGTAGATCAAACTCTGTTTGTTCATACCGTCGCCCCCTTTCCGGCGTCTGCGGTTTCCGGTGGAGCTGCTGCAACTTTCGGAGCGGATTTCTTCTTCTTTTTCTTTTTGGGAAAGATTTCATCAAGAAGAGCGCTGAAAGTATTGCCGATCATGATTCCGAAACTGGTGCCTTCGGGGAAACCGCTAAAGGTTCGCACCGTCATGGAGACCCCGCCGATAAGAAAGCCGTACACCCATTGGGCGACAGGGTTGTTCGGGCCGGATATCGGATCGGTTGACATGAAAACCGCAACGTACAGAATGCTTCCGCTCATCATGTATGCAACTATTGGTACCAGGTGCCCGGAACCGGAAAACGCATCAGGCGTTATACCCGGAATCCAGCCGGAAAAATAGAAGAAGATGGTGAACAGCAGGGCACTGCTGAAGGTGGATGTAATGAGTTTCCAGTTGGCCGTTTTTGTCCACATCAGGTACACAGCCGCAAGGATAATCAGGATGGTGCTGCTTTCGCCCATGGATCCACCCCGGAATCCGAGAAACAGGTTCCAGAGGTTGGGTATCTCACCGGATCGCATGACTGCCAGCGGGGTCGCTGCCGTAATGGCATCCACCGCTACCTGTCCGGATGTTCCGAAGGCGTTGGTCAGCCCGAATCCACCGGCAATGTCCACCATGGCCGGAACCATCCATGCGGTGGTAAGAACCGTTGGAAAGGTGATGTAGATGAAGAGACGCCCCGTGATAGCCGGGTTGAATACGTTTCTGCCAAAACCACCGTACACACCTTTTCCAATAGCGACCGCAAAAATAATACCTATAGCGGCGATCCACAGAGGCGTCGCCGGAGGCAGGGACAGCGCGTATAAAGCGCTGGTTACCAGTACAGCTTCACTCACTTTCTTTTTGCGACTTCTCTCAAAGAGATACTCAGTTCCAATACCAAGCGCAAAGACCAGCGCAGTGATGACTACCACCCGCCAGCCGTACATAAATGTCGCAAACAGAAACAAGGGAACCAACGAGAAGACAACCCGCCGCATGACATCCTGTTTCTGAAACACAAGCCCTCCTGAAGGTGACTGAATTTATCAGCCTTTTTATAGATACTAATTTATCTCGTGGTGAGTATAACAAGGGACATCCGCTAAAGTACAGTCGTTTTAGTCAGCAATTTCCCCGTGAGCCCCCCGTTATGAGGTTACAAAGCCGGTCGGTTTTAGTACATTGTACCTGTCACAATGAAGAAATCAACCACTTAATCAGACGCAGGAGGAACTACATGGAGTTGAACGCACTCTTGGATGCGGTGGAACGCATTCTGGACAGCTCACACGCGGCCGTTCTGTCAACGGTAGATGCGGACGGTCGTCCGTTCAGCCGCTGGATGACGCCGGCGACGTTAAGAGGACAGGCTGGAGCGCTGTATACGGTGACCGCACCATCATTTCGAAAAGTAGAGCATATCCGTGAACACGATCGGGTTTCCTGGCTTATTCAATCCAAGGCCCTGGACGAAATTGTGGAAGTCCACGGCAAGGCTACAGTTATTGACAACCCTACATTGAAATCGGATGTCCTTGAGGCGATCGGGCCTCATATGGCCGCGTTCTGGAAGATCAACCCCAATGAAACTGAACTGGTCGTCATTGAAACGATGATTGAACAGATAGACTATTACCGGCCCCTGAAGGGCGAGCATCACAGCGCAAAGGTTTAGGGAGGCGGTTCATGGCTGATATCAAGAAATACGACAAAGAATTTCTCATGAAGGCGCTCCGGGACATGCTCCTGATTCGCCGGTTTGAGGAAAAGGCCGCCCAGATGTACGGGCTGCGTAAGATTGGTGGGTTCCTGCATCTGTATAACGGGCAGGAAGCTGTAGCCGTCGGGGCCGTCGCCGCTCTGGATATGAAAAAGGATTACATCCTGACCTCATATCGTGATCATGGACACGCTCTGGCGGTAGGCATGTCTCCGGAAAGTATCATGGCTGAGCTTTTCGGAAAGATTACCGGGTGTGTCCGTGGCAAGGGCGGTTCCATGCACATGTTTGATGTTGAACGACACTTTCTTGGTGGCAACGGTATTGTGGGCGCCCAGATACCTATCGCCACGGGTGTTGCCTTCAAGCACATGTACGATGAAGACGGTGGAGTTACCCTCTGTTTCTTTGGTGACGGTGCAATCCATCAGGGTGCTTTTCACGAAAGTCTGAATCTTGCCAAGATCTGGAATATTCCCGTCATATATATCGTCGAAAACAATCACTTCGGCATGGGTACTGCGGTACATCGCGTTTCCGGTATTGATGATTTCTCCGTCAAAGCGGCGGGATACAACCTGCCCGGGAAGGTGATCAATGGTATGGATTTCCTGGATGTCTATGAGGGGTTGAAAGAGATTGCTGATGAATCGAGAAAGAGCGGTACTGCTTACCTGGTAGACCTGAAGACGTACCGATACAAGGGGCATTCCATCAGTGATCCGGCAAAATACCGAACCAAAGATGAGCTGGAGCAGTACAAGAAGCAGGACCCCATAGTTCAGTTGAAGAGCCAGCTTATTGAAACAAAAATGCTCACGGAAGATGCCTTCAAAGAACTGGATGATGAGTTGAAGGGTATCGTTCAGAAATCGGTGGATTTTGCGGAAAAAAGTGAAGAACCGGCTCTTCATACCATGTATGAGGATGTCCTTGCCTGAGGCGGGAGGAGACTACAATGCCTGAAATACAGATGCGTGAAGCGATTCGCCAGGCCATGGATGAGGAAATGGCCCGGGACGAAAAGGTCTTTCTTCTCGGTGAAGAAGTTGGCCAGTACAACGGTGCCTATAAGGTGAGTAAGGGACTTCTGGACAAGTATGGAGAAAAGCGGGTTCTGGATACGCCGATTGCCGAGCTCGGTTTTACCGGACTGGCAGTTGGTGCGGCTACAGTTGGTCTGCGCCCGATAGTCGAATGGATGACCTTTAATTTTGCCCTGCTGGCCCTGGACCAGGTGATCAATAATGCAGCAAAGTTGCGGCACATGTCCGGTGGCCAGATCAAAGTTCCTATTGTCTTTCGGGGAGCCAACGGACCGGCGGAATACCTGTCGTCCCAGCATTCCCAGGCGCTGCAAAGCTATTTCGTCCATGTTCCGGGTCTGAAGGTTATTGCGCCCTCTACACCGTATGATGCAAAAGGCCTGCTGAAGACGGCAATTCGTGACGACAACCCGGTGATCATGCTGGAAAGTGAACTTGCCTATGGCTGGACTGGAGAGGTGCCGGAGGAAGAGTATCTCATTCCTTTTGGAAAGGCGGACATTAAGCGGGAGGGAGCGGACGTAACGCTGGTTGCTCACGGCAAGCCGGTAATAATGGCCCTGGAGGCGGCGGATCGTCTTGCTGATATGGGTATCGATGCGGAAGTAGTCGATCTACGCAGCCTTCGGCCGTTGGACGAGGAAGCCATTTACAAGAGTGTACGCAAGACCAACCGGGCAGTGGTGATAGATGAATCGTGGCCTATGGCGAGCGTCGGTTCCCACGTAGGGTGGTTGATTTCGCGAAACTGCTTTGATGACCTTGACGCGCCGGTAGAGTTTGTCCACAGCGAAGACGTTCCGATGCCGTATAACCATACCCTTGAGCTGGCGATCCAACCCTCCGTAGAAAAGGTTGTTGCGGCGGTCAAACGGGTAACATACAAGGAGTAGGACCGATGGCAGAAAAGATACCGATGACAGCCCTTTCTCCAACGATGGAAATGGGCACTATTACAGGCTGGAGCAAGAAAGAAGGTGACGAGATTGTCGCCGGCGACGTGCTGTGCGAGGTGGAAACGGACAAAGCCAGCATGGAGTATGAAGCGACACAGGAAGGAATACTTCTGAAGATCGTCGTTGGCGAAGGTGAGAATGCTGCGGTGGGCCAGACTATCGCCATTCTGGGCGAAAAGGGTGAAGACGTATCCTCTCTTCTCGAAGAGGCGAAAAACGAAGGGACGGGCAAGTCCGAAGAAACCTCCGATACCGGAAGTGCCTCTGCAGACGAGATCGAGTCTAAAAAGGCCACGGCTGACGACAAGGAAACTCAAGAACCCTCTGATAGTGCAAGAGCAGGCAGTCCGGCTTCATCGCCCGAAAGGACGCCTTCACCGGCTTCGCAGGCACCACCTCAGAAAAGTGACGGCGGGCGAATCAAGGCGAGTCCGCTTGCGGTAAAACTCGCGGCGGAGCGGAACATCAATCTATCACTGGTAACGGGCAGCGGTCCCGACGGCAGAATTGTAAAGCGGGATATTGAGTCCTTTCGGGGAGTTTCCGCCTCGGCGGTGACCGGGGGCGTAGCTCAGGGCAGAGCCGGCGGTGGAGCAGGGGCGGCAGGCTCCGTCCCCGCTGATGAGGAAATTCCCGTGGCAGGGAAACGGGCGGTCATTGCCAAGCGTCTCAGCGAAAGCAAGTTTACCGCGCCGCACTACTATCTGAAGACGTCCGTCGCGATGGAAAACGTCGTCACTGCACGAAAGTATCTCAACGAATCGCTGGATTACAAGGTTTCCCTCAACGCCTTTTTCATTAAGTTTGCCGCTGAAGCGATCCGCCGGCATCCTCACATTAACGCTTCCTGGCAGGGTGACAGGATTATCCGCTACGGCAGCATAGATATCGGTATTGCCGTTGATCTGGGGAATGGACTGATCACACCGGTAGTGCGAAATTGTGGAAACCGCGGTGTTCAGGAAATAGACCGGGATCTGCAGGATCTTGTCAAAAAGACGGGAGACGGAAAGCTGAAGCCGGAAGAGTACACCGGTGCCACTTTCACAATCAGTAATCTCGGTTCTTTTGGTGTGGAAGAGTTCACCGCAATTATTAATCCCCCGGGGTCGGCCATTCTGGCTCTGGGAGCGACAAAAAAGACACCCGTAGTCAAGGATGACGGTTCCATAGGTGTGGCTGCAATCATGAAGATGACCCTGTCATGTGACCACCGTGTCATTGACGGTGCAGCCGGGGGCAAGTTCCTGACAGAATTGCAGCAACTGATGGAACAACCCGTTCGGGTAATGTTTTAGCACGTAACGGAAGGAGACTGAACATGGCAGATTATGACTATGATGTACTGGTGCTGGGCGCCGGACCCGGCGGTTACGTTGGCGCAATCCGGGCGGCTCAGCTTGGTCTGAAGGCGGCGGTCATTGAAAAGGAAGCGCCCGGTGGTGTTTGTCTCAACTGGGGCTGCATTCCGTCGAAAGCTCTTATTCACCAGGCTGAAATTGTCCGATACACCGAAGATCTGGGAAAGATTGGCGTATCAGTGGACAAGAGTGGACTGGACTACAGCAAAATCCATAAAAAGTCGCGGGATGCAGCGTCAAAACTCTCCAAGGGAGTCCAGGCTCTCCTGAAGAAGAACAAGATCGATTATATCGAAGGAACCGGAACGTTTACCGCGGCTCACGAAATCTCCGTGGATAACAAAAAGAAAGTTACCGGCAAGAACATTCTTATTGCCACAGGTTCCCGGTCCCGTGAAATTCCGGCATTTGCCTTTGACGCGGACAAGGTTCTTTCTTCCCGTGATATCCTTGGTATGACCGAACTTCCCAAGTCTCTGATCATTCTGGGGGCCGGTGCCATAGGCATGGAGTTTGCCTACGTCATGAGCGCATTCGGTGTTGAGGTAACGGTTGTGGAGATGCTGGATCAGCTCCTTCCTCTGGAAGACGCCGATGCTGTGGATGTCGTCGCCAAGGCGTTCAAACGCTATGGAGTCAAGACCCTTACCGCGACAAAGGCGACCTCTCTGGATACCAAGGGAAAAGGCGTGAAGCTGGATGTCGAAGGCTCCGACGGATCGAAAGAAACGCTCAGTGCCGACAAGATTCTTGTTGCGGTAGGCCGGGCCCCCAACACAGAGAAGATAGGTCTGGAAGAGATCGGTGTGAAAACCGAAAAGGGTTTTATCACTGTTGGTGACTATTACCAGACATCTGTTCCCGGGGTGTACGCTATAGGTGACGTTGTGGCGTCGCCTCTGCTGGCACACGTCGCATCCAAGGAGGGGGAAATAGCGGTAGAACATATGGCGGGGCACGAACCGGAACGCAAGATTGATCCCGACCTGATCCCATCTGCAGTCTACTGCGAGCCGGAAATCGGCAGCTTTGGAATTACCGAAAAGGCGGCAAAAAAAGAGGGCCGCAACTACGAAGTGGCGACCTTTCCTTATCGTGGAGCCGGTAAATCTGTTGCGGTGGAAAAGAGTGAAGGTCTTGTGAAGATCGTTCTGGAAAAAGAAACGAGAGAAATCCTTGGAGCACACGTTGCCGGCTACAACGCTACCGAGATCATTCACGAGCTGCTCCTTGCCAAAAAAGCGGAGCTGCTTCCCGAGGATATTGCAACGATGATCCACGCCCATCCCACTCTCTCTGAGGCTGTAATGGAAGGTGCCAGGGCGTCGGAAGGCTGGGCGATTCACTTCTGACGGAAAATGGTGCCGTTTGAGGCGTTCACCGGTGGCGCCTCTCTCCGGTGTTGTCGAGGTTGCACAAAGAAAGTCTCCTGTATAGTGTATCGCCAATGAG
>CAZCAE010000052.1:0-1422 GCA_964496635.1 uncultured Spirochaeta sp.
GGTTGGTCCGGCCCTGTATGTGCGGAAGTGGTGCAACAGGATTGTGTATACAGCCTCAGTCTGCGCATTCCGGAGGCCAGATTGCGGCGAAATCCTCGCAGATTACCGGTATAGTGTCATCAAAGGGGATGCCCAGTTTCTGGTGCTCCGCCGAGAAGAAGCGTCGGTGGCCTTCCAACCAGTAGGCAAGGCTGCCGTCGCCCTCTCCCTCCCGTGAGGCAAACTCCGCAGAAACGTACCGGAAAGGGGTGACGGTGAGGGCCGTTGTCTTGATGATGCACCGTGCTTCTCCGGTACCGTCGAGAATGACCGAACAGGTTCCGACGACAGGCAGGGGATCTCCATCCATAAGGATGCCCTGGAGGCTCGATGCGGTGGCCCGTTTTTTTCCGGCCAGAACAAGCTCCGCCAGTTCCGTCTCCATGTCAGGACCGGCTCCGAAGGCCCACGCCGTCACTCCGGCGGCACCGGACTCGGTGATGGCATTGGGATGTGCGACAAGGTAATGGCTCCACATGCGCGCCGCCGACCAGTTCATGGGTGTATCTCCTCAAAAATACCTTCCGCTTTGTTCTTCCGCACATTCTTCCAGGGGAAAACGCGGCCATTCATTGCGATGAACACTCCCGGCGATACCAGTTGTACCGCCGATACGGCGCAGCCCAGGTTGAAAACCGCATCGGAGTGAGCCATGGCGTAAGGAACCATAGCGCCGGTCAGGACAATCCGTTTGTGGATGTTTGCCGTACCCAGAAGACCGGCGGTGTCCACCATGGTGTCTGTTCCGTGAATAATGACGATCTCCTCTTCCGGAGAATTCCGGCAGGACTCAAGAATTGCCTGACGATTAGCAGGTTTCATGTCAAGACTGTCGATGAGCTGATTGATTTCAAGGCTTACCGGCGCGGTGATACGGACCCGCCGAAGTATTTCCGGCAGGTGGGTATCTTTGAAGGTGAGAGTTCCGTTGATTTCGTCGTAGTCCTTGTCAAAGGTTCCCCCGGTAATGATGATACGAAGTGCCACGGTCCGTCCGTTCAGCCGCCCCGCTGGGCTCCCCTGGTTGAACGGGGCGACGAACTGGCGACGCTTCCTTTCTGACCGTGTCCGCCCCGGGAAGAGTCCCGAAGAAAGCGGGAGCCGTCCCGCTTGTGGGGTTTGGTCATGGCAGGGTCTTTTTCGGCGTCATCAGAGGTGCCATCGTCCTGTTCTTCCTTTGCAGCCTCAGCCGCCTGGATTGCCCGGGCTTCCGCCGCCTCTTTGAGTGCTTTCGCTTCTGCGGCGCGGTCCGCCTCGTAGTGACAGTGTTTGTACTTTTTTCCGCTTCCGCAGTGACAGGGATCATTTCGTCCGAGTTTCATCTGTTGTATCCTCCCCGAGGCAGATTACACCCGCGGCAGGGGACGGACAAGGGGCCCGACA
>CAZCAE010000052.1:1522-23009 GCA_964496635.1 uncultured Spirochaeta sp.
TCTATCTATCTCAAGAGGCGTCTCTGTAGTATTGTGCTGTTGATGTCGTTCATTCTTGATGGGCTGGAAACGGAGTCATACGATCGGACGTATACGGACGGGGAGCTGATTCGCAGGATTGCGGGATATTTTCGTCCATTTCGCGGTGCCATCGCTCTGGTGGCGCTGGTGCTGGCGTTGAACTCGATCTTTGACGCCATTGCGCCGGTGGTCATCTCCCGGGCGGTGGATATGGTGGCAGCGAGGGACACCTACGGATATATCGCTCTGATGAGTCTGCTGGTTCTTGCGGTGGGCGCGGCGGCGTGGGTCTTCAACTTCATTCGTCAGGAGGTGGCCAACCGGGTCATTGGCGATGTGGTTCTGCAGCTGCGGAGGGATGTCTTCCGGCACGCAGTTCACCACGACATGTCCTTTTTTGACGAACACCCGGTGGGCCGGATCGTCAGCCGGGTTACCTCGGACACCCAGGACTTTTCCAATACGGTGGCTCTGGTGATCGACTTTCTGAGCGAAGTTCTCATTGTTCTGATGCTGACAACGTACCTGATGACGGTGAACTGGCGGCTTACACTGCTGCTCCTGGCCATGGCGCCGGTGGCCGCCCTGATTGCCCTGAGTTTCCGGAAGCTGGCCCGACGGGTGACGTTAAACGCGAAACGGGCCACCTCAACGATAAACAGCCATATGCAGGAGTCTATCGGCGGCATTGCCGTAGCAAAGGCGTACCGGCAGGAGCAGCGGCTGTACGACGATTTTGAAACGAACAACGATATGGCGTACCGGGTGGGGTTGAAGCGGGGACTGGTTCTGAACCTGATCTTCCCGCTGGTGGGTATTGCCGCCGGTGTGGGTACCGGTGCGGTTGCCTTTCTGGGCGGTCTGGGAGTGACCACGGCGTCGGGCGTCGTCGGAGCGGGCAGCGGGGCTCTGTTTGCCGGGAGCGCGGCTGGCGGCGGCATGACGCCGGGAGAATGGTATCTCTTTCTGCAGGCAGTAGGCTTTTTCTGGTGGCCCATGCTGGGAATCGCCAGCTTCTACTCCCAGTTTCAGGATGGTCTCAGCGCGGCTGAGCGGGTCTTTGCCCTTATAGATGCGGAGCCTTCTGTGGGCCAGACCGACTCTGTTGCGATGGTGCGTGCCCGGGGGGCTTCACATATTGCAGGGGCTCTGGACTTCCGGGATGTGACGTTTGCCTATTCCGAAAAGGAGCGGGTCCTGGATCGGTTCTCGCTGGAAATACCTTCGGGACAGACTCTGGCAATTGTCGGGCATACCGGTGCGGGCAAGTCCACGGTGGCGCGACTGATCACGCGGTTTTACGAATTTCAGAGCGGAGTGATCACGGTGGACGGCAGGGATATCCGTTCTCTGGACCTGGCGTCATATCGGAGGCAGATTGGCCTCGTTCCGCAGACGCCCTTTCTCTTTACCGGCACCGTTCGGGACAACATCCGCTACGCCCTTCCGGAGGCCACCGATGAGGACGTCCGCTGGGCGGCGTCCCACGTCGGACGGGGAGACTGGCTGGATGACCTGCCGGACGGTCTTGATACGGATGTGGGCGAACGGGGAGGGTCCATATCCATGGGACAGCGGCAACTGGTGGCTCTGGCACGGGTGCTGCTGAAGAACCCGGCCATCTTTATTCTGGATGAGGCTACCGCCAGTGTGGATCCCTTCACGGAAGCCCAGATTCAAGAGGGGCTGGATTCGGTCATGAAAAAGCGGACGGCGGTGGTTATTGCCCATCGTCTGTCTACAGTGAAGTCTGCGGATCGCATCATTGTACTGGACAGGGGACGCATTATTGAGGACGGCAGCCATGACCAGCTTCTGGCGGCTTCAGGAAACTATGCGGAACTGTATGACACGTACTTTCGTCATCAGTCCCTGGAGTATATTGAGGGTGCGGTGGGCTGATGCTTGTGGTATACACAGGTCATCCGCGTTTTTTCTCGGAACAGGGAACACAGATCAGTGCTTCCGGAACATATCGCAGACGTTCAATTGGTATTTCCTTACCACAACGAACGCACAGGCCGTACTTTCCGTCGTCGATGCGAGTCAGGGCGTTTTTCAGACGTTCCAGGGTCTGTCGGCTTTGCGCCAGAACGTGTTCGTTGACACCCTTGTCGTTTAATGCCTCCATACGGGTGAGGCGTCCAAGACTTACACTTGGAGCGATTACTTTCGTCTCTTCCTGAAGGTAGTCGAAGGAAGCTTCAATTTCCGTAATCCGCTCCCCGATGAGTTTCTTCTGCGCCTTCAGTTCGACTTCGGTCATAACGTCCGAGACTATTCGTTTCATTGGATAAGTTCAAGACGATTCGGGCGGCACGAGTGGCTATATTGCGTTATGATAGGAATACAAGAGAAGCGGAATGCAATTATTACGCGCTCGGTCTTCGCTGACAGTCAGAAACGCGCTGCTCCTGACGACCCTGGTTTCTATCGTGCCGGCCCTGTTGGTTATCGTTGTGACGGGTATCGAACACGGTCAGTTCCTTGAAGAGGCGATCCGTCTGGAAGCGCGTCGCCAGGCCGAGGCTATCGCGGAAATGCAGGAACAGTCGGCGGATGCACTGATACAGATGCTGGACACCATTGCCCATATGTCGGCGTTCCGGGAGGAACGGTCGGAAGAACAGCTGGAAATCATGAAGGTGGCTCTGCAGCAGAACACCCGACTTCTCAATATGACCGTTACAGATGTATCGGGACGCGTGACCGTCTCGCCGGGACTTGAGGCCGGCACCGACCTTTCATACCGTCGGCACATACAGGACGCATTGCGGACGGGACGGGCGGTGACGGGAGAGTATATTCTTGCACGAATAGATGAGATTCCGTCCTTCCCGTATTCCGTTCCAATACGGAGCGGTGATGGTTCCGTAATCGGGACGCTGAACGTTGTGTATCCCCTGAATTCGTACGCCGATCTGTTCCGGCGTCTGGAACTGCCGGAAGGAACCATTCTCGGCATGACCGACCGGCACGGGATTCGGGTGTATTTCCATCCACCCATGGAGAGCAACCCCGTCGGTTCGCCCATCAAGGAAGACGTCTGGGAGGCGATTTCCACGTCCCCGACAAACTCCGGCGTTGTTCGTACTACCGGTTCCGATGGGGTCGGGCGGTTTTACGCCTTTCGCCGGATAGTCCTGCACGGCGACGACGATCCGTACATGAATGTGGTAGTCGGTTTTCCGGAGGTGCTGGCAGTACGCCCCGCCCGAAAGGTTCTCTACCGTAATATTCTGCTTGTAGCAGCGGCCCTGGGTGTGGCAATGGTGACCGCCGTCGGACTTGGAAAACTTGTGTTCACCCGTCACGTTGAACAGTTGGTCGGAACGGCCAGGTCAATTGAACGGGGAGACTACGCCGTGCGAACGGGTATTCCCGCTGGAAGGTCGGAAATATCGTTTATCGCCGGGGCCATTGATGAAATGGCGGGCCGCCTGGAAGAGCGCTCAGCAGAACGGGCGCGGGAAGCGGAGCGCTTGTCCCGGTCCCTTCGGGAAAAGGAAGTGCTCCTGAAGGAGATCCACCACCGGGTCAAGAACAACATGCAGCTGATTCTGAGCATCGTTCGGCTGCAGCGAAACTCGACCGACTCTCCTCCTGATGCCGATATTTCCGACCAGTTCTACGAAAACCTGGAGAGCAGGATTAGCGCTATCGCCGGGGTTCACGAAATGCTCTACCAGTCCCCGGACCTTTCTACTATTGAAATGCAGCCATTTCTGGAAAATCTCGTGCATCTTGTGGCATACGGCCACGATGCGCCGCGCGTAACTATTGACGCCGGGGATATCGCGTTACGAATAGAAGTGGCGGTACCCCTCTCACTTATCACCAGTGAGCTGCTGGTGAACTCACGAAAGTACGGTGGACGGGATGGCAGGGGGTGCAATGTAGCTATCTCTCTGCACCGTCAGGGAGAGACACTCGTTCTTACCGTGGATGATGATGGCCCCGGGTTCCCCGACGGACACCGTCCCCAAGCTGGAAAAGGACTCGGATACAGTCTTGTGGAAGCGTTGACGAGCCAGCTGGCTGGTACGGTTGAAGTATGGTCAGACCGGGGCGCTCACATTCGACTGGAAATCCATGTTCCCGGCGGCATTCCTTCCACCTTGTGAAAGACGCGATAAAAATGACTTATGTCATCGAACCCGGCGGCAAAAGCGGCGCCGGCTATTGAGTGAGTTTCCCGGAGCATGAATTGCTTGGCCGCTCCGATTCGGTGTCGCTGAAGTGTTGTTACGAACGTCTCACCCGTCACGGTCCGCCAGAGCTCTGAGAAGCGTCGACGGGACAGGTGTACTTCTCCGGCCGCCTTGTCGAGAGTCCACGACTCCAGAGAACGTTTCGACAGTGAAGCGGCAAACGCCTGCACCCGCTCCCGGGCGTCGGGAATGCGCGGACGCCGGCCAAGTCGAATCAGCTCAAGGAGAAAGCGATTGAAAGCATTTTCCAGCTCAAGCCGTCCCGACGCGGAGACCGTTTCTACCGACAGTGGAGAATTCACGCTACGAAGACTGCCCGATTTACCCGGACCGGATGAACTCAGGGCGATCAGTTCTCTCCAGGACGGATCGCTCAGGTGAAGCGGACCGGCTCGAATTGGTACAGGTAACCGGTAGGAACCGACAATCTGACGCCAGACTTCCCGGCGTCCCGGCGATGCATCGACAGCGTCATCGGTGCACGCAACGAGAACCAGCGTGGAAGCCCGGGTATCCGCTATAGTGTGGCCAACCCCGGCGGGTACCACCAGGTAGTCTCCCGATTGGAGGAGATATTCTGTGATCATCGTTTCAGGATCGGACGAAAGCGCCTCTCTATCGGGTCGCTCCGAAAATCTTTCGTCACTGCCATAAAGCCGAAACATTACCGACCCCCGCAACAGAAGAAAAACCTCGTGGAACGGGTGAAACTGCGGATCCATACGAAAATCCGCTGCGTGTCGGCTTTCCAGCGCAAGAATTCCCGACGCAGGCATAACCAGGTCCTGAGGATGTTGCGAGGCCATATATCAACAGTACCCCACTAATTGCCCGATATGCAAATTCCGACTCTCTCAATAGACCAAGCGGCCCGACGAAACGGGGTGTACAATCGAAACATGGATCAGATCACGCAACACACCAAAGACAGTGGAGGAGTCATCGTTACCGGTGCCGGTCGTGGCCTCGGACGAGGAATAGCCGTGGCTCTCGCTGCAGCGGGTTATAATGTTGTCATCAACTATCAGCAGAACGCCGAAGCCGCAGAGGAAACGGTGAAGTTGTGCCGGCATGCGGCAGCGGCAACGGCGACGGCAGCGGAATCGCCAACGGCACCCCGGGCAACAGCGTCCGGTGATTCCAGAAACAGGCCGGACCATCCCCTGTATGAGAGCCGGCGCTTTCCGACGGTGCAGGCCGATGTTTCGGTCGCGAAAGACCGACAGCGGCTGATGAAAACGACAATCGATGAGTTCGGCAGCGTCCGGTCTCTGGTCAGCAACGCCGGAATAGCTCCCCGGGTACGGGCCGATATCCTGGATGCCACGGAAGAATCTTTTGAAGAACTCATCCGGGTGAACCTGCAGGGGCCGTACTTCCTCGCCCAGCTGGTGGCACAGAGCTGGATTGGTGATGCCGCAGCCGTGGAGGGACGGGCCGCGGAGGTACGGGCCGCAGGCCCCGGGGGACGGGCCGCTCCTGCCTCCACTGCAGGCCCGGCGAAACACCACATCGTATTCGTCACCTCCATCAGCGCCGCCACCGTCAGCATCAATCGTGGCGAGTACTGCATTTCCAAGGCGGGCCTTGCAATGGCTGCGCAGCTCTGGGCAGCCCGCCTGGCTCCCCACAATATACCCGTGTACGAAGTGCGGCCGGGCATCATGGAAACGGACATGACTTCAGGTGTAAAAGAAAAGTACGATACACTCATCGCCGAAGGGCTCGTACCCCAGCGCCGCTGGGGTCAACCGGAGGACATCGGCCGGGCAGTCCGCAGTCTCATTGACGGAGACTTCAGCTTTTCCACCGGGTCGGTCATCTATTCCGACGGTGGATTCAACATTTCCAGACTGTAACGGTCCAGGGAGGTATACATGATAGACATTTCAACCACACCGACGCTGAATGACATAGCCGACCGCCTCCCGGACGTCTGGAAGTCGGGACTTCGGGCAACGAGACTCCTCAAGAACTCCTGGTCTCCCGAACGGGGCACGCCGGTGTACACGGAAGAGGGCCGGTACACCACCCGGGGCTGGACCGAGTGGACCCAGGGATTTCAGTTCGGAAACGCCCTGTACCTCTTTGAGGCTACCGGCGAGATGGACATGCTGGACCACGGCCGCAACGCCACGGTGAACCAGATGGCCGGCCACCTTACCCACATCGGTGTTCATGATCACGGCTTCAACAACGTCAGCACCTACGGCAACCTTCTGCGGATGATGGCAGAAGGCCGGATCCCCTACGACCGCTGGGAAGCCGAGTTCTACCGCCTGGCCCTGAAAGTGACCGGCGCCGTGCAGGCGGCCCGCTGGACCGACACCCGGGACGGCCTTGGCTATGTCCACACCTTCAACGGCCCCCACTCACTCTTCTCCGACACCATCCGCACCATGCGGGCCCTGGCGGTTTCCCACCAGCTGGGACACGTCCTGATGGGCGAACAGGATCAGCGGATCAACCTTCTCTCCCGCCTTCTTGCCCACGCCGAGTCCACCGCCAGGTACAACGTCTACTTCGGTACCGGCCGTGACCGCTACGACATACGCGGACGCACCGTTCACGAGTCCATATTCAACGTCACCAACGGCGCCTACCGCTGTCCCAGCACCCAGCAGGGTTACACCCCCTTCTCCACCTGGACAAGAGGGCTTGCCTGGATAGCGGCGGGGTATCCGGAACAGCTGGAGTGGCTGGCAACTCTGGATGATGATGAATTTGAAGGTATATCGAACGCCGGCGTTGAGGCGGGAATGGCAGCCCCCGGGGCGGGTTCGGCCTCCGCGGTCCGCCAGGCGGTGGAGGGGCGCTGGCTTCAGACCGCCTGCGCCGTCAGCGATTTCTACCTGGAGCACACCCCCACTGACGGCATTCCCTACTGGGACACCGGAGCACCGGGTCTGGAGAAACTGGGGGACTACCTGAACCGTCCGGCAGACCCCTGGAACGACTACGAGCCGGTGGACAGTTCCGCCGCAGCCATAACGGCCCAGGGGTTGTGGCGCCTCTCAGGCTACCTTGACGAGCACGCCGGGCACCTTGCCGAACGTAAGCTTGACCTGGACGGTGGGGGAGCGCGGCGGCACAGCTCCGCCGACATCACCGCCCGGGCGGAGCGCTACCGTGCCGCCGCGCTCAAAACTGCCCACACCCTCTTTGGCGAACCCTACCTCAGTACGGAGGCTCACCACGAGGGGATTCTGCTCCATTCTATTTACCACCAGCCCAACGGGTGGGACTACGTCCACCAGGGGCAGAAAATTGCCAACGGTGAAAGCTGTATGTGGGGGGACTATCACCTCCTGGAGCTGGCCGTCATGCTTCAGCGTGAGACCGACGGACGCAGGGCCCAGCGGTTCTACGAAATCTACACTGACGCAGTTGACGCTGCAGGCAGGGGTGGGCGGTCATGAGCGGGTCGGTCAGGTCAGACCGGGCCGACGGTGGTGCCGGTCTGGATCTCCGACGGTTCGCCCTGCACACTGTCACCACCAAACCGTGGCGTATCGAGAAAGCCATTGATGAATACGCCCGGGCCGGTTTCGGCGGCATCTCTGTCTGGCGGGACGCCATGGACGGTCGGGATCCCGCTGCTGTTCGGCGCCGCATTGCAGAGGCGGGGCTGACCGGAATCAGTCTGGTCCGGGGCGGTTTCTTCGCCCGATCCGAAGCGGCAGCCCGGGCCGCCGCAATGGAGGACAACCGCCGTTGTATTGCCGAAGCACACGATCTGGGTTTACCCCTGATTGTACTGGTCTGCGGCGCCGACCCTACACTGTCCCTGTCCGAAAGTCGCCGGATCATTACGGACTCCCTGGCGGAGCTGGCGCCGGAAGCCGCCGCCGCGGGGGTTCAGCTGGGAATTGAGCCGCTGCATCCTATGTATGCGGATACACGCAGTGCCGTAAACACCCTTGGCCAGGCCGTCAGAATAGCCGGCAAAGCCAATTCCAACGCCAGCTTTTCCTCAACCCAGCTGCCGCGTCCCGTGACGACGGTGGTGGACGTCTACCACCTCTGGTGGGATGAGGCGCTGCCCGGCCACATCACTGAAGCCGGTACCAACGGTCTGCTTTCGGCGTTTCACGTCTGCGACTGGCGGGTACCTACGGAGCACATGCTTCTGGACCGGGGCCTCATGGGTGAGGGATGCATTGATATTCCCGGAATCCGGCAACAGGTGGAGGTAGCCGGTTTTAACGGTCTGATTGAAGTTGAAATCTTTTCCGAACGGTACTGGGCGATGGACCAGTCGGAGTGGCTGCAGAAGATCGCCCGGGCCTGCCTCGAGGCAGTCTGAGAACACACATCATCGAAGCGAGGAGACAGGATATGCGGGAAATCCGAATACTGATGAACGGCGTTACCGGCCGTATGGGTACCAATCAACATCTCATCCGGAGCATTCTGGCCATACGGGCACAGGGAGGCGTTGCATCAAAGTCCGGCGAAATGATCATGCCGGTGCCGGTCCTGGTCGGCCGGAATGAAGCGAAGCTTCAGGCTCTGGTGGAGCGACTGACTTCGGAGCACGGAAAGATAGAATACACTACCGATCTGGACCGTGCTCTCGCGGACAGCAAGAACGAGATCTACTTCGACGCCACGCTTACGCAGATCCGTGTGCACGGCCTGATGAAAGCCATAGCCGCAGGCAAGGCCATTTACTGCGAAAAACCCACCGCCACCGATACGGCCACCGCCGTTGCCATTGCACAGGAGGCGAAAAAGGCCGGTATCAAGAATGGTGTTGTTCAGGACAAGCTGTGGCTGCCGGGACTGCGGAAACTGAAATACCTCATCGATACCGGTTTCTTCGGACGAATCCTCTCCGTCCGGGGCGAGTTTGGCTATTGGGTCTTTGACGGTTTTCACCAGCCAAACCAGCGCCCCAGCTGGAACTACCGCAAGGAAGACGGCGGCGGCATGATGATTGACATGTTCTGTCACTGGCGCTACGTCATTGACAACATCTTTGGTGAGATAAAGTCCCTCAGTTCCATCGGAGCAACCCACATCCCGGAACGTCTCGACGAGCAGGGTAGTCGCTATACCTGTACCGCCGACGACGCCGCCTACGGCACCTTTGAACTCCACAACGGCATTATATGTCACTTCAACTCAAGCTGGGCAACAAGGGTGCGTCGGGATGATCTGCTTACTCTTCACGTGGACGGCACAAACGGCAGCGCCGTAGCGGGGTTGAGAAACTGCGTGGTTCAACACGATGCGGAAACGCCCAAGCCGGTGTGGAATCCGGACATTCCCAACCCAATCGACTTTTACGGTAGCTGGACAGAAATGCCCGACCGGGACGTTATGGACAACGCCTTCAAGATTCAATGGGAACTCTTCCTCAAGCACGTTGTAGACGACGAACCCTTCCCCTGGGACCTCATGGAGGGCGCCAAAGGCGTCCAACTGGCCGAACTGGGCCTCACCAGCTGGAAAGAACGCCGCTGGCTGGACGTGACGCCACTATGAAACCAGTATACATAATGTTGTTGCAGAATAGCCCGTAATTGCTGTTACCGATAAGACTTGAGCGTGTCATGACTGCGGAACAGACAGAACTCATTGTATTCCAACGAATTAGAGTGAGTTCTGCAACACGATCCTGTATACTGTCAAACTGGTGAAACGGAACAACCTTAACGGTATTCCTGTTTCGGGTCCGTGATTCTGAAACTGAGCTGCACTTCCAGCGCGTCAAGGATTGCCCTGCGGGTCTCCGGTTGCTCGACTTTTCCACGTTGGTCCGGCAGGTCGCCGGACCGTACCGTTTGTATTTGATGTGCCATCACAATTGACTCGCTGAAATTCCCCGTTTGGTGAATGGCTTTTCGGGTTACGACCGCCTCGTTCATATAGATCCGTCGATTCCCTGTTCTGGGGACTATCGGGACAACCGTAACAAACCCGAGGTGGTTGTTCACCACCTCTCCGCTGATTACAAGAAACTCCACATCCGATTGGGAATCCCGAGCGCAGATGGACCATTGTTTCATGGAGTCCTCCGGTCGTCCTGGACGGGCAACGCGACCTCGGCTTTGGCAACATCTCTACCCACCTGGGGGTCATGAGAAGCCTCTTCCATGTCTTGTCGGATGCGTTCTTCCCGAATTTCCCGTAATCTGGTACGCATCGCCTCCTCTACAAATCTGCTTATGGACGGCGCATAGCCTTCTTCGACGGCCTGTCGCACTTCCATGACGACATCCGTGGACAATTGGTAGGTAACTTTCTGTGACTCTGCCATAGACACTCCCATATTGACAATACGAATATACCATACTAACATACCATATGTCAATGTGAAATTTGTACTTGTAATGTGGTAATGCCCGTGACTTTTTGTGTTGACGGGTATAGAATTTAATCGTGAAAAAGCCGGAGGAGCACATGCCCGCGACCGTAGAACAACGGGTATCCACACTGGAGGAAATTCTCGCCACCTATATCACCGAAACCCGGGCCGACCAGGAGCTCCGTTCCCGGGAAATGCGGGATTTCAAGGCAGAAATGCGGAAGTTTCGGGAAGAGGTCCGGGCCGATCAGGAACACCGTACCCGGGAGATGAGTGAGTTCAAGCAGGAGATGCTGGATTTCCAGGATGAAACCCGGGCAGACAGGGATTTCCGCACTCGGGAGATGCAAACTTTTCAGGATGAGGTCCAGGCGGACCAGGAACACCGTACCCGGGAGATGCAGGCGTTCAAGAACGAGATGCAGGCGTTTCGGGAAGAGATGCGTGCAGACCGTAAGGCCATGAACAAAAAATGGGGCGAGCTGGCAAATCGGCTTGGTACAATCGTTGAGGACGTGGTTGCTCCCAACGTCCCCGGGTTTATGTCACGCTATTTTCACGCCGGCGAACCGGATTTTTTTGCCCTGCGGGTCAGAAAGCGCCATCCCGGAGACCCCTCCAAGTGGCGGGAGTTCGACGTTATTGCCGTCAGTGGGGATCAACTCTTCTTTGTTGAAGCCAAAGCAACTGTGCGCAGGGAGTACCTTGCCTCCTTTGCGGCGGACTACAAGGAAGTTCTGGAGTACTTCCCGGAATACCGGAGCCTGCGTCTTATCCCTGTCTTCAGTTCATTTTATCTGAAGCCTGACGAAATTGACTTCCTCAGCAGAAACGGCATCTACGCGTTGATGATGAGCGACGAATCCATGGACCTGGCAAATTTTGAAGGGGTCAGACGGAACTGATGATCCCGACGCCCAATGCTGATCGCGGCGGGTTAGCTGTCAGCATTGTTAAACGATAATAGTTTATCTTTAATTTCAATTCATGGTATAATGGAAAGATAATAGGAGGTGGGCGATGAAATCGACCATATCCAGTGTGCTCGCGGGCTTTCTGTTGTTCTTCGCCGTAACCTTTGGCGCCGCCGCATTGTCTGATGCTGACATCCAGGATATTGAGGATGTTGCCGACAGATGGATCTCGTCGCTCCAAAGAGAAGACGTCGATGGTTTGCGGGGAAGCTACTGGCCGGATGCCGTACATATAGACATTCATGGAGATGGCAGGAGAGAAATCAAGGTCGGGACCGAAGAGATACTCCAGGGGCAACAGGAACTCTTTGACAGCACCGACGTTTTTTCCCAGCTCCATTATCCCGAGCCGGAGCGTGACCTGGAAACCGATCCTGACCGCCCGGTGTATCTGTACAGGATGGAGCTGTTCGGCTACAGCGACAGTTTCACCTTCGAAAAACGAAACGGTGAATGGCGAATCCAGGAACACACATTACGTCGTCTGGAATAAAGTTGTCAGATACATTTCAGGTACTTCGGGTTGACAACGGGTGCCGGAGGGCTATAGTCAGGACTATGGAATTCGGTTTCTCTACACCGGCTCTGCTCTTTCCGGCAATTTCCCTGCTGTTTATCTCATATACCAACCGTTTTATCTCCTATGCAGAGCTGGTCCGTCGGCTGCATGACCGGTGGACCGCCGACGGTAGCTGTGCGCTGCAGCAGCAGATAGAGAACCTCCGTCTCAGGATAGGGTTGATCCGGAACATGCAGGTCGCCGGCGCTTCCGGGCTTCTTCTCTCCGTTGTGTCTATGGTTCTTCTCTTCTTCGACAGGGTCCTGGCGGCGGAAGTGGTCTTTCTGATGGCTCTTGTCCTTACGGTGCTTTCTATGGCTTTTCTGGTATACGAAGTCAGTATTTCCGTGCGGGCGCTGAACCTCCAGCTTCGTGATTTGAGCGGAAAAACCGGCAATCCTGTACCGTAAGTTCAAAAGCGGAAATGCCGGTGGTGTCGTCCCCGTTATGGCCATTTCAGTTCCTGCAGGCGCGCATCCAGAAGCTCAGGAAAGCGGGCGTGCCAGGTGGCGTTCAGGGGTGACGGGTGCGGCAGCGGGTAGAGACGTAACGGCTTTCCGTCCAGCCGGATTTCCAGGGTAGCTTCGTATCGGTCTTTCCGCTGCCAGAACGCCTTCAGTGTTGGACGGAGGGTCGGGTCTGCCAGGCCAAACCAGTCGAAGGCCTGATTGCCCAGCGTAATAAGCTCTGATCCCTGCCAGTGTTCCACCAGAAGTTCCCGGATATACGGCACGAATCGGCGTTTCACCGCCGTTGACCACGCCTTGTTGCCCGTCGGTTTATAGGGGACGGTGTTTCCCCAGAAGACGTGGCGCCCCGCTTCAATCGACTTTTCCAGGGAAAGCTGTCCGGACGGTGTTGTTTCTTCCGGGTGGATGCCACCGGTACCGGCCCCGCCGTTACCGCTCCTGGCCCTGAAAAGGGCCTCCCGGACAAGCTGCCCACCCTTTCCGATGAACGGCTCTCCCAGCTCGACTTCCCGCCGTCCGGGATCCCGGCCGAAAAAACCCACCCGGGCGGCAAGACTCCCGGAACCGAGCAGCACGGGAACAGACGGGTCGCAACACGATTCTGTATACACGGCAAAATCGATATCCATGTCGCCTTTGCGGGCTTCCGTTGCAATACGTTCCAGCAGATCCTTCATGCCCGGAGTGTACCGGTACCGTCCGGGGCCGTATACTGCGGTATGAACTTTGGCGAACTGGTAGAGAAACGGCGGAGTGTCCGCAGCTATGTGGCTGACCCGGTGCAGGAGGCGGATATCGCGGCGTGTGTTGAAGCTGCCCGGCTGGCTCCGTCGGCGTGTAACGCTCAGCCCTGGCATTTCGTTGTGGTTGCCGACCCTGACAGACGTACCCGTCTGGCGGAGTTGAGCCGGCTGCCGGGAAGTGCCATGAACCGTTTCGTTGCGGAGGCCCCGGTTATTGTCGCCCTGCTGGCGGTGCGTCCCAACATCTCATCCCGGGTAGGCGGTTTTCTCAAGGGAAAGCCATTTCAGCTTATCGATACGGGTATTGCCGCCGAGCACTTCTGTCTTGCCGCTGCAGAACGGGGTCTCGGAACGTGCATGCTGGGGTGGTTTGACGAGAAAAGGGTGAAGCGGCTTCTGGCGGTTCCGGCAGGTGTGGGAGTGGCACTTCTCATTACCCTCGGATATCCCGCCGATGCTGAGCGGCCGAAGCAACGGAAGAGTATTGGAGAGATTGCAAGCCGGGAAGAGTTTCACCACCGGTGGTGACGGTCTGCAGCCCCTGGTTTCCCACCGATCCGGTACAGGACGGTGGGGTCCGGAGACGGCACGGCAGAACGAAGTTCTATATTCAGAAAAACTACTGGGAAGACCTGCGCCGGAAGATGTGCAGCAGCGACGGTCCCACCAGGACCAGCAGGGCGATCAGGATGAAGGCGAGGCTGATGGGGCGGGTGACGAAGGTTGACCAGTTGCCCCGGGAGAGCATCAGGGAGCGCCGGAGGTTGCTTTCGAACATAGGGCCCAGGATGAGACCGAGAATGACCGGTGCCACGGGGAAGCCGAACTTGCGCAGGCCGAATCCGACGATGCCGCTGACGATGAGCACGCCGATGTCAAACATGGAATTGTTGATGGAGTATGAGCCGATCAGGCAGAAGAGCATGATTGCCGGCATGAGAAAGCGTTTGGGCGTGCTGATGAGGCGTGAGAAGTACTGTGCACCGATGAGTCCAAGAACCGTCATGAAAACCACAGACAGGAGCAGACTGATGAAGATGGACGACACAAAGGGCATCTGTTCCTGGAAGAGAAGGGGGCCGGGCCGGAGTCCCTGAATGACAAGGCCGCCCATGAGGACCGCCGTCATAGGGTCACCGGGGATGCCCAGGGTCATCATGGGTATGAGAGCGCCACCGGTACTCGCGTTGTTGGCCGCTTCAGGGGCCGCTATTCCCTCGGGGATACCGGTGCCCAGAAGGTGGCTCTTCCGGGAAAAGCGCTTTTCCTGGCCGTAGGCTACCAGAGAGGCGATTGATCCGCCGGCGGCGGGAACTGCACCAATAGCAACACCCACCACGGATGAGCGAAAAATTGTCGGAACCAGGCTGACAACCTGCTTGAATGACGGCAGCACGTTTTTTATCTTCTGAGTGACTACCTTGATGTGCTGTTCGTCGGATATCTGGATGAACATTTCCGAGAGGCCGTACATACCGATCATGACGGGAATCTCGCTGACGCCGTCGAAGAGTTCCGGCCGGTTGAAGACCATCCGGGGGTAGCTGCCCATAGGATCAAGACCGACGATGCCGATAATGAGACCGAGGGTTCCCGCCATCAGCCCCTTCACGGTGGAGCCCGGAGAGATAATGGCGATGATACTCAGTCCGATGAGGGTGATACCGACGTACTCTTCCGCACTGAACTTAAGGGCGATTCCGGCAATGAGGGGTGCAGCAAAGGCGAGGACGAAGACGCTCATCAGTCCGCCCAGGCCGGAGGCAATAGTGGAAATACCGATGGCCTCGCCGGCACGCCCCTGCTGGCACATAGGGTATCCGTCGAACCCCGTTGCGATAGCGCTGGGTGTGCCTGGAATATTTATGAGGATTGCCGATACGGAACCACCGTACACCGCGCCGGAGTAGAGTCCCAGAAGAAAGGCAAAGGACTGCACCGCCGGTACGCCGAAGGTAAAGGGAATAAAGACGGCGATGGTCATCGTGGCGGTAAGGCCCGGCAGGGCGCCGAATACGATGCCTACGAACACCCCGAAAAGAGAGTAGACAAACATCATGGGGTTGGCGAAGTAACTGAGCCCGGCAAGGTAGAGATCGAGAGAGAATTCCATAACTGATTACCTACCTTTCAAAGAGAATGCCCCGGGGAAAGGGGATGTTGAGAAAGTGCCTGAAGACGACAAACGTGAGAACGCCTATTCCCAGAGTTATGGCCGCGATGATCCAGGCGTTTTTCCCACGGCGCTGGTCCCGGGAGAGGGCGAAGATGAGCGTTCCCAGAAAGGCCAGTCCCGTTATTGAGAATCCGACCAGGCGCATCATGAAGGGATAGACGATGAGGGCCGCCACGGTAAGCATGAAGAGTTTGAAGGACGCTGCGTCCTTCCAGATGCGAGTTTTTTCCGGAGAGGGAGGAGGCTCTGCGGGGTCTGTGGATGGTCCGTCTGATGCAACCAGGTTGGACGCGGCCGGAGTCCGGGCTTTCTTTTCTTTGACGATTGCTGTTACCAGCTGTACCACCGCAAGGACACCCAGTGCAAGGGCGAGAATTACGGGATAGAATCCGGCGCTCACAGCGGCGGGCTGATTTGCCCGGACGGGAAACGTTGAGACGTAGGTATACAGGGTGACCGCCCCGATGCCAAGAATGACGCTGGATATGATATCGCGTCTAAATGTCGTCATATTTTCTCCCCCACCACGTTATACCCATAATTATACCTCATTTCATACAACGGCCCCGGCAGTATGTACCACTACCGGGGCCGACATTTCTGTTCAGTTCACATGATGCCGATTAATCGTCGACAAACTCGATACCCAGTTCGTTGACTAGGAACTCAAGCTGTGCCTTGGCGTCTTCCACAATGGTAGCAAACTCTTCCTGTCCGGCAAAGACGGGCTGGAACCCGGCGTTGATGAGGAAGTCGTTGATTTCCGGGTCGGCAACGGCCTGACGGATGGCGTCTTCCAGGATATCCAGGTACTCCTGCGGCGTTCCCTTGGGTGCCAGGAATCCGGAATAGTTACCCATGACAGCTTCCACACCCCGTTCCCGGAGGGTGGGGACATCGGGATAACTGGGGTGTCGTTCTACCGATGCGATAGCCAGCATGCGCAGCTCGCCGCTGTCTACATAGGGAGCAACGTCGGGCAGGGGGATGTTTGTCATGTCCACGTTACCGGCCAGAAGTGCAGTTACCGCTTCAGCGTATGCCGGGTAAGGAATGTGGTTCATTTCGATATCCGCTCGGGCGCCGAAGGTGAGGGCGTAAATGTGGGCACTGGCGCCGTTTCCGGAGTTGGAGTTGGTCAGTTCGCCGGGATTCGCCTGTGCGTATTCAATCAGCTCTTCCAGCGTCTGAAAGGGGCTGTCTGCATTGACGGTCACCGTTGCGGGGATGGAAATTGCCTGGGCAATCAGTTCGGTATTGTCAATGTCCGGCGCTACCGGTGCCATATATTTGGCCGATACGGTGGACATGGAAGTTGTACCGATAGTGTAACCGTCGGGCCGGGAATTTTCAATTTCCAGCGAACCTACGACACCGCCGCCGCCGGGTTTGTTTTCTACAACGAAGGGTACACCGAAGTACTCTTCCATCCAGTTTGCAATTGGCCGTGTCAGGACGTCGGTCATGCCGCCTACGGACCACGGGATGATAACCCGTACCGTCCGTTCGGGATACTGGACTTCGCTTTCCTGAGCGCCGCTGGCAAAGACGTAGCCGGCAATCAGCAGAAGTGCCAATAGGACTGTGATTCGTTTCATAGGAGCCTCCTTGTAACGGCATGCAGTTTTTGCATGCAATTTATTGTATTGTGGCGCCCTTTGCGTCTGCTGTCAAAGGCTTTTTTTGAAATTCGCGGGAAAAGAGCCCTTTTTCGATAGAAATTTATCGCTATTCCTTCCGGGGTCAGACGAGGGTCTCTCCCGGCATGAGCTCTCCCGGCAGGAGAAGCTGCAATGGCTGGGTACAACGATCGATGATGACTTTATGGAGCCATTTTCCCGCCTCATTGCCGAGGCGATACGGCGAAAGGGAGACCGAGTCAATTTTTTGCGGTGTCAACTGCCGGACGGGGGAGTCGTCGTAGCCGGCGATTGCCAGGTCTTCGGGAATCCGGAAGCCGCTTATGATAGCAACCTGGTAGAAATAGACGGCAACGAAATCGTTGAAGCAGAAAACCGTATTGTAGCTCCGGCTCAGCTCTCCGAGAAAATCCTGATCGATCTGGTGAACCGAGTCAATTCGGAATATGTCGGAAGAACTGCATCCGATGTTTTCGTTGGAACACGCTTCCAGAAACGCCGCTTCCCGGCGCTGTGCCACCGCCCGGGCGGGAGTGAAGCTGATATAGCATGGACGTAGGTCTTTCCCGTTGGAAGCGGCGCGCTGGAGAAGGCCCCGCATTCCCGCCAGGTGGTCCGCAGAGACGAAGTTGTCCCGGGAGGACTCACGGTTCAGAAGAACAGCCGGAATGCCCCGCTCCTTCAGCAGTGTAGCAACATCGTTGGTGGGAGTGGTAAATCCAAAGACGCAGGCGTCGATATTTCCGCTCTTTTTCGAACTGAACAGCTCCGGGTTGGGTTGATTCACATTCACTGAAATCTGTGTCCGTACGTCTCCGAAGCCTTCGGTCAGCCCCGCAAGAAGCTCTGCAGGATCGTAAAAGAGGCGGTGGTATACGTCGGAGGAGCGGGGAATAAAGAGGGCAATCACCAGGATGGAACGCGGTCCGTGGCGCCGGATTCTCCGTTTCTGGTAGCCCATTTCGTCGGCGGTCTCTTCTATGAGCCGGCGGGTCTCGTCCTTTACCAGGGGCGAGCCGTTGAGTACACGGGAAACGGTACTCGGTGAGATGCGGAGGTGTTCAGCAATATCGTTGACCGTTGGATTGCGTGTTTTCATGGTGTTGTCGTCAGTTCGTACTCGTTACCGGATATTGTAGTCTATTCCGGAAATAATTGCATGCAAAAACATTCCTTTTCATTGACATTCTTCCGGGACGCCCCGACGATAGATATATGAACGGAGTATCGGTTGCTCTTCTTGCCGGTCTGTTTCTCGGTCTGTTTCAATCTCTCCACGGAAAGGCGGAAGAACTTCCGATCAGGACTGGTACAATGCTGCTTCTGGTTATTGCGGCAGTTGCGGCCAACGGGTTTGCCCTTGTGTCCTCCGGACCGGGAGCCTACGGAGCCCTCTCCCTGCGGGCAATTCTGGTATTTGGACTTGCCGGGGCGATACACTTTTCCGGTGGCTGGCTTCTCATCGGTCTCAGCCAGCGTCGGGTAGGGGTGGGAATCACGGGCCTTCTGGTGGGAGCCACGCCGGTGTTTACGGCGCTCATTGCATGGGTCGTTGTGGGCGAAGTGCTTTCTCTCCGTGATCTGGCGGGCATTGCTCTGGTTGTAGTGGGTGTAGGAGTGGCGTCATGGCGGTGAGTTTCCGCGAAATTGTCAGCGGGTCTATATTCGGTCTTGGCACGGCTCTGGCCTTTTCCATCAGTCCTATTTTTGTACGCATGGGCATGGCGGAAGGGCATTCCGCCGAGATCGGGCTTGCCATTGGACTGATTGCCGCCGCCCTTGCCTATTTTGTGGTCCTTCTCATTTCTGACCGGCAGGCGTTACAGGTTCGCGCGGTGGGTGAGTTCCGTCTGGCGGGCTGGGAGCTTGCGGCGGCCCTCTCTATAGTGACCGGAACGTGGCTGCGATACGAGGCGATGGCCCTGGTTCCCCTGGCGATTGTCAGTGCCCTGGGCCGTGTAAACATTCTTGTTATTCTGTTACTGGCCCGCCGGACCGTGACGACCCGGGTCTGGGTCGGGGGTTTTCTGATTATTGCCGGAACGGTGCTGCTCAGTCTTTGATAGCTTCGCCGTGCCTGTGTGTTATCTCTTCACCAAAGGCGGTGCGAACCTGCCCGGAGCGTCCCCGCCCCGAGCGGAACCGGCACGGCCGAAACCGGCGGCGGGTTCGGCCCGCCGCCGGGGAGCTGTCCGATGCTGTTACGCTGTCGGCCTGACGAATCCCAGGATCAGACGTTGACCGTTTCGCAGAATGCGGAACTGTATTTCCTCTTCTTCAACCTGTCCGAGGAAGCGGTAAAACTCCTGGATCGAGGTGACGTTGCGTCCGTTGATTGAGGTTACGATATCACCGCGACGAATGCCGCTCTGTTGCGCCTGGCTGTCCTGCTGAACCGCCGAGACGATAACTCCGCTGGTCCGTCGGTCCAGTTCAAGCTGCTCCCGGATTTCGGATGAGATGGGAGCCACCGACATTCCCGGCCATACGGCGGTGGATGATGCCGCTTCGGCGTCGCGGCGGCCGGTGCGGACGGTGATGGTCCGACGACGTCCGTCCCGGATGACCTCAAAGGGTGCATCCTCACCGGGGGTGAGGGTAGCCACTGTACGTACCAGATCGTTGCTGTCCCGGACGGTCTTTCCGTCTACCGTGATGATAGTGTCCCCGGGCAGTATTCCCGACCGCTCCGCCGGAGAGTCGTTGTATACGGCGGTGACGAACGCCCCGACAGTACCGTCCAGGCCAAGCTCGTCGGCGTAGTCACCGGTAAGGGTTGAGACCTGAACGCCCAGCCAGGAGTAGGTTACCTCACCGGTTTGGATGAAATCTTCAATCGCTTTGCGGGCGTTGTTTACGGGAATAGCAAAGCCTATGCCAATGCTGCCACCGCTGTTGGATGCAATCCACGTGTTGATACCTACAACTTCGCCGTCCAGATTGACCAGGGCACCACCGGAGTTTCCCCGGTTGATCGCTGCGTCTGTCTGTATGTAATCGGTGACGCCACTCATGCCCGACTGCTGTCCTGCGGCTCTGGCGGTCGCACTGACGATCCCGGCGGTGATGGTGGACTCGAAGCCCAGGGGGTTGCCTACAGCGAAGACCCAGTCTCCCGGTTGAAGCGTCTCGGAATCTCCCAGCGTGGCAATAGGAACGTCTTCGTCGGTTTCAAAAGAAAGCATGGCCAGGTCAATCAGTTCATCTCCCCCAACCAGTTCTGCCTGGTAGGTTCGACCGTCGTACAGACCAATTTCGATCTCGTCGGCCTGACCGGCAACGTGATTGTTGGTAAGGACGTAAACTGTATCTCCGTCCCTGCCGACGATGACGCCGGAGCCCATACCGCGCATGGCATACTCCCGTTCCTGCGGTTGCGACTGTTGTGGTGTTCCGAAGAAGAACTCAAAGGGGTTGGGCTGTACTTGTCTCGTCACCCGGTTCACCACGTTGATCTCCACTACGACAGGCAGCGTCGCGGCGCTGACCTTGCGGAACTGCTCCTGGAATGAACGGGCAACCATGCTTGCGGAGTCTTCCGTCAGGGCTGCCGGCACCGCCGAGGCGTCCTCATCGGGTGAATGTGTCAGTGGAGCGAATGCGCGGATATTCTCCGACTGTCCGGTCGTCTCTGTTGCCGCTTTCGGCGTGGGCGTGCTCGACACGTCCCGATTATCGGAAAGAACGACGCCGGCCAGACCACCGACGAAACCTATGCCTGCTACAGCGAAAACTATCAGCGACCGTTTCATAAGCAATTGAACTGAGTGTCTCATAGATGAACTTCTCCTCTTCACGCTGTAAGGTGTACCCGAAAGGTTTCCGCTGCATTTCCGGAAGATTACATTTTTGAAATATTACGGCTGATGTCGGCTATTTTCGCGATAGCTTTTTACTTGTATATTCAGATGGAATCGGACAACCGGTGTGGCTGATATGAATAAACGAGCCTTACTGACATTTAGAGAGCGCCTCGTCGATGATTTCCAATTCTCTCTGGTTCTTCTGGTAGCTATAGTGACCGTTCTGGCGGTGACTCCCTTTGCCGTATACCGCCTGTTGACCGGCTATCTCTGGGTCGCCGTCGTCGATTTCGTACTTGTCGCTGTGGCTGTTCTGTCTGCGGGGTACGCGATATGTACCGGCAGAACACGGGGACCTGCCCTGGTGCTGTCAGTGCTCCTGAGTGGAGCCCTCGTGATCATCACCAGACTTCTGGGGCTTCAAGGAGCGCTGTGGCTCTTTCCGGTAATCATTTTCATATTCTACCTCATCCCACCTCTGCTTGCGCTTGGACTGACCACAACTGCTCTCGGATACTTTGTATTTCAGTCCTATACTTCTCCCGGCAGCATTTTTGAGTCGCCGGAACAGATGGCG
>CAZCAE010000053.1:0-22549 GCA_964496635.1 uncultured Spirochaeta sp.
GCTGCGGGAGGCCGGTGTGGCCGTGGTCGGCCCGTCTGCCGAGGCGGCCCGACTGGAGGGGAGCAAGGCCTTCGCCAAGGATTTTATGGTTCGCCACGGTGTACCTACGGCGGACTACCGGGTATGCACCTCCATGAAGGATGCTTTCCGGGCCGTCAGCCATTTTGGCGCTCCGGTGGTGGTGAAGGCCGACGGACTGGCCGCCGGAAAGGGTGTTTCCGTCTGCCCGACGGTGAGAGAAGCTGAGGCTGCTATTGAATCGATGATGCGGGATCGCCTCTTCGGGGAAGCCGGGGAAACTGTGGTTGTTGAGGCGTTTCTCGGCGGATTTGAAGCGTCTATTATCGTTCTGGTGGACGAATCGGGGTACGTGATTCTCCCGACTTCGCAGGATCACAAACCGATAGGCGAGGGGAATACCGGTCCCAACACGGGAGGTATGGGCGTCATAGCGCCCAATCCCAGCATTGGCCCGGAGCTGCTGAAGGAAATAGAAGAGCGAATCGTTGAACCGTCTGTGCGCGCGATCCAGGGGGAAAAGTGGCTTTTTCGTGGTGCCCTTTTTATCGGTCTGATGATTGATGAGGATGGCCCCCGGGCACTGGAGTACAACGTTCGTTTCGGTGATCCCGAGACGCAGTCGATAATGCCTCTTGTAGAAGGAGATTTTTTCCTTCTCCTGAAGGGGCTCGCAGAAGGGCGGCTGGTCGAAACTCTGGAAACGGCGCGCTTTTCCGTCCGATCCGGCGCGGCGTGTACCGTTGTTGCCGCATCAGCGGGATACCCCGGTCCCTACGCCGGAAACGCACCGATTCGTGTCGATCCGGTCCCGGAGGGACACGTTTTTTTTGCCGGGGTGAAAACCGACGGTACCGGCCTTGTCACGTCCGGTGGCCGCGTCCTTGCCGCAACCGCCTGGGGGGTGGATCGGGACGATGCCCGAAAGAAAGCGTACGAAGCGATGCTGATGATTCACTTTGACGGCATGCAGTACCGGCGGGATATCGGCGGGGCTGTGATTCTGGACGACATTCTGGAAGAGGGCAGTGTCGCGGCTCTCCGGTTTGAAAAACGAGGCGGCGTATTGCCGGTGGTTGTTCAGGAGGCGGCGGGAAATACCGTTCTTATGGTTGCCTACACCAACCGTGAAGCGTGGGAAAAGAGCGTGGAAAGCGGATACGCCCATTTCTGGAGTACCAGTAGAAAGGAACTGTGGAAAAAGGGTGAAACCAGTGGTGATTTCCTGGAAATCGAGGAAATACGGGTAGATTGTGACCAGGACGCCCTGCTGTACCGCGTGAAGCTACTGGGTGACGGTGTATGTCACACAAAAGGCGAAGACGGCCGGCACCGGAAGCGGTGTTTTTACCGGTTTCTGGACTCCGACGGAACGCTACGACTGGACCGGTGGTGACCCGCGACCAGGCAGGGTAACTACAAAGCGGGCGCCGGTGGCACTGTGACGGGACGTTTCAATGTGAACAGTTCCGTTATGCATGCGAACGAGCTCGGCGGTTATGGCCAGACCCAGGCCCGATCCGCCCCGCGAACGGTTCCGGTCGTTGTCCAGGCGAACAAATCGCTGAAAAACCCGTTCCCGGTCCTCCTCGGCAATACCCGGTCCCGGGTCCTCAACGGAGATTTCGATTTTCGCGTCACCTCCAGGTCGTTGAAGGAGGTGCGCCTCCACCGTTACCGTCTGTCCCGTCTCCGTATAACCAAGAGCATTTCCGATGATGTTGGCCATGATCTGCCGAAAACGCTCGGGGTCCGCCATGAGGGTAGAATCTCCGACATCAGGCATCACCAGAGGAAGCAGGGTTGCGCCTTTTTCGTCGGCGGCGGGTGTCATGTGGTTGCAGACCATCATTATCGCTTCATTCACCGGTAACGGTTGAACACTCAGCGCCAGCTTGCCTGCATCCGCCCGGGCCAGAGTCTGCAGCTCATCCACCAGACGGGCCATGCGTCCTATGTCGGTCCCCAGGGCGTTCCATTGTGTACCGTCGGGAGCGTATATTCCCTCTCGGAGCATTTCCACCCGCGTCGCCAGAAGGGAAATTGGAGTTCTCAGTTCATGGGCTGCGTCGCCGATAAAGCGACGACGACTCTGTTCCTGCGCCTCCACCTCCTCCGCCATTGCATTGAAGCGAAGCACAAGTTCGGCCAGCTCGTGATTTCCCCGGGGAACTGTCACTCTGCCGGAGTAGTCACCCGAAGCGATAGCCCGGGACGCGGCATCGAGCTCCCGGATTGGTCGCAGCAGCCAGCGAACCCAGTAGATACTGATAGCTGTCACTGAGAGCAGTATAGCCACCGCCGTCACTGAGGCGGCTCGGGCGGTAGAGCGAAAGAAGATCGTAGACAGAGGGTTGTACTCCCGGGAGATCATGCCACCTACAAACAGATACACCTCTCTGTCGCGAAGAATTCTCAACGGTACGCCGTCTGTGGGGTCTGTACCCGCAGCGAGGGAGAATCGCTCCATACGGGCATCTCCGGTATCGGGAACTCCTCGACGAAAGAGAATCTTCCCGGCAGAATCAACTATGAGGATAGGCTGTTCCAGAAGTTGCGAGGGAAAGGGCGCTCCCCGACGGCCACCCATCATCGGCATTTGAGGCCGTGGAGGTTGCGGGCCGCGGCTCGGTGAACCCAATACTCCAAGGTTTTCCAGAGAACGGTCCGTCCGGTAGAACTCTTCGATCCACGGTGCCAGACGAAGTGCCGTAGCCCGGTCGACGTCCACTCCCGTTCGGAACGCCTGGCGAGTTGTCGTTCCGACGATTACACCGGTAAACACCACCAAAGCCAGAAGGGCCACAGCGGCGTGACTTGCTATGAGGCGCCCGGTAATACCGACTTTCACGCATCCTCCAGGCGATAGCCAACGCCCCAGACTGTACGGAGTCTCCGCGGAGACGAGGTATCCCTTTCAATCTGTTTGCGGATTTTTCCGATATGTACGTCCACGGTCCTCTCATACCCTTCGAATGCGTGATCCTGAAAGGTTTCAAGAAGCTGCAGGCGGGTAAAGACCCGACCGGGAGAGCGGGCCATAGCGACGAGTATAGCAAACTGCGCCGCCGTCAGTTCTACCTGCTTCCCGTCAATGGTGACGGCACGCCGGTCCTCATCTACTATCATTTCTCCAACCACATAGGTTGTGCGCCGGATTGCTGCGGAGCTGTCCAGCTCTCGCTTTTCCGCGGAGCGCCTGAGAACGGCGGCAATGCGCATCTGCAGTTCCGGAAGGCTGAAGGGCTTTACCATATAGTCGTCCACGCCGGCGGAAAAGCCGGCCAGCCGGTCTTCTTCTTCACCCCGGGCGCTGATTACGATAACAGGGATCTCCGTCTGATCGGTGACGGTACGGGCAACATCCAGTCCGGCCAGCCCCGGCAGGTTCAGGTCCAGAACGATCAGGTCCGGCGGGTTCTGGAACACTTCCTTGACCGCGCCGGAGCCGTCGTAGGCGTGCCGGGTTGTGTGACCGGCACGCTTCAGGTAATCCCCAACCATGTGGTTGAGTTCAACTTCATCTTCAACAATCAGTATATCTGCCATTGCCGATTCATAGTGTAGCACGCCAAGCAATCAGTTCCAGCGGGAGCCGGGAGCTTCACCACCCCTCCGACCATTTTGGAGTACCATGGATGAATTCGCGGGGATAGTTGACGTTTCATCGATTATCTCCTGACTTTAATCTGATACAGAGGTTACAGTGCGGGTGTGAAGAAAGTTTAAAGCGGGTCTGTTAGTTGTATGAACACAGTGGGTCAATTTGCTATACTGCCGGCAATGAAAAAGGGTGCTCTCTCCGTCTTTCGCCTTATGTTTTTCTGTGTCGCCGTATCGGCAATGTGGACCGCAACCGTTTCCGGGCAGGACTTTTTTGAGGATGACCGGAACCCGCGGCTGAACCTTGTCAGTCGAAATGATGGACTTCCCCAAAACTCGGTTTCGTCTATCCAGCAGGACTCCCGGGATTTTTTGTGGTTCGGAACGCAAGGGGGACTGGCAAGGTACGACGGCATCGGTTTCAGGGTGTACAAAAATATCCCGTTTGACGAAACCTCTCTGCCTCACGATCTTGTTCAGACGCTCTACTACCAGAACAGCACTGACACCCTCTGGGTGGGTACCTACAACGGTCTGGCACGTTTTGTTCCCGGTGAGTCGGGGTTTTCCAATTTCGGAAATGATCCCGCCGATTCTGAAAGTCTGTCGGATAACGTTGTCATTGCAATCAGCGAAGGTCCCCGGGGCGACATCTGGGTCGGTACTCAGAACGGACTGAACCGGCTCCGTTCCGACGGAACGTTTCAGCGGTACCACGTTGACGGAAATGTAGTGCGCGCCCTTTTTCTCGACTCCCGGAACGATCTATGGGTCGGCACGTATGAAGGGCTGTTACGGTGGAATCCTGACAAAGAGAGCTTTGAGCGCGTTGATTTTGGCTGGAGCTCTCCATTTGCCATGGCCATCACGGAAGTCGAACCGGGAAGACTGTTGCTGGGCACATGGGGTGACCAGCCCGACACGGGCGGTGCGGTAACGGTTGATCTGGACCGGGAGACATTTCGGGAACACCACTTTCGCGATAACCGGGTCTATACGGTACTTTCCGGTTCGGACGGAACTGTCTGGGCGGGGACCTGGGGAGGCGGGCTGAACGCCGTTACCGCCGACGGACGCACCTTCGATTTTACAGCGGGTTCTCCCGAAGGCCTCGCTTCGGATGTTGTCTATTCACTTCACGAGGACAGCTCCGGTCTTGTCTGGGTCGGAACAAACGGCGGGGGTGTTCACTACCTCAGTCCCCGACGCAGAAACTTTCGGGCCTTCTTTCACGATCCCGACAACCCCGATTCCCTTCCCGGAGGGAAAGTTAACGTGATTCACCGGGACCGTCGGGGCGTACTCTGGGTCGGCCTCTACAGTGGCGGTCTTGCCCGCTACGATGGGGACGCCGATAGATGGATCCGGTATGACCATAATGGTTCGGACCCCTATTCGCTTGCCAACGATATCGTCACATCTATCTACGAGGATAGTGACGACAATCTCTGGATCAGTACGAATGCGGGACTTCAGGTGTTCGACCGGGAAGGGGACCGTTTTCTGCGCTGGGGCATTCATGTGTTTCCCGATGTGGAATATTCCGGAACGATTGTATATGGCGTGGCCGAAGACGTCCGTGGCGATTTCTGGATCGGCACCTATCGCGGTGGACTGACCCGGGTAAACAGGACCACCGGAGAAACGAGCATATATACAAATGACCCTAATAACCCCAACAGCCTTTCAGACAACCTGGTGTACGATATGCTCTCCGACAGCAACGGCGACTTCTGGGTCGCCACCAATGGAGGACTCAACCGCTACCGACCGGACACGAACGATTTTGAGGTATTCCGGTATTCCATGGACAACCCCCGGGGAATGACAAGTAATACCGTCCGCGTTCTTTTCGAGGACTCCCGGAACAATTTCTGGATTGGAACGGTCAGCGGTGGGCTCAATTCTCTTGACCGCCGGACCGGCCGGTTTTCTCATCTCACAGAACGGGACGGGCTTTCCGACAATTCGATCCTGTCTATTCTTGAGGGACAGGATGGCCGGATATGGCTGGGCACCCAGCGTGGTCTGACGGTATACAACGCCGAAGACGGCCGTATCGACGTATTCGACGAACGGGACGGTCTTTTCGGCAGTGAATTCCAGAACGGGCACTTCCGTGATCACGACGGAACGCTCCTTTTCGGCGGCAGCCACGGGATTACCAGAATTGATTCTTCTGCTGCCCGGCATAACACCCATATTCCGTCGGTACAGATTACCGATGTGAAGATCTTTCAGAAATCGCTGGCGCCGGATCGGCAGAGCTACAACGGCAGTCACTTTGATCTCTCACCGGACGAAACGTATCTCAATATCGAGTTTGTCAGTCTTGATTTCGAGTCTCCCGAAAGCAATCGATACGAATATCAACTTGTCGGTTTCGACCAGACGCGGGTGAACGTCGGGTCACGGAACGTCGCTACGTATACCAACCTCCCTTCGGGACGGTATGAGTTTCGGGTGTGGGCATCCAATGGAGATGGCGTGTGGGCCACCAATCCGGCGACTATGACAATACGGGTGCACTCGTCGTGGTTTGTTCGCTGGTGGGCGTTTATTGTCTACGGGCTCCTGTCCGCCCTCCTCGTAGCCGGAGCGCTTCGCTGGCGCACCGCCCGGATTCTTGAACAGAAAAACCGTGATCTGGAGTACGCCAACTCAAGGTTGGGGGAGGCCAACGCGGAGCTGGAACGTCTCAGCGTCAGGGACTCCCTGACGGGACTGTTCAACCGCAGATACTTCGACAGTCGGTTCCAGGAGGAGTGGCTCCGGGCTCGCCGGTCCAACCAACCTGTAGCACTGCTCATGATCGACGTCGATCACTTCAAGCAGTTTAACGACACCTACGGTCACGTGGTGGGCGATCATGTACTGAGTGCGGCGGGTCGCATCCTTGATGAGGTAGTACCCCGAAAGACCGACTTTGTCGCCCGGTACGGCGGTGAAGAGTTTGTTGCGCTTCTGTACGACACTGCGGATATCGGAGCGGACGCTATTGCGGAGCGCCTTCGAGTTGCCGTTTCCGCGGAGCCTTTGATGGCCGGCGTTGCACAGGTCACCATCAGTATCGGCTACTGTACAGCCGTACCGGCCGGCGACGTTGAAGCGGAGAGCCTGCTCCGGTGTGCCGACGCGGCTCTCTACCGGGCCAAGCGAAACGGTCGCAACCGGGTAGAGCGGGGAGAGCTGATGTAGCCGGGGTCCTCAAACGGAGTCCTGTGGCACGTGGGCACCATCGGGCCGTCCTTCCATGCGGTGTATCTTATCCTGAATCTGCCGGTAGTACTCATTTGTAATAGGATAGTGCCGGAGAACCAGAATGCCGGCGATAAAGAAGAGCGCCGGCAGGGGCCCGGAGATGATCCTGATTCCAATCAGTGCGGAATCGGGTTGTTGCGACACTACTCCACCGAGCGCTTCCCGATAGCCGAAAAGAGTCAGAATGAGACCGTTCAGAGCAAGTCCAACAGCCTGACCAATTTTTGAAAGAAAGGTCCACATTCCATAAAAGACTCCTTCGCGGCGTACACCGTTTTCAGCGTAATCGTACTCAACCACATCGGGAACGATAGCAAACGGCATCACATACTGAGTAGCAAAACCGGTGCCCGCAATTGCCATGATGATATAGGCTATTACCGGTCCACCCAGATGCCCGACAGCAAAGAATGCCAGGACACTTCCGGCGAAGATGCCCATACCGATGTTGTAGCTTGCCTTCTTGCCAATGGATCGGGAGAGCCGTACCCATATTGGAATGAAGATGATGGCGCTGGTCAGCAGAACGGGCAAGGCAATCTGGAATGCTCCGGGATCTCCGTATATAAAGCGAAAATAGTAAAGGAGAGCAGCCTGAAGAATGTTCACTCCGGTGATATGCAGCGCCCACGGAATAATGGCGAGTTGAAAGGGACGTATTTTCAGCACCTGAATATACGATTTCAGAATGTTTACCGTAGGGGCAACGTTCCCGCGCGGTTTCTCCCGCACACTGAAGACGACAATGAGTGTGGTGGTGGCGATAATTGCCCCGATTACAACGGCCATGCCGGTCCAGCCGCCTGTGCCTCCACCGAAAGCTCCTACCAGGGGCAGAACCGCGCCGGCACCGATAAATGTACCCACCACGGCAAAGCTCATACGCCATCCGTTGACTACCGTCCGCTCGTGAAAGTCCTCGGTCAGGTCCGGTGTCATTGCTCCGTAGGGTATGTTGATGAATGTATAGCCCGTATTGAGCAGGCAGTTTGCCAGGACGATCCATGCGAAGAGCGCTCCGGTTGAAACAGCCACCGCCGCAGGCGGGGCAGTAAACATGAATATAATACCACCAAAGGTAATCCACGCACCCACAAAGAGCCACGGCCGGCGTCTTCCGAATCTGGAATCTGTTCTATCCGACAGATATCCTACCGCCGGATCCGTTACCGCGTCCCAGATCTTTCCAATCATCAGGGCGGTGCCGGCAAGACCGGCAGCCATTCCCACCACATCGGTCAGATAGAAGAGCATGTAAAATCCGGCCATAGTGAAGAAGAGGTTGCCCCCCAGATCTCCAATGCCATATCCCGCTTTCTGGCGTCGCGTCAGCCGTTCCATGGTGGAATAATACGGATTATCCTGACCTGTGGATACTTCCCCCTATCTGTGGAATGATACTTTGTATGGAAACGGTCAGACTTCTTTCTTCCCAAACGATTACATCAGACTTCATACCGTCCCGGTTTTTGCCGAGCGGCAATGATCAGTATACGATCCGGAACAGCCAGTTTCTACACGCTTCCCGGGTGTGGCGCAACCTCCGGAGCGACGAAGTTGAGACGCTGGTCAAAAACGGCAACACCGCCGACAACTGGAACAATATTCTTGTCTGCGATCCTTTTGAAGCCGGTCAGATACTGGGCAACTCATTTTTCGGATTTATTCGAATCGGGGCCGTTGAGGATTCCGTTCTGGAGCATCACGACCTGACGCTGCCGGTCGGTATCACAAACTGCCGGATAGTCTCCTGCGACATCAGCGATCACGTTGCGCTGCACAACGTTCACTACCTGGCTCATTACATCATTGGTGATCGCGCGGTCCTGACCAATATCGATGAAATGCACGTAAGCAACCACGCGAAGTTCGGCAATGGAGTTGTCAAGGACGGCGAAGACGAATCGGTACGAATCACTCTGGACCTGATCAATGAGACCGGCAGTCGGGCGGTTGCCCCTTTTGAAGAGATGATCTCCGCCGATGCCTATCTCTGGGGCCGCTACCGCGATGATACAGGGCTTCAAGGTCGACTCATGGAGTTGACCCAGCGTTATGTCGACAGCCGCCGGGGATACTATGGCGTTGTCGGAGATCAGTGCGTTATCAAGAATACCCGGATAGTCAAGGACGTCCGGGTCGGTGGGCATTGCTATATCAAGGGCGCCAACAAACTGAAAAACCTCACTATTCGTTCGGACAAGGATGAACCCACCCAGATCGGAGAGGGGGTGGAGCTCGTCAACGGAATTATCGGGTACGGCTGCCGGATATTTTACGGCTGCAAGGCGGTGCGCTTCATCATGGGCAACAACAGCAGCCTCAAGTATGGAGCACGACTGATTCATTCTTTTCTCGGTGACAACAGCACCGTTTCATGCTGTGAACTGTTGAACAACCTCATCTTTCCGGCACACGAACAGCACCACAACAACTCCTTTCTTGTAGCCGCACTGGTGGGCGGCCAGAGCAATATCGCAGCGGGTGCCACTATCGGCTCCAACCACAACAGCCGGAGCAACGACAATGAGATTATCGCCGGACGGGGCTTCTGGCCCGGACTGAGTACAACGCTGAAACATTCTTCCCGGTTTGCCTCTTTCGTCCTGATCAGCAAGGGTGACTATCCGGCGGAGCTGGATATACCTCTTCCCTTTGCTCTCCTTTCAAACAACGTAACCCTGGGAAGGCTTGAAGTTGCCCCGGCGTTCTGGTGGACCCGAAACATGTATGCACTTGCCCGAAACAACTGGAAGTTCGCGGTCCGGGACAAGCGCGTTCATCGACAACAGAATATCCATTTTGACGCCTTTGCACCGGATACCGCCGAAGAGATAATCGCCGCCCGCCATCTCATTGAGGAATGGGTCGGGGCCGCCGTGGATAGCGACGAGCCGCGCTGGGATGTCCGGCCGGGAACCTATCCGTCTGTTGTGGCTTCCCGGGACTGTGATGCCGTCCGCACACGCCGTCGGAAAGGAAAGGCGGTATTGCTTGAAAGATCAAAAGAGATTCCCGTTGTGTCCGTGTTCGGTATAGAAAAATCCCGCCGCCCGGCCCTGCTGGTACGACCCGGTGAAGGGTGGGACGCATACGGCGAGATGCTTCACCACTATGCAGCCCGGAATCTCGTTGGATATCTCTCAGCACATCCCGATCTGTCAATTCATGACATTGAGTCCCGGATGGAAGGGGCGGAACGGGTCACCGAATGGGAAAACCTGGGTGGACAGCTGGTGCCCGCCGGCCGTGTAACGACGCTCAGGAAGAATATTCGGGACGGCAGCCTTGACTCCTGGCAGGCAATTCACCAGCGCTACGACCAGTTGTACAGTCAGTACGAAGAGGATCTCCTGGCCCACAGCTGGGAAGTCTACCGGTACTTGCAGGAGTCGCCCCGGACGTCGCCCGAGGAATGGAACGCCTTTCTTTCCCGGGCCGTGGACATCCAGGAGCTGGTTCGCGACCGGGTCTACGCAAGCAGACAGAAGGACTACGAGAATCCCTTTCGGATCGCCACCTATCGCAACAGCGAGGAAATGACCGCCGCAATAGGAACGATCGACGACAACAGTTTCATTCGGCAGGTTGCAGAAGAAACCGAATCGTTTCGCCGACAGGTGGAGTCGATCCTTCAACGGGAAGCGGGTGCACAGTAGCGGGAAAGAGCGGTATCTTTTGCCCTATGCATACCGAATATCTGGAGGCAAAGCGTTCCATAGATGATCGTTCCATGAACCGTCACGTCTGGGACGCATTCCTCTCCTGTTCTGCTGATCTGGTAGAAAACCTGAACAGACCCCTCCGAATTGGCGAAATAGGAGCGGGCAGCGGCACTATGGTGGACCGCCTGCGGCAGTGGCGCTACTTCGAACTGCTGAGTAACGCCGGCTGTACCGCTGTGGAGTATCACGGCTGGGAACAGAACCCCGACGCTGCCAGGCATATCTCGGGTCGTCTGGAAAAAGAGCCTCTCATAATCGATTCAAACGTATTCGTCACGGACGTCACGGACCCCGCTTCGGAAGGCCGTATACCCGCCGGGGGCTATGATATTCTTATCGGCCACGCAGTGCTTGATCTCTTTTCTCCGGAGACGCTTGTGACACTTCTTGAGCGGTTTCTGCGACCCGGAGGTTGCCTGTACGGCTCCATCGTATTTGACGGAGTGACTGTATTCGGGCCGGAATGGGACAGGCGGATAGACGCCGCCGTCATGGAGTGTTACCACCGGACGATGACCTCCGGCGGATTTGCCCGAAATCACCTGCTTCACCTCACTTCCAGAGGATTCCCCCTCCTTGCTGTGGGCAGTTCGGACTGGATAATACCTCCCCGGAAGGGGGGAATGTCGGCCGATGAAAACCAACTAGTTCGGACCATTCTTTCAATGGTGGAGTCTTCGGTAGGAGAACTTCCGGAGTCTGAGTCTCTCGGGCGAAGCGAACTGGAAGGTTGGCTCGTTCATCGACGGGGACAACTGAAACGGGGTGAGCTCCTCTTTGAAGCTCACCAGCTGGATATGCTGGTGCAGCGATGAGCTTTTCCCGCTGGTACCGTCACTGGACGACGCTGTTGTCTCTTCTTGTAGTTCTTCCGGGAGGGGTGGCCCCCCTGGCGGGAATGGTAGCCGCGCAACGGGGGGCTCTGACCATGACGATCGTAGGAGGGCTCTTCCTCTCTTTTCTCTTTGTGCGGGCGTTGCGTGACGGACCGGAACGGACGGGACCGATAGCCCCCCACGCTCTTACGGCGCTGCGGGGAGTAGCAGCGGTGGTTCTGCTGGGCGCCATCGCTGCCGGTGGTTCCTCCCTGGCGGTATCGGGATGGACAGCTGCGGCTCTACTGGCACTGGTAGAGACGACCGATTTCCTGGACGGGCGTCTCGCCCGAAAGGTGGGATATACCGAGTTCGGGTCAATATGGGATATGGAGACGGACGCCTTCTTTACCTATTCTTTGAGCTATTCCCTCTGGGTAATCCGGTCCGCAGTACCGGCAGTTCTTCTGATTGGTGGAATGCGGTACCTCTATTTTCTGCTCTTTCGGGTGGAAGGAGACCCTCCGGTTCATCCGCGGAGCTATAAACTCTTTGCGAAAACGGTTGCGGCGTTGCTGGTAGTGGTTCTTATCCTCGGGCACCTTCCGGTGATGTCGCTATCAACGGTGAACGCCCTTGTCATCGTTGTTCTGTTGCTCCAGGTAAGTTCCTTTGGCTGGGATTTTCTGCTGCAGATTCGTTCGCGCAGGGTCCGGAAGACCCACATATGATGCGTCGCAGCCCACTTTGGAAACGGAACCTCCTGCTTCTTGCCGCAGGTAACGGCGTCTCCAGTTTCGGCAACGCCGTGTACCTTATTGCGATGATCCTGGTTTTGAAGGATATCGGTGATTCGGCCCTTATTCTCGGACTGTTTCAGTTTCTGGCGCTGATTCCGGGATTTCTTCTCAGTCCCGTCACCGGCGTTCTTATTGACCGATGGTCCCGCCGTCGCATTCTGGTTGTTTCCGATGCGCTACGGGGATTTCTGATGGTTGCCGCGGCCGTTCTCATCTGGCGATCTCCCGAAGGTACGCTGATATACCTGCTCGTGTTGTCTTTTGTGGCCGGTATCGGACACGCTTTCTTTGTTCCCGCAGCTCAGGCGATCATTCCGGAAATTGTCCCGCCTCAACGCTTTGCCCTGGCCGGCAGCATACGCGCCGGCTGCAGTCAGGTTCTGAACATGACCGGCAACGCCGTAGGCGGGGTGCTTCTTGTTCTTCTGGGAGCACCGCTGCTTCTTGTCGTCAACGGCATTTCATTTCTGCTGTCGGCCCTTCAGGAAATGTGGATTCGTCCGGAGTTTTCTGTACCCGCCGGAAAACCCGTCGGGTCGGCCGCCGGGTCCCTGGCGGAAGTGATCCGTTTCCTCCGAAAGCGACGGGATATCAGAGATCGTATTGCCTCACAGGCGGGGATGTTTCTCCTTTCGCCGGTGCTTCTCCTCACCCTTCCGTTTCTTCTGCTGGATATACTGGGTGTCTCTCCGGAAACCCTTGGATTCGTCTTCGCCCTTTCTCTGGCGGGGGGGATCACGACATTTATCGTGCTGAACCGCATGTCCAGCGCGAGGCTGGTGACCTTACCCCTTGGCCCGGGGGGATACGTGTTGTTCGGAATCGTTCTCGTACTGCTTGTCGGGGTGCCCGCGGTGGCTACCGTCGCACTGGCCGCCTTTCTTGCCGGAGCGGCGGCGGCAGCGGTCTACCTTTCCGCTTCTGTGGGTATTCAGTTGACCACCCCGGCGGATATGCACGGCCGGCTGTTTGCCTTCATGGAAGGGGCCAGCGCTGCCGCCGCTCCTGCGGCGTACCTCACTGCGGGGTTGGTCCTGGATGCCCTGGGACATGACCGGTTCCGGCTGCTCTTTCTTGCCGTGGCGCTGCCGACATTTCTATGGGCAGTGGCGGGAGTATTCCGCCGAAGAAAATGATCACTCCGGCGGGTCCGGGGCAGCAAAAGCAGATACGTCGGTAAATACGGACACGCCGGCGCTTAGCTGCGATCCGGCTGCTTCCTAGTGGTGGTGGCTGCCGTCATGAACGTGCCCGTGGTCAATCTCTTCGTCCGACGCGCTTCTGACGTTGGTAACGGTCACGTCGAAATGCAGATCTTCTCCGGCCAAAGGATGGTTCCCGTCAAGAGTAACCTCGTCATCACCAATTCCGACCAGGTTGACTACCATTTCCTGGCCGTCCTGGGACTGCGCCCGGAACTGCATGCCAAGTTCCAGCTCGCCTTCGGGAAGACGTTCCCGGGGAATTGAAAAGACCAGGTCTTCCCGGCGCTCGCCGTAGCCCTCTTCAGGGGTGACCGTCGTGTCCACCTTTTCACCGACTTCCTTGCCTGTAAGAACCTTTTCCAGTCCCGAGACGATATTCTGGTGTCCGTGCAGATACGACAGTTCCCCGTTGTTGTCCGAAGAGTCCAGGACCTCGCCGGACTCGTTTTTCAGCGTATAGGAAATTGTAACTACTGCATCCTGTTCAACTTTCATGTGTCCTCCATTGACATGGTCCGCCATAATTAGATAGGGATTATGGCGTTGAAAACAAAAAAAGCCGGGGGAATACCCGGCTTGAGTCAGTTTCCAACTAATTTCTTCCGACGGACCGTACATTTAACGCCCCCAATGTAAGGCGGGCGGTTTGGAGTGTCAAGGTTTGGACTATCCCGATTTTCCCGGCACCGGCAGACCTGCCCGGCGGCGGGGTGCCGTGGCAGCGGTAATCCTCATGCTCTCCATTGCGGCGATTTCGGCAGAAGAGCAGCGGGACTCCAAGTTGCGAGTCGCCCTGATACAGTTTGCGGTGGAAGAAGATATCTACGACAGCCATGCCGATTTTTTTCGTGAAATACATTCGCTGGTGGCTGAGGCCGTGAACGAATATGGCGCCGAGTTTGTCGTCTTTCCGGAGTATATAAACTCCTTTGCCCTTCTGGACAATTACGATGATCTGATTGACGAGGCGGACAATGCCCTGGAATTTCTGGAGACTGCGACGAAAGACACGCCACTGCGGACGCTCCTGTGGGATGAGGTCCGGTCGGATACACCGGTTCTCTACCGTATGTGGTCCGCCATTGCCGGAGAGTACCGGGTGTGGATTCTTGCCGGTACCGCCTTTGTTCCCGCCGCCGACGGCAGCATCCGGAACCGGTCGTGGCTCTTTGATCCCGCCGGTGCGCTCGTCTACCACCAGGACAAGGTCTATCTTACCCCCGTTGAAAGAGAAATACTGTGGTTGTCTTCCGGCCGGGTGGAGCGTGCCCGACCATTTACAATCGAGGACGTTACCTTCGGGTTGACTATATGTCGGGACGGTTTTTTCGACCGTTGGGAAGAGCCCTTTGAAGATGTAGATGTGTGGCTGGAGATCCGCGCAAACGGAGAGGTCTGGACGTCGAAAGTCCGGCAACGTTTCGACACGGCCATGCCGGAACGAGTCGAGGAAACAGACGCAGAAACAGGACTGAGTACCAGTCTTACCGGCAGCTTTCTGGATCAGGTCTGGGAGGGACCCACCCTTGTGGTCGACGAATCAGGTGAGCCGGTGTTTCAGTCATCGGTTGTCGCCGGTACAACCATCACCGTAATTTCTCTGGAATAGGGATCTACCGGTACGAACTTTCGTTCTCCGGAAATGTGGAGTACACTTTTCATATGAGCACGGAATCACAAAAGACTCCAAAGCCATGGGATTTTCTGGAAACCTATCGAGGGTCCTATTTCGACGGCACCTGGCCGACACTGCCCCAGCTTTTTGAAATCACCGCCGTTCGTTTTCCGGAACGCCCGTGTTTCACTGTTTACGAACCGGATCGTATCTCCCTGACCTATCGGCAAGCCCATGAGAAAATTCTTGAATTGTCCCGATATCTTCGCTCCATCGGAGTAGAACATGGAGACAGAGTAGCCGTATCCGGCAAGAACAGCCCCGAGTGGGCCGTCAGCTATCTGGCTGTTCTCTTTGCCGGTGCGGTAGTAGTTCCTGTGGATTACCAGCTTCATGACAAAGAGGTGGAGAATCTTATAACTGCGTCGGGCGCTGCAGTTATCCTCATCGATGAGGAGCGGTTTGACCACTTTTCGGTGCCGGGCACGGTTCCCGGCGTGAAGAATGTCATGAGCCTTGCGAAAACGAGGCCCCCCTACATCTACGACCTCAAAGCAGAAGGTGACTATCCGGTTCAACCGGCGACGGAACACGAGCTGGCGGCGATTCTCTATACCTCCGGAACGACGGGTCGGCCGAAAGGGGTCATGCTGACTCACTGTAACTTCGTTTCCGACTGTTTTCTCGCCCAGGCAAACCTGAGCATTTTTCATACAGACGTGTTTTACGCACTTCTTCCTATTCACCACAGCTATAGCATGCTGGCGGTCTTTATTGAGAGCTTCTCCGTTGGTGCGGAGACGGTCTTTGGCAAGCGCATGGCGGTCTCACAGATTCTCCACGACCTGAAGGCGGCGCGGGTCACTATGTTTCTGGGGGTGCCCCTTCTTTTCAACAAGCTTCTCGGCGGAATCATGCGGGGGATCAAAGAAAAAGGCGCCGTGGTGTACGGCATAATCCGCACCATCATGTGGTTCAGCGGAGCCATCAAGAAAGCTACCGGCAGGAACCCGGGCAAGGCACTCTTCGGTTCCGTTCTGGAGAAGGCGTCGCTCCGTTCCATACGCATTTGCATATCCGGTGGTGGGCCACTTGCCCCCGTGGTATTCCGGCAGTACAACCAGCTGGGTATCGACTTTGTTCAGGGTTACGGCCTCACGGAAACGTCACCAATTCTCACGCTGAATCCCAAAGAGCATTACAAAGAAACCAGCGTAGGAAGGGTAATTCCGCAGGTGGAAATGAAGATTCTTGACCCCGACGAGCGAGGTGCCGGAGAGATCGCCGTAAAGGGACCGATGGTGATGCAGGGGTACTATGAAATGCCGGAAGAAACGGCTGAAGTATTTACGGAGGACGGCTATTTCACGACCGGCGATGTGGGATATCTGGACCGGGAGAACTATCTCTATCTCACCGGTCGGGCGAAGAACCTCATTGTCAGTGAAGGCGGTAAGAACGTCTATCCTGAAGAGATAGAGAACGCCTTTCAGCTCTACGGTGAAGTAGACCAGATTCTCGTGCGGGGATATCCCTCAGACAGCTCCCACGTTGGAGAGCTTATTGAAGCGCTGATTCATCCGGACAAAGACTTCTTCGCCGGGGCGACGGACGTGGAGGAGCGAATAAAAGCTATCGTTGCAGAGGTAAACAAAGAGCAACTGCAACCCTATCAGCGAATCGCCCGGACCATCATTCTGGATGAACCGATGGAAATGACGTCCACCAAGAAAATCAAACGTCAAACAGTAGACTGACTGGAGTAATCATTTTCCCTTCGCCTTCCCGGTGGTAGATATTCCGCCGGGAACGGTGTACAACACCGGTATGATCAGTGCCAGTAACATAAGCCTGTCCTTCGGCGGAATTCCTCTGTTCAAGGACGTAAATATAAAGTGTACCCCCGGCAACTGCTACGGGGTTATCGGCGCCAACGGTGCCGGGAAGTCAACCTTCCTCAAAATACTCTCCGGAGAGTTAGAACCGGATACCGGATCGGTCACGGTCGGTAAAAACGAACGAATTGCCGTCCTTCAGCAGGATCAGTTCGCCTTTGATGAATACAGCGTTATGCACACCGTTATTATGGGCCATCGCACCCTGTATGAGGTAATGATGGAAAAGGATGCCATATATACCAAGGACGATTTTTCCGAAGCGGACGGCATGCGGGCTGCGGAACTGGAAAGTGATTTTGCCGAAATGGGCGGATGGGAAGCTGAAGCTGAGGCGTCCCGCCTTCTTTCCGGTCTGGGTGTTCCGGAAAACCTCCACGACGGCCGGATGAAAGACCTGGATGGAGGGCAGAAGGTCCGGGTCCTTCTTGCCCAGGCCCTCTTTGGCGATCCGGATATTCTTCTTCTGGACGAGCCGACCAACAATCTGGATCTTGAATCGGTGAGCTGGCTGGAAGACTTCCTCTTCAATTTTCACAATACCGTCATCGTAGTCAGCCATGATCGGCACTTTCTGAACCGGGTATGCACCCACACCGCCGATATCGATTACGGGAAGATTCAGCTGTACGTCGGTAACTACGACTTCTGGTACCATTCAAGCCTGCTCGCCCAGAAGCAGTTCAAGGATGAAAAGCGTCGTCGGGAGGACAAGATTGCCGAGCTGAAAGAGTTTATTCAGCGGTTTTCCTCAAACGCCGCCCGGAGCCGGCAGGCCACCAGCCGACAGAAGCTGGTTGAGAAGCTGACCATTGACGATATCCGACCGTCCAGTCGGCGGACACCATATATCAATTTCGAGATGGAGCGTGAACCAGGCAAGAAAGTTCTCGAGCTTAAAGGCATCACCCTCAAGGTGGAAGGTGAACAGGGAGTGAATAACCTGAATTTTACCGTCCATCCCGGTGACAAGATCGCTTTTGTAGGCTCCTTTCACAACACCAAGACGCGACTGTTTGAGGTGCTCGCCGGGGAAGCCGAGCCGGACGGTGGGGAATACGAGTGGGGCACAACCATGAAACCTGCCTACTATCCCAGCGACAACAGTCGGTTCTTTCAGGAGTCTCTGCCCCTGGTGGAGTGGTTGCAACAGTACAGTTCTATAGAAGAAGAGGCGTATGTTCGCGGGTTTCTGGGTAGAATGCTCTTTACCGGTGAGGAATCACTCAAGAAAGTGACCGTACTCTCGGGAGGAGAAAAGGTTCGCTGTATGCTCGCGAAAATGATGCTTGCTCAGCCGAACGCCCTCATCATGGACGAACCGACCAACCATCTGGACCTGGAGGCGATAACTGCGTTGAACGATGGTCTTATCGCCTACCGGGGGAATGTCCTTTTCACCAGTCATGACCACGAGTTTGTGAATACGGTGGCCAATCGGATTATTGAGTTCATTCCCGGAGGCGTCATTGACAAGACGATGCCCTTTGATGATTACATCGCAAATGACGAAGTGAAGGCAATTCGGGACTCAGCGTACCACGAACATCACACAGTGGAGATCTGAATCGAAAGCCGGTCTTCACTTGTCTTCCAGGGTACTGCAGGGCCGGATTTTGAGCGGGACATCTTCGGTAACGGTCACAACTTTTCCACAGACGGTACACTCTACCGGTGGTCCTTCCAGAAGTTCCAGGCGGTACTCTTCGTGACTCAAGTCAACCTTGACGCGACTGTCTCCCCACCGAATTGGGAAATGCATGCCCGACCATGACCGGGGAAGTCGCGGGTCAAAAGACAGTTTGCCCTCGTAACTGCGCATCCCGGCGAAGCCGTAGGTCAGCGTCATCCAGACACCACCGGTTGAGGCAATGTGGACACCGTCCACCACGTTTCCCGCCACGTTGGCAAGGTCCATGAACAGGGCGTACTGGAAGTACTCCAGTGCCTTTTCCTCATAGCCTATCTCCGCAGCCAGGATCGATTGCATACAAGCAGAAAGGGACGAATCGCCGGTGGTAATCGGGTCGTAATAGTCGAAATTACGGCGCTTTTCCTGAATAGTGAATTCGTTTCCCAGCAATACAAGAGCGAGAGCCACATCGGCCTGTTTGATAACCTGATGCCGGTAAATTACCAGGGGATGGTAATGGAGAAGGAGCGGGTAGTGGTCCTTGGGAGTGTTGGCAAAGTCCCACCGCTCCTTTTCCAGAAAATTATCATCCTGGGGGTTGATTCCCCGTTTTTCGTCATAAGGTATGTACATTGCGTCGGCAGCGTCATTCCAGAGAGAGATCTCCTCATCCTGAATACCCGTCTCATGTACCAGATAGGAGTACGTTTCCGGACGCTCTTTCTTGATCCCCGTGACCGTCTCGGCTGCGTACCTGAGATTTGCCCGAGCCATAAGGTTGGTGAAGGTGTTATCGTTGACTACCGTAGTGTATTCGTCCGGTCCTGTTACCCCATGTACGTGAAACCGACCGTTGTCGGGGTCAAAGAAACCGAGATGTATCCACAGGCGAGCGGTCTCTATCAGAATTTCCGCCCCGGACTCCGCGAGAAAGTCTTTATCGTCCCGGACCTCTACGTAGTGACGAATAGCATAGGCAATGTCGGCGTTGATGTGGTACTGCGCCGTTCCGGCAGCGTAGTATGAGGATGCCTCCTCGCCGTTGATGGTTCTCCACGGAAAGAGGGCGCCTGCCTCGGACAGTTCCGTTGCTCTTTCCCTCGCTTTGTCCAGCATGCTGTGACGAAAACGCAGAAGGTTACGGGCTATTCGCGGTTCCGTAAATGTCAGAAAGGGAGCAACGTATATTTCGGTGTCCCAGAAATAGTGTCCTTCGTATGCCTGTCCGGTAAGTCCTTTCGCGGGGATACCGGTTGTCTCAGCCCGGGCCGACGCTTGACACAATTGATAGAGATTCCATCGGACCGCCTGCTGGATGCGTGGTTCCGAGTCAACCACCACATCGGCGTGACGCCAGAAACGGTCCAGATACACCTGCTGCGTCTCCATCAGGTTGTCGAAACCGTTACGAACGCCCCGGTCCAGAGTACGGTTGCAGCGATCCACCAGCTCCTGACCGGGAACCGATCGGGAGGTATGAAAACTGAAGTACTTGGTGATTACAATCGGAAGACCGGCTTTTGCTTCGATGACAAAGACCACCTTGCTGAGGTCTTCCGTCCAGCTGTTGTTGTCGTACCACTCGTTCTCCGTCTCTATGGTATGGTCCATTCCGGTTCCCAGGGTCATCCGTGAGTTCGTGGTACGGTATCCGGTAACCATACGAAGCCGGTCGTGGTGGTGGGACTTCGCATTCAGAACGCGGTCGAGAAACTGCCTGCCTTTCCGGGGATCATTACCGTTGCCGTTGCGTGGCTCATCCACGCCCCGACTGTCCTGGCGGTTGAGCAACTGGGAAGAGATAACTACCGGAGCATCTCTGTCAATATTTACTTCGTACCGAATCGCGCCGAGATGGCGATACTCCAGTGAAACGATTCTTCGTGACCGTATACGGACCTGTTTGCCCGCCGGAGAGGACCAGTTCATCTCTCTGCGGAGGACTCCCGTGCGGAAGTCAAGCTCCCGGGTGTATTCGGTCAGCCGGGCGGTAGGAAGATACAGAGGTTCGTCGTCAACATAGAGTTTCAGCAACGTCGGGTCCGGCACGTTGACAATGGTCTGTCCCGTCCTGGCAAAACCGAACGCTTCTTCGGCGTGTATGATTGGCCACGTCTCGTGAAAGCCGTTACAGAAGGTCCCCGCTTCGACGGCCGGGCGTCCTTCTTCAAGCATTCCCCGTATGCCCAGAAAACCGTTGGACAGACTGAAAATCGTCTCGGCAGTGCCCATCCAGTCTTCGTCGAATTGAGTTTCCAGAACCGACCACTCCTGAGGTGGGTAGAGATGGTCCGGCAGGTGCTGTATGTTTCTCGGAATCATAATCCGTAGTTTCAACCAATCGGAGGGACGGTGCAAGCAGAGATGTCCGAATTCCTTCGAAAAAATCAACCCTCACGACCTTGCCCTTTGCAGACTGTCCCGGTACCTTAGCGACGACATGACGGAGATTTACCTGATACGACACGGAGAGACAGAATGGAACCGCCTCGGACGTACCCAGGGCGGCAGCGATATTCCTCTGAATGAAGCAGGCCGACACCAGGCGATGGAAACCGGCCGTGCCCTGAGCCGACTCTTTCGTTATGAAAAGGGCGTGGGGGCCATTTACAGCAGCCCCCTGTTGAGAGCGTGGGAAACGGCGGAAATTATCTCTTCGTCCTCAGGATTGGATCTGCGGAAGATAATCCTGGAGCCTCGAATCGTGGAACGCCACTATGGTTCAGCCGAGGGTCTGTTTATCTCGGAGAGAGCGGCAAAGTTCGGCGACAGAAACGCTATTCCCGACGCCGAACCCTGGGAATCGGTAATGGAGCGCGGCGTGGCAGTAATGCACCAGATTCGACAAGACCATCCCCGCGAACGAATTCTGGTGGTGGCTCATGGTGGGCTGATAAACAGCGTCCTTTCGGTGCTGACCGATGGCGAGTATACCCACAAGTCGGGCCCGCTGAAAAACGCCGGGGTTACTATCATTGCTGCCAACGGAAAAGACCACTGGCAGGTTATTCTACACAACCAGGACGAGGTGGGACTTGAACAGTTTTTTGGTGCGGAAGATCGGGAGCGGGAAGCTATAGCCTTACCGGGTTGAACCGGACGGGCCGCTGAGGCGAAGGGAACCCGCCAGAATGATGGCGACACCGACCCACTGAGGGATGGTCAGGCCTTCACCAAATACCAGGACACCACCCAGAACAGGAGTGACGATAAACACCGCAGTAAAGGGTGGAATGATTCGGATAGCCTCGGCGTGGTGGTAGGCAAACTGGACAACCACCATAGACGCAAAGGACAACCCTACCCAGACAAAAGTTATAGGGTCGGTCAGAATATCGGCGATGACCGCATCGATGCCGGTAGCGAAGTTCAGTTCCTCCGACGCGGTTTTCTGAAACAGTTGCGAATACGCTCCGAGAAACCCGGAAAAACCACCGATAACTGCACCGCGCAGCGGTCCTTCCGGCGCTGCTATCCATGCGAAGAGACCGACGATGCTCACCGCAATTGGAGTTCCCCACAACAAAACGGGCCGGAGCACCGGCTCTGATTCAGCGGTAAAGAGAGCCACACCGGCAGAGCCGACGGCGATGGCGGCAATTGCCGCAACATCTCCGGCGGTTATTTTCTCGGACATGACAAACCGGGTGAATATACTCAAACTGACCAGACCCGTTCCCGCCATTGCCCCGACGACAGAGACGTTTCCCGCCGCAATAGCGCGAAAGACCACCGCAAAGGAGAGACCTGATGCCAACAGTGCGGCTCCCCAGAGGGCTCCACCGGCAACTCGGCGGCGGCGGACAAGCTGCAGTCCCAGCTTCTGTACCGCCTGGGAGATATTCAACAGCGAGTATCCAAGAAAGGCCAGCGTGACAGACAGGACCATAGACGACATGTCGGTAGCCTACCAGAAGGGCCGGGAAGGGACAATTTGATTTGTACCGGCGCTCTCGTTATCTTCTGAAATAATGAAAGC
>CAZCAE010000054.1:0-22485 GCA_964496635.1 uncultured Spirochaeta sp.
GTGGTACAAACACACGATACCCGAAGGCAGCCGCCTTTTCTATATCCGCGCCTATTCGGCGGTACCGCCGAATAGGTTGCTCATCTCTCTACCCCAACCTGTTGCTTCTCGAACTTGAAGACGGGTCAAATCGAGGAAGGCTTTTTCTTTGTCGTTCCGGTCGGCGGGTTACAACAAAAATACAACAGTTTCTCGGGGCGAAAAGAGGGTCACAGACGTTTCCACAACGGTTCATCGTCCCATTTCTTGGGGACCCCCATCTCATCCCAAGATACGCCGGTTGGGTTTTTCAACAGCTCTACCGCTCGCCGCTTCCAGTCGTCCCCATCGGGAATTGTTTCAAGAATCACTGCGACGATCGTGAGGATCGTGTAGACCCTTCGCGAATCCGGCCATTCCCTGTGCCAGGTATTACCACGCAACGTCGGGGCGTAGCGAGGAGTGTGTACTATTTTTCGATCGATAATCCGCGCGTGATGTGCACAGTGGTTTCGAACGGTAACGAGCGACTTCAACCAGCTGCTGAGGTGATCACCGCCACCGGCTCCAAAACCGAAGCGCCGAATAATCGCCTTTTCCCCATCCTGCTTCTGTCGAAGGTTCTCAAACAGCTTGGAAATGGTCCCAAACGACAGCACCTCCAGAACCATCCAGGAAGGCGGACGATTCGGCGTATCGTAATTTCGGAAAAAGTGGGCCAAGAATACTTCTGATGCTCTGTTGATTTCCCGGTCGATATGAAGGAGGTCTTCCCGGTGTTTTCCTGCATTCCGAAACAGTGTTCGGTTCTCATACCAAAGAGGACCTTCGGTGGTCGCCGTCCGGCTCTTGGAACGGGTACGTCTAGCCTCGCAAGCGGTAGTACGATACGCACTCCAGCCACTCCGCCAGATCCTTCTCGGAGTCAATGATCAATCCACGGCTGGAAAGAAGCAAGATCTGCTCATCGATATCGGTGGGCGCTTTGTCGTACTCTTTCATGGTAAAAAAACAGCCTCCCCGGGTACGCATGCAAGCAGAGGCGTGGGAGGCCTTATTGATAAGAAAAATGCCACTCTACGGAACATTCGTCAACAATCAGTTCTGAGGGAGGCTGGACGGAAGAGACTGACCTCGAAATCCATCACAGCCAGGACTTCTACCGACCACAGTCATCGAAATCGCCTCCGAAGTTACAACAAAAATACAACATACGTCTCGTGGCCACCCGGTAGCGTCAATCCGCGAGCTGCTTCAGAATTCGTTTCGCCAATAGCTCGTTGATTTCCCGGTGACGCGGCACTGGTTGTGAGGCTCCCGTCTTTGGGTTGCGATACCAATCGTGTTTACCGCCATGCCGAATCAGAACACAACCAATACCTTCAAGTTCTTTGATAAGGTCCCTTCGCTTCAACTGACTTCCAGCTCCGCGACCCGACGGGCTTCCGGGATACGCTCGTTGGAGAGATCCTCATACAGGTCCTTCAAGTGGTCCTTGAGATCCTCGAGCGACTCGCCTTGCGTCCAATAATCCGGGAATTGCTCAAGATATCCGAGCCAATGATCTATTTCTTGCCAGTAGACGTACCGGACAGTCATAGGTAAATGATACGTTTGTTCGCCGTAATTGTAAACGAGGGAATCCCTTCACCTCGTGAAATGGTCAGTTGAATGAAGCCTACTTCCGATGCCACCCATTCAGACGTAATCCTGCCCAAACCATACTACATTGATATAGCATGGGCCGCATGCTATACTGCTGTGGTGATCCAATCATTCCGCAACCACGCGAGTGAAGACGTGTTCAACGGACGCAACACCAAGTTTGCTCGCAAAACGTGTTCCGAGACCGTATGGGGGATCGTGTCAAGGAAGCTGGATGCGTTGGATTCCGCAGAAGGACTATCATGCGTAGGAGGACTGTACAATGGTGAGAATACCGACGGATCGACAACCAACGCATCCAGGAGAAATCCTTCGCGAGGACTTTCTCGTTCCCTTGGGAGTGACGCAAAAAGAACTCGCTAACGCTATTCACGTTCCGTTTCAGCGAATTAACGAGATTGTTCGCGGCCGGCGTGCGGTCAGTCCCTCAACCGCGCTCCGTCTTGCCCGCTACTTCGGGACGAGTGCAGGATTCTGGATAAATCTGCAGCAACGTTGTGACCTGTACAAGACCGAACAGATTGAGAATGAAGAGCTCGAGCACATAGAGCCGTTGCACCACGCGGGATAGATGATAGCAAGGAGAACTGCTGTAAAGGGCTTTCCGAGACCGCATGTCCGAGTCTCAACCGAGCCACCCGACACCGAAAGTTACAACAAAAATACAACAGTTTCGTGTGATGACGATGTCAAACGGCGATGCTGGGCCGGCTGCGCCGCACTCACCCTGAAGTCTTGGCAACAAGTGGAAATCGTTCAGGGTGTTGTATCCGCTCCAAGTCTAAATCAACATCGATGTCCGGCCAATAAAAATGCTCAGATGAGATTTCCTGGACGTTAAACACCTGCGTTGCGGTTGCGTCTCGAAACCATGGGAACAGATCGTGGTCAAGAAAGAACTCCATATCATGGTAGGCAAGCCACACCCCTTGCGGCGTCAGCTGAACCACTTCAATCAGAGAAGTACCAGGCATCAGAAACACCTTTTGAGACTGCCGGCTCGACCGACGGCTCCAGCCAGAATTTGGCCTCACCGTCCGGAGAAAAGACATGTACGTGTTGACGCGGTTCTTCACGAGAAAAGAAAAAGAACCGAAATTGACCCTCGCGGAACACGGTCGGACTCACACGGAAAGGTTACTACAAACCAACAGCTCACACAATGAACCGTGCCGGGGAGAACCCGCGCCGGGTTGTCGGCGTCGAGGCGCGAATACAGCCGTGGACATTGGCCGCAGTCCTGTCTATATATGGCGCCGCTTGTCTCGGCGACCACGGTGACCGTCACCGATGCGACCAGTACCGATTTTCCGGGTATGAATTGGGCGTCTGACACCGCGCGACGCTCACGTATCTTTACCATTTCCATCTCGCAGGGCATATTTACACTATGCAGCTGCCGAAAGAAGATGAACGCTATAGCTGGAACGATTATCTCGCGTGGCCGGAGGGTGAACGCTATGAGCTCATTGACGGCGTCGCATATGCGATGAGTCCCGCACCGCGCCGGAGGCACCAGGAAATCAGCGGGGAGATCTTTCGACAGGCCTCAAATGCACTCAGAGAAAAACCGTGTCGCGTGTACGACGCGCCCTTTGATGTAAAACTGAACGCCGATGAAAATGACGACACGCCGACAGTGGTTCAGCCCGACATTATCGTTACCTGCGACCGCTCCAAGCTCACGGAACAGGGCATGACCGGTCCCCCCGACCTCGTTGTGGAGATCGTGTCCCCCGACAGTGGCCTCATCGACCGCCGGCGTAAGTTCGACCTGTACGAGCGATTTGGCGTGAGCGAGTATTGGATCGTCGACCAGGATGAGCGCGTCGTAGAGGTGTGGCGGCTGGATTCCGACCGTTCGTATCGGCGCAGCGGCGTCTTCGGACCGGACGATACGGTCACCGCCGCGGCGGTACCGGAGCTGGTCGTATCACTGGCTGAGGTGTTTGCGGAGCGGGACTGAGAGTCCGTCGGACTTTAGATGCTGAGTGATCCGGATGGCTATCCCCGGTCAGGTACCGCACCGGAACAGATGCTACGTTGCCGTTTCGATCTTCCATGATGACATGATCCCGTTTGCGTAGCAGTACAACAACAGCGCCAACAACATCGGCGTATCACGGTCAACATTTACAAATCGAGCGCCCATGGCTGGAATTCCATACCAGACTGATAGTTGTGGAAATTCGGTGTCGGTCGTTTCTGTCAGTTTATGCCGGAAAAGTCCGACAGGCTCTTAGGCGAGCGTCCCGGGATCTGCGGCCGCGTCGATCAGCATCCGCATCGTCGCCCCGATACGTTCCCAGCCGTCGCGGGATTGGATGTCCACGCCATTGTAATGCTTGACCGAATCGGACCGGAGTGTCAGGTAAGAGACCGCCGCGCTCACTATTGCGAACAGCGCGTACACATCGACCCCTTCGGGAAGATCACGATCGCGAAGAATCGTCGAAAACTCAGCGGTCAGACGCAGTCCTGTCTCTTCCCTGGCGACGGACATTGCGCCGGTGATTTCGTTATTGCGACTCAATTCGGCAACCATAAGCTGTTTCGTGAGCTTGTCGCGGGCAAGAGAATCGTGAAGTCGTAGCACTATCGCCTCCATAATCTCACCGGGGCTCTGCCCGATTTCCACGGAGTCGCGGAGCCGAGCGGCTTCCTCAGATTGCATAGGGTCGAGCTCGGCAGCCGCCGCGCGCAACAACCCGTCCAGATCCTCGAAATAGCGGTAGATAAGCACTTTGCTCAGCCCAGCGCGCTCAGCGATCGCGTTGATTCCGAGGTGGTCGAACCCGGAATCCCGAATAAGATCGATCGTCGCCGCTACGAGCCGACGCTTTGTCGTTTCTTTATCCCTGCGCCCACGCGAATCTTCATGGTTCATGCATTAATGTTACTCAGCAGTTACAAAAATAGCAAGAAGCTCCGCAGGCCCGTAAGAAGCGTTCTTGCGGCTGGTTGGAGGCAGCGTATCGAACGGGTAGACCTCCGCCGGCGATCAGCTCGGGTCTATTCCCAGGCGAGAGCGGAGATACGCGATGTCCGCCTGATCCGCAGCGGACTTGTCGCGGCGCGACTCCTTGAGCTGTAGCAGGTGTCGGTCCGATGCACAGCGAACTTCCGCCCCTTCTATCTCCACCACTCGCGCCTGGTGAAGCAGGCGACCGAAGGGCACCGCCAGATCGTACAGCAGATCGATCTGCGATTCGACTTCTATCTCACAGTGAGGGACGTCACGGGATGCGACGTCCGGCACCGAAGCGGGGCGCTTGATAAGCGTCAGTGATCCGGGGTTTGCCCCGTTAATCCATGACAGGGCGGCGTCAACCGTTCCAAATACCGTCGCTCCCTCGTCCGAGACGGCACAGACGAGGACCCACCCCACCGAGTACAACGTGCGAACCGCCTCAACAATATCGGTGGCCGATACGCTGAGATCCAGGTCCTGGGTCGACCGCGAGCTGTCATGAAGGCGCATCGCGACTCCCCCGATGATGACTGAGGGAATGCCGGCATCCGCCAGGATCGCGATGAGGTGAGTCGTGGTCATCGCGTCTTCCGCCGGCGCCACCGGCGAACGAAATCAGACCAGCCCCGATCGGGCAGCATCGCCAGGAGTGCCGCCCGTTCGCGTTCGTTGAGTTTGAGCTTGTCCTCCGACGACAACGCGGTAATGTTGCGTTCCCGCAGGCGCCGCCCAAGTTCGGTGCGAATCATCTTCGAAGTGTAGCGGCTACTCCCGCAGTATGACAACGGTCGCCGTCACCGATCAGTCGTGGATCTCCTTCACCCGCCCCACCTCGCCGGAGCTCAGCTTCACCTTGATTCCGTGAGGATGAAACGCGGAGTTGGTGAGAAGTCGCTCTACAATACCCACGGTGAGAGTGCCGCTGCGCTGGTCGTGCTTCTGTACCACCGAGACGTGCTGCCCGGGATGAATGTTCTCTCGTTGTCGTCCGTCCATGCTACGCCTTCGTCGGCAAAAACGAACTCGCAGCAATCTCTGCACCGGCGAGGACGTCGCTGCGGATCGACTCATCGCGGCGGTAATAGTCGGGTTTGCCGTACCGCCCGTCCGGTTGAATACGGTAGACCATCACCCACCCGGCGTCGCCGTTGACAACCCAGTACTCCCGGACGCCGTGGCGCTCGTAGAGGGATAGCTTATCAGTCTGGTCTTTATAGCCGGTTGAGGGAGAGAGAATTTCCACCACCAGGTCCGGCGCGGCGTGGGCGCCCTTGTCGTCCAGCCGGGAGGGATCACAGAAGACGGAGATGTCCGGCTGAACCACTGTTGGGGTATCGTCCTCCGACTGTGCCGCGCCGTCGGGGAGACGCACGTCAAACGGCGCGATGAAGGTGGTACACCCGGTACGGTCGGTGATGTCCGATAGCTTGCGGAAGAGGCCCCCAAGAATTGTCTGGTGTCCAGGAGAGGGAGCCGGACTCATGTTCCAGGCGACGCCGTCGATGAGCTCCCACCGCTCGTCGTCGGGCCACGATTTGTAGTCGCCGTAGGTATACCCGTTGGCCTGTTCTTTCGGTAGCGCCATAACGGTTCAAGTATATCACTGCGGAAAACGTTGGTGTAGCGCCTTGCTTGCGTCCTGCGGACCGACAATACAAGATTAGTTTAAAGACATGCGATTGTGTTGTGGACGGGTGTCACGATTCTTCTTCCCGTTCTGCTTGTATCTGGACAGAGTGTTGAATGACGTCACCAAGTCTGGCGGTGAGCCGTCCTACTAACCTCCGCGAGAAGACGGGCCCTTCGGGCCCACAAATACCTGATCATTGACGCGACTGTCCATCAGATTGCTTCTGCGCCGAACGGTTTTCTGGTACCATGTCCGGTAATATGATCACCCGGGAACTGGCTGCGCTGACGCTTGAGAGAATTGACCGCCTGGATACGGGACCTTCCGGATGGCACGCGTTTATTCGTATTGACCGCGACGCAGGAAAGGAGAGGCCGTTTGGAGACGGCCCTCTGCCCCTCGCGGGGATGCCTGTCGCTGTAAAGGATAATATCGACACGGTAGCTCTGGGGTGCACCGCCGGGAGCGTTCTTCTGGAAGATGTGCCGGTAGAATCGGACGCGCCGCTTGTCACCAACCTGAAAAATGCCGGAGCCACCATAATCGGCAAGACCAACCTCAGTGAGTGGGCCAACTTTCGCTCCCGGCGCTCCGTTTCCGGGTGGAGCAGTCTGGGCGGCCAGACGGTAAACCCCCTGCAGCCCGGACGGACGCCATGCGGTTCAAGCTCCGGGAGCGCCGCGGCGGTGGCAGGAGGCCTTGTGCCCGCGGCAATTGGTACCGAGACGGACGGCTCCATCATCTGCCCCGCCGCAACACTGGGTCTTGTCGGGTTCAAGCCGACGGTCGGCCGGGTGAGCAGTGCCGGGATCATCCCTGTCTCTGCCCGCCAGGATACGGCGGGACCGATAACGCGAACGGTGACAGATGCGTGGAAACTCCAGAACGCCCTGGAGCACCCGGAAGAGCAGACGCCACCCCTCCCGGCAGCACTCCTCAACGGGGCGCGAATTGGCATATACCCTATGGCTTCCGCCGGCAGAAACCCCCATCCCGAGGTGCGAGATCTCTTCGAAAAAAGCTGCGCGGAGTTGCGCCGGGCCGGCGCCACCCTGGTGGAACTGGAGCCTGTCGCCGGTATCGATCAGATAGACCGTGACCAATTGACGGTGCTCTCCTGGGAGTTTATGGCGGGAATAGAGCAATACCTCACAGTGCGGCGCCCGGCAGCACCCGTCCACTCTCTCACGGATCTTATCGCCGCAAACACCGCTCGTGCCGCAGAGACGATGCCGTTTTTCGGTCAGGATATATGGGATACGATAGTCGCGGATGTCGACTCAGGGCTGCTTTCAAAGAGGCGTTATCTGGAAGCGTGCGAACGGATAGACACCAACGCGGCGCGAAACGGGATCGACCGCTGGTTTGCGGGGGCAGATGGAACAAAGAAGCTGGATGTAGTGATCGCTCCTGCAAACGGTCCTGCCTGGCTCATTGATACGGTGAACGGCGACAATTATACCGGCAGTGCGGTGCCACCATATGCTGCGGTGGGCTATCCGGCGTTGACCGTCCCTATGGGAAGCGTCCGGGACCTCCCTGTTGGCCTGGGGTTCTTTGGCCCGGCCCATAGCGATGCACGACTGTTTGCCTTTGGCCTGGCGTGGGAACGGCTTTGCGCAATCAATATGGACGAATAACTGGATAAATAACAGGTTAATATCCGGTTTATCACCCCGTTAAACTGCCTGTTTCGCGATACGCAGCCAGGCACCCTCTTCCCTTTTCGGTGACCGCAGATCCTTTCCTCCCACGTCCCCGGGTAATCAGCTCCATCTCTGCAAGGACAGTCAGGATGTGGCGCAAGGGGCTTTCGGTTATTGCCAGACCTGCGGCACTGAGATATTCGGTGACGTGCTTTCTGCCCGCTGTTGTACCGATCATGTTCAACGTATCGATCGCCTGAAGGACGCTGATTGACAATGCCAGTTCACACCGTTGTCCCAGGAGAAACAGATCGTCAGGAAGGGCCGCCGACCCGCTTCTGCCTGCGGTGACCCGCAGCGACTCCACAATGTAACGTGGCAGCGCCTCTACACCGGCAGCGGTGCTGCCCGCCGTCGCCAGATACTGCAATACGTTTATCAGTTCCCGCACGTTCCCCGGCCAGTCGTAGTCCGTGAGTACCGCAAGACATTGCTCGGTGCAGACAAAGGAGTCTCCCGCAAAGTGATGCAAAAGAAACGGAATGTCCTCCCGGCGCTCCCGCAGGGGAGGAAGCTCAAGGGGAAACACGTTGAGCCGGTAAAAGAGATCCTTGCGGAACGTTCTCTCCTCCAGCATTTCAAATGGCGACTTGTGGGTTGCCGCGATAACCCGGATATCAACGTCTATCGTGTGGTCCGACCCTATCGGGGTGACCTGGCGCTCCTGCAGCACCCGCAGGAGCTTTGACTGCAGGTGGTTGGGCATATCCCCGATTTCATCCAGGAAGACGGTGCCGTTGTTGGCCTGTTCAAACAGTCCCTGCTTTCCTCCCCGGAGCGCACCGGTAAACGACCCGGCTGCGTACCCGAAGAACTCACTTTCGATAAGATCCACCGGAATGGCGGCGCAGTTGACGGCGAGGAAGGGCTGCAGATTGCGGTTTGAAGCGTTATGAATCGCCTGGGCAAGAATTTCCTTCCCCGTCCCCGTTTCACCGGTAATCAACACTGTCAGTTCCGTGCCGGCGATCTTTCCGGCTTTTTCAAGAATCAGCTGCATCTCCGGCGAGGCAGAAAAGATGTCGGCGAAGGTATACCGTGCGATCTGCCCCTTTTTCCGCAACTTCTTGGTGAGATTCTGTTCCAGTTTCTTGATATGCGTGACTTCCTGAAAACTGAAGTACATCCGTTCTTCCTGATTGAAGTACCGGATATTGCGTTTTTCCAGGTTGATGGTCCGATTCTGCCAGGTGACAAGTCCGTCATGAAAGCTCTCGTGGTAGTGCTCCTGCAGGGGTACCGTCTCCAGGATCTGGTGCAGGTATTTGCCCACCGGCAGTTCCGAGAGCCCGAATATCTCCATGAAGCGGGTGTTGTGAACGTGGATCTTTCCGTCGGCGTCGGTGAGAAGTATTCCATCGTGAGAGAGTTCAAGTAACTGGTCCAGCTCCTCCGTACGGGTCAGAAGGTTGTTGTAGTTTTCTATAATGCCCTCATTGGGACTGAAGATTTCCAGATTGTAGGTGTAGAGTCTGCGCCGCGTTTCGGCGTCGCGTATATGGAGCATAGAGCTGATCTGGAGCATCGTCGGGATATCAAGAACGCGGTTACCAACGTCATAGATATGCTCCACCGAAGGGGGAACGAGCTCCGCCTCCGAGGGAGTTATCGCATACCTGATCTTCGGATAGCTTTTTCCCGCCTCAAACGGGATCAGGTTCACGTGTTTGACCCCGATATGGTACAACGATGAAATTGAGTCCAACACCGTCTCGATATCGTCGTTTACCACCAGGACATCGGTGCCTTCAGGAATGTTGAACAGGGGATATATCTTTTCCTTAACGAACGTTCGCTTCACGATGATGATTTTTTCCGGGTGGAGGACAAACTTCCGCGCCCGGGTGCCACGGCTGCCCGCCATGAGCATGATCAGGTCATCTCCGAGAGGTGCTTCTTCGGTGAGGGTGTCCATGAAGTAGGTGTTGACCTTTACGTGGTCGCCAAACACGGCGAGAACGTTGCGCTTCAGCTCTTCACCGATCCGGCTGCGTCTGCTGTACTTGAACTGAGAGTCCGTGACTATTCCAATGGTTTTCATCATTCCGCTCCCCCGAAACAGTAGCCGCTTTATTCGTTTCACGTAAAGATGATTCTGTTGGCACGGGGCTTGCAAATGGGTTGCTATGGGGAACCAATCCGCGACGGTGGATGTTCACGATTTTCTCAATAACCGCGTCCTGACAGACCTTGCGGTCCACGGCGCAGAACGGTTTGCCGCGTATGTGGAAAACCGCTCCGATTTACCGGAGAACCGCTGGGTCCGGCACCTCTGGGGTGTTGACCTGACAGAACTCACAGTTTTTCCCCTGGATCTGCCCCTTGAAGTGGAAAGTTTCCACTGGGAAGAGAGCAGCAGGCCGATTCTTCATGGCAAGGCGCGCGGGGAGAACGGCACCAGCTTCTTCTCCTTTGACATGGAATCACGCACCTTTCACCACGACGGCGACATCCCGTTTCGGGCGCTCTTCTTCTTCCGCACGGCATCCGCACTTTTTTTTACCGCGCGTATCCGGACGGGCGAAGCGACTGATACGGTAGCGTGTTCCGAGCGCACGCCCTTTTTTGAAGAGGCGATGGACGGCGCCGGCCAAAGCCATGTCGGCCTCTTTCGGTGCAATCCTGACGGTACGGATTCGGAGATGATAACGGCTCCGGATATGGATGTTGATATCATTTCCGTCGACGTCGCCGAAAGTCGCCTTCTGCTTTCGGTGTTTTCCCTTTCATCGATAAAGCCGGCGGATGCGTTTCTCTACAGTTGCAATTTTTCCGACAGCCAGTTGATCCAGTTATCAGAACGTTCGTACCGCGTTTCCGGAATCATCGGGTGGGACGCCGGCACCGTTCTCTTCTTTGGCGTAGATCTGAACACTCAATATCGCAACGATAATCCGGGACTCTACCGCCTTGATATCACGGGGGCGTGCGAGCGCTTTGAGCCGTACTGGGACGTGAGCAACGAACATCCTGCGGTAGCGGTTGATTCTTTCTTCTCCCCCGCCCCCGCTCTGCAACGCTTTGGCGAGGACCTCTACTTCAAGTCGGTTGGTCGGAAGCAGGAGTTTCTTTCGGTATGTGCACCGGAGACGACCGGCAGCCGGCTGCGCCACATCGATACGGGGCTGACCGTTATTGGAGCGTTTCATACGGGAGCATACGGGATTCTTCTGCTGGGAATGGCGGAGCGCGGGCTTTCTGAACTTCACCTCTTGCGGGACGGCGGCCTGCACCAGCTGAGCACCCACAACGACTGGTTACAGTCGCGTAGCCGTTCTCTTCCTGAAGAGCTAACGGAGACGATTGACGGGGTAGACATAGACGGTTATCTCTTTCCTCCGCTGGATCCGCGGTCCGGAGACCACAGTAACCCCGCCGTTCTGCTGATACACGGTGGTCCCAAAATGATCTACACCACCGCCTGTTCCCTGGACATCCAACTGTTGTCTGCGCGAGGCTATTACGTCTTCTGCACGAATCCCATCGGAAGTGACGGTCGGGGCAACGATTTCCAGAATATTCGCGGGGACTTCAGCGATCTGCCCTACCGGCAGCTGATGGCGTTTACCGATCGGATTCTTGAACGGTATCCCCGGATCGACCCTGCCAGGCTTGGGGTAACGGGTGGTTCGTACGGCGGATACATGACAAACGTTATCATCACGCGGACCAACCGCTTCGCCGCGGCAGTCTCGGAACGTTCCATCAGCAATCTGTTCACCTTTTTCGCAACCTCCGATATCGGTTTTCATTTTGCGTCGGAATACATAGGAAACGGCGTCGACAGCTGGCAGGACCTTATCGAGGGTAAGGACTCCCCGATCCACAACGCCCGGTCGGCGACTACTCCTACACTCTTTATCCACGGACAGAACGATCGGCGATGCCACTATACGGAGTCTCTCACTATGTACTCAGCCCTGCAGTACTTTGGTACCAGAAGCAGGTTTTGCCTTTTCGAAGGTGAGAATCACGGACTGGTGGTGCGGGGAAGACCGCAGAGCCGGGTCCGACGGTACAACGAGTTGCTGGCCTGGTTTGATCGCTTTCTTTCGGAGGTCAACGCGTGAGTCTTCTCAGGGAACTGGTAGAAATTGACAGCTCCAACGGTAATGGGGTCAACCGGGCGATTGAGGTCGCCGCAGCCTACCTGCAGAACGCGGGCATTGATGGCGAAATGATAGAAAACCAGGGGCTGAAAAGTTTTGTTGCCACCATAGGCGAGGGAGCAAAGACGATCGTCTTCAATGGCCACCTCGATGTTGTGTCCGGGAAGCCCTCGCAGTTCCAACCGGTAGAATCTGACGGGCGCCTTTATGGCCGCGGGACGGCGGATATGAAGGCGGGGTGTGTTGCAATGATTGAGGCGGCGATTGCCCTCAAGGAGCGGGAACCGCCCAATCGGATCATGGTGCAACTGGTTCCTGATGAAGAGACGGGAGGATCCCGGGGTACGGGGAATCTGGTTGAGCACGGTTTCGTCGGTGACTTTGTGATATGCACGGAGCCCACAAACCTTGCCATTTCCGTGCAGTCCAAAGGGATTCTCGTTGTGGATATTGATATTTCCGGCAAGTCCGCCCATGGGTCCCGTCCGTGGGAAGGAGAGAACGCAATTCTTAAGGCGGTTGAAACGTTCCGCCGCATCGAATCGTTACCGATTCTCCAGCGGGGATCAGAGTTTTACGAACGTTCGACGGCCAACCTCGCGAAGATTTCCGGCGGGGACATCTACAACCGCGTCCCCGAGACGTGTCGTCTGGGCATTGACATCCGGTACATTCCCGGTCTCGACCCGGATGATATTCTTCGTGATATCATCTCCGTTACCGACGGCGAGCTTTCCGTCAAGACGCGGGAACATGGTGTGAATGTAGGCGCCGACGACGCAGGTGTGCGAACGCTCCAGGAGTCGGTGGCAGCTATTCTTGGAACGGGACGGCCACAACTGGCGGTCCAGCATGGCGGAGCTGATACCCGGTACTTTTCCGCCCGGGGGATACCGGCTGTGGAGTTTGGTCCTATAGGGGCGGCGTGGCATGGCGACGACGAGTATGTGGAACTGAAATCGGTGGATGATCTGAAGAAGATTCTCATCGATTTTGCGTTTCGTTATTGATCAAAAAAACCGGACACCGGTATGGCGTCCGACAACGACAACAAAAGGAGCGTAGTATGAAGAGAAGAAAACAGGCGGTATTGGTTTTCGCACTTGTTTTTCTGTTGAGCACGGTTGCGGCTTTCGCCGGCGGCGCCCAGGAAACGGAAGCAGCTGTAAAGGACGAGATTTCCATCGCCCTTGCCGCAGACATCACCTCTCTTGATCCGATGGGTCATAACGACACGAAGTCTGAAAAGGTCTCTTTTCTCGTCTTCAACCGGCTGTTCCGTCTGAATACCGATTTTGAGGTCGTTCCGGACCTGGCGGAAGAGTGGGAACAGGCGTCGGACACCGAATGGGTGATCAAGATCAAGGAAGGGGTCACCTTCCACGACGGTTCGGAGATGACCTCGGACGATGTGAAGTTCAGCCTTGAACGATCCATGACGATGCCCAAAGTTCAGCAGGTGCTCAGTGAGGTGGAGAAGGTAGAAGTTGTAGACCGGTACACCGTCAAGGTTACTACCAAATCCGCGTTTGCACCCTTTCTCTACACCCTGGTTCACGCGGGAACCTCGATTGTACCCAAGGCGTACGTAGAATCGGGTGACGAGTTCGAGAATCCCGTTGGATCGGGTCCGTACCAGTTTGTGGAATGGGTTTCCGGTGACCGGGTAACGCTGGAACGCTATGACGGATACTTTGACGCCGGTAATATGGGCCAGACAGCAACGATCGTCTTTAAGGTGATCCCCGAAGGGACAGCACGGACAATCGCTCTTGAGACGGGTGAAGTTGATGTGGTGGACGAACTCCCCCCCATGGACGCATCCCGCGTGCGGGATAATCCCGACCTGACGCTCTATGACAAGCCCTCTACCCGTATCAACTTTTTTGCAATGAACACGGAGAAGGAACCGTATGACAACGTGCTCGTACGGCAGGCGCTCAACTACGCGATTGACAAGGAAGCTATCATCATGGTCGCCCTGGATGGCGCCGGTGTTGAGGCGGGTTCCGTTCTGGCACCGTCTTTCCTCGGTTACAAGGCGGGCCCTTACAGCTATGATCCGGCACGGGCACGTCAGCTTCTGGCGGAAGCGGGTTATCCCAACGGGTTTTCCACTTCAATCATGACCTCCGGTGACGACCGCAAGCGCATTGCCGAGGTGATCCAGGCAAACTTCAGCGAGATCGGCGTAGAGGCAGAGATTGAGATGCTTGAGTGGGGTACGTTCATTGATTCCGTTCTCAAAGGTCTGGAAGAAACGCTGGTTCTTGGTTGGACAAGCAACCCCGATCCGGATGCCACGCTTACGCCGATCTTCTATTCCGGCAATATTGGTGGTATGAACTTTTCGCGGATAAACGATCCCGAAATTGACCGGCTTTTACAGGAAGGTCGCGAAGAGCTTGACCTCTCCGCCCGTGTCAGGATTTACAACCAGTTTCACCAGTACGTGATGGAACAGGCTCCGTTTGTACCGCTCTTTGTCAACAACAATCTGACGGGCGCAAACGCGGATCTCGAAGGGGTGGAGCAGAGCCCGCAGGGTCTCTGGAACATAGAGAAGATCCACTTCTAACAAACAACAGGCAGATGTGATCCGGGGTTGTTCGCAGCCCCGGATCACCGGCCGCTTATGGAGAGGTAATGGTCAGATACATTCTGAGAAGGCTCCTTATGCTTTTCCCGGTAATGATCGGGGTGATTTTTCTCGTCTTTTTCATCATCAATCTTACTCCGGGAGATGTTGCGTCCATGATTCTTGGCGACGGTGCCACGGAAGAACGGATTGCCGATCTGCGGGAACAAATGGGGCTGGATGATCCCCTCTTCATTCAGTACGGACGGTATATGGCCGGCCTGCTGCAGGGAGATCTGGGTGATTCCTACTCTACGGGACGCTCCGTAGCCAGAGAGATTGGCCAGCGCTTTCCCAACACTCTGAAACTGACGATATCCGCGGTGTTCCTCTCCGTTATCATTTCGATACCCATCGGTGTTATCTCCGCAACGCGGCAGTATTCCATCTTTGACAATGTTGGAATGATCGTCGCGCTTGTTGGTATTTCAATGCCCTCCTTCTGGACGGGACTTATTCTCATCATCATTTTCTCACTGCATCTCGGTTGGTTCCCTTCGGGAGGTCTGTCAGGCATTCGCAGCCTTGTGTTGCCGGCGTTCACCCTGGCAATAGCGTCTACGGCAAGCATCACCCGCACCACCCGCTCCTCGATGCTTGAGGTGATTCGGCAGGATTACGTCAATACCGCACGGGCCAAGGGTGTGAGCCGCCGGACGGTGATAAACAAACATGCCCTCCGAAACGCGCTCATCCCCGCTGTGACGGTTATCGGTTTAGAGTTTGGCGTTCTTCTGGGAGGCGCAGTGCTCACGGAGACGGTATTTTCCTGGCCGGGAATTGGTCGTCTCATGGTGGATTCGATTCAACGGAAGGATACGCCGATGGTTCTGGGGTGCGTTATCGTCTTTTCACTCTCTTTCAGCATCGTGAACCTCATTATTGATATTCTCTATGCTTTTATCGATCCCCGGATCAAGAGCAATTACGCATGAACACTATCAAGAACGTAGCAGCATCAAAAAAACGAAGTCTCTTTATTGATACATGGAAGCGGCTGAAACGCAGCAGAACGGCGATTGCGGGACTGGTACTCGTAGGGCTGTTTCTGTTTGTGGCGATCTTTGCGCCGTTCATCGCGGACTACGAGGGAGAAGCCCTCAAGATGAACGTCCGGGAGCGCCTCATGTCGCCGAGCATGGACCACTGGTTCGGAACCGATGAGTTTGGCCGGGATATCTTTGCCCGCATTGTCTACGGAACACGGATAAGCCTCTTTGTAGGGGTGATTTCTGTCAGCATCGCCCTCTCTTTGGGAGGAACCCTTGGCGCTATCGCCGGGTATTACGGGGGGAAGATCGATAACGTGATCATGCGTGTTCTGGACGTACTGCTTGCCATTCCGACAATCCTTCTGGCGATCACTATCGTAGCTGCCCTTGGAGCAAGTATTCTGAATCTGATGATCGCCGTGGGTGTTTCAAATATTCCGGGCTTTGCCCGGGTGGTACGCGCCTCGGTGTTGAGTGTCAAGGATCAGGAGTTTATTGAGGCCGCCAGAGCGATCGGCGCACGGGATCACGTTATTATCCTGCGGCACATTCTGCCCAATTCGATGGCACCGATCGTGGTGTTTGCTACCCTGAAGGTTGCTTCCGCAATTATGGCAACCTCGTCGTTGAGTTTTATTGGACTGGGCATTCAACCGCCGACACCGGAATGGGGAAACATGCTTGCCAGCGGACGTGCGTACATACGGGACTATATGTACGTGGTCATGTTTCCGGGACTTGCGATCGTTCTCGCCGTCCTGTCGCTGAATCTGATAGGTGACGGACTCCGGGATGCTCTCGATCCCCGGTTAAAGTAGAGGTAGGGCATGGGTGAACAGATCTTGCAGATCGAAGACCTCCGGATTCGTTTTATGACGGAAGACGGAATCGTGGAAGCTATCAATGGTATAGATATCAGCGTTGATCGCGGAAAGACGCTCGGGCTTGTCGGTGAGACCGGTGCCGGGAAAACCACCACCGCCCTCTCGGTGCTCCGTCTTGTTCCGTCGCCGCCAGGCGAGATTGTCAGTGGCTCTATTATCCTGGACGGAATGGATCTGATGAAACTGTCCGAACCGGAGCTGGAAAAGGTCCGTGGCAGCGTAGTTTCCATGATCTTTCAGGATCCGATGACAGCTCTCAATCCGGTTATCCGTGTGGGCGAACAGATTGCGGAAGCGGTGAGAATTCATCAGAAGCTCTCTCCCCAGAAAGCGACGGCAAAAGCGCAGGAGATGCTGGAACTGGTAGGAATCCCCGGAAACCGCATGAATGAGTATCCGCACCAGTTTTCAGGCGGCATGAAACAGCGGGTCATTATCGCTATTGCCCTTTCGTGCAGTCCAAAGCTCCTTATTGCCGACGAACCGACAACGGCGCTGGATGTGACTATTCAGGCTCAGGTTCTTGAACTGATGAAAAAGCTCAAGAGCAACTTTCAGATGGCGATGATCATGATCTCCCACGATCTGGGGGTAGTGGCGGAAGTGTGTGATGACGTGGCTATCATGTATGCCGGGCGAATCGTCGAACAGGGTACATTGGAAGAGGTCTTTGAAAAGACTTCTCATCCCTATACGGAAGGACTCTTCAATTCGATACCCAACATAGACGATCGGCGCGAGAAACTGAAACCGATTCGCGGCCTTATGTCTGATCCGTACAACATGCCCGCCGGGTGCAGCTTCTGCGACCGCTGCAGCTACGTGCTGGAGCGGTGCAAGACGGAGAAGCCGCCAAAAATACACTTTTCGGAGACCCATTTTGTTGAGTGCCACCTTTTTACGGACAACCCGGATTTCCGGTTAAACGGTGGCAACGGGTGACGGGGGAACGGACAATGGATGAAGCGCTGCTTGAAGTACGCAATCTGAAAAAATATTTCCCGACACCAAAGGGAATGCTCCACGCGGTGGACGATGTCAGTTTCTCTATTGAGAAGGGCAAGACCCTTGGAATTGTCGGAGAGTCAGGGTGCGGCAAATCCACGACGGGCCGGGTGATTCTGCGCCTGCTGGAGGCGACCTCAGGAGAGGTCTTCTACGAGGGCAGAAATGTCCTGGAACTCTCTTCCGGGGAGATGCGGGAACTGCGCAAGGAGATGCAGATCATTTTTCAGGACCCGTTCTCCTCCTTGGATCCCCGGATGTCAATAAGTGAGATCATAGAGGAGCCGATTGTGCTCAACCGGCTGATCAGGAGCAGGAAAGAGCGTTTCCAACGTGTGATGGAGCTGATGGATCTGGTGGGGCTTTCCCGAAGGATCATCAACGTCTATCCCCACGAGCTTGATGGCGGGCGTCGTCAGCGGATAGGGATTGCCCGTGCCCTGGCGCTCAACACAAAATTTATCGTCTGTGATGAGCCGGTCTCCGCGCTTGATGTGTCTATTCAGGCGCAGATTCTCAATCTGCTGCAGGAACTGCAGGACCAGCTTGGACTGACCTTCATCTTCATTACCCACGATCTTTCGGTGGTAAACCACTTCTCCGACGATATTGCGGTGATGTACCTGGGCAAGCTGGTAGAGAAGGCGCCGGCGGAGGCGCTCTTTACCGATCCCCGTCATCCCTATACCCAGGCGCTGCTGTCCGCCATTCCGCGACCGACGCTGCGCAACCGCAAGGAAAAGATCATCCTCAAGGGCGAAATTTCCTCTCCAATTGAACCGGAACCGATTTGCAGATTTGCCAACCGCTGTGTCCGCGCCCAGGATATCTGTCGGCAGACAGAACCACCCCTCAGAGAGGAGTCTCCCGGCCGCTTTGTGGCGTGCCACTTCCCCGGCCCCTGAGGCCAGGGCAAGCGAACAGTGGACGGCGCAGGACTACGTGGCAGCTGTGTGCATCGAAACGATCGTCTCGCGGATTCCCTGCTCGTAAGACGTCGGTGTGAATGCGAAGTGCTGCTCAAACGCCGTAGAATCAAACAGATAGGGGCGATCGTACTGATACGCCATCTCGGGAAGCTCCCGGATCGTCCGGTCGAACAGACCCCCGATCCGCAGCATCCACGCGGGCATCGTCTGAGTCCGCGGTGATATCTCCAGGATCTCTGCGGCGATCCGGGCCATCCGCCGAATAGAAATCGGCGGGTGCGCCGTAGGCAGGTGCCAGACGCGGTTGTGGGCCGTTTTGTCGGCCACCAGCAGGGGAAGCGCGCGACCGCAGTCGGTGGTATACGTGAGACTGTGGGGCTGGTCGGCGTCGGCGATCCACTGGGCAGCCTTTCCGGCACGCATACGCTGCAGGACCAGCATGTTCGGAATTCCGTTGCCGTCGGCGCCAGGGCCGTAAAAGTCTGCACTGCGGGCAACCACACCACGGACGGTTCCCGAGTTAAACGCATCGAGCAGGGTATTCACGACCCCCTCGCGGACGCGCCCCTTCTCACTGGTGGGCCGGTGGGGCGTATCCTCCGTCATAGGACCATCCACAGGACCGTACATGTATACGTTGTCAAAGAACGCAAGGAACGCGTGTTTTTCGCTGCACACCCGGATGATGTTCTCCATCAGCAGTGGCCAGGTGGTGCGCCAGACGTCACGCCGGTAGGGCAGTCCCACCAGGAGGTAGACGGCACTTCCCTCCGGAATCGCCGTCTGCAGTGATGCGTAGTCCGTGGCGTCGGCAGCAATTGCTGTAACACCGGGCAGCGTAGTGCCGCGCCGGGACACCAGGGTCACGTTCTCATTCTGCCGAACGAGTTCCGGAACCAATGCATGGGCGATAGCGCCGCCCGCCCCAACTATGACGTGCTGTGAAAATGTCTCTGGCATCGTCGAACCTCCTTTGTACGTACTGACACGGTACCCTTCAATGATAAACAGAAAACCCTGATACGAAAATAGTCGGCGTAAGTCGGGTATTTTTGTTACAACGAATTCGATTGGCCCTTGTTGCACTGGTGAGCCTCGGAGGCGCGCTTGCAGCTCAGGAGAAAAGACGGCCGGTTCGGCATCATGCAGCGACGATTGTGGGAAAATAGTGCACGGATCTGCTCATTGCGGCAACGGCGAGAGTGCCCGGTCCGGGAGTGCTCGTCGGTCATGGAAGGGTAGCGGTGTTACCCGAACTATGCACTACTCTCGACCAAAGATCCGCTCAAGGCTGAGTGTCAAATCCGGGAAAATTCTTGGTTCTACCGTGCCTTCCCGGGTAAAGAGAACCGGTTTGCAGAAGCCGGCTTGCCGCTGTGTTGTGGATGGGTCATTCGCCCCTTGCGGGACAACCGAGTAGACCAGGAGCGTATCGTTTCCCGGATTGATGATCCAGTATTCACGGACTCCCCTGCTCTCGTACAGTCGGAGCTTATCCTCCATATCCTTGTACGCAGTAGAGGGTGATAGAATCTCGAGAACAAAATCGGGAGCACCGGTGCACCCCTGCTCCGTGAGTCTGGCCGGGTTGCAGATGACGACCAGGTCGGGTTGCACCACCGTATCTATAACGTCTTCTTCCGCTTGATCCCACTCCGGAACGGGAAGGAGAACGTCGAAGGGTGGAACGTAGACGCGGCATGGGTGACTGTCAAAATGTAGTATAAACTGTCCGGTGATGTAGGTGAGCACCCCTTGGTGTCGCCGGTTCGGGGCGGGACTCATATTGTACGCCACTCCGTTAATGAGCTCCCACCGTTCATCCTCCGGCCAGGAGAGGTAGTCCTTGTAGGTGAACAAACCTTCCTTGTCGCCCTTCGGTATCGCCATGGAAATAGAGTGCGTCGATTCTGAAGGGGTGTCAAGGCAATGCGCTGGAAACGATCGTTCAACGAGCAAAACTCACTGCCCGCCCGGAATAGCGTCCAGACGGCCAGCGATAGTTACTCCGCCGACTTCCTGCGCGTGCTGATCCCAAACGGCATATACAGGGGACAGGAGCTGATCACTGCCGTCACCAGAAATATTGCGCCGAGCGCTCCCAGGATCCAGTACAAGCCGCCGAGACTGATTGCGGCGGCGATAAACGCGACCGCCAGAACCGTCCGCACTACTCTGTCGATACCACCCATATTTTTGACCATGTGTTCCCTCCAAAGGAATAATCTTGTATTCAATATAATGAGGCGGCCGGGAGCCGTCTGTGACTAAGTCACGCTCCGGCGATCTTTTTAAGCCCGCGTTGGTCCCGGATACCAACGTGTCCCCGGCGGAGTTCAACCAACCCTCTTCGCTCCCAGTCTTTGAGGAGCCGGCTCACCACCTCCCGCGACGACCCGAGCTCCTCGGCAAGTTCCTGGTGCGTGGTGCGAACGGTCGCATCGCCGCCGCTCCCGAGCTCCAGCAGCAGCTCCGCCAGCCGCAGATCCAGCTTCCCGAAGACAACCTCCTCTATCAGTCCAATGAGTCCTGACAGGCGCCGGTGGTAAATGGAAAAGACATAGTTTCTCCAGGTAGTGTCTCGATCGATGAGCTGCCGCAAAATCCCTGCCGGTATAAGGAGCAATGCAGAAAGGCTGCGCGATACCGCTTCCGCCGGAAACGCCTCGGCGTTGACGATACTCAACGTCGAAAGGATACACGACTCGCCGTCCTCAATACGGTAGAGCGTTATCGCACGGCCACTTTCACCGTACTTCGTCAAGATCAGTTCCCCGGAAATGACCAGCGGCAGGTGCGTGCACTCGTCACCATCGCGATACAGGACTTCTCCCGGCTCAACACGACGCATGACACCGCCGTTTTTTACCAACTGCTCGGATTGCCGGTCGGAACGGAGCATGGGAAATCGGGCAACGAACGCGCGCCAATCCGTGTCGTTTATCATTAAGAACTCCCCAGTCGGTCAAGATGGGTCCAGACTACACCGCCGCTGCGGCTGCCGCCACCCAACTACTCGTTGGCCCTTTTGATACACGGCGGAATACACGTCTACCGCCTTCCAGTTCTCTTCGTGTATCTCTGTACCGATTTCGTCGCTGAGGAGATCCAGTACGTTCACCTCATCGAGTTCGGCCTCCGACACCGTCAGGCCTGCGTCGGTCAAACGTGTGGCGTAGCGCTCGAGGGAGTCGGCAAAATCCCTCTCAAGAAAACGTGACTCCCGTTGCATTTGCACCGTCTGCCGCGCAAGATACATCGCCATTACCTTCTGCCATGAAAAACGAGTGCTCAGATGCGCGATCTGTTCCGGGAGCGGCGGCTCGGTGGTTCCAAGGGGAATCGCATCGGCGGCGGCCATGTGCGCTACAAAGGCCGACTCCCCATGCATTTTCGCCTCGTGAGGATCGTCAAAAACACTCCGGTGAGCATTGCCTTCGACCAAAACGTACTCCGGTTCAAACGCGTAAAACGCGACCTGGAGATCGTCAAACATTCTATGGCCGGGATCGTTGGTGTGTATGCCACTGAACCAGAAGAGCTGTTTGTCACCGGCGGTAAGATGCAAATCTCGGCCGCGATACCGCTCGTAGGGATCGCTTCCGAAATAGCGGAACAACAGTAACACCGGAATTGTGAGAAGTACGAGCAGTACCACCAGAACGCTTCGCTTCGGGATCATCATGGTTAATGTAACACCTCGGAACCGGACGTTTTGCACCGGCAAGCGGCGCCGGACCAAAAAACCCGCCCCTTACCCCTGCGCCGGGGCGATGCGCTGCCGGTACAACCCGACGCAGACTGCCGGCATCGGGCGTTCAGGTCCCTAAAAAGCCTGCAGGGCGGCACGCTCAGGGGACGATGTGCGTCCCGGCGTTTCCCGCGACGGCTCGGGAGAGATTTGGCGGGTCAGTAATAACCGCTTGATACTTATTAACGCCTCCCCCTCGCGGAGGTACAGTGAGATAATTCACTGT
>CAZCAE010000055.1:0-20654 GCA_964496635.1 uncultured Spirochaeta sp.
GGGAGACCCGTACCGGTGAAGCGTACATCTTCCGGGAGCTTGAACGCATCATGGGCGATCTTGACGAGAAGCTGGAGGACTACGCCCACGATTTTGTGACACGGTGGGGACACAGCCCGGTGATTGACCGCATTACACGGATCGTACGGGCGCAGATTCGGCGGACCAGAACGTTGCTGCAGCGGTAAGCGGGGGCCCCCCGAGCCGGGTGGCCCCGGCCCTCCTTGCCGAGGAAATCTACCCCTTTATTGACGGGCTGCGCTCGTTTCGTCACCTGTTTCGTAACCTGTATGCCCGGCCGCATTCCCAACATCCCAAAGGGGGTACACTGAGTTTCTTGCGTTGGCCTTGGAGCAGGAATATGACATGAACCTACCTGACATCGTCGCCATCTGCGCCTCCTCACCACGCCAGGCTGTAGCCCTTTCCGCCGCCATCACGCGGTGGAAGTTCATGAACGTGACCAAGATGATCGGGTGGACGGCCCGTATTTTTTTACGTACAATAGAGGAAAGGAAGACGATTAACACCCTAGGAGGAAGCCGTGCCACTCAACATTAAGAACAATGAAGCGCATGACCTTGCGCGGGAGCTGTCAGAACTCACCGATTCCACCATCACCGAAGTGGTCACTCTGGCGTTGCGGGAGTCCCTCGCTCGGGAACGTCGTCGTCTGCACCGTGACCGCCTGGTTGGAGATCTCAATCGCATCGCCGAGGATTGTGCTGACTTGTCGGTTCTTGATGATCGGTCTGCCGAAGCGATCCTGGGTTACGATCAAGACGGGATTCCATCGTGATCGTGATAGATACCTCCGCGATTATCGCTATTCTCGCGGATGAACCGGAACGTCGTGAGTTTGTCGATGCGATCGCCTCCACGGATCGATGTCTTACATCGACGGCAACGCTTGTCGAGGTCGGGATCGTAGTGGCCGTAAGATTTGGACCTGCCGGTTCGCACAGACAGACATAGAAGCTGCGGTATGAGCTCTGCAGATGACGGTGAGTCGCGTGACCGCCCCCTCGAGGGCGGGCTTTCGCTGGCCTGATCCGGCACGGCGCCGGCCGAGAGCGTCAGTTCGACCTTTGATACCTTCCGAGGGCCGACCCTCCTGGTGTAGAGAAGGTTGTAAATTATGCGCGCGAGTATTATGTTTCTATGCATAATACTTGAGAGGGTTTGATTCTGATGGAGTTTATCAATCGGGACCGTGAAATGGCGCAGCTCCTGCGCATATCCGACCTCGAAACATCGTCTCTGGTCGTGGTGTGGGGGCGGCGGCGCCTCGGGAAGAGTCGATTGCTCAGTGAATGGACGCAACGAGTACATGGTACCTATTGGGTTGCCGACGAGTCCTCCGCGGCTATCCAGCGGCGGTATCTCTCCGAAGAACTGGAGCCTGTGCTACCCGGATTTTCCGCAGGAGCCTACCCCGACTGGCATCGCCTGTTGAACCGCCTTTCCGTCGATGCACGGCATACGGGCTGGCGGGGTCCACTTGTTCTGGACGAATTTCCCTACATGGTAGCGGCGGCAGCGGAATTACCGAGCGTCCTGCAGAAATGGATCGATCGGGAAAAACGAGAGGGTGGCATTGTCCTGGCTCTTTCCGGTTCCAGTCAACGCATGATGATGGACAGCGTACTGAGTGCCGACGCGCCGCTCTACGGGCGTGCGGACGCGATGTTCCGCCTGGAACCGTTGTCACCGGGATATATACCCGCCGCGATACGCGTTTCTGAGCCGCAGGCGTTACTCGATTTCTATACGTGTTGGGGCGGTGTCCCGCGGTACTGGGAGCTTGCCGCGCCCTATGGAGATCGGTATCGGGATGCGTTGGATGAACTCGTTCTTTCGCCCCTCGGGGCGCTTCACGATGAGATCAACCGCCTCCTGCATCTGGAACTGCCGTCTGCGATCGCCCTGCGACCGATACTGGACGCGATCGGACTGGGGGCCCACCGCATGTCCGAGGTGGCCTCCCGCCTCGAGACGCCGGCGACCTCTCTGTCGCGAGGATTGAGCAAGCTCGGCGAGCTTGGGTACATCACCCGGGATGTCCCGTTTGGCGAGGGCGAGAAACGCGGCAAAAAAGCGCTCTATCGCCTGTCTGATCCGTTCTTGAGGGTGTGGTTTCGGATGGTGGCGCCCCATCGCGGGGCGCTCCAGACCGGTTCACGGTCGGTGCGGTTGAACACTCTGGACGCGGTGTGGCCCGGCTTACGAGCGGAGGCATGGGAAGATCTGTGTCGAATGGCGGTACCGTATTTGCGCCTATATGGTCGCGAATGGAAGCCGGCTATGCGGTATTGGCAGGGTAACGCCAGCGAGTGGGATGTTGTTTCCACATCACTTGACGGGGAGTATGTGGTGCTTGGCGAATGCAAGAACCTTGCTCGCCCCGCCGGTACGGCGGATATCGAAAAAATACTTCGAACGGTACTGTCAAAGAACGTCCCCGCCGGGGTCGGCTCCCACACCGCCCGACGGGAGTTTGTGATCTTTGTTCCCGCGGTGCAGGACGGGATCACTATCGACGTTGCCGGAATCACCGTGATCGACGGGAAGCGGGTGTTTGACGCAATGCGTGAGATTGGATGAACATCCGGAGCTATCATCCCCGGCTACACAAACCTTGACAGCTACAATACCTGTATATACGATTCCAGTATGTCGGCATTTGATCGACTGACTGGAAACAATAGTACGCTTTACACGCTTCCTGACCAGGTAGTATTTGACTATACGGCTCTGATGGACGCATTAAAAATGTATTCACGTCCTCGGGACAAGATTTCTCACCTTATTCGAACAGGAGTTATCACAAGAATCAAAAAGGGCTTTTACTGCGATAACCGAAAAGATATGCGTGCTCTGCCGGTTAAAGAGACAGCTGCCAATCTAATATACGGACCTTCGTATATTTCATTACAATTTGCCCTTTCCCGCCATGGTCTGATTCCGGAGACTGCGGTACAGGTTACATCAGTCACCCTCAAGAAAACCCGGCGCTACCATACGCCCCTGGGTGATTTTATCTACCGGTCTGTTTCCAAAGCATACTATTCCTACGGTATTTTCCGACAAGGAGAAACGTCGGGGAATCCATACTTGATCGCCTGCCCTGAAAAGGCGGTAATGGATATGCTCTACTTTGCCCCCGACCTCAGAAGTATGCGGGATGTTCAATCGTATCTTCTTGATGACCTGCGATTGGAAGAACAGTCTCTGAGAGATTTTGATTCGGCGGTGATATCAGAAATTGTCCAAGCCGCTCCTACTCCGAAACTATTGCTATGCTGGAACGCACTAAAAAGGATGATCAGATGAAAGCTGTGGTACAGGACTTTATTGACCTGAGAAATCCGGAAAATCTTCAGGAGTATGACAGGGTCCTTCGGGAGCTCATACAACATATCGTTTTACTCGGTTTATGGCGTGCCGGCTTTTTTGAACATGCTGCGTTTTATGGCGGGACGGCACTCAGAATACTCCACGCGCTTCCTCGTTTTTCCGAAGATATTGATTTCTCGCTTTTGGAACGAAAGCAGGACTTCTCATTGGCTTCGTATCTGTCCGGGCTCCAAACCGAGCTTTCCGGTTTTGGATTTGAAGTTGATATCGTCTCTTCCGGAACACGCAATAGCCCGATTGAGTCCGCCTTCGTAAAAGCCAATACCCGTTTTCATCTACTCCAGGTTAAACCGGGATTATCCCTTGCTTCGACTGTTCCGGGTAACCAGCTTCTCAAAATCAAACTGGAGGTTGATACTATCCCTCCGGGAGCGTTTGAAACCGAAGTGTTACCGGTTCTTGAACCGATTCCCTTCTATGTCCGTACACTATCGTTGCCCGATCTGTTTGCCGGAAAAATGCACTGCATTCTTTTCAGGCGGTGGAAGAGCAGGGTGAAGGGTAGGGACTGGTACGATCTGGTCTGGTTCTTAAGAAAAAAGGTACCACTCCATCTTGCGCACCTGGAAGAGAGAATGCGTCAGTCGGGAGACTGGCGGGATGACCGCCACATTTCGAGAGAGGACCTTCTCAGATTCTATGATGATCGAGTCGAGCAGGTTGATTTCTCAAAAGCCAGCGCTGATGTTCTTCCATTCCTTTATGATCCCCGCGAAATAGACATCTGGAGTAAAGAGTTCTTTTCCGCTCTTAGGGAGAAGATGCAAATAATTTGACGGGTTGTTACTGTAGCCGCTGCTATGGTCGCCGCCAGATGCATCCCCGGGGTGTGAGGTGAAGAATTATTATGAGTGAGATGGGCGATTTCACGAAGCGGTGTGGTTGATTGAGCCGTCTATAGGTATTATGAGAGTCATGGTGAGTCGAGAAACGGTAATACGCCATTTGAAAAAGGTCCCGGATGAAGCGATGGATGAGGTCCTGGACTTCATCGATTTTGTAGCCGAACGGCGTGGTGGAGACAAGCGCGACATGGAACTTCTTCAGGAAAGCAGCATGACCGCAGTCTGGAACACCCCTGAGGATGAGGTGTGGAACGATGTACCAAGCCGGTGAGGTAGTATTTCTTCCGTTTCCTTTCTCGGACATCGCTGTGTCAAAGAAGCGCCCAGTGATAGTACTTTCCGACCAGGATTCAGTAGGCGATTTTGTCTGCGCGGCGGTTACTTCGTCGACGGAGGAGATCGGAGATAGAGTAGTGTTGGCCCAGTCCGACTTCGTTCAAGGTACCCTTCCGAAAAAGAGCTGGGTCAGAGTTTCGAAAGTCTATACCGTCAACGGGGCCACCACCGTCGGGCGTTTCGGAATCCTTACCGAGGACGCTCTCCGTCGTATCCGGACTGCGGTATGCGAATTTGTTGGCTGCTCATCGTAGTAACGAGGAAAGCGGCGACACCCGCGCTACTTCCGCCCGGCGGAGGTGGAGCAGCTGTTGGGTGATCCCACCAAGGTGCGGGAAGAGCTGGGCTGGGAGCCTCGCGTCAAGTTTAAGGGCCTAGTGGAGTTGATGGTAGGCGCCCCCTCAAGGGCGTGCTTTCGCAAGTGCTCGAACGTCCGGCACCGGCCGAGAGCGCCAGTTCAATTCTGGAATGCTCCGGAGAGAAACTGCCGAGATGATCGCCGGCGTGTCAGATCGCGTACCAGGGGCGCACGGAAACGTCGTTGCGGATGTAGGTCGCATCTCCACCGTGAACCAGCGTGGCCGTAGAAAGCGCCTGCCCCGCGGCCTCGCACCACCAGCGCAGGCCTTTAAACATGTCCGGTTGCACTGTCGCTCCGGACTTGATCTCTACCGGCAGAACCCTCCCGGCATTCTCGATCAATACATCCACCTCATGACCGGTCTGATCGCGCCAGAAGAAGATCGGGGGCTGCATCCGGTGGTGCTCAAAGTGTTTTGCCAGCTCGGCAACGATGAGGTTCTCAAACAGTGCGCCCCGGAGGGGGTGATTGCGAAGTTGATCGACGGTACGAATGCCGAGCAGACTGCAGACGACGCCGGTGTCGTAGAGGTAGAGCTTGGGCGTACGAACCAACCGCTTGTTGAGGTTTCGGTGATGAGGCGGGAGCAAGAACACGACAAAGGCGGCCTTGAGAACGGAGAGCCAGCGTCGCGCGGTGTCAACGCTGATACCCGCGTCGTTTGCCAGGGATGAATAGTTGAGCAACTGACCAACTCGTCCGGCGACCAGGGCGAGAAAGCGCTCAAAGCGATCCAGGTCCCCAACCTGAACCACGCTGCGCACGTCCCGTTCCACGTAGGTGCGCAGGTAGTCCGCGTTCCAGACCTCCGGTGGAATATCGTGGACGCGCACACGCGGATAGAACCCGCGAAAGACGGTCTCCCACAGATCGAGGGTGGTGGAACGATTGGTGAAGAGGGCAGTGGGTCCATCGGCGCCGGATTCGTCAGCGCCGGACTCGTTAGCGGCGGACGCGGGCTCGATCTCCGCGCGCTGAAACGGCAGGAGGTGCAGTATCCCTGTTCTCCCCGCGAGCGACTGCGATACGCTCTCCATGAGAATGAAGTTCTGTGATCCCGACAGGACAAAGCGCCCCGGGGTGGGTGATTGGTCTACCGTCGTCTGGATGTAGGAGAACAGCTGCGGCGCCCGCTGAACCTCATCGAGGATCACCGGCCCTGAGTACTCCCTCAAAAAACCTCGCGGATCATCTACGGCAAACCTCCGGAGATCCGTCTCCTCGAGTGACACGTAGCGGTGATCGGGAAACGTGTTTCGGACAAGCGTTGTCTTTCCCGACTGGCGGGGGCCGGTAACGGTGACCGCGGGGTAGTACTCCGCGTCGCGCCGGAGATATGTGCTGAGCGTCCGGGTAATCATCTTGTTAATTTACGATTGAATCGTAAATCTGTCAAACCAGTGAGCGGCGCTACCCGGCTACAACACCCCTCGCCACGGGGTACTTTCCGTTTCAGGAGCGATGGATTTTCCCGTTCGGACCGTTGAGCAATTGGAACCAATCCTGCGGTCATTTCGTAAGACACGTGGACTGACCCAACGCGAGCCGGCCGACAGAATGACGGTGATCCAACAGGCACTCTCACTTCTGAAAGCGAGTCTGTCCTGGTCACCAGGCGCGGCAAGCCCCTGGTGCGGATTGCACCCCTGGAGCGTTCGGACGAGGCGCGGTCTCCGGCATGGGAGGCCGGGGAACGGGTGGAGCGTGAGGACTGGTTTGATACCCCGGAGTACTTAATGTCCCCACCGCAGGGACGAGGAACGCGCCGACACCCATGCATTCGGGGTATGCCGTGAAGAAATATTTTATAAGGGTATGAACGGAAATATTCTAGAACGAGAAATCGAACAGGCGGCGAATAGCTATCTTACCCAGCTTGAAACGGTATTGGATTCCGACGTGGTTTTCTACTACGGCGAGATCCGTCATGGTGCGTAACGCCTATTCCGTGACTTGATCAAAGATCTTGCCACCATTACGAAACGGTCCAGTATTTAGTCCCTGATGCCGCGATGTCTGCCGGAACTATCCGGGCCATGTCCGGCGACCGGATTCTCATGAACTATACAACGTCCTTGGGTCCCGTAGATCCGCAAGTGTTTAACGGCCAACGCTTTGTTCCCGCGCTTAACTATCACGACAAAGTTGCTGAGTTAATTGCAAAGAGCCAGTCGGGATCACTTACGGACGAAAAGAAAAAAATCCGCGCCCGGGAAATTGCTGAGAAATTGAGTGATACTGCCATTTGGCATTCTCACGGTCGAGCAATCGACAGTCATGCACTCCGTACTGAGCTTCGACTTGAAATCGACGAATACTCTGATAAACTTGGCAATAGAGGAGCTGAAATCTTTCGTGGATTCGGCCACGATGTGGACACAGTATGCTGGAATTGCGGTGTTTCGCCTGCCACACGAATCGTCCCCCGACGACCTGTACGAGCTCACGCACCAGCTGGCTCGAGCCGCCTCGGACCGGGATTTGACGGGCAAAATGTGGATCGTTCAGAAACGCGGCATCCGAGAGTATCAGCCCGACAATTGATTCGTGAGGTCATCTCCCAACAGGAGAGAACGTCGTCACGATGGAGCAGGTCCTGCTATGTTCGCCTCCTCGACAGGAATGCCGTGAAAGGCGCGGGTTATTCACTCGCGCTTCTTTTTCGCTCGGTACGTATCGGACGATAATGGCGGCGTATCCCACCGGTACCAGTGGCACCGGTACAACAACTCGTGTCACACAATTGCGGACAGGACAAGAAACCAGCCCGGCAATCGGATCGTAGAATTATAGCTATATTGATGGAATTCTGGCTCGAATAATGGTATCTTTCTCACAGGAGGCTTGTGTTGTGACCCGGATACCGTTGTTCGACGCGAAGAACCGTTTATCCGCCCTTGTCCACGATGCCGAGTCGGGTTCGCCGGTGGAGCTGACCCGTCACGGAAAACCGGTGGCGGTTGTGCTGGGTCGGGAGGCGTACGATCGCCTTCAGGAAGAGCAGCGAGTATTTGGTCGACTCTTTGACCGATTTCTGCGGGAATGGCCGCCGGCACCGGAAGAACGGGAGGGACAATCCGCGGAAGAAGATCCATTTGCGGGTATCCGCTCACGTGAAACGGGACGAGATGTTGACCTGTGAGACTGGTGTACCTGCTTGACACAAACATCGTTTCTGAACTCTTGCGACCCTCGCCCGCTGAGAGTGTTGTCCGGTCCATTCGCGAAAGCGACGGCACAATGGCAATCGCCACGGTTGTGTGGCACGAGTTGTTGTACGGACTGGCCCGGCTCCCGGAAGGGAAACGCAAGCGGCGCGTCGGCGCCGGTATCTACCATGTAATAGCTCCTGCATTTCCTGTGCTGCCTTACACCGACTCGGCGGCAGCACTGCATGCGGACATGCGAGCTGCTGCGGAAGCTGTCGGAAGCCCGTTGAGTTTCGCCGACGGTATGATTGCGGCAATAGCCCGCAGCAACAATCTGCTCCTTGTTACCCGGAATACCACCGACTTCGCCGCGATTCCCGGATTACCCGTTGAGAACTGGTTTGGGACCGGTGACTCGTGAAAAGCATGAAGATGGAACGTGCGAGCGAATCCGGCGGATATTCCATTATAAATGAAATAAATACTTCATTAGTAATGGTATAAATCGGTATCGTCGAAAGTCAGCGCGCCGCTCTGGACGCGAATCCTTTGGGGTTGGGACGGGAGCGTCTGACGGACCTTCCCGATATCGGCGCTCACGCGCTGGTGGTTTCCGGAATTCGACGCTGTTTCCGGACGAGGTCCAAATGACCCCCGAGTGGGACCGATTTGTCCGACACGCTCTTGATGCCGGCCGGCGGGTAATCCTTACCGGGTCAAACGCATCTCTTCTCAGCCGTAAGCTGGGCAGTTCTCTCACCGGCCGGCAACACCAGGAGGATATTCTGGCACGGGATATCTCCGTGCGTTTCAATATCCGTGACGACCACGCCGAACCGCGGTCATCTGCTGGAAAACGTCGTCTATCTCGAACTCCGTCGACGCAAGGCATCGATCCTTTATCTCAGTGACCGCAATACGGAGTGTGATTTTGTCGTTGAACCGAGGCGCCGCGAGTCGCTGTGTATTCAGGTGTGCTGGGCGCTTACCTCCGAGAATGAAGAGCGGGAGATGGGCGGACTCCGCACCGCGATGGAGTTTTTCGGTGTCGACTCGGGAGTCATTCTCACAGCCGATCAAAAAGATGAAATCTCGGTGATTCCGGCGTGGAGATTCGATTTTTCCGCGATGCGTACACAGCGATAGCCGGTACAAAAAATTGGCAAGAACGCCTCTCTCGCCGGGTTCAGCTTCTCCGTTGGTTTATTGAAGAACACACCGTAATTCCCTGAAACTTGATTGCCGCTGATCCTTGCCGAGATGCGACCGGTGTTTGATTCCGATGCGGAGCTTGAATCGTTTGTGCCCGAGGTTACTATCGGAACTGCTTTCGTGACCTGAACGTTGTTGAACCATCCTGAGCGCGAACGATCTGTGGGTCTGCCTGTCGGGGCGCAGAGAACGGAAGTTCACTATAGATCTGTATTTCGATGTGGTGCCTATTATTGTCGAGGATTCGACTTTTATGCGAAACTGAGACACTGTATGCTGCCACTTATTCTAGCGGCTCGGACATTGTGGGGGAAACGTTGGGTAATCGCGGCGACCGTTACCGTTTCGACGATTGGCGCCTTTGGTGCGTCATACCTCGTAGCGCCAACGTTCGAGGCTCGAGTCACATTTCTCCCAATCGGTGACGAGGGTACTGCCGTTGTCCCAAACGAACTCACATCGCTCATAAATTCTGCCGGGGTGAGTACCACCGACAATTCGTTTTCGACGATACTGGCGTACACCGAAAGTCGGACGTTGCGGGAACGTGTTGCTCGGCGTCTGAACTTGAACGACCGTTTGTTCGAGACCAGCCCTTCGGCCCAATCCGCGATGAACCAGGCGGTCTTCTGGCTTGGTGAAAACACAACTACAGCACAGGATCCTCGTACCAACGTCATATCGATTACTGTCGAAGCCGAGGATCCACGCCTGGCCCGGGAAATCGTCGACGCTACCGTCCTGGAGTTGAATACGCTTCTGGCCGAGAACGCTGCATCGTTTGCCAAGACTCGTACCGAGACGCTCCGAAAGATGGTGGAGGAGCAAAATGGCGAGATAGCCGCACTTCAGGTTCGCCTTGCGGAGTACCAGCGGCAGCATATGCTGGTACTACCCGAAAACCAAATAGCGTCGGCGCTTGACTACTACAACGATTTGCGAAAGCGGCGACTCGATACCGAAATCGCACTGGCGCAGGCTATCGAAATTGCAACGTTTACCGATTCAAATGTTACTCTGCTGCGTTTGCAACAGGACATTCTCAACGATCGAATCAAGGAAATGGAGACCGAATCGATAATGGGGGGCAGCATTTCTCTTCTCCGTGCACCGGACATACTTGTCGAGTATTCCAATATACGGACGGAACTGGATTCTGTCAGGAACCTGCACGCCGCGCTGCTGGCGGCATATGACAGATCGCGCATGCAACCTTCCGGCGATCCATTAGAGGTATTTGTTCTTGATCCCGCAATAGAGCCAATGCGACCGTCCAGCCCGAATCGCATTATGCTTGCGGCGGTGGCGTTTGCGGTGTCCCTGTTTGCAACCATAGCGCTGTTCCTCTTTGCGGACCTGGTGAACAGGGAGTTGGCGTCACAAAATGGTCGCCGATAGCCTGGCCGGACAACCTGTCTCGCCGGCGAGGGCTGCGCCGGTGCTCCTCATGGTGGTTCCCGCGGTAACGGCAATCACCGCAGGACTAATGGCGCCACACGATGCCCTGGGCCTTCTTGGCCACGCCTTTAGTGCCTTTGTCATCGGTTTGGTGTGCATCCGGCACCCGGATATGAGTGGATTCATTTTGGTGGGATATGCGTTACGGCTCGTGACAGCGTTGTATCACAGTTACGTGACACCGTTGCCTTTCAAGGCGGCCGATGCGATGGTGTTCGAGGCGGTCGGCTGGAGTTGGGCTCAGGAAGGTATAGCCGGCATCGCCAGGAACTTCCAGCCGGGGCACCGCATGTATTCGTGGTTCATTTCCGTGTTGTATGTGCTTTTCGGCCGCAGTGCCGAGATGGTACAAGCGGCTAACGTTCTGTTTGGCAGCCTCGCAGTAGCGTTTGCCGGTCGTGCGGCCGGGCTGATCGGCGGGGGGCGAGCGGTCCAAACGACCGGGTGGTTGGTGGCGTTCTACCCGTCTCTGGTGCTTTTTTCGGCACTGAACCTGCGGGAAGCTCCGATCGTTTTTTTCTACATGTGGGGTATGGTCAACTACCTCACGTGGCGTCGTGATCACCGGGAAAGCCACCTGTTCGCTGCGTTTGCGTTGATGATGACAAGCGGACTGTTCCACGCGGGTATGATGGTGGGTCTGGCGGTCGCGGTTGTGGTTACGGTCCTGGAAATGATCGACGCTGCGAAAAACGGCCCCTACGAACGATTCGTCCGCCTCACATTCGTTGGAGCCGCCATCCTGGCTGTTTCAATTGCCCTTGTTGTAACGGGGTGGGGCCTGGACAAACTCAACAGCGCTCGTTCGGGCGCTGTTCAAGCGATTGCAAGTTCGCAGAGCGCGCGGGACAAAGGCCGCGCGGCGTATCTGCAGGGCGCGGCTGTCGAATCAGCTGGTGATGTCGTTCGGCAATTTCCTCTCAGAGTGATCTACTTTTTGTTCTCGCCGTTTCCATGGCATATCCGCACCACCGCCGATGCGCTTGGAATGTTTGATGGGCTCCTGTTGTTTGGAGTGATCGTGACGCTGGTGGTAAGGCGCAGGCGTTTTGCAGACCACAACAAGTCAATTCGCATCACCGTTGTGATGTATATTTGTCTGGTGAGTATTTTTGCCTTGCCGACCAGCAATTACGGCACCGCGTTACGCCACCGGGCAAAACACGTACCGCTTCTTTTGATTCTGCTCCCAGGTGCAACAGGTTCTGCTGTGACTAAAAAGGTCTCGACATGAGGGTGACTTCCAAACATTCCGTCCAGACGGTCGGTTTGGTATCGAACACGTCATGGTACCTGGCCAATTTCGCCGGTGATCTGATAGCGATGCTGCAAGATTCGGGCATCCGTGTTGTGGCGTTTGGCGGTCGAGATACGTCCGACAATCGTCTGGATATGATGGGCTGCGATGTAGTGCGGCTGCCCGTTCAACCGCGAGGATTGAACCCAGTCAGCGACCTTTTCTACGCGGTCCGGCTCTACCACGCGTTTCGTCAGGCATCACCGCACGTCCTGCTCACATTTACCATAAAGCCGAACATCTACGGGTCACTCGTCGGCGCTCTGCTGGGCATTCCGGTAGTCTGTACCATTTCGGGTATGGGTTCGGGCATGACTCGCGGGCCATGGCTGCGCTTGATTCTCATGATTCTGCAACGCGTTGCATTCGGGGTGGCTCGATCGATTGTCTTTTTGAACTTTCACGATTGGTCATATTACACCCGGCGACGAATCTGCCGTAAATCAAAATCTCACCTGTTTCCCGGACCCGGCGTCGATACCGAGCGGTTTGCACCTCTCCCTCGCATCAAACCACGCAGTGAGATTTGGTTCCTGATGATTGGACGGTTGCTCTGGGAAAAGGGCGTTCAAGACTACATTGATGCCGCATCTCGCGTACAACGGGACCATGCCGATACTCGTTTTTACATGCTTGGGTTCCCGACTGACAGCACAAAGGATGGGCTTACCGCAGCGGAAATCAACGGCGAAAAGCTCAATGGCGTGGAGTACCTCGGTTACACGGAGGACGTGCGCCCCTATATAGCATCGGCCGACTGTATTGTGCTGCCGACCTACTATGCGGAAGGCTTGTCAAAAACGCTGCTGGAGGCGATGAGCATGGCACGTCCGGTCATTGCGACTGATGTGCCTGGCTGCCGCGAGCTTGTAGAAGACGGACGAAACGGGTTTGTCGCGCGCCCGAGAAATGCAGACGACCTTGCCAGACAAATCGTGAAGTTTCTGGAAACCCCGGAACAAAGAAGAGTGGAGTTCGGCTGCACGGGACGTGAGATCGCGGTGAAGGAGTATGATGCGAAAATTGTCTGTTCGTTGTATCTGCAAAGAATCATGGCGGTATGCGGTCCGCGCTCGCGCCCGCGGAAGAACTGAACGGCACTGTGGTGGAATGGTGCGTTGATGATTTTTCCAAAACGGAAACTGGTATTTCAGGCGTGGCGCTTCGTTCTTACTCATATGGACAAGCCTGGTTTGCGGGTAGGAGGGTCGGTCGCCCTTAATTTGCTGCAATCTATTCTGCTTCTTGGCGTTCCTCTGGTTTTTCGAGCGGCTTTCAGTCTTGGATTGGCGGTCGACAATTACGAGATCTTTGCGCTTGCGTGCGTCGGCGTCGTTGTGCTGTACCTGCTGCAAGCAGGGATCACGTTGTGGAGCCGCTACTACGTGCTGAGCTTCACGACCGAACTCACTTTGCGTCTACGAGAGCACCTTGTGAGAAAAGTCTGCCGCATTTCACGCATGCATTATGCGAACTCCGACCACGGTGTGCTCCACGCTCGATTGGTGCAGGACACGACGCGAATCGAGCAGATGATGATTGCTATACTCACCGGATTGATACCGTCTTTTCTGGTAACAATAACGATGTTGAGCGGCATGGCCTGGATTCAGTGGGCTTTGTTCCTCGCTGTTGTGGTGTCGTTTCCTATTGCCTACACCATCAACTACGCGATACTGAGTCGATTGCGACCTGCGATTCGGAGCTATCACCTATCTTTCGAGCAGTTCTCCAAAGGAATGAATCACTTGGTGTCCCTGGTTGACTACGTCCAGGCGCACTCATTGGAAGAGTTTGAACTTGAACGTAATCGGCCGGCGTTGGAGAAAGCACGGATTTCCAAACGTGACGCCGGTCTCAGAATGTCGGCGGTTATACTGGCCAATCAGACGACTTTTGGTGTGCTTAGCGTTCTGGTCCTGGCCTTCGGCGCGTTCCTCATCTACCGCGGAGCAGCAACGTTGGGCGACTTACTTAGTTTTTTTGCCGCGACCGCGCTTCTCCGTGGAAAAACCAGTCAGTTGTCGCAAGCTTTGCCGCAAACGGCGGAAGGATTGGCATCGATACGAACGCTCTCGCGGTTTTTTGATGCCGATGAAGCGCAGGTTCATCCGGGCACGAAAACACTTCCGGAACTCGACACTATCTCGCTCACAAATATCGGGTTTGGCTACCATAACGATAGTCCGCTATTACGCGAGGTATCGCTAAGCGTCCATAAGCATTCCACCACATTATTGCTGGGACCAAATGGTAGTGGTAAAAGCACGATTGCCTACCTTATTCTGGGGTTCTACTCTCCGGCAAGTGGATCTCTGCGAGTCGGTCAGACTCCCTATGAAGAGATCGATCTGGGGTGGCTGCGCCGCCACGTTTCGTATGTGCCTCAAAACCCCGTGATCCTGCCGGGCACGGTTCGCGACAACCTGACGTACGGTATGGAGCGCGTGTCCACAGACCAGCTTGACCGCGCAGTGCGCCTGGGAATGGCGGCGGACTTTATTGTGACGGCAAAAGATGGAATGGACACGGTAATTGGAGAGCGTGGTATTAAACTTTCCGGCGGACAACGTCAAAGGCTGGTGATTTCCCGCGCCCTGATTCGCGATCCGCAACTTCTGATCCTGGATGAACCCTTTACACATCTGGATTCCGACGCGATCCTCGAATTGTTGTCGAATATAGAGGCGCTGGAGCCGCGTCCGGCGGTCCTGCTGATCACTCACGAACAGATGTCCACGGATTACGCCGACCACGTGTACCTGCTTGATTCAGGTGCTGTCCTTCCGGTTTCACGCCCTCGCGGAAGGCGGTCGGTGGTCTAATCGTCAAAGAAAGTCTCCCATTGGGTGCCGGCGAAACAGGTCCGCAACTCTTCGTAGTTGTCGAGGGTATCACGGATTGGCCTGGCTATATATTGTTTTGTAAACCGTGAGCGTAGCGGGTGCGGGTCCAATCCCAGGAATCTTTCGATCGCAATCATCACCTGTTGCGGTTCATCGGTAAGCTCCTCGTAGGTGACCTCAAGAAACGGATGCCCGCGAAACAGGTCTCTCGCTTCGTCTTCCATCGCCCGGGTGAGCTCAAACGCCCGGCGGCATTCGTGGGGATCCAAATGGATCTTGTCCGAAACGTCAACTCCGGTCACGTTGTGCTGCCGGCTCGTCCATTGTCCGGATTGCCGGGCGCGGATGTCGGAGATCAGTGTTCGCAGGACGTTCCGACGGGTGAGGTGGATAATGCGAATGTCACTCGATTGGATCAGGTACTCCCACACTGCCTCGGTTTGGGCGATCGTCTCGGGCGCGGGCTGCCGGGCCGGAGACGATCCGTGATCACTCCATCTGGTCCGGCCGTGAAAATACATTAGTTTGAATCCGATCGCCCTCGTTTTCCGGCGCGGGTGCCGAAATACCACCTTCTGGAAGTAACCGACGGCGTCGCGGCGCAAGCCGCGGCGAACCCGTAGGGAATGGGGGCTGAGTACTTCGTAGTGACAACGAGCGTTGGGGTGCGATTGGATTAATGAGACCAGGTGCGTTGAGCCGGTACGCGTACGGCAGATGATGACGAATCGGATTGACGGCTGATGGCCGAACGCCGGCACAACCGCTGCCCGAACCCACTCCGCCACCTGGCTTCGCGCTCGGTTGTAAAGCCTGCGGGCGATAATTCTGGCCGGGAGTCTCCTGTTGTAGCCGCCCGACGGTGATACTCGTGCGAGGGTCCCCATGAAACATCAGTATTGGCTTTATTATCAGTTTTGGCCACACTATGAGGACGGTCTCACTATGACGAAGCTCTTATACGTAGTAAACGTATTTCGTGACGCGGCGGTTCCAAACATTCTCCTGGACATCGTACCGTTCCTGCTCGGCCAGTATGAGATACGGGTGCTCTCGCTGGAAACGCCGGATTGGGACAGTAATGCCGTGGCGTCGTTGCGTGGCGCGGGAGTCCCAATCGACTCGCTCGATTGCTCACGTTTTGGTATTGCCCGCGCATTTTTCAGACTCCGGGCTTACATACTCCACCACACGCCCGATCTGGTGCACTCTCATCTCGGGCGGGCAGATATTCTGACCCCGTTGGCAGCACCTCGTGGAACTGCCACAATTTCTACCTTGCACAATGTGAAACGGGGTCACTCCATTGCCACGCGAATTGCGTACCGCGTCGTTGACCGGTGCATCGACTATCGGACGGCGGTATCCTGCACCGTCAAGGATTCCTGGTATAAAACCGGAACCATAAAGGCGCCATGCAAAGTAATTTACAACCCCGTTGACACCGGTCGGCTGCAACCTACCGCCGACCGGATGGCGATTCGTGATTCCCTGGGAATACACATCGACGCCGTCGTTGTTACCAGTGTTGGCCGGTACGTGAAACAAAAGGCGCTGCATCTGCTCGTACAGATGTTGCCGTCACTTCTGCATAAAATTCCAAGCTGCGTGCTTGTGCTGTGTGGCTGGGGACCACTGGAAAGTAATCTGCGCAGCCTGGCGCACTCGTTGGGAGTTGAAGATCGCGTAATTTTCACCGGAGCGTTGCCGAGCGTCGGGAATCTGCTCCACATCACCGACCTTTTTGTGACCAGTTCCCTGTTCGAGGGCCATTCGGTCGCGCTGGTTGAGGCGATGGCCGTGGGTCTTCCTATAGTCAGCTCGCCAAACCCCAGCAACGCAGAGATTCTTTCGAACGGGATCGATGCACTGCTGGTAGATCCACGCGACCGCGAAATTTTTGCCGACGCGGTGGCGGCACTGCTTTGCGATTCGGATATGGCGCGCGCTCTTGGTATGCATGCGAGGCAGCGCTACCTGGAAAACTTTACGCCTCGCACTGCGGCGGAACAACTGGACCGTGTATACCGAAACCTGACGAAAGATGCGCCGGTATCATGAATGCCAGGCGCTCAGGTCACGACCGGTCGCTCGTTCAACAAAATCGATTTGGGGCGATAGCTCGGCCACGAGAGCCACTATCTCATCAGCGGATAGCACATCGGCATCCTTGCCATCCGTACCGGTGACGCTTCCAAAAAATAGGGCCTTCAGGCCGGCGTGTTTGGCGCTTTCCACCACCCCGTACATGCGGTAGCGTCGAAGCAGGTCCGCCGCAGCGTTGCCGAGCTTGGCGAGCAGGTAGGAATGCGATTTGGCGGCGTGATTGACTCGCCGCTCCACTAAGCCGACCGACGGAATCTGGGGCGGGACGCCGATGAGAGCGGCAAGCTGTTCGGCAAACTGTTCCGGCGAGTCCGCCAGATCGTCGTACAACACGATATCTACTTTTGAAAACGCCTCTTTCCACACCGGCACCCCGACGTTGTAGCAACTTGCCTGCACGATTTCCGGGAAATCACGCGCCGCTTCGTCGAACGGCTTTTTGGTGTAACCGTAGCGACGTAAATGCCGGTAATGGCTTACTGCCCGCCGAACCGGGTCACGCAAGGTGATAATAACACGCGGGTCGCCGAGGTACTCGTGTACTCGTGCAATCGCCGCAGAGCACGCGAAAAGGGTTGGCGCAACCTCTACCACCGGCCCGCGCCACAACCTCGCGAGCGGGAAATGAGAATCGTACCAGCCGCCACCCAGGCGATAGCGCCGGTCGAAAAAGAAAAGCTCCTTGACACCTCGCGGCAGGGCGATGTCCGTCCGCTCGCTGAGATACTGATGGACCCATGAGGTACCGGTGCGGGCGGGACCTACGAACAGTACCGACGGGCGCGCAACCTGGCTGCTAATGAGAGCCCCCCGCAGACTTGATCTGCACTTTGGGAACGCCGATTGCGCGCACGAGCCGTTGTACCATGCGTTGAGTTGCCGTCCCAATCCGCCTGGCCGGCGCGACGTACCGCCTCGGCAGCGATAGCCACAACAAGGCGGCGATTACTCGCACGTCGGCCACGAGCCCGCGCACGATCGCGCGGCGAAAATGCCTCCACGCCCTGGACCGGGACGCCGAAGTGTCCTCGGCTACGTTGCGGATAAACAAGAGCCAGCGGACCTTGTTTTCCGGAATTTTCGTATTGTACGAAGCAACGTAGTCGACCAACTCATCGTCGGTATCGGGTGTCGAAGTTACATGCTCCCCGGCGGCGGCGCGGTCGTACAGTGAGAGGGCTTCTTTTATAAAAACGAACCGCGCACCGCTCTCACTCAGCCGAATGCAAAAATCAGTGTCGGAGTGTCGGGCGAACTCCGGCCGAAGTCGAACTTGCCGGGCCAGATGTGTCGGCACCAATATTGTGGAAGTCTGAATCGCTCCGGGATTGAAAAGGAGATACTGCACCATCGTCTCACCCGCTTTCGGGCCACGATAAGGAACGTGCCGGGTGTAGGAACCGTGGTCGGTGACTCGTTGGGAAAACACAACCGTATCGCGCCACCGGGCGTTCAGATACTCTTCAACCTGTCGTTCGATTTTGTGTGGAAACCAGATGTCGTCGGAATCGAGCATACCGATCAGCTCGCCACGGGCGAGGTCAAATCCACTGTTATAGGCGGCGCACACGCCGCCGTTGTCGCGATAGAGGTAGTGAATTGCGGTTCCATACTCGGAAAGGAAATTGCGCGTATCGTCCGTTGATCCGTCGTCCACCACGACGACCTCGATCCTGGAATAACTCTGCTCCAGCGCGCTGTCAATCGCGGCGCCGACAATTGGCCTGCGATTGTAGGTCGGTATTACCGCGGTCACAAGAGGAAGATCTGACAGGTAGCCTCCTGCCTGCGGGGCGACGGTTTCCACGAATGTTCGTCCTTGACGTGTTTTCAGGCGGTGGTGTGCTTTCTCGCCCACGGCTTGACTATCGCCTATGTAGCGACAAAGATGCAAGCAGGTCCCGTTTTTTTGGCCCCCGCGGTAGATTGTTTTCCAGAATTGGACCCGATGGTACCGATAGCGGTCCAGTCGATAATTCCGTTAATGTGTGAAGCCGTCATGACAAAAACGTGGCGAGTGAGACACCGAAAGTGAGATAGTGTGGTTCGAATTACCTGTAGCGGTATCGACAAGAGCTTTGGGACCCGGGCGCAACGTGTGAATGCGGTCCGGTCCTTGGACATGGTGGTCGATGCCCATGAATTTGTGTGCCTTCTGGGACCGAGCGGATGCGGTAAAACCACGACACTACGCCTCGTTGCCGGGTTGGTACGGCCGGATTCCGGTTCGATAAGCTTCTCAACGTCTAACGGCGAACTGATTGAAAGCCCGTTACGTGCCATGGTATTTCAGGATCACGGGGTGTTCCCGTGGATGAACGTAGTGGACAACATTGCGTTCGGTTTGGAAGCGCAGGGTGTTCCCGCTCGTCGTCGCCGTGAGCTCGCCCGTTCATGGCTGGAGAAAATGCACCTGAAGGAGTTTGCGGCTGCGTATCCCCACCAACTGTCGGGCGGCATGCGACAGCGCACGGGGCTCGCCCGCGCATTTCTGACTCAAGCGCCTATCCTCCTGATGGACGAACCCTTTGGCAACCTTGACGCACTATTGCGAGTCCGGATGCAGACCGAGCTTCTGCGGCACTGGCAGGAAAGCAAAATGACAGTGCTGTATGTGACTCACGACATTGATGAAGCGTTGTTACTCGGCGACCGGGTCATGGTGATGGGACGTCGGCCGGGACAAATCATCGAGACCTACCGACCGCCGCTGGGGCGCCCCCGTAATCTTCGAGATTTGAGTGCGCCGGAGGTGATCAGGATCAAGTGGCGGATCTGGGACAACCTGGAGTCATCTGGACCGGTCGAGGAACAAGTCAAGTGATTGAGAATCGAACGTCTGTAGCGGTCGCGGCGACCGCGGTATCCCTGACGGTGGCCGGGTGGGAGTTGGCCAGCAGATTGGCGTGGATATCGCCCCTTTTTTTTCCTCCTCCCACGAGGATAATCGAGACGGTCGTACTTCTCTGCGCCTCCGGCAGGATGCCTACAGCGATTACCGTTACGTTGTCTCGCCTTATCGCCGGTGGTTCAGCTGGAGCGCTGTTTGGCACCGTGTCCGGGTGGGCGTTGGGGTCCAATCCGCCCCTTCGCGCCGCCATAGATCCGATGGTCGCGGCGTTGCATCCGTTGCCTAAACTGGCATTGTTTCCCCTTTTCCTCGTATTTCTCGGTGTCGGTGAGCAGTCACGGATCGCGCTGGTGGCAGTGGCAACATTTTTCCCTATGCTGGTTAGTGTCATGCACGGCGTGCTCCAGATCGACAAGTTGTATTTCGAGATCGCAAAGAGCTACGGGAGCAGTCGATGGATAATCCTGACACGCGTGGTAGTTCCAGGCAGTCTACCCGCCGTGATGACGGGACTACGCGTGTCGATCAATACCGCCCTGGTCGTGGTGATCGCGGTTGAGATGCTCTCATCGCAAAGCGGCCTGGGTTTTATGGCCTGGATGGCGTGGCAAACCATGCGGGTACACGAACTGTATGCGGTGCTCGTAGTGATCGCGGCATTGGGAGTCATTTTTAATGCTATACTTTCTATAGGGTCCCGGCGCCTGGGTCCGTGGCAGCGATAAAGGAGGCATGATAAAAAGTAAACCGTGAGCCGGTGGGTTAGAATATCGCCT
>CAZCAE010000056.1:0-20375 GCA_964496635.1 uncultured Spirochaeta sp.
CGGGAAACGCCCGAAACGCCCTGCTGAAACGTATCTGGTTTCGTGAAAGGGGTCTCGACATCAGCGACCGCGAGACGTACACGGCGTCGGTTGTAGAGTTTCGAAAGGCAATATCTGAGAATCCGCAACGATACCTTGAAAAACTTGAGGCCGGCCCGTACCACATTCGGTTTGTATTTGCCCACAACCGTGAGCAAATCTGGATCACCGTAGAAAACAACACACCGTTGCTTCCGATTGAACGAGAACGAATTGAAGCGAAGCTCGTGGCGGCACGTGACTACCGGTCTATGGCGGACGCATACAGTGCGATGATCGATTTTTCAGAGGGCGCCGGTCTCGGCCTCGCGATGGTGATTGTCATGCTTCAGACCCTTGGTTTGTCGCCGGAATCGCTGATCGTCGGCGGGTGCAGCGTGGACGAAAATATCACCCGATCGGCAATTCTCCTGGATCGATCCGAGGTCGGCCGGTTCAGAGACACAAGACAAGAGGAGTGGGCCACTCGATGACGACCACGATACTTGAGAACCTTCCCAAACAACGTATCAACGACCAGACAATCCTGCGCCTCGCCTCGAGTACAACATACGTCCGGGGCAGTGTCCGGGTGTTTGAGCTGTTTGAGGCGATGAACTCTGCCCCGGAACTGCAGGCTGTTGGTGTGATTGACAGCGAAGATGTGGTCATCGGGATCGTCGTACGACGTGACTTCATGGCCATGATGGCGCGCCCCTATGCCCAGGACGTATTTCGTGAACATCCAGTGCACGAGATCATGGCCGAGGGCACAGCTTTTTCGAGCGACAGCAACATTTTCTCCGTTGCCGACGATATCGCCGAAGACATGCGCAGACCGGGTGTCACACACTACCTCCTCACATGGTCGGGACACCGTTTTGCCGGTGTTTTTTCGTCGCAGGACATGCTCGTCTACCTCTCACAAATAACCCAGGCCGACATAGAGCTGGCGCGACGACTTCAGTCCCGAATCGTACGCGACAGGGAAATTATCGTCGGAGATCGTCTTGAACTGGTCGCAAGTTCACGAACGGCGAAAGGTGTGGGTGGAGACTTTTACAAGGTGACTCAGTACGCTCCGGGCAAGTGGATCATTGCTATGTGCGACGTATCCGGCAAGGGCATCGCAGCATCGATTATCACTTCCGTACTCTGGGGAATGATGAGCATATATGACTTTCGGTCCGGCCTTTCCGCGTTCATTCGCAAGGTCAACAACTATCTTGTTCACACCTTCGAGGCGGAGAAGTTTGTCACGGCGGTTTTTCTTGACTATGACGAGTCTACCGGGCGTGTCGACGTCTGCGATCTCGGCCATTCCCACTTTTTTCTCTTCCGTTCGGGCAGCCTTCGAAAAGTAAAGATCGATCAGAACAACTTACCTCTTGGAATCGTCCCGGATATGGAGCCACGAATTGATATGTTTCGACCGCTGGCGACAGATATTTTCTTTCTCATTACTGATGGCCTGGTGGAGCAACAGAATCTCTCCGGCGAAGAGTATTCCCTCACGCGTGTCGGTGAGGTCCTCACACGTGAGAAAGACCAGCCGGTTGAGATCATCTCAGACCGGTTATTCGATGACTTTTCACAGTTTCGGGGTCGTCGACCGCTTACGGACGATGTAACGTGGGCGCTCATGAGGTTTTCGGAACAATCAATCACATTATAAGCGGGGAAAGAGGGCCTGCAGAACGCGTCCCAACGTCTCTACATCGAATCAATTGTCGATTCGCTTTCATCTGAAAATGATCGCATCACGGCAACGCGATTCCTCTGGCTGTTGAAGATTACACCTTCGTTCCAGTACTCAACGGCGGCCATCATCGCATTTCCGCCATCATTCTCAGTGCTGTTCTCAGTCCGAAAAGAAAGGTACTGCATCATCTGATCAAAATCTTTACTGCGATACGCTTCGATTTTGTGGCGATAGAACTCATTCCACTCCTCAATTCTCTGAAAACCGCTCCCCTCATCCTCTACAATGAGTCTGGCCGTTGTATCGGTAAACAGAAACCACACTTTTACCGCCTTCTTCGGGTCGTTCCTGTTTCCGTGCCGAACGGCATTCTTAAGGAGTTCGCTGATCTGTTGTTCGAGGATATTGATATCGTGGAGATGCGTCGGCGCGCGTTGTGCGATAAGGTTTGCGAGGCGCCGGACCTGGCTCAAGTCCAGATTGAACGATTTGTGGTACATCCCTCGGGAGTCAAAGAAAGGACTGGCGTCGTCAATCAGAATCTGCCGAATACCGTCGTTCTGTTGCCGCCCGGGAACGTTCGACGACGGCGTAACCCGTTGCAGGGCCGAATCCAGGTCCGCCTCAAATGGAAGAAAACCATCTAATTTAGTAAGTACAATGACTTTCCATACTGATCCGCGAGCTCCGGAAAAAACGACGTTGAACTGCCGTTTTTGACTTGCGGAGTATATATACAGCAAAACGCCGATACCACTTGAGTCGATGTATTGGAGATCGGCCAGATTAACAATGATCCGGGAAATCCCCGATTCCCAAATTGCTATGACTTGTTCCTTAAAAGTGGCAGACGAATACAGATCCATATCCCCACTGAGAGAAATGATGCGGACCCCCGCGTCTGACTCCGTTTCCGTTACATCTATCGTCATTTTGTTCCTCCTGGTTGTATAGAGCTGCCGGGACGAAACCTGGTGATTGCGGCATCAACCGATTCTGCGATCGGAAGAAACCCCGTCAAGCTGGTGAGTTCAACAACACGTCGCACACTACCGGTAATGTTTGCGAAATAGAAATCGATTCCCTTGGTACGGCTTTGTGTAAAAGCGTAGAGCATTGCCCCGATACCACTGGAATCCACGTATGTCAGTTGATCAAAGTCCGCGACCACCATCCGGGCTCCGCTCGCAAAGATGTCGTCTACCGCACTCTTGAACTCCCCTGCGTTGTATAGATCCATTTCACCCGCGACGCTGAACACCATCACACCGGGGCGGGGGACAGTACGTTTCAATTCCACTGAGGTACCTCTCTTTCATTCCCTACAGAGTCATCACCATATTAAGGCGGCCATCACCGTCATTTTCCTGAGCGAACGTCTGCAGACCGACACCGAGACGTGCACACGCTTCTTCAAGAAAGCCAATGTAATACATACCGAGATCACCGTTACCACCAGATGCAGATCGCCAGAACTGGTCAAATGTCTGTACACCATGATGAGAGCTTTTCATGACGTCCTCGAGATCCGCTCGAAGCGCTGCAAACCGGGCGCCGTCCCTGGAAGCCATGATGTGTATGACATCATGGGCACCGTCATCCCGCGTACTCAATTGTGTCAGGAGGTGGGTCGCCGGAGAATCTACAGATTCTTCCCGATCGGGTCGATGCTGCAGGTGCACCAGAAGTTCTACCCAGACGATTGCAAGGTAGTCTACCAACTCGGCGCGGACGGCGACTCTGACAATCTCCGATGCGAGTTGCTCAAAAAGGTCGCTTGTATCGCTTTCAGTAGATACAATCAGGAACCACGCCTCCGGTGGAACCTGTTCTATCAGGCGGTCGATCAGCGGTTGGAATTCCGACTGATCGACGGGCCGTTCGACTGCTCGCCGAAAATCGGCTCGAACACGGCTCGTAAAGCGATGCCGCTGCGCGGCAAGAACGTCCTTTTTTGCGTCGAGATACCGGGTGATCAAGAGGGTGGTCTCAGGGGTTCCGAGGGCACTCTTGGGATGTGCTCTGGCCCATCTAACCATCAAGGTGCTTTTCCGTGTTGTCCGCCATAATTGATTGGCAACGTGCCGGCTCAAAACCCCGAGGGCAAGGGTTGAAATATAGCGAATCACGCCATCTCGCTGCTGCAGCGCATCCGCTACCGGATACTGCAGTTTTCGCACCAGTCCACCTGCGATCATCTTGTACAGTGTTTCGGGCCGGTACTCCTGAAGTTGTAAGCCATACTCATCCTGACCGTTAATCAGCCGAAAGCGTTGAAGACGTTGCCGGCGTGAAAAAAAGTAAGACGACCCGTCTTCGGTGAGAATAACCCGAGTCGCGGTGTCTATCGGCAGCTGGTTCTGGAGTTGCATGGTGATACCTTCTCATTGACACGATACATTCTCACTGTAAGAATTCCGTTAAATTCAGATTCACGCCGGCGTTCTTTTCTTGTTTTGTGCGCCGGCTGAACCTATGATTCTTCATCTGTTGCACTTATGTGGGTTGGTCGGATACGATAGCCGATACTCCTGATCGTTTGAATCAGATCGCCACATGTTCCCAGGCTGTCCCGCAGTTTTCTGATATGCCCGTCCACCGACCGTTCGTTAACGCGATGTGTATTGTCGTGGATGGTGTTAAGAATCTCACGACGTGAAATAACGCGTCCTGATTCCAGGAAAAGCAGAACAAGAATAGAAAACTGAATCGGCGAAAGCCGGACCTCGTTCCCGCAACAGAAGACAGTATGCCGTCTCATATCAATGGTGAGACCGGCGTATCGAATACGCCCAAGTTCCGACAATGGATCGTCCGTCGAGAATATCAGATCAATACGCGATGCAAGAATCCCCGGGTTTAACGGCAGAATGAGGAAATCATCCGGGCCGGTCTCGAGGATACCGATTGCCCGCTCGCGATCCTCGGGGTCCACCAGTAGAATGACAGGAACACTCTTATTACTACCAACTCCAAGCGATCTGCGGACCGTCCGATAGTTTTCAAAAACGGAATGTGCTTTACCGGTAGTACCGATAATAGCGATGTCAATAACAGATTCCTCAAGGACGCTGATTGCCTCGGAATCCCGTCCGACAATGCGAATTTCAAACCCCGCCGAAACCAAATCCGCCGTCGCAACCCTCATAAGACTCGGGGACTCAGTAAAGAGCAATGCTGTCCTGGAGTGCCGTGTCTCGGCCATCATTTCTCACCCAAAACGGCCGGAGATATACGCTTCCGTTTCTTCCTTCTGAGGACTGAAGAAGATATCCTTCGTTTCGCCGAATTCGACGACGACGCCGTTGAGGAAGAATGCCACATGGTCAGAAAGGCGTCCCGCCTGCTGCATGTTATGCGTCACTATAATGATGGTATACGTCTCTTTCAGCTCGGCGACGAGGTTTTCTATTCTGGATGTAGAAATCGGGTCAAGAGCGCTCGTTGGTTCGTCCATCAGGATCACATCCGGTTCGACCGCCAACGTACGAGCGATACACAGTCGTTGCTGCTGGCCGCCGGATAAACCGAGAGCGGGTTTGTTCAGCCGGTCCTTTGCCTCATCCCAAAGCGCCGCCTGACGCAGACTCCGCTCAACGGTTTCCTCAAGACGCGCCTTGTTTCGTACACCGTGAACACGCGGCCCGTAGGCAACATTGTCAAAAATAGACATCGGAAAGGGGTTTGGTTTCTGAAAAACCATACCGATGCGTTTTCGAAGTTCTATCACATCGAAATCCGTATACAAGTCCCGACCGTCGTACGTGACGGACCCCTCAATACGCACCCCCGCAATCAGATCATTCATTCGATTAATGACCCGCAGAAAGGTGGACTTTCCGCAACCGGACGGTCCGATCAACGCCGTAACGCGTCGTTCCGGGACTATTACCGTAACGTGATTCAGTGCCTGCAAGGTTCCATAGAACAGAGACACATCCAGAACTTCAACCTTACTTTTCGCCATGTATGTCACTCCTCAAGCCTTACGTTACGGCGTCCGGATTGGTCCTTCCAATGAGCTGTCGGGCAACGGTGTTCACAATAAGGACAATCAGAACAAGAATAGTCGCAGTCGCAAACGCGTTCGGAATAGATATGGTTTCCCGAACGAGCATATAGAGGTGGACCGAGAGAACCCGCATCGGCGAATTGAGACTGCGAATAAGGGCAAGATTGCTTCCCATAGTGAAAAGAACGGCTGCCGTTTCTCCGATTGCCCGCCCAATGCCCAATACTACGCCGGTAAGCACTCCCGGGGCAGCCGCAGGCAGAACGACCCGGAATAGCGTCTGAATTTTTGTCGCGCCGAGGGCGAGGCTGCCTTCCCGCAGGGTGTCGGGAACGCTTCGCAACGCTTCTTCACTTGTACGCACAAGGGTAGGAAGTATCATAATCGTCAACGTCAACGATCCCGAAAGAAGTCCCGTCTGGAGACCGAGAAACTGTGCGAAAAATACCATTCCGAAGAGTCCGAATATGATCGATGGAATTCCCGCAAGCGTGTCCGTTCCGACGCGAAGAACCATAAGAAGCGGACCTTGCCTGGCGTACTCCACCAGGTATATTGCCGCTGCAATACCAATGGGAGTTGCAATCATCAGCACGAAGAGAATCATGATCAGCGTATTGACAATGATGCTGTTAATCCCACCGACTTCGCCCGCTTTGCTTGGGCGTTCCAGGAAAAAGGAAGGACGAAGGTTTGCAGAATGGATTGTAAACTGCACATCCAATACAGACACGTCCCGGTGAAGAGTGTCCCGTCTTGGCACAAGACCTATGGCGCCAGGGATTGTCTGGATAGCGTGGACCAGTTCCTCCGTCGTCGCTACTTCAACATCTGCATGTCTTTCATTATCACCGTCGAGTGCGACGACAACGATTGGTTCCGGCATCGTGTCTGTGCCTCTGACTCTGTTCCAATCTCGTATAGTCCCGTCGAGAATCTGGGTGAGTGTCTCTTCAGGAACGGCAGACACCCGGCGCCCATCCACGAGTTGGATTACATCGGGATGAACGGCAACGCTCGTTTCCCGCACGGAGACTTGACGCACCCCGGAGAATTCGCCTCGTAGATCAGCAGGAATAATTGCGAGGCTTCCCTTGTGTTCTGCAATAGCCTGTTCTATGGCCTGCGGCGACGAAACGACGGTTACAGTATCAGCAAGCCCATTGTCGGTAGAAATACGAAAGTGATCAAATACCGACCGAGCAAGTTCGGTTCCGTCATCCAGAATAATGACCGACACCCTTCGATCCTGACCGGTTATGAATCCCCAGTATTCGGTTGAGCCGGTCAACAGATTGTGCAGGGTATCAAAATCGGTCGTACGAAGGCGCAGCGATCGGGAAACGACCAGGGCAATCGCCTGTTCACCGGCTTCGGTATCCACCGTTATCGTTTCTGTGGCGTCTTCTCTGACCGGAAGTTGGACGGTTGATCGCGTATAGAACCCATTGACGAAGATATAGCCGACAATGAGTACAAGGGTGGACAACGTGATCGTAGCAGCGAGCCAGATAGCCGCCTTGGCAAGTCGATTCCAACGGTGAACCACTTTTGTGTGATGACCCATTGGCGGATGAGGCACCATTCCGTCTTTCCCCCCGACGCTCATGGTTTGCTCCGGGAGCGCCACATGATCATCTGGGCAGTTGCGTTGAGGGCAAGAATAAAGAGAAAAAGAACGATCGCGATAGTGAAGAGTGCTGTGCGGTGATCTCCCGCAGAATAACCCATGTCGTTGATGATCGCCATTGTCAGCGTTCTGACTCGGGAACGTACGCCGTCGGTCGGCAATGTCGGCTGGTTTCCGGCGACCATGAGTACCGCCAGGGTTTCCCCAATAGCGCGTCCCATTCCGAGCAGTATACCCGTTGCGATTCCACTCTTTGCACCGGGGAGAAGTACCCTGGCTATAGTCTGCCAGTGTGTTGAGCCGAGAGAGAATGCAGCTTCCCGATACTCCTGGGGTACCGACCTGATAGAGACCTCAGTTATAGTGATGATAGTTGGAAGAGTCATAATTGAAAGAATGAGCATTGCCGAGAAGGCGTTGTAGTTTATCAGGGGATCGTTCACTCGTCCGAGAAAGAATCCGATCATCATGACACCAAAGAAGCCGTAGACTACTGAAGGTATCCCGGCGAGAACCTCCGTCGCACCGCGAAGGACTCGACGGGGCCAGCCTGAAACGATCTCGGCGATGAAGATGCCGACGGCAACTCCGACCGGGACGGCGATGGTGAGTGCGCCGACGGTGACCATCAGCGAGGCAACGATAAACGGCGCTATTCCGTAATTTGGCGGGGAGCCTATTGGATACCAATCCGTACCAAAGAGAAACGCCGTCAATGTGGGTGGAGTATTGCCGTCGACGGAGCGAAAGAAGAGTGGCACGCCCTCGATAAAGACGAAGAGCGTGATAAACACGACACTGAGAGTAGAAGCTGCGGCACAGGCCACGAAAATGCCTTTAACACCGGATTCAATGTACCGCCTCATCGACCCTTTTCCTCCACGAAAGCGACCATTACCGGACCGGAAGAAAACCGACTTCCCGAACGATATCCTGGCCCGTAGAGCTCAGCAGGAAGTCGACGAAAACCTTGCGGGTATCCGTCGGGTCGCCAATGGTCACGACATTCAGCGGACGGGTGATTGGATACTCTCCCGTTGCCACCGTCTGTATCGTGTCCTCAACGCCGTTTACCGAGATCGATTTTCCGCCCTGCTCACGAACTCGCCGGAGTGTAACCAGCGAGACGTAGCCGATTGAGTAGGGCGTCTGGGTGACCATCGTCGCCATATTGCCGTTGCTCTCCGTTACCAGAGCGCGTCGGATGTAGCGGGCATCGTCGCCGTAGTTTCTGACGAGGACCACTTCGAGGAAGGCTCCAAACGTTCCACTGGCCTGATCGCGCCGCACGACAATTATCTCCTGGTCTGGACCGCCGAAGTGGTTCCAATTACGTATTTCACCCACGAAGATTGCCGCCAGATCTTCGAGACTGATATCGTCGACAGGAACGGTCTCATGGGCAATGACGCCAAGACCGTCAATTGCAATAGTCGTCTCCGTAAGCCCCTGCTCACGTTCACGGATGTAGAGGGCCCGGCTCGACGCGCCGATATCGTAAATGCCGTTTAGAGTTCCCTGGATACCTGCCGTTGATCCCGGAGCGTCATATGACAACTCCGCCGTGCCGTCAACTTCACGAAGGTAGACTTCAACGGCGGATGTCATCACCGGATCCATCGTGGTGGATCCACCCATAGAAAGGCGGAGGCCGCCGCCGCCTTCCTGTTCACCGCCGGCCCACAGAACTGCAGAGCTGAGGCAGGTAAAAATGACAATGGTAACAATCTGTTTCCTTGTGTTCATGCATAGACTCCTGTGTGTGTTCTAAAATGAGAGTTTCACCGAGAGGCTGTAACTTCGCCCTTTCTTCAACGATTCCACAACGTTGCTGCCGTCGCCTTTCCGTTCATCGCTTAGTGTTGTTTCAGATGGGGGATCAAGCAGGTTGTTGGCGCTGAAGCCAAGGGAAATGTACTCCGAGAGACTCTGCCTCAGCACGAAGTTGAGGCTGTGAAAGGGCTGCTCGTAGATGTCCGGCACGCCGTTCGTTCCGATCGCCACAATGCGCGGCCCGAAGACGTTGTAGTTGAAGAACGCCGAAGTATGCTGCTCGCGATTCTGCGACCAGGAGACCGAGTTGCGGTACCCGAGCGAGAGGTTGAGAACGTAGGGCGATTGCCCTTCCAGCGGGCGGTCCGTGTTGGTGTTGGCAAAGGATTTGTCCTCGGTCAATCCCGTAATAGGGTCCTTAAGAGCGAACTTGAACTCTTCGCCATCATCCCCGAGACTGATTTGCGACCAGATATACGCGAAGTTGCCGCTGAAGGTAAGGTCGCGAAATACCGAGGCGATACCGCCTGCCAGCTTTCGCCGCCGCAGTGTCTGGTCAAAGGAGTCGGTACGGATGTTTACCACCGACCGCCTGATCGCGTCTCCGATGTAGCGGCCGGTGAGTTGCCATTCCAGTTCTGCACCGAGGTTCTGCGCGCTGGGTATGTTGGCCAGGGTGGTGAGAGTTTCACCGCCGCCGCGGTTGAGCTGAAACGTCTCGATCGGATCGACAAAGTACTTGTAAAAGCCGCCGACGCTCAGGAATTCCTGCTCGGCGATGTACCACTCCCAGCGGGCGTCACCGTTGTAGAGGCGCGCTATGGAGAGTTGCGGGTTCCCCTGAAAGGTACCGGACCCGGGCGCGCCGCTGAACTTCTGCTGCGGTGAAAGCTCATTGAGGTCGGGGCGGTTAATGGTGCTGCTTGCTCCGAGTCGGAGTTGCGTCTTGTCTCCGGTGGGAACGGTGAGGTTTATCGCCGGCATGAGCATGTCTACCAGAGTTTCCGGTATCAGCTCTTCCGGCTCTTCCTCATCACCGGTGAAGAAGTTATAGGTTCCGACGGTCTGTCGCGACCATTCGGCCCGGACGCCGGCGGACAGCCTGTTGTTGCCAAGTATCAGGATATCGGCCTTGGCGTGACCGGCCAGGACGAGCTGGTCGCTGCTGATGCTGTCGGTTGACTCCGTCCACTCGCGAAAATCGAATATCCCGTCGGGACCGATCGTCTCATCGGTGATCATTGCGTCCATGTCAAGCTCGACGGTCTCACGGTTTCCGCCCGCATCGGAGTAGGTGTACCCGAAGCGGCGCGTGTCGGAACTCCGTTGCTGGTACGAGACCTGGGTGCCGAAATCGAGGAAGTCCGCCGAGGGGTTGCCGAACCACCCGATCGGTACCGATGTGGCAATCCCGCCGTCGTGTACCGTATCATCCACCTCCGTGAAAATGCGTCGATTGGACCACTGGTCACCGATGAGGTAGGAGTCATCGGCGATGAAATTCCCATCCTGCTGATCTTCGCGGTACACGTAGTACTTCCGGTCCGGCTCGTAGGATTGGGCGAGGGAGAAGTTGTAGTTCCACCGGAACTCCGTACCGCCAAGCAACGAAAGCTGATGCCGGCCTCGCAGCGACTGGTTGAAGAGCGTCTGTTCGCGCCAGAGGACCTCAGTCTCGCCGATATCGTACTGCTCTGATCCGTAGTAACCGCTCAACTCCTCGGTCATCGCGTCGGTTGCCCGCACCAGCAGGCTCGCCGACTCGATCCGGTAGCGGCGCGCGTCCTCGAGGACGAGCTCTACCAGACTCCCGACATCGATGTCCCGCGTCGTACGCTCGACCTCGTACTCATGGATCGGCCGGCCCAGTTCTTTTCGGTCCTGGGATCCCTCATAGATGGTGAGACCTTCGGAGGATGCGTTCCAGCTGTCCTTCAGGCTGATCGATGCGGTGAAACCGAAACTCCGTGTCTCGTTCAGTTCGATTTTGTCACGGACGGAAACACTGCCGCTGTAGTCAAGAGGAATTAAGCGTTCAGTCGGTGTCCAGGGGTTGGAGAAGGATTCTCCGAAGTCTTCCCGCTCTTCCGCCGTATATCCACCACCGAAGACTCCCGACGGCGGACCGATCAGTTCGTCGCTTTTCTCAATCGGTCCCGGAAGTGCCCGCGTTCCATCGTCGAAGCCGAGAAAGTCCAGGGATCCCCCCCTGTCAAAGAGACGATCCTGAAAGGTCAACCCCTCGTTGAAGCCGAGAGAAAAGGCAACGTCCGTTCGCAGGCGCCGCCGATACTGATCGTCGGGCAGTCCGATCGTCGTGATGCCGACGCCGCCGCCGCCAAACTGCCCGGGAAGCTCAGGGGAGTACGTCTTCTGCACTGAGAGCGTCTCGATAATCCCGGCAGGAAAGAGGTCCAACGGTACCACCCGCTTGTCGACCTCCGGACTCGGCAGCACCGCACCGTTGAGGTAGGAGGTGGAGTAGCGCTCTCCCATGCCCCGTACGTAGACGAAGCGATCGTCAACGACGGTTAATCCAGTGACGCGGCGCAGCGCGCCGGCCGCGTCAGAATCCCCGGTACGCCCGATCTGCTCCTGTCCAATGAAGCTCACAACGGCGTCGGAGTTGGCCATTTCTTCAATCAGTTTTGCGATGCCGCCCTCGACTCGCACCTCTTCCACGGCAAACACCGTCTGTTCCGCCAGCGAGACGGCCTGAGGTGTAAGCTCGACGGCGACTTCAGTCTCCTCAAAGGCGACGACTTCAATATCGGTCACCGTCTGGGTTGAGAAATCGGGTTGAATGACCGAAAACGTATGAGTTCCTTCCGGCAGCTCAACCCGGAATTGTCCGTCACCGTCGGTGACCGCCTCGACGTCGGTACCGCGAAAGATTATGGTGGCGCCGGCCACCGGGGAGCCGTCCTCAACGGCGGTAACACTACCGATCAACGTTCCCGGGTCGGCGTCGTCGGCAAAAAACGATTCTTCGTCCTCGGTGTCCGTAGCCGCTCCGTCGGTCTCGACCTGCGCCGGCGCGGTGGTGGACGCTGTGACAAAGGCCTCCGCGACCTGCCCCTGCCGCACGGAAATTCCGACGGAGGTAACGGGCCGGCCCTGGTAGTAGAGATCAAAGGTACGTGCCCCCGGGGGCGAGACGAAGTTGATAAGCCCGCTTGCGTTGGATCTGTGAACAACGTTGTCCGGTAACCGGACTTCGACTCCTTCCAACGGTTCCCCGTTGTCTGAGAAGACGTACAATTGAACCTCTCCGACGTTGGTTTGGGCAGGTAATGATGACAGACCCAAAACTACAAGGAGAACCAAAAAAGTAAGAATGCGGACTGTGTTAATTCGATTCATAACTAAAACCTCCATATTCAAGAACGTGATCGCTCAATTATCTGTCGTAACTCAACCGCCTGCCGAAAAACCTCCGGCGACGCGATTCCCTGCAAGTACTCTACCGCCCGGTCCAACTGGCCATTCTGGAAATAGCCGTACGCCAGGGAATACCGGACTGTATCGTCCTCGGTCGCACCATCCCGCAGAAGTCGTGGTTCCAACGCTACCGCCTCTTCATAGCGCGAACTCATGAGAAGAAGGTTAAACCGCTGCCGCGTTTTGCGAGACGCGTCGGTCACCAGCGAATTGAGATAGAGCGCTTTGTCTACATCACCGGAGCGGCGATAGAGCTCCGCCGCCTCGTAGTAGAGCGCCGAATTGGAGGCAGCAGCCTCCTCTATAAGATGCGCTGCCGTTCGGGTAAGGCCGTTTGCGAGGTACGCGTTGGCCAGAAGCAACCGAACCGGCTCGCTCTCGGGGAAGCGTAGTCGCGCCATTTCCAACACTTGAATGGCGGTATCGGTCTGGTTGCCGCGTCTCAGCGCTTCGCCGATCACGATGTACGTATCCGCCTCCTGTGGGCCATCCCGGAGATAGGAAATACTCAATTCCGAGGCCGCCTGGGTGAGGTTGAGATCAAGAAGGTAAGAAATCCGCTGGCGGGTGAAATCAACCTGGTCGGGAAAGATGATTGCAGCTCTCTCCAGCACGGCCAGCGCCTCGGACCATTCATTCAGATTCCAGTGCGCCGCCGCCCGTAAACCGTAGAGTCCAGGGTAGCGGGTAAGATTAGGTACCTGCTCGACGGAATCCAACACTTCTCGATACTCTTCGGCGACAAAGTACGCCTGGGCGAGATAGACGTAGATTGCAGGATCGTCCTGACCGTCGGCGATTGCTGCGGAGAACTCCGTGATTGCGGTACCGGCGTCGTTGGTCCGTAGCGCCAGCAGTCCCGTGATTGTATGGTATCTGGCGAGGTCGATATCGGGATCGTCGGGGTTTACCTGGGCGATAGCATCTGCAGCTCGTGTGTAGTTGCCGTCCCGAATCATGAGCGCGGCAATCCCGACGTAGTCCACATCGTCCTCGACGACAGGGGCGCCCTGCTCCTGGCGTCCCCCGGCGGCAAGATGAGTGCAGGTGATGAGAACTATGAGAATGCTTAGGAAGAATCGCGTATTGAAGCTTCGCATTATTTTTTCATCAATCCTCAATTGAGCCGGAACGGAATCGGAATCCGTGCCCACGTCTGTACGGGGCGCCCCTCGTACTTTGCGGGCTCAAAGGTCCAGTTGGGCACTGCCGACAGCACAGCCTCGTTGAAAACGTTGGGCGGTTCAGCCTCCAGAATTTGCACTTTTTTGACATTTCCTTCGATATCGATGAGGACGTTGACGACAACCCGGCCCTCAATTCGTCGTTGCCGGGCGCGATCGGGATAGGTGAGTGGACGCGTCCGCGGAATCGGCTTGGTGTCTACCGCGTCTTCCGTCAGGGTCACATTGTCAAGATCGCCCAAAAGGGAGTCCTCCATGCTGTCGACGCCGGAGAGTTCAAACCCCGGTACATCTACAGCGATACCGGAGAGCGTTCCTCCGAGGGAGGGCGCCGGCGCAACCGGTGGCCGGTCGCTTGACTCGCGGCGACGCTCCTCGGGCTCCGGTGGTTCCGGCGGGGGCTCCGGCGGCGTTACCGGGACGGTAAAGTCGATGGACGTGGCGCGGTTCTGTTCCTCCGGCGCCTCAAAGGGACGGTTCATCGCGATGAGCGTAATCACTACCATCGCGAATCCGCCTGCCGTGACGGCAAGGACTGAAAGCACCCGCAACAATCGTTTCATTCCCAAGGCCTCACCGGGAACTCTGCTCCGTTGCCACACCGACTTCACCGGCACCGGCCAGTTTGGCCTGATCGACGACGTCGATGAGAACTTCCGTCGGGGTGAGACGGTCGGCAATGACGAGAACCGTATCGGACGAGGAGATTGAGAGCTCTTCCCGTACCGTCGTTTGCACCATCCACGCGTTCACCGGCCGCTCACTCACGTAGATCGTTCCGCTTCGGTCGATGTACACCCGAATGCTTTCGGATGAGGCGGACGACGACGTCTGGGCACTGGGCCGGTCGAGGGTGACCTGCAGATCACGGACGAATGTCGTGGACACCGCGAAAAAGATCAGGAGGATGAAGACCATGTCGATCAGCGGCGAGATATTGAGGTCCTCGATCTCGTGCTTTTTGGGAAGAAATTTCATACCGCCTTTCCTCCGTCCTCAAAGGCGTTTCCCGCGGCAAGGAGCTCCTTCAGCTGGTGCAGATCGTCGCGAATGCGTCGTTCCTTGCGGTCGATGAGGCCCCCCACCAGCATACCGGGAATGGCGATGACAAGACCAAGCTGAGTCGTAAAGAGCGCCTGTGAAATGCCCTGAGCGACACCGCCGGACTGGGAATAGAAGGTCTGAGTTCCGAGAGAAGAGAACATCTCGATCATGCCGTTTACAGTCCCCAGGAGACCGAGAAGCGGGGAGATGATGACGACTGTTCGGACGAGCGTTCGGTATCGACCGAGATCCGCCTCGAGCGGAAAGAGTTCGTCATCGAGAAACCGCGGAATGTCCCCTTCATGGTTACGAACGACATATATCGCTCGCCGTACCGCTTCATCGAGGTATCCGCGGGTTGGACCGGAATAAGTCTTGGTCGCCCTGGTAACAAGTTCGCGGACGCCTCGGCGCGTGCCTCGACGCACAAATACGACGCGATACCCAATGCCAAACCAGAGAAGCGCGGCGGAGATCAAAAGCGGCCACATGACAAAGCCCCCCTGGTCGATATATTCGGTCAGTTGCGTCCACGCCTCCACTACGCTCGCTCCTGCCGCAGGGAAGTCGACTCGTATCCACCAACGATATTGACAAGACGAAGCGCTGAAATCTCAATATCCGAGGTTATCCGGTCACTCCACGAGGAGAGCAGGTTGCCCACCAGCAGTGTCGGGATGGCGACGGCCAGCCCGAATTCGGTCGTAATGAGCGCCTCCGAGATTCCGCCGGAGAGCAGTTTCGGGTCACCCGTGCCGAACTGGGTGATGACGTCGAAGGTGGTAATCATACCCGTTACGGTACCGAGCAGACCGAGAAGAGGTGCCACGGCGGCAAAAACCGCCAGGGCACTGCGAAAGCGATCGAGTGCCGGCTGCTCGTTGAGCACACTCTCGGAAATGGCGTCCTCGATCCCTTCCCCACCGCGTTGCAGTCCCGACACGGTGACGGCAAGCACGCGACCGAGGGCCCCGGGAACGTTCACTGCGGCGCGGTACGCACCATCAAAGTCGCCCTCTTTGATGAGCCGAGCCACCGTCAACGCTCCGCTCTTCTTGCCTCGACCGACGGCTATAAGGGAAAGAACGCGCAGCACAACGAGGAGGAGCGCTACGATACCAATGGCAATGATGACCATTCCGATGATGCCACTTGCCTCTACCGTCTCCCGAAAGGATCCGCCCTCGCCGATATCCGCAGGATCGCTGAGGGAGTCGAAGATGAAGAGCGGGAGGGTAGCCGCTTCGCCGACGCCGACGGGCCCTTCCGCCAGCCGGCGAGCAACCGGAAATGTCTCGCGGTCGACGAGTTTGAAGAAGCCGTCCCCCGCGGGGGCAAGCGTCCCTCCGTTATCGTCACTGAGTCCGAATGCGGCGATTCGTCCGATGCGGACGAGCTCACCGGAGGTCTCCCTTCCGTCCTCGAGAAAGAAACTGCCCGGCGTGGACCGGATACGAGAGGCGTTCTCAAGGACGTCGAATGATGCGGAAAAGATCGCGGAAAGCTCGGCCGTCCGATCTTCCGACGAGTCATCCGTGATTATGACTGAAAAATCTTCCAACCGCTGTCCGGCCTGTTCGACGATGCGCTCAACGCCGTCGTCGGCACTGCGTGTATCGGCCGCCTCCTCTTCCAGCAGCCGTAAATCCTCCTGCCGCCGATCAACGTCGTTACGCAGCTCAATCAACGTTCGTTCAAGAGCTTCCAGGCGACTCTGTGCGGCGGACACCCGAGACTCTCCCGAGGCGTTGACCTCTGCCAAACGCTCTTCCAGGATTCGGATTTCGTTGTCGAGAAAGACGAACTCACGCTGATAGGCGGCTATCAATGCCGCGTTTCCGGAAGTTCCTCCCGACGCTTCCTGTGCCCCTACGACTGCGCCTCCCGTAATCAAGACGATCGCGCACGCAATACGCGCACGTCGCAGGGTTATACTCCACCCGTTCCACATATGCATTTGCGTCATCCTTCGTAGTATGGGTTGGGGACGGTAAAGAACCCCTGCCGAAGATTGCGCCGCAGCCCTTCGAAGAGCGCCGAGATCTCTTCCTGCCGGGTGCGAGCCTCTACGGGGCGGTACTCCCAGCCGCCGGCCTCCGGAACTGCCATCCCGACGTCTCCTTCAAGTGTTCGGAAGTAGAGAAGAACCATCCCCAGCCGCGCCACCTCGGCGAGACGGGACTCACCCTCAAGCTCTATTCGCTGCCGGTAGATTCCCGAGTCACCGACGAGGCGAAACTCCGTATCGACGATGTTCCACAGCCGGGTGAGCGCCGTTTGAGCTCCAAGAGAACCGTCGGCCATCAGACGCTCGATCGTGTTGAGAGTTTCCAGACGTTGCGTCGTCTGAAAAGGAATACCCTCTTCGATGTGACGCCGGAGGCGTTCGATTACCACGTCCACGATGGGCGATACATCGATGGAACCGCTCTCAGCGTGTTCAATTTCGGCGCGAATCTCGGCGATGTCGCCGTTGAGCTGGGCGAGGCGCAGCTCCTCGCGGTTGATGAGCGCCTGCACATCAGCCGTCTGCGTCGCCAGGGAGCGCAGCTGTTCGTTGTACTGCGTCTTGGCGATATCGAGCTCGTCGGAAAGCGCTTCGAGCGTTGCACGCTTCTCGGCGATGCGCGCGGCAAGGTTCTGGAGGGCGTCCGTCGCGTTTCCGCTCTCCTGTGCAAGAAGCGCCGCCGGAAACACGAGCGTTACCACCACGGCAACCAGCGCGAGGACGACTCCGTATCGGGTTTTTCTCATCGATCGTATCTGCATCTCTGCATCTCACTTGTCTGTCTCGTATGTGTGGCCCCCGCACCACCGGCGCGGGTTTTCCGTTTTTGGAGCCCATCGCCGCAGGCGAGATGAGCTCCGAAAACGGTCCTGCGGTGACATACATCACCGCAGGACGCGAACAAATCAGTTGTGATTACTCGACTCCGGAAAATCAGTTCGCCGGTGTGTCGAGCCAGCCTTCCCACCACTTGTCGGTGCCGTCATAGGCGCCGATGTATGTGGTCGCGGTGAGCTCGTTACCGGCGGGGTCCGTCGCGGGCAGCGTCTGCGCGGCGAAGGTACCGGCTGTGGGCGTCACGTCGAAGTCGATAGACCAGACGCCACTGGTGAGTACTGCAACCGCATCCTCGATACCCGATCCGGTCGCGCGGAGCTCGTTGCCTTTCGTATTCGGATCGGTTTCAAGATCGGCATTGTCGGAGTCGGTACCGGCGGTCCCGCCGACAACGAGAGTACCCCAGTATTGTATCGTCGCGTCGCCTTTGTCGGCGTACGGTGGCTGGGCGGGAGCTTCCTGCATGTCAAGGACGCTGTTGTAGACGTCGTAGTTGGCGTTGCTCTTGAAGTCCCAGCCTGCAGACGACGCGGAGCTGGCAACGGCGGTGATGTTGGCCATGATCGCGCTGGAAGGTGCAAAGTCATCCGCATCCTTTGGTGCGTCACCGTCAGCCTCTACGATGGAGCCCGCATCGGTCGGGTACTGCTGAACGATCGCAAACTGGAGCGAGCCGTTCCAGCCGTCGTCACCGTCGATCGTGTCGTCCTGATTGCCGGTCCCGACGTAGTATTTGACCTGCACGCTGCCGCCAAACCACTCGATACCATCATCGGCGTTCATGTGAACCTGTACGTACTCGATCGTCGTGCCGCTGCCGACGCCCTGGAGGACGATGCCGTTGAGCTCGTTATCCGGGCTGAAGAGGGTGCCACCAAACTGGACGCGGACGTACTTTATGGTTCCAGAATCGTCGTCATCAACAGGAGTCGCGCCACCACCGTACTCGCCGGTGCCGCCCTCGCCCTCGGCGTAGCCGCCCTGAACGCGAGCGTACCCGTTGATGATCAATCCGCCCCAGTCTCCCGCGTCACGATCGCCGGGCTCGTTGGCGGAGGTGAAGGTAATTGGGGCCGCAGCCGTTCCCTCGGCGTTAATATCGGATCCACGGGTGATGATGAGAACGCCGGGGTTGCTTGCGCTGGTATCGCCGCGAATGGTCGTGCCCGCCGCAATGGTCAAGGTGTTGCCAATCGCACTGTCGGGATTCTGTGCGTTGTTTCCGATAAAGACGGGACCACCCAGGTACCACGTCTTGCCTGCGGTGAAACTGATGTCGTCGTGAAAGGTACCGACTACCAGGACCTGCGTCTCTGCTGTGCCGTCGTATTCACTGGCGCGTTCGGCAAAGTAGCCACGGCCGTTACTGTCGACAAACGTGACTTCCCAGCCGCCGGTAAGCTCGTCGCCAACTGTGGCGATCGCGGAGTCTCCATCATCATCATCATCATCATCGCTGCCAAACAGGTTGTCACAACCTGCAAGCATGAAGCTGACCATAATCGCTACGGCCAACAGAAAGAGTAAACTCTTCTTTCCTTTCATTCTTTCCTCCTCAGAGTGTTTTTCGGACGTACTGTCCTTTCTAAGGACATTATTGCGTGCAGAGTTAGTTGGGGGTGAGAAAACGATGTCTTTTCAGTTAAATTTCTGTAAGGACACACAACCGGGTACGTTCGATTGCAGGAACGATGAATGCCGCCGACCATCACTTGACTCCGGATAAGCGATGAGACGATCTTATTACTCACCGGGTACGACCAAGATTAACACGGAGCGACACACGAAAATGGATGAGGACACACGCGAGGGATCCGAAACTCAAAATCGTCTCCAGGCAATTCTGAACGCCCCGGGCACACCAATACACATGAGACCCGAGGTGGCTTTACGGGAACGGATCAAAGAGCGAGATGCGATGAATGCGATCTGGAACGCCTATGCACGTGAGCTCCCGCAGGAAGAGTTCCTGCAACTCGCCGTGGAGTGCATTCCACCGGGCTTCCGCTTCCCCGACCAATGCGCGGCACGACTCGTTGTTGCCGGTCACCAGTACATATCTCCCGGGTTCTGCGAAACACAATGGTGTATACAATGGGATATCCGCATGGACGGTAACGTTCTCGGAACGTTGACGGTCGTGTACCTCACAGAACAGCAGCAGGCCGATTCCGGTCCCTTCCTGGATGAAGAGCTCTCTCTCGTAGAGGAGATATCAAGCCGGCTCGGGTTTATGATCAGCTCCGACGCGATGCAGAAAGAGCTTATAGAGAACGAGCGGCGCCTGCGCATGAGTCAGGAGTACGGCCGTGTCGGCACGTGGGATTGGGATATCCAAAGTGGCAATATCGTCTGGTCGGAGCAGACCGCTGAACTCTACGGCTATCCCGTGGAGATGCAACCCGTATACGAAGACTTCGTGAACATGGTGCATCCGGAAGATCTCCCGCTGGTAGAAGAGGCGATCCGGAAATGCATTGAAACGGGAGAGACCTATCGAGTAGAACACCGCCGTCTCCTGCCGGACGGATCGGTGCGGTGGTTGCTGGAAAAGGGCAACGTTACATACGACGAACAATCCAAACCGGACCACATGTTTGGTGTCGTTCAGGACATTACCGAACGTAAGCGTAACGAGGAAGAGATTCGCCGGCAACGGGAATTTCAGGCGATTCTGGCTACGGTCGCCACCGATTTTGTCGGCGTGGACGGTTCCACCATCGATG
>CAZCAE010000057.1:0-20127 GCA_964496635.1 uncultured Spirochaeta sp.
CCCACTTTCGAATGCGTTCGTCCGACTGCTCAGCCTGGCTGTCTTCATCAAGAATCAGCCCTACGAACCGGCCGTCCCGCACGGCTCCGGACCGGGTAAAGGAGTATCCTTCCACAGACGTGCTTCCGACGATGCGGCCACCTCGCTGAAGCACCTTGTCGTAGAGCAGAGAAATACCGTCACAGAAGGTGTCGGGATAGTTTTCCTGATCTCCAAGACCGACAAGACCGACTGTCTTTCCGTGAAAATCGACAGCATCGAGCTGGGGGTAGAAGAGTTCCCAATCATCCTGAAGATCGCCGGTTCCCCAGGTGGAACTGATGAGGACGAGGTTGTTCCGTCGACGGAGCAGGTCTACCTCCAGATTTTTGACGTTGTGAAGATCTGCAGAACCATCGTCGAAAGCTGCCTGTATGCGTTGGGCGCTGTATTCAGTATTCAATGTAGATGATCCGTAAATGACGGCGATCATATTCCCCCGCTATCTGTTCTGGTTACTATGAGTATATTCAGGAGTGAATTCTACCGTCAACTTACCGGATTTGGGAAAGCGGAATTCTGTTCGAACACCCTGGTCATCGCGACTCGTCATCGTCATCGAAGCGCCGATTCGCCGGGCAGAACTGCGCACGTTGATCAGGCCAAATCCATTCCCATTTTTTTTGGAGGACACACCAATTTCAAATTGGCTGCACTCGAGACAGTTGTTTTCTTTACAATGAGAGCAGCTGGATATCCCCGGACCGTTATCCTCAACGATGACAAGGATTTCAGCTCCTTCATCCCGACACTGCACACTTAACAGGGCGGGACTGACGGCTTCCGTGCCATTTCCGTAATATTCAACCAGAGCCTCACAACTGTTGCGGATTACGTTCTCCAGAATTGAAACGACCTCAAGTGGAATCGTCTCAACGTACACCCCGAGATCCGGTTCCTTTTGATCCGGCAAATCAACATCGAAATTCACGATCCGTCGAAAATCGAGATTGGTCTGAAATACGTATAACACCGACCGAATAAGTGGGAGCAGGTCTGTCTTTCGCGGATTATCATCACCACCAATACGGGTGATAAGAAGAATTCTCTCAATTCGGGAAGAAAAGCGACGCACATAGTCCTGAAACTCTTCAACCTGCCGCTCGGTGATCGTCTCTCCAATATTCAGTTGCAATAACTGTCCAAACATGGAAAAGAGGCTGAGATCGTTCTTGAAGTCGTGAATAATACCACCTACGTTCTTTCCGAATTCCACAAATGGACGGTCAGCCGTGACCCGCCGCTCCAGTTCCTTTTTCTGCCGGGAAACCCGGCGAGTTTCATCTTCAAAAACCCAATACAGAATAGGAATAGCCGAAGCGGAAAAAATTGCCTGGGCGATGGTCTTGTGAATACTCAGATTGTCGTCAGTGAAAACGAGAAAGACCCGGGTAACGACAAGCACTCCTATCATGAGAGACAGTTTCAACAGGATCTGTGTATCCATGAGTCGGTACTTGTACGCCACAAAAGCTGCAACGACAAACAACAGGTCTCCGCCGATCTCTCCCGGCGTTACAAAGACGGTAATAAGTACACCGGAGACGATGAGCACTACAACCTGCACAATCCGGGTAAGCCGGGTTTCGGTAAAACCAATCAGGATAAGGAAACAGATGGCGGAAACAGCATAGACCGAGAAGTTCAGGGACCGTTCGAAAGTGAGGATTTTCCCTCGCAGAGCGAAGTTAGAAAGGCTGTGAAGGGAAAAGAACAACATGATCGCCGCAAAGACAAGAGAAATCTGGTAAAAACGCGATCTGTATCGGGACATGGCGTTGGCCACATAGTAAGATCGATCAACCGGTGGGTCAAGGAACAATTATTCCTACTTGCTCCGACCCACGGCCTTCCTGCTTTTCCTGACTTATAGTATCATCTTTAGGCACTACCATGAACGATGTAAAGGAATCACAACTTGGTACAACGATGGTACACCATGTACGGTGGATAACAGAATCAATTCATGTTCTCCGTTTCGACCGGGCAGGCATGGATTTTGATCCGGGTCAGCATATTGCTGTCGGCCTGCACGGAAGCATCGACATGCGGGAATACTCTATCTATTCTGCCGGTGAAGACTACCTGGAAATACTGGTAAAGGTAGTTGAGGGCGGAGCGGTGAGCCGGGCCCTTTCGAACCTGGCGCAGGGAGACCCGATCAATGTGGACGGCCCGTTCGGATATTTTACGATCGACGAGGACTGGCGAACCAACCGTTACCGGTTTGTCGCTACCGGAACGGGTATTTCTCCGTTCCGTATGATAACTGAGGCGTACCCCGGAATAGATTATACGTTGATTCACGGTACGCGGACCGCCGACGAGACGATCGACATGGAGTTGTATGAACCCGACCGTGTCGTCCGTTGCGTTTCCCGGGATCAGGGAGGAGATTTTCGCGGCCGGGTTACGGACTACCTCCGATCAATGCCTGTCGACCTGACGGCGAGGTATTATCTTTGCGGCAATTGCGATATGATCTACAACGTTTTCGACATTCTTCAGGACAGTGGGGTCCCCCACTCTCATATATTTGCAGAGGTTTATTTTTGATGCGATATCACCTGATTCCCCTGGGATGCCAGATGAACATCTCCGACTCCGAGCGAATAGTCACCGTGCTTGAAGAAATGGGCTACCAGGCAACAGACCGAGAAGAGGACGCTGACCTTCTCGGCATAGTGGCGTGTTCGGTCCGCCAGAAAGCGATCGACAAGGTGTACAGCAAGATCCATAAGTGGAATGAGTGGAAATCACGGAAAAATCTGCTCACCTTCGTGTCGGGATGCGTACTTCCGGCGGACAGGGAAAAATTTCTCAAACGTTTTGACCTCGTCTTCACTATCAACGAGCTACCCAAGCTTCCGGAAATGATCAGACAATACGGTATCATGACACCGATCGGAATTACCGCCGGTGTCCGCGACCCGATGGCATCGGGGCCTGATATCCGGGAAGGCTTCTGGCGGGTCGAGCCGACGTACACCTCCCCTTTTGAGGCGTATGTACCTATTCAGAACGGATGTGACAAGTTCTGTACGTTCTGTGCCGTCCCCTTCACCCGCGGGCGGGAGGTTTCGCGTCCTTCCGGGGCAATTCTTCAGGAAGTCGCGTCCCTGGTGGACAAAGGGTATCGGTCAATCACACTGCTTGGACAGAACGTAAACAGTTACGGGCTGGATCGGCGAAGCAACGAAATGGGGTTTGCCGACCTCCTTCATGAGGTTGGAAAGCTCACTCACAACCGACCGGTGTGGATCTATTTCACCTCTCCCCATCCCAGGGACATGACCGACGACGTTCTGGAAGCGGTAGCTTCCTACCCGACATTGGCGAAACAGATTCATCTTCCGATACAAAGCGGGGACGACAAGATACTCATCAGAATGAACCGGAATTACCGCCTCTCCGGCTACCGTTCGGTTGTTCAGAGTATTCGCCGGACTCTTCCTGAAGCAACTCTCTTTACCGACATAATTGTCGGATTCAGCGGAGAAACAGACGAACAGTTTCAACGAACCGCAGACGCTATGCGGGAATTCTCCTACGATATGGCCTACATCGCCATGTACTCGCCCCGACCGGGAGCGGCAAGTTCACGCTGGTCCGACGATGTTGAACAGGAAGAAAAGAAGCGGCGCCTCCACATTCTTACGGATATTCTTCAGGAGACGGCGGGCGGGAGAAACCGTGCATTGAAAGGTCGAACGGTACCGGTCCTTGTAGAAGGGCGGGACCGACAGGGGTATCCATCAGGCAGGACGGAGGGGCGGGTACCGGTACGTATAGGGGACGCCGCCGAATCCGACATGAAGCCCGGACAGTTTGTCCAGGTCCGGATTACCGGTACCCGCCCCCTGTCCCTGTACGGAGAAATAGCTTCATGATCGATCTGTCGGAATTTCCTGCGCGGAATGAACGGACTGTCGCCTTTGAAACCCTTGGCTGTAAATTGAACCAGTATGAATCCGACTCTATTGCCACGACGATGGAAGACCGGGGATATCGGGTCGTGCCGTTTCGGGAGGGTGCCGACGCGTACGTGATCAACTCCTGCACGGTGACAAACAAGGCCGATCGCAAGAGCAGGAACACGGTGTACCGGGCGCGAAGAATCGGTGGCGACGGTGCTGTCATTATCCTTACGGGCTGTTTTACAGAGAGCCGAAAGCGAGAGACTCATCACGACGCTCTGGCAGACCCCCAAAAGGGGGCGACCTACATTGTGGACAACGTTCACAAGAATACTATTCCCGACCTGCTGGAAGCGCATTTTCGCGGAGAAATCCCCGACCCTGAAGCGCTTGAGCCGAACGTCTTCGGTTTTACGACGCCCCGCCGGATATTCCATACGCGAACCAACATCAAAGTTCAGGATGGATGTGACAATTTCTGTACTTTTTGCATCATTCCCTTTGTACGCGGCCGTGCGACGAGCCGTCCTGTGGAAGCGATTCTGACCGAAGCGAAGGAGGCCGTCGCCGGGGGCGGTCGGGAGATTGTCCTTACCGGCGTCAACATGAGCCGCTACCATTCCGACGACGGGGCCGACTTTGTCTCTCTGGTGGAACGGATACTCGAACTTCCGGGAGACTTCCGGCTGCGGATATCGTCTCTTGAGCCGGATGGTCTGGACGAGCGATTCGTAAAGCTCTTTCGTCACCCCCGCATGTGCCCCCACCTGCATCTTTGCGCCCAGAGCGGCAGCGAACGAATACTGCTGGCCATGCGCCGGATGTACACGGCCCGCCGCTTTCGGGAAACGGCAGTCGATCTCCGGCGGGAGAATCCGCTTTTCAACATCACGACCGATATCATTGTCGGTTTTCCCGGAGAGACGAAATCAGATATAGCCGAGACGATTCGTCTCATTGAAGAGATGAATTTCGGTCACGTACATACCTTCCCGTATTCCCTGCGAACGGGCACGCGCGCCGCCCGAATGAGCGATGTGGTACCCGCCGCGGAAGTTGCGTCCCGGGCGGAGGCGGTACGAAGTGCAGCAAATCGGGAGAAGCGGCGGTATCGAAGCGGCCTGATCGGTAACAGGCAACGGGTCCTGCTGGAAAAGGCGGAACACCTCGCCGACGGAAGCTGGACCGGTCGCGGTCTGGGAGAATACTACGTGCCGGTAAGAATCACTTCGAAGACCGAATTGAGACCGAACCGCTTTTACATAGTCACGCCTGATGAGCTTTCTCGCGGCGACGACTCCGAGCTTGTAGCCCGGTCTATCGCGTGCCGGGTCCCTGAGTCGCCTGCAGATACTCTCCGATAAGCCCCGGCCGATACACCGCCTCGGAAGCGCGACGCATTCGGTCGGAGAGGCCCGGCGCCTCGTGCGGGTCTACCGCCTCCATGAGTATGCAATCCGCATCTCCGCTTTCAGCCGTCCAGAAACTGTAGTAGAGGGCGGCAGCGTACCCGTCAAGGTCCGTAAATTCACTGCGCCGTCGTGAATACACATGCTTGAAGAGTCCGGCCGCCTCATTCCGGGCATCATCCCACAGGTGCGTCGGAACGACGAAGACGGGCGCGTCCGGACGGTAGTGGCGGTATCGGGTACCCGGTGAACGGTGCGATTCAACCGGACCGGTCCGTATATCCCTGTCGCAGAAGCGTCTCATCTCCGCCGGTGTGATTCGTCCCGGTCGAAGGACGGTCAGAACTCCCGGCTCCCTGACATCAACCACCGTCGACTCAATTCCTACTGGACAATCGGGTCCCTTCAGAATCGCGTCTACCCGGCCTTCCATTTCATGCATAGCCATCGCAAAGGTTGTCGGGCTGGGACGACCGCTCCGGTTTGCACTTGGGGCGGCAACAGGTACTCCGGCTACCGAAATGATCTGCCGGGCCACCGGGTGGTCAGGGACACGCACGGCCAGTGAATCAAGACCGCCCGTCACAACCGGCGGCGCCCACGTCGGAGCGGGAACGACCAGAGTGAGCGGCCCGGGCATAAGCTCTTCCAGAAGTGGTGTCAGATCACCAGCGGAAGAGGGCAGAAGTCTCTGAACCTCCCCCGGGTCGGCAAAATGCGCAATAAGGGGATTATCCGTCGGACGCCCTTTGGCGTGAAAGATATTTCGTACCGCTGTCGGATCCACAGCAGATGCGCCCAGACCGTAGACCGTCTCTGTAGGGAATACGACGAGACCGCCGGCGTTCAGAATTCTGCCGGCCTGGTCCGCGTCACGTGGAGTGAGAATCAGGGTCTCTTTCGACAATTCGATTCGGGAAGGATCAGATTTTGACAAAGACGATTCCGTCCTCCACCTTGACCTCGTATGTCTTTACCGGTCGGGTGGCGGGCAGGTCCCGGACCGCCCCGGTGCGAATGTCGAAACGCGATCCGTGTTTGGGACAATAGACATCTTCACCCATGATCATACCCTCACTGAGCTCGGAGTATTCGTGACTGCAGGAGTTTTCCGTGGCGTATATGCCGTCACTGAGCTTAAACAGTGCAACTTCCTTTCGCCGATGCACGAACTTGTACGTCCGCTGAAACTCGTCTTCGCCGCACACTTCCCGCCACTTTGCCATAGCTCGTCTGTCCGCGCCGTCAGTCCGCGATCCGTTCCTCGATAATCTCGTGAAGTTCTTCCATAACAACGTCGGGATAGCGCCCGAGAATCTCTTCAAAGTACCCCTGAACGAGCAGGTGCCGTCCCTCTTCCGGCGAGTACCCCCGTGTTTCCAGGTAGTACAGCTGGCGGGGATCGAGTTTCCCGGTGGTGGAACCGTGGCTGCACCGAACCTCATCAGTGTTGATCTGCAGGGTAGGAATAGAATCCGCCCGAGCGTCATTACCGAGAATGAGGTTGTTGTTGGTGAGATAGGCGTCCGTGCTGAGAGCGGCGTGATCCACACTGATAAGACCCTGAAAGACGCTGTGGGCCTCATCTGTCACAGCTCCCTTGTACAGGGTAAGGCTGTGAGCCTTCTCTCCCAGGTGGCGCTGGACGGTACGCAGATCGATGTGCTGATCCTCATGAGGAAAGTAGACACCACCCATAAAGGCGTCACCGCCGGCACCGATCATTTCCGAATCGAAGCGATATTTGCTGAACATTCCACCGAAGGCGGCAAGGTATCCGTGATAGGTGGCGTCTCTGCCAACCGTGGCAAGACCGTTTGAAATAAAGGTAGAATCGATATTCACGTTCTGGAAGGAAAAGTACTCCACCCGGCCGCTATCCCCTACCATGACGTCAACCCCTTCGTTGTAAAAAACCTCACCTTCGGCGTCCTGTACGACTCTGGACACAGCGGTAAAGCGGGCACCTGTATCGGCAATCAGAACAAGCTGGGGAGACCTGAGATCTCCGTCACCATCATCCGAAGAGGTAACCAGAAAGGGTTCTTTCACTTCCACAAAGGGCGGAACGTACAGGATGACACCGTGGGTAATTGTCGCGTAATGCCATACGGCGAGACGGTTTTCCGCATTTGAGACGCCTTTCAACAGAGCGTCTCGGACGCTTGCAGCGATCGTCTCGCTCACGCCGGCGGTCAGGGCTTCTTCAATTGAGAGGAAGACAACACCTCTTTCTTCAAGGTCATTCGCCAGGGCACGCCGTTTTATCTCCGTCCCCGAGAACTCCAGCACACCCGATAGTCCGGCGGAAATGTCCGTTCCTTCCGGGAAACCACCGGCCGCAGCGAGGCGATAACTGTCAAATGCATAGGAAGAGACATCGCTGCGCCGAAACTCCTCGTCCTGGGCTGTGGGCCATTCCATGGCGCGGAAGCGGTCAAGTGCGGCCCGGCGGACATCGGACATCCACTGTGGCTCCTGCCGCCCGGCAATAAAGGCTTCAACAGTTTCCACCGTTGGATCATTGATTGTCTGACTGCTCATCCGACGGAGCCCTCCATTTCAAGTTCAATAAGACGGTTCAATTCAACGGCGTACTCCATGGGGAGCTGTTTTACCAGCGGATCGAGAAAGCCGTTTACTATCATCGTAGCAGCCTCCTCCTCGGTCAGCCCACGGCTCATCAGATAAAAGAGCTGATCGTCGGAAATCTTGCTGACCGTCGCCTCATGCTCTATAGCAACATCATCGGACTTGATGTCCATATACGGATAGGTATTGGTAGTGCTGTCGCCGTCAATAAGGAGAGCGTCACACTCTACCTTGCTCCGGACGTTTTCCACACCTTCTTCCACCTTGATATGACCCCGATATGTGGCGGTACCCCCGTCCTTGCTGATAGATTTCGAGGTAATCTGAGAGCTGGTGTTACTGGCAGCGTGGACGATCTTGCCCCCGGAATCCTGCTCCTGCCCTTTTCCTGCAAAGGCGATGGAAAGCACCTCTCCATGCGCTCCGTCTCCCATGAGATATACCGCGGGGTACTTCATGGTGCGTTTACTACCCAGATTACCGTCCACCCATTCCACCGTTGCGTTCCGGTGAGCCACAGCCCGCTTGGTGACGAGGTTGTAGACGTCACTGGACCAGTTCTGGATGGTGGAATACCGCACCCGGGCACCTTCCAGGGCTATAATCTCGACCACCGCGCTGTGAATGCTGTCGGTGGTGTAGATAGGGGCAGTACAGCCCTCCACATAATGAACAAAGCTGCCTTCGTCCGCGATGATAAGTGTACGCTCAAACTGGCCGAAACTCTGCGAGTTGATCCGGAAATACGCCTGAAGCGGAACATCAACTCTCACACCCTTGGGAACGTAGACAAAACTGCCGCCACTCCAGACGGCGCTGTTCAGTGCCGCAAACTTGTTGTCGTTGTACGGAATGATCGTTCCGAAGTACTTCTTCACGATGTCCGGGTGCTGTTCAATCGCCTGCTCCGGCGACAGAAAGAGGACTCCCAGCTTCTCCAGATCTTCCTTTATGCTGTGGTAGACCACTTCCGAGTCGTACTGAGCTCCTACACCGGCAAGAAATTTCTGCTCCGCTTCGGGAATACCCAGACGGTCGTACGTCTCCTTGATTTCCGGTGGAAGGTCATCCCAACTGCGGCCACTTGCTGTCTCGGTAGGTCTGGCGTAGTAGTAGATTTCATTGAAGTCTATATCGCTGAGATCGGCGCCCCAGGAAGGCATCGGTTTCGCGTTGAACGCCTCAAGAGACTTGAGGCGGAACTCCAGCATCCATTCGGGTTCGTTCTTTGCCCCGGAAATGGAACGGACCACATCGGCGTCCAGTCCCTTGCGTGTCTTGAAGACCGACTTGTCCTCGTAGTGAAAACCGTATTTGTAATCGCCTATATCAACCTGTGGGCTGCTCATTTCGCTCCTCCTCCTGAATACCATGTTCCTTCTTGACCCAGTCGTACCCCCGGGCTTCCAGCTGCTCTACGAGTTCACCACCGCCGGAGGTGATGATACGTCCCTGGTACATGATGTGCACATAGTCCGGCTTGATATGGTCAAGAATGCGCTGGTAATGGGTAATCACCAGAGCGCCAAAGTCGGTCTCTTCGCGAAGCTTGTTGACTCCCTGAGCGACGATTTTCAACGCGTCGATATCGAGACCGCTGTCCGTCTCGTCAAGAATAGCAAACTGCGGCTCCAGCATGAGCATCTGCAGTATTTCCATTCGCTTCTTTTCACCGCCCGAAAAACCTTCGTTGAGATACCGGTTGATGAACTGCTGGTCCATATCCATATACTTCATGTTCGCCCGAAGATTCCTGACGAAGTTCTTTCGATGTTCATCTCCCTCCTCAAAGCGAATTTCCGTGGCCCGCTTCAGAAAGCGCCCCACCGAAACGCCGGGAATCTCCACGGGATACTGAAAGGCGAGAAAAAGCCCCAGTGTAGCCCGTTCGTGAGTTTCCATTTCCAGGATGTTCTCGCCGCCCACCACGATCTCTCCGCCGGTAACCTCGTACGTTTCGCTGCCGAACAGTACATTCGAGAGGGTGGACTTCCCCGAACCGTTGGGTCCCATAAGAGCGTGAACCTCCCCGCTATGAAGGGTCAGATCGACGCCGTTCAGAATGGGTGTATCTTCTATTCGTGCATGCAGATTCCGAATCTCAATTTTCATATACAAACTCCTTGCAACGTTGAATTATCCGTTTGTCAGATGGGATACCCCAGTTCCAGACGAGCGTCCTCACTCATGAACTCCAGGCTCCACGGTGGATTCCACACCAGGTTGGTAACAATATTCTCCAACCCGTGGTCTTCCTTCAGAACCGTGATGATGTCGTTGTTTATCGTATCTCCCAAGGGACACGCCGGCGTGGTCAGTGTAAAATCGACCTCCACCTGTCCCTCGGATACGTCCACCCTGTAAATCAATCCGACGTCTACAATATTGAGACCGATTTCCGGATCGATGACCTTTTTCAATGACTCAAGTATGTCAGTCCTGCTAACCATTGTTCACCTTCCCTAACTTGTGTGGTAAAGTACTGGTAAATGGTGTCTACCTTCAAGCACTTTTTCAGATTTTCGGAACGATTCTTATCAGGTTTATCCAGGGAGACTCAATGATGAGCGTGCTTCTTGTTACCGGACATCCCGATCCCGGCAGTTTCAACCACGTTGTGGCCGATCGAATTGCCCGGATTCTCGCCGAAGAGGGAATCACAGTACACGGTCACGACCTCTACGGTGAACACTTTCAGGCAATACTGGAGAATGAGGAGATACGGCGGAGGTTCAGCTTCGACGATTCATTCGCGGCGTACGTCCACGAATTACAGGAGTCCCAGGGTATTGTACTGGTCTACCCCGACTGGTGGGGAATGCCTCCGGCAATAGTAAAGGGCTGGGTGGACCGAATTTTCAGACCGGGTATCGCCTTTGATTTTGACGGACCGGAGTTCGAGAAGCCGCGCAAGGTTCCACTTCTGACGGGAAAGCGCGCTCTGATCTGCAATACCACCGATGAGACGAACCCTCTCAGTCAGGAACCGATGCGAACAATCTGGCGGGACCGGATTCTCAGTTACGCCGGAATCGAAACGATAAGCTTCAAGACTCTGTATAACGCCAGGGAAAGCACCGGACGACAGCGAAGGATGTGGCTTGATGAGATAGACACTATTGTGCGACGCCTTTTCAGTGAGTTCTGACGACTATGATCACGAAGTTCATTGAACCGTGGCTGCTTTTACCGGGAATCGCTGTGATCGTTCTCATCGTTCTGGGGGTTCTCCTGATCCAGACGGGCCGAAAGGCGCGAGGCCTGTTGGCGTCGGCCGAAATGTTCCGCATCAGGGACGTGCTCCGAAGAGTACGGTTTATCGGATGGATCCTGATCATCCTGGCGGTGAGCCTGTACGGATTGTCTACACCTGCACTCGCCCGACAGCTCCTTGGCCGCCTTGAGCGCACCCACCTGACCGAAACACTGGATGACCTTCGGAGTGCCCAGGCCGTGGTAATTCTCGGCGGTGGGGTTGTTGCCGACACACCTTCCGAAGCGATTCTTTCCGGTGACGGCAGGGACTCCCTTTCGGCAGAGGCGGAGTCTCGTCTCATCTACGGCATGCGACTTGCCCGGAAACTCGGTGTGCCTGTCGTCGTTACGGGAGGCACCGTCTTTTCGGACCGTTCCGTCGACGCGGAAGCGACCGTCGCCCGCCGCCTGCTGCTTGACCTGGGGTTCCCCGATTCCCTGATCGGGGTGGAAGATACCAGCCGTACCACGGCCGAGAACGCGGGAAACACAGCCGAACAGTTTTCCTATACTACCGTTGCCCTCGTAACCAGCGCCTACCATATGCGCCGCTCCGTCGCGGCCTTTTCAGCTGCCGGCCTCACGGCACTCCCCGCCCCGGCGGCATTCAGAACGGACCAGCGACCGCTGAAGGCCGTTCACTTTATGCCTCAAAGCAAAGCGCTTCAGGACAGTTCGACCTTTCTGAGAGAAGTACTGGGCAGCCTCTATTACGGACTGAGAAGGGCACTGTGAACGATCCGGGATCCCGTTCAGCGGTAACGGCGCAGAATAGACCGGCAGCTTCCCAGTACGATGTGCCGAAGAGATTCAGATGGTTCAACAGATGGTACAGGTTGTAGAGGTCGCGACGATCGGAATATCCCGATTCGAGTGGCCACGCCTCGCAATACGCGTCGAAAAACTCCCTGCCCAATCCGCCGAAAAGCTCAGTCATGGCCAGATCCGCTTCCCGGTGTCCGTAGTATACCGCGGGGTCAATAAGAAAAGGCTCACCGTCCGGCCCGGCCATGACGTTCCCACCCCAGAGGTCTCCGTGAAGCAACGACGACGCGTCGTCATCCGGAGCAGGTAACAGATCCGGAAGCCGTGAAACAAGAGCCTCAACCTCTCGTTCCATAGACGTGTCGACGTACCCTTGTTTTGCTGCAAGACGCACCTGAAACAGCAGACGTTTCTCGCCAAAAAAGCGGTGCCAGTCGGTGTCCCAGCCGTTCATCTGGGGCGTAGAACCAATGTGATTGTCGCTATCGAACCCGCAGGCGTCGTTTCGTCGGCTGCGGTGCAGAGCCGCCAGCGAATGCCCCAGATCTTTCGAAAAAGTCGGCCTGCGGTGTCCCTGAGATACATATTCGAGCAGCAGGATCTGCCGTTCCGACCCGAGACCGACAGCAAGTGGCTGCGGTACCCCGGGACCGTCGGCCGTGGAAAGAGCCAGCAACCCTCGGGCTTCTTCGGTAAAGAGGCCTCTGTGACGGGCCGAATTGCTCTTCAGGAAGAGATGAGTACCGTTTGAAAGGTGGAGCACTTCGGTCCGGTTAATGCTTCCGCCCCCGACGGGTCGGCGCTGCCGGATTGACAGCCCTTCCCCCAGAACGGCCCTGATCAGGGTTTCCGGCGTATCTGTCTGAAAGGTTATAGAATCCACGCCGTTCACGGAAGAGCACCCCGTTCAATTTCGTCGAGTATTCGTCGGCAGGTGCGTTCCACCATCTGATATACCTTTTCGAAGCCATGATCACCCCCGTAATAAGGGTCCGGAACATCCGGAGCTCCCTCGAGAGGCGCTGTTCCGTCGTCGGCATATTCAGGATCAAACTGCCGAAAGAGGTACAATCGGGAGAGAATGTTCCGGTCCGATGAAACCGTCGGAAGGGCCCGCTTTGCAAGAGCACGGATTTCGCGGTAATGCCCCCGATCCATCGCAAAGATAATGTCACTATCGGATAGATCGCCCTTTCTGAAGGCCTGGGCGGGATGGTGCAGGGTCAGACCGTGTTTTGCCGCTGTACGGCGCATGCGCGGATCGGCGTCTTCTCCGACGTGCCACGCCCCCGTTCCGGAAGACTCAACCTCAATGAGATGATCCATACCCCGCTTCCGGGCCTGTTGTTCCAACATTCTGTGAGCCAGCGGACTCCGGCAGATATTGCCGGAGCATACAAACATGATGCGCATTATCCACGGATACTAAAAACGGGGCGTCTTGGCAACTCCCTGGTGGCAACTCCCTGGCGGCACTTTGTCCCGGCTGCGGGGAACCAGCCGGATTCAGAACCGCAAAAGAATGACTTCTCCAGCCGGAGGATACCCGGCTGTTACCAGGGTTCCACTGCGCTGAACGGTAAAACTGTCTTCGGACGGGTTCTCTTCCGCGGGAGCAATTTTTGGTGTTTCGGAATCGGCGCTGTCCGGAGCAAAGGCGACCATGATTTCATCCATGGAAACAACGCCGAGGTTGAAAATCCGGGGTAATGAAACGACAGAAATAAAAACCATTTCACCCTGAGAATCTATCCCGGAAACGGCGAATGTCACGTCCGGCTCAGCCAGACGCTGGACAATTATATCACCGGAAGGTCCGGAAAAACGGTACACGCCTCCCTGCCGGGTTGCCATCGTCCATGACGCATGCGGGCGGGCACCTTTCAGCCATTGAAGTTCAGCCTCTCGGGTGGTATCAACCTCAACGCCGCCGGCGTGAATCGCCAGGGCAATCAGAACGACGGTTATTCCGTTCACTATCTCTCCCCGCTAGCCCGCAAGGCGCTTAACTACCTGTAGGAGCTTCTCCGAATTGAAGGGTTTTACGATCCAGCCGGTAGCCCCGGCCTCCTTGCCGGCATCCATCTTGGAAGCCTGGGATTCTGTCGTCAGAACGACAATCGGCGTGAATCGATACTTCTCTTCTGCCCTGATACGACGGGTCAATTCGATCCCGTCCATATTCGGCATGTTTACATCGGTTACAACCAGAGCGAAGGGATCACCGTCCAGTTTCGTCAATGCGTCGGCACCGTCTCCGGCTTGAACGATTTCATAACCCGCCTGATCAAGTACATATGCAACACTCTGTCGGACCGCCGCAGAATCGTCTACAACGAGAATTCGCTTTGCCATCTTTCACCCTCTTGCTTACAGTATCGTCATGTCACGTTGCTTCGCAAGGTGACGTAAAGTTACAGTGCCTCCAACAGAGCAACCAGCAGACGCCAGGTCCGTTCAGTTGATGCAACGTTAATGCGTTCCTCCGGCGTATGGACCCCGGCCATCTCCGGGCCAAATGAGATCATATCCATTTCACCGACCCTGTCGGCGATAACACCACACTCAAGCCCCGCATGAAAAGCCCCGACTACAGGTTCCTTGCCGAACATTTCGCGATACACCCGAACAGCCGCTTCCAACAGGGGGCTACCCGGTTTTGGCGGCCATGCCGGATACGCTTCTCCGAAACGAACGTCGGCACCCGCAAGTGTCATAACCGCACCCACCGAATCAGCCGCCGCGGCGATGAGACTTCCCCGGGAGGATCGCTGGCTGGTAAGAACGGCTATGGTTCCCTTTTCAACCCGAATCGCCGCGAAATTTGTGGATGTCTCAACCAGACCGGGAACCTCTTTGCTCATGCCGAGAACCCCGTGGGGCATAGCCTTCATGAAACTGATAATTCTCTTGGTATCGCCCGTCGAGAGATAGCGTTCCGGTACAGGAACTGTGTCCCATTCAACTCGCAGGGCGTCGTCGGCTTCACCGAGTTCGTCCAGGACAGTTGCCTGAAAGGCAGGAATTATCCGGGATATCAGATGATCCGCGCCTGCCGGAACGAGCACTACCGCCCGAAACTCCCGGGGAATAGCGTTGTGTTTGTCCCCGCCGGAAATATCCGCCAGACAGATATCCGGTATCTCATTATGCAGTTCACCAAGCAGACGGCCACCAAGGACGAGACTGTTTCCCCGGCCTATATGAATATCCGCGCCGGAGTGACCTCCATGGAGTCCCAGAAGCCGCACTTCCACCGCCGTCATTCGGTCTCTGTCGGTGTCACCGCCGGTCAACCACACCATAGGAAAGGACCCATAGGTATTCCGGCCACCGGCACAACCGATACAGAAAAAGCCCTCTTCTTCTGTGTCCAGGTTAATAAGGGTGCGACCGCTGATAAGGGCAGGATCCAGCTGGAGAGCGCCGGTCAAACCCGTCTCTTCATCAACAGTGAAGAGGCATTCCAGGGGACCAAGTTCTACATCATCTGCCTCCAGTATTGCCAGCATCATAGCTACGGCAATACCGTTGTCGGCTCCAAGGGTAGTATTGTCCGCCCGGAGCCACTCGCCGTCCCGGACAAGTGAAATTGGATCGCAGTCAAAGTCATGAACGGTACCCGTATTCTTTTCGCAGACCATATCCAGGTGTCCCTGCAGCACTACCGGCCCTGTTGACCGTCGGATAGGTGACCCGGGTCGATAGACAACAACGTTACCGGTGCTATCGGTTTTCCACGTACATCCGAGACGTCGCGCTTCTCCGATGACGTAGTTCCGCACGGCTTCCTCCCGTTTCGAACACCGGGGAATTGCCGAGATAGCGGCAAACTGTCTCCATACTGCTTCAGGTTCCAGGTCATGTACTGGGTTGTTCATATCCTCGATTGTATGGGAAACGGCGGGAAGAAACAAATGCGTCACGACTCCGACGTTATTTGAGGATACGCTCGTATGCGGACGCTGAAGGACGGTTGCATTTCCGGCGTCTCGGCGACGTCACGGTTTGGTTGGACGTACAGAGTTCTCGTGTCAATTTCGAAGCAACACAGGTTTCCGTACTCGCTGATCTTGAATGGTCTTCGGTTGGAAGCTCCCACTGCACCGTTATCCAGAGGTAATACCGGGTGTCCCGTGACAACACACTCGGTGATCGTTGAAAGTGACGTTCGCGAATGTCCGTGAATGACCATACGGCCGTCAGCGCCCTTTCGTTTATACACTGTGTCACGACGTGAAGCGATCTCCGGACCATTTTCGAAAGGCCTGTCCAGGGAGAGATCAACGCCGCCATGGACGAGTATCGCTTCCGGCAGCGTCACAACGTACTCGCTGCCTGCAAACAGATGTTCCCAGCGAGGGTCAAGACGTTTTCCGCTATTCGCATCCAGTAACGCCAGGTTATTGGTCATTTCCAGCATCTGCCGCAGGGCGCTTCTCCCCGCGGTAATCGCCCTGAGAATGGCCTCTTCATGGTTTCCACGGACGATAGTGACCGATACGCGCCGGTTCAGGAGTTCTTCGATATAGCCGAGAACACCGATACTGTCGGGCCCTTTACTGACCAGGTCACCCAGCAAATACAGGTGATCTATCGGAGATATGCGGAGTTCCTCTTCACAGAGAGCCCGGAAGGTACGGGAACACCCGTGTATGTCCCCAACGACAAAACGTCTCTCCGGTGGACGAAATCGCTGAAAGATCCCCGCCCGTCTCCGTCCTGCTGTCGCGGGATCGCCGGATGTTCCTTTTCTGCCGATTATGCCAGGACGCTTCACCGGCTTCACATCCCGTCAGCGTGAAAAGCCGCCTTTTCTACAATGAGTTTGTAGATGTTTCCAAATGCGTTGGCTCTATTCGGAGTGAGGGTCGACTTAAGGTCTACCGCGTCGGCGAACTGTTCAACGGCGTCCCTGGTGCCGCCAACGATATCTTCCGGAGCAAGACCGCTCAGCGCTTCAATCAGGTACGTCAGAAGACCCCGAACCACATGGGCGTCTGAAGCTCCACGGTACTGCATAACCCCGTCACGAAACTCACCAACGATATAGACGTTACTGACGCAGCCGTAGACGAAGTTTTCGTCTGTTCGCTCCTCGTCGGAGATGCCTTCCAGTTCCTTGCCTTTGTCGGTAATGACACGATACATCTCCAGGTTGTCTATCTCCCGCATCATCAGGAGCTCTTCGGTGACCTCCTGAAAGTATTGCTTCATATCTTCAAGGGATTTCGCACCCATACGCTACTCCATTACCCACGTTGTTGTTCCGTCCCGATTGTCTTCCAGGCGAATCCCCGCTGTCGCCAGGGTATCCCGGATTCGGTCGGCCGTTGCGAAGTCTTTCGACTGACGCGCAGCCTGCCTCAGTTCTATAACCAGCTTCATCACCATTGCGAGCGGGGTGGATCCTGCAACATCTCCGGACGCGGAATCGTCAGGACCAAGGCCGAGGACGTTCCGGGTAAACCCCCGTATTGCCCGGGCGGCGGCCCTTTTCGTTTCCATCGGAGCTTTCTGGTACTCCGGCCTGCCGGAAAGGCGAATCAGGTCGAAGAGTGCGGCAATGGTCCGGGGAGTATGAAAATCATCGGCCATTGCGGCCCAGCACGCTTCCAGAAGGTGACGGACTTCTCTGCTCTGATCGTCGGTACCGGTGACACCCGCGGGGAGGGGAACGGCATTTCCGCTTGCAGCGATAGCGTCTTCCGCGGGCGCTGCGACGCCGCGGGTACTGCCGGTCCGGGAACGGACGGCGTCAGCGGCGCGCACCGCTTCAGAGGCAATCTCTTCGGAAAGAAACTCTTCCGCCAGTTTCAACCCGGCCATGAGCCGACGATACCCTTTTTCGGCACCTTCCAGAGCTTCGCTGGAAAAGTCCAGAGTACTCCGGTAGTGAGACTGGAGCATGAAAAACCTCAGAACCATTGGTGAGAAACCGCGTTCCAGGCGTTGATGGTTGCCGGTGAACATTTCATCCAGGGTTATGAAATTTCCCAGACTTTTCGCCATCTTCTGACCGTCTACTGTGAGCATATTGGAGTGCAGCCAGTATCGGGCGGGGTCTTTGCCGAAAGCGCCATGGTTCTGGGCAATTTCTGCTTCGTGATGGGGAAACTGCAGGTCCAGACCACCGCCGTGAATATCAAACTCCTCTCCCAGATAACGGGTGCTCATGGCGGTGCATTCCAGATGCCAACCGGGAAAACCGTCGCTCCACGGACTCCGCCATCTCATGATGTGTTGCGGCTCCGCCCGTTTCCAGAGTGCAAAATCGAGAGGACTCTTCTTCTCGCCACCACCCGCGGTTTCCCTCGTGTTTGACCGAAGATCTTCAAAAACCTTTCCTGAGAGAGTTCCGTAGGACTTTTCACTTTCAACGTACTTTTCCAGGTCAAAGTAGACGGAACCGTTGGACTCGTAGGCGAGACCGGTATCGATGATCTTCTGTACGACATCTATCTGTTCCGGGACGTGACCGCTGGCCCGGGGTTCGATGGATGGCGGCAGACAACCAAGGCGGCTCATACCGTCGTGATAGCTGAGGGTGTAGCGCTGAACGACCTCCATCGGCTCAAGCCGTTCCAGACGGGCCCGTTTGGCCACTTTGTCTTCCCCGGAAAGCTCCTGCTCATCTTCCAGGTGGCCCACGTCGGTAATATTCCGCACGTACCGAACCCGGTACCCCAGAAACCGAAGAAACCGGAATACCGTGTCAAAAGCGACGGCTGTCCGGGCGTGTCCCAGATGGGGGTCTGAATAGACCGTTGGCCCGCATACATACATTCCGACAAAGGGAGGATCCAGGGGCTGGAACGGTTCAGAGGTACGGGACAGCGAATTGTAGACCCGCACCGGTACTGCAGAATAGCGCGTTGTTTCATCCATACCGGACAAACCGTACCGCTTCCGTCGCCCTTAGACAAGACCGGCAGAGATTCAGTCCAGGTGGTCGAACCAGTCGTCGTCCAGAGACCCGGCGCCGAAGAAATTGATCCCGCTGATAGAATCCTCTACCGGTTTGCCCATTTTTTCGAGGACGATCTTGTGTCCCGGACAGCCGAGACGGGCACACACTTCGATGCGGTTCGCACCTCCGGGAAGACGAAATTCTATCCCTCGATGGGACCCGCAACCTTCCACGTCACAGTCCCGTTGTATCATGAGGCTTTCACCCGTCTCCGGTACGGACGCTTCCACCCACTGGTCTCCGTGACCCAGTTCGGGAAGGAACCCGAAGAGTTTGGCGTGACTGCCCCAGAAGGCGTCGACAAAAATGAGACCCTCTTTATCGCCTATTCGTGCTTTGAAACGGAGGCTCGGTTCGCCGTGAATTCGCACACTTTCAGTTATCAGGGAAGTTCCGGCAGGACTCGTTACCGCTTCCACCACAAGAAACTCCCGACCGTGCCGTTTGACCAGTTTCATTCCTTCAGGAATTGATCGGAGGAATTCAATAGGGATTTCAAAATGCTCGAGTTTCATGCCACCAGTTTACTACACCCCTATTGGCAGCGCAAATACCGGAGAGAGAACTGTTGAAATGATTGCACTCTCAATGAACTCGTTATATTGTCGTTGATATATGGAGATTCAGACATGCGCTGCCCTAAATGCGGTTCCGCCGACGACAGAGTAATCGAATCTCGCGCTCTCGCAGACGGCCGGACAATCCGGCGCCGGCGGGAATGCCTGTCCTGTGAGTTTCGATTTACTTCGTATGAGAGAATTGAAGAAAAACAGCTCATGGTAATAAAAAAGAGCCAAAGCCGTCGGGAACCCTTTGACCGGGAGAAACTGGAAAAGGGTATACAGCAGGCCGTTCGAAAACGCTCGGTAAGTCAGGGCCAGATCAGCACGATGATCGATGAACTGGAAGAACAGGCGATCCGGGAGGGTATGGATTCCCACGAAATCTCCGCCGCCAGAATTGGTGAACTCGTCCTGGAACGTCTTTATGCTCTCGATCGGGTGGCCTACATTCGCTTTGCGTCGGTCTACCGCAACTTTGAAAACGTAGAAGAGTTTATCCGGGAAATTGAAGAGCTTACAAAAAAATAAACGGCCCGACAGCGAATGCAGCCGGACCGAGAAATAGTGGCGAAGGGACTTGAACCCCTGACCGAGCGGATATGAGCCGCTTGCTCTAC
>CAZCAE010000058.1:0-19951 GCA_964496635.1 uncultured Spirochaeta sp.
CTTCCCGTCCGGAAATGTCGTCGCCGGAGGCGTCCTGAGACGGGAGGAAGACGTCCTCAATCATCTCGTAGTAGAGACGGGTGCGCATTGTCTGCGGATCGTTGCGGTACTCCGTCAGCACGTTGTTGAAACGGGCGGCGTCACCACGGGAACGGTTTACCCGTTCTGCCGCGTATCCCCGGGCAATCTGGACAACCTGCTCCGCTTCACCACGGGCCCGGGGTATTTCCCGGTTGTACTCTTCCCGGCCTTCGTTGATGAGACGGTTCATATCCTGAACGGCCCTGTTGACGTCCTCAAAGGCGTCCTGGACGCGCCCGGCAGGGGGTACGATGTTCTGCAGCCGTACGGCGGTGATGTTGACCCCCAGGCCGTAATTGTTAAAAAGACTGTTCATCTGCTCCTGTGCCTGGATCTCGATTGTGGGACGTTCATCTCCGAGGACATCCATGATGGAACGGTCGCCCACAAGTCTGTTGACCACCGACTGGGAGATGTCCCGGATGGTGCGGATCGGTTCATCCACGTTGAAAAGCCATTGCCTGGGGTCGGCAATGCGGTACTGGATAATCCACTCCACATCAACGATGTTCAGGTCACCGGTAAGCATGAGACTCTCTTCAGGGAAATCCGCATTGGATATCACCGTGTTGATTCCCGGACGTTCAACCCGGAAGCCGAACTGCATGTTCTGTATGGCCTGGGTGGGGACGTTGTAATTCTGCTCGATTCCAAAGGGCAACTTGAAGTGCAGACCCGGTGCGGCGGTACGATTGTACCGTCCAAACCGCGTGACAACCGCCTCTTCCGTCTGGTCAACGACAAAAAATGCGGTAGTTGCAATACCGATGAGAACGAGCACTATCAGTACGATAGCCAGGGCTTTACTGTTCAGTTTGAACGGAAAGCGCGGCTGCTGGTCGGTATCCGACATGATACGCTCCTTGTATACGTGTGCGTCCCGATAAGGGCAGAATACATTTTTCCGCCGGAGACGTCCTCTTTAAAGTAGCCCGGCACGTCCCGGGAGTCAAGAATCGCGGGGATCCTTCCCTGTTTACAGAGACGGTAAATTATGGTGCACTGTGCCCTGTAATTTTTGGAGGCTATGTATGCAGAAAATGATATGGATTGGGGTGGTTTTTTCACTTTTTATGATTCTGTCACTCCCCGCCGGTGGCAACCGGGAAGAGGAAGCTGATCCGTCCCAGGGCGCTGCCGCCGCTGAAACTGAACCAACGCAGGAAAAGGGTGAGCGAATCTCCGTGGAGACCTCTGTGGCCAGGGTGAACGGTCAACTTATCGGCCAGGCCGAATTTGACAAGGTTATCGAGAGCAATATCGCCCGCTTTGAAGCGCAGAATCAGCAACCTTTTGACGAGCAGTACCGTTCCCAGTTGGAGCGGCAGGTTCTGGACGGTCTTATTACCCGGGCCGTTCTGGAACAGGAAGCAGCAGAAGTGGGTGTCACCGTTACTGATGAGCGGCTGCAGGAGACGTTGGGACAGTTCATGTCCCAGTTTCCCAATGAGAGCGCCTATCAGATGGCTCTGGAGCAGGAAGGTTTCACCGAGGACGAGTTTATTACCGAACTGCGCCGGCAGATCACCATTGAGGAGCTGATTCGCCGGGAGGTCTATGACAAGATCACGGTGAGCGAAGAAAAGATGCGCTCCTTCTACGAGGGAAACCCACAGTACTTTGAGCAGTCCGATCAGGTAACGGCCAGGCACATCATTCTGACAACCCAGGGTATAAACGACCAGAACGAACTGGCGTCAAAACGGGCGGAGCTGGAAGGGATTCGCCGGGAGATCATCAACGGGGCCGACTTCGGTGAGGTGGCCCGGAATCGCAGTGAAGGCCCCAGCGCACCGGACGGAGGACAACTGGGTACATTTTCGAGGGGCCAGATGGTTCCTGAGTTTGAAGAGGCGGCATTTGCACTTGAGCCGGGAGAGATCTCGGAGATCGTGGAAACCCAGTTCGGATATCATATTATTCAGGTAACCGACAAGGTTGCCGCCCGGACGGAGACCTTTGAAGAAGCCCGGGAGAACATCCGGTTTTTCCTTACCGAGCAGGAGCAGAATGTCGCCGTACAGCATTATCTGACTGATCTGCGTCAGGACGCGGAGATCCTTGAGTTGATTGAAATAGATGTGCAGTAGCCGATAAACCGACTACGTATATCTACGTATTTACGGGAGAGACTTCCAAATCCGTATGTCTTCGGATACCCCGGGTGAGTACAGTCCATTACCATCGGCGACATGAAGATCGATGTGGAAGCGTACTACCGTACATACGGCCCTATGGTGCTGCGCAGGTGCCGGGCCCTTTTGAAGGATGAAGCCGCCGCCGCCGACGCGGCACAGGATACCTTTGTGCGGCTTCTGGAATACCAGGGAGCCCTTGTACACAAAGGGCCATCCAGTCTCCTGTATACAATGGCTACCAACGTGTGTCTCAACCGGTTGCGGTCCAGAGGGCGACGATTGAAGGTCCCGGGGGATTGTGCCGGTGTTCCTGTGGAAGAGACGCCGGTGGACGACAATTTTGCCGATCGGATTGTCGCATCGGATTTGTCTGCCCGGATTATTCAGGCTGCCCCCGTTACCACCGGCCGGATTGTGGACCTCCATTATCGGCAGGAACGGACTTTGGAAGAGACCGCCGAAGCGGTAGGAATGTCCGTATCGGGGGTGCGCAAGCGATTGGCCTCATTGAAAGAGATGTGCCGGGTTGTGGCGTAAGATGCCTTTGGTATCGACGGTCCCAAAAGACACGGATTGTCTCCTTCCTCTGTCTGAGGTGCGTCAAATTGACCCGGTCAGGCCCGGCGGAACGGGTCATTTCTGTGTCGACTCGACACGGTCGGAGAAATTTCCGGTGTCCCTTACGACTTCATAAACTTATATATAGTAAATAATTACATCTTTTCTACGACTTGGCACATCCTTTGCAATAATGTTGGTGAAATCAATGAAAGACGTTCGGAGATCAAAAGAGCACCGAACGCAAGGAGTTGCTTATGTATCGGACGCAAAGACGTGATGTGTGGCCGCTTCATGAGTTTGAGCGGCTTCGATCCCAGATCAACGATCTTTTTGAGGATGATCTGAACTACGGAACAACCGGTCTTTTTGACCGGTCCATGTCACCCCGGCTGGATGTCGTGGAGACCGATGACGCCCTCCTGGTTGCCTGCGACATTCCCGGTGTGGAAGCGAACGACATTGAACTGGACGTGGTGAACAGCGTGCTGAGCATTCGCGGTGAAAAGAAACGGGCCGGCAGCGACCCGGAGAAGGACGATGTGAAGAACTTCCGCCGCGAAACGTGGTACGGCACCTTCCAGCGCACCCTGGCGCTGCCGGATTCGGTCGATCCCGACAAGGTGTCGGCAGAGCTCAAGAACGGCGTTCTTTCCATTCATATCGCCAAGAGGGAAGAACGGAAACCGAAGCGCATCGGTATCAAAGTCAATTAGTTTCGTAATAGAGGAGGTGAACCATGAAAAACGAAGTTCAGGCAAGAGAAAACCGGGATGTGGATACGTCCCGACAGAACGAAACGGACCGGCCCCGCCGGAAGATTTACCCCGCCTATGAGGTGTGGGAAGAGAAGGGAGCTATCCACCTTCGGCTGGAGATGCCCGGTCTTGAACGGGACGACGTGGATATCACCGTGGACAACAACCAGCTGACAATTACGGGGTCCCGGCCCGACTGGTCGGTAGAGGGTACAGTCCTTATCCGGGAGCGGCGGGTCGGTGACTACTACCGCCTGTTTACTCTGGACAGGACGGTGGATACCGAGAATATCAACGCGGTGATGACAAACGGAATCCTTGAGATTACCCTGGGCCTGGCAAAAGAAGCTCAGCCCCGGCGTATTCAGATCAAGACAGGTTGACCGGCCCGCAGCCGGGCCCCGGGCGGCCGAGGGGAGGCAACTCCCGGCGGCCGCCTTCCTGTTGAACCGGTCTTCCGCCGCCCCCGATGAGGGGTGACGCTTTGCGAAACGCCTGGCGTTCAATTACCTTATTACCATGGGACTATCAATTACATATCTGGGTCATTCCGGTTTTATCCTGGATGACGGTGAATACCGCCTCGCCATCGATCCGTTTCTGACGGGGAATCCCGTGGCGGTTCACGAGGCGGGGGAAGTGGATGTCACCCATATCGCCCTGACCCACGGTCACGCCGACCACGTGGGCGATACTGTGGCAATTGCGAAGCGTACCGGTGCAGCGGTGATCGGCGCCTTTGAAATTGCCAGTTTCATGGGCGAAGAGGGTGTCAGCGAGACGATGGGGGCCAATCCCGGAGGGACGGTTAGGTTGCCCTTTGGTCGGGTCAGCTTTACCCAGGCGTTTCATTCCTCCTCCTACCAGGGGCGTTACATGGGCATGCCCTGTGGTCTGGTCGTTGAGATGGGCGGGGTTACCCTGTACCACGCCGGGGACACCGGGCTCTTTGGTGACATGAAGCTGATCGGAGAGATTTACAGGCCTGACATTGCGGCGCTGCCGATTGGTGATCTCTTTACTATGGGGCCGGAGCTGGCCACGAAGGCGGCCGAGTTTGTGGGGGCGAAGACGGCAATTCCTATTCACTACAAGACTTTTCCGCCGCTGGTGCAGAGTGCCGATGCATTTGTTCCGAAAGGGGTGACGGTGAAGGAAATGAAACCGGGCGAGGTCTGGAAAGTCTGACGCGAGGCCGAGCCCGGGCCTTGAATCAGGCCCGTTGACGTCTCTTCGCGGCGCCCATATCATGGGCCATCATGAAGAAACGCCTCATTACCAGCGCGCTCCCCTACGTCAACAATATTCCCCATCTGGGCAACCTGATACAGGTCCTTTCTGCAGACGTATTTGCACGATTCTGCCGCAGCATCGGGTACGAAACGTTCTATGTCTGCGGTACCGACGAATATGGTACCGCCACGGAAACCCGGGCCCGGGAAGAGGGGGTATCCCCGCAGGAGCTGTGCGACCGCTATCACGCTATCCATACGGATATCTACAACTGGTTTGAGATTGCCTTTGACAAGTGGGGCCGGACTTCCACACCGGAGCATACCCGGATTACTAAGGATATCTTTCTGAAGCTCCACGCCGCCGGCTACATCCGGGAGCGGACGATTGAACAGCTCTACAGCGAGACGTCACAGATGTACCTGGCGGACCGGTACGTCCGGGGAACGTGCCCCCACTGCGGGTACGAGGACGCCCGGGGTGACCAGTGCGAGAACTGCGGTAAACTGCTGGATCCAACCGACCTTATCGATCCCCGCAGCGCCCTGGACGGTTCCGCCCCGGTGGTGAAGGAGACGACCCACCTCTACATAGACCTGCCGGCGATTCTGCCGAAGCTGCAGGAGTGGATGAACGAAGCGAGTGTCCGGGGCAAATGGGCCCGGAACGCTATCCAGATGACCCAGGCGTGGATTCGCGACGGCCTGCGGGAGCGGGCCATCACCCGGGACCTGAAATGGGGTATTCCGGTGCCTCTGAAGGGATTTGAGGACAAGGTCTTTTACGTCTGGTTTGACGCTCCTATCGGATATATTTCCATGACGGCGGGACACACCGACCGCTGGGCCGAAGAGTGGTGGAAGAACCCCGACGAAGTTGAACTCTTTCAGTTTATCGGGAAGGACAACATTCCCTTTCATACGGTCATTTTCCCATCCAGCCTTCTGGGCAGCGGCGACACCTGGACGCTGCTGCACCACATGTCCAGTTCGGAGTACCTGAACTACGAGGGCGGGCAGTTTTCCAAGAGCAAGGGGGTCGGGGTATTTGGCAATGACGCCCGGGACACGGGGATTCCCGCCGACGTGTGGCGTTTCTACATGTTCTACAACCGACCGGAGACCAGTGACTATACCTTCACCTGGAACGATTTTCAGGAAAAGGTGAACGGCGAACTCATTGGAAACCTGGCAAACCTGGTGAACCGGACCCTCACCTTTCTGAGTCGGTACTACGACGGTGTGGTTCTGGAGCTTCCGGAGTCGGACGGGGCGGGAGACTCTTCCGGGACCGGAGACGGGGATTTCTGGACGGAGATCCGCCGGCGAGAAGCGGCCATAACCGAAAAGCTGGAGTGGGCGGGTCTGCGGGACGGTCTGCGGCAGATATTTGCCCTGTCAAGCTACGGAAACAGGGTCTTCCAGGCGGCGGAGCCCTGGAAGACGCGGAAGACCGATTCCGAGGGAACCCATCGCCTCTTGAGTAACCTGGTGTATATGATCCGGGACCTTGCGGTTCTGGTTGAGCCCTACATGCCCGCCACGGCGCGTCGGCTTCGGGAGATGCTGGGGGCTCCGGACCTCTCATGGAGCGATCTGGGATCTCCGACGGGGCTCTCTCAGATTGGCACGCCGGAAATTCTCTTTCAGCAGCTTCCGGATGCGCTGATCGAGGAGCTGCGTGAACGGTTCAGCGGAAGCCAGGCCGAGCGGGCCGCCCGGACCGAGAAGAACGGCACGGAAAATAACACAGAGAGAGGAAAAGCGGTGGACAAGACGCACGAAAGTCAGGAAAACGAGAAGGTGGTGACGCCGGAAGAGCAGTTTGCCGCAACTATCGAACTTCGGGCGGCGAAGATCGTCGAGATTGAACAGCATCCCGAAGCGGACAAGCTCTACATTGAGACGCTGGACGACGGTACCGAAAAGGGACGGACCATCGTCTCCGGGCTTGTTCCCTATTACAGACCGGAAGAGCTCCTGAACCGGACTATTGTCGTCGTGGCAAATCTCAAACCGGCGAAGCTGCGGGGCGTCAAGAGTAACGGTATGCTTCTTGCCGCCAGCGCCAGCGCCAGCGCCGGCGCCGGAGACGGAGAGGGCGCCACGGAACTTGTGGACGTCCTCTTCGTGGACAATCTGGAGCCGGGAACGCGGCTCTACCTGGAAGGTCAGGATGTGGCAGCGGACGGCGAGTCGGAAGGGCTGAAGCGGATAAAGATTGATGACTTTTTTGCCGTACCTGTCAGGGCGGTTGCCGGAGAGGTGAAGGTCGGCGGTACCCGGCTCATGGCGGGCGACCGGCCGGTGAAGACCGAGAAGGTTTCCGACGGAACCGTTGGCTGAGTGAGTTTAACCGAGTGGTGCGGCGGGAGCGGTGGTGAACGGAGACGGCGTGACTGGTGATAGCGGCAGTCCCATGCTTCTGCAGAGCCCGTGGTGGCAGCGGGTCAAAGCTGCCGGAGGCTGGTCCGTTGTATCTTCTGTCCCTTCGGTCTTGCGGCGAAGGGTTGGTCCTTTTTTACTTGCATACGGACCGCACGCTTTCGGGGCGCCCGCTTTCGGGGTCGACGGTACCGCCGATAACCCTGACACGTTGCCGTCCCTGGTGGACGCCGTAGACATTCTGCGATCGGTGGGCCGCAGGAGCGGTGCCACCCTGGTGCGGTGGGATGTTCCCTGGGAACGGGATTCGTTCTCAGAGGAGACGGCCCGTTCCCTGGGCCTCCTTCCCTCACCAATGCGAATTCAACCGCCGGATACTGTCATCGTCCCCCTTACACCGGATACTGACGGGCTTCTCGGTCAAATGAAGCAGAAAACCCGTTACAACATTCGCCTTGCCGGGCGGAAGGGAGTAGAGGTGACGGCGATTTCCGGCGAGGACCTGACGACGGACTCAGCCTCCGAGCTTGAGCGGTGGTACGCTCTGTATCGGGAAACCGCGGCCCGGGACGGTATCACTATTCATCCCTGTTCCTATTATGCCCGGGTATTCAGCGTCGCCATGGAGATTATCGCCGCGGGTATAGAGGCGCCGTCTCTGTGGCTGTACATCGCCCGGCATGACGGAGACCTTCTGGGAGGAATCATTACCGCCTCCTGGCGGGGAACCACCACCTATCTCTACGGCGCCAGTTCCAACGTGAAGCGCAACCTCATGGGAGCGTATGCCCTGCAATGTGAAGCGATGAAACGCGCCGCCGCCGCCGGCGATCACAGCTACGACCTTTTTGGTATACCACCGACAGATGACCCCGACCATCCAATGCACGGTCTGTACCGCTTCAAGACCGGGTTCGGGGGGCGAATTGTCCATCGAGCAGGCGCCTGGGACATTCCTCTTCACCGTATTGGAGCCGGCGCGTATCGGTGGGCTGAAAAATGGCGAAAGTGGTATTACTTCTCCTTTCGCAAACGAATGAGAACGGGAGGGTCATCATGAGAGGGTGGGGCCGGCGTCTGTACCGGTGGTGCCACGTAGTCGCCACGCTGGCGGTGATACTGCTTCCGGTCGGCGTCACGGCGTGTCGCACCGCCGGGGATGCGGTTCTGCCGGAAGGGGAGCGGCCTCTTGTCGTTGACGGACCGCGGGGTGAGATCCGGGATGATGATTTGCGGGTGCGTATCGATCTCGGGAACTTTGACACCTCTCTCATTACCTCTGTGGTGGTTGAAGCATACCACCGGGACGCGCTTGTTCTCACAGCTGATGTGTATCCGACGGTGGAAACCGACGGCCGTGTGGCGGTGGAGCTGCCCGTTCGGGGGCTGGAAGACCGAGAAACCTACGCATTCCGGCTCTTCCTGGTGATGGAAGACGGGAATCGCTACCCGGTAGAGCCGGAGCTGCAGGTGCGCTTCAATCTGGGGTTACCGGTGCCGGATGTCGGTGAGGAACCCGTACGTACCTTTGAACCGCGGCATTCACTGGCGTGGAGTCTGCCCGGTGACGAAGTCCAAGGCGATGTCGCCCACGCGTTAGTTGTGCTGGAAGGTTTTCCCGACGGGAGCGTTCTGTACTCGACTGACGTGCCGATAAACGTCCTGTCGGTCATACCGGATAGTGATGTAGTTTCCGCGACGGATATCGCTTCAGGGCGACAATCGACGTGGCGCGTCCGGACGGCCAGTTCTCGGGGTCTTCTCGGTCCCTGGTCGCGGCGTGGTACTCTGGTCTTTACCGAAGATCTGCCACAGCCGGAACCACTCACCGGATACGGCAATATGGCGTCGGTAGTTGCACTGCCCGGTCTGGTCTGGCGGGAGATTCCCGGGGCGATTCTGTACGATGTGGAAATCGTTTCTGCTGTCGCAGCGGCCGAAACAACCCCCGCCGGTGTCACCGGCGTTCTGCGACGACAGGTGACCGAAAATCGCTATCGCATAGACACCGACGACCTGGAACGGCTTATAGAAGAATTTGTCGCCGCCGGCTCCTCTTCGGCGTCGGTCATGTGGCGCCTTTCCGCCGAAAACCGCCTGGGGAACCGCACCGAACCTTCCCAGTGGTTCTCTTTTCGGTACGATCACCGAATGGGCACCATGGAGACGATTGTTCCTGCGGGATACGGAACGGGCGCTTCGTTGCCTGTGGTTGTCATGGGAAGTGAGCAGTCCGCCGAGCAAGATGAGTCGCCGCCTCTCCCGGTGACTATTGACCGGTCCTTCGCCATGAGTCGGTATGAAATCACCACGGAGGTTGTGGCCGGGGCGTACAATAGCGCCCTTCGTCGGGGACGTCTGGAAATAACCAAAGACGATGAAGGCAACCGTTTTATAGCGGACGCACGGTCCGGATATCGCCTGATCGCGTTGGACGACCTTGATTTCGGCACGCAGTTTTCTCTGAGACTGACCTCGACGGGGAGGCTGGAGCCCGTACCGGGCTACAGTACGCAACCGGCGGTAGGTATCAGCTGGTACGGCGCGGTGTTTCTTGCAAACGAACTGTCCCTTTTGGAAGGCCGGGACGAGGTGTACGAAATTTCTCCCGATGGAGTGAAGGCACATTTTGATCGGGACGGTTATCGTCTTCCTTCCGAGGCGGAATGGGCCCTGGCGGCGGCGCTGGAGCGGCGTATACCTCCCACCCCCGGAGCGGAGCAAAGTGAAGACTCTTCAGACCCGGGTGAACCGGAACTCCGGGTACGGGAAAACCGCCCGGTGGGGGCCATTGAGCTGCGGGGCTCCAACTACCAGCGCAGCGGCCATCGCTGGGAGGATTTGAGCCCACCCTACACCCGGGCGGGCGGACCAACCACACCGGTCGGTGCCCTGGGGTACGCCAATCCGGCGGGTCTCGTCGACATGCTTGGCAATGTCTGGGAGTGGACCGCCGACTGGTACGACCCCGATTGGTACACCATTGCCGGGCCTGTACCCGTCATGGACGGAGGTCCTGCCGAAGCAGTTCCGGATATGTATGGCAGGGTTCTCCGTGTTGTTCGGGGCGGTGCATGGAACACCCCTCGTGACGGCCTTCGCCGGACAAACCGCGGCGCCTTCAGTCCTGAGTCCACCAGCCACAGTATCGGGGTGCGTCTCGTACGGACGCTGCAGCCCGATGCACCGATGGACGGAGAGTGATGGTGTGCCGTCTCGGGTATACAGAATGTGCCGTTACAGGGACCCTATGTGGAAATCCCGTATTCCCTCTCCAGTTCTTCGTAATAATTAATCACCTTGCGCACGTACTCTCTCTTTTCCGGATACCGTTTGTACGAGAAGGAGCGCTTGAAGCCGTAAATAATGATATTCTTCAGCTGCGCCGGGGTGATATCGAAATGGGTCAACGCCAGGTTGATCTCGTTGGTGACGGTGGTGTGTGATACCAGGCGGTTGTCCGTACAGAACGAAACGGAGAGCTTGTTTTCCAGCATTTTCCCGAGAGAGTGGTTTCCTACCGACGTCAAATCGGGTGCGGTCTGAAGATTGCTGGTAAGGCACACCTCGATGGTCGTCCGGTTATCGGCAATGTAGTTAACGAGCCGGCGTATGTACCCTTCCTTGTCCTGAATGTCCGGGGCCCGAATATGTCCGGGATCAAAGAGACGCATGCCGTGGCCGATCCGGTCGGCGTGGAGTTTGGTAATAGCCTGGAATATCGACTCGGGACCGTACGCCTCGCCGGCGTGAACAGTTTTCTTCAGGAAGTGCTTGTGAACGTAGTCAAAGGCCTCTTCGTGATCGCCTGCGGGATAGCCGTATTCACTCCCGGCGAGATCGAAGGCAACTACCTGAACATCGCTCTCATTGCGAAGATGAATTGTCGCCCTGGCAAGTTCACTGGAAGCCATTTGAATGATCTCCGTAGAATCGGAATAGCTGTGAACCATCGAGAGGGCTTTGTAGTACCGGGAAAAATTGGGTGCGAAGAAGCGCATTGCGATAACGATGATGCCGTAGTCAAACTCCGGTTCCTCCGCAGGGACCGTTTGGTTGATTTCGTCCCGGGCCTGGTGTAGTCCCGCATCAACGGCGTGCATCACCTGGGAGAAGGAGAGATCATCACTCATGTGCAGTTGCGGGGCGAAGCGGACCTCCAGGTGACGTACCCCTTCCGAGAAGTTGTCCAGGGCCAGCTCATATGCCACCTGATGGAGGTGTTCTTCCCGCTGGAGAATCCGGTTGGTCAGGCCGAACCCACGAAGGTACTCGTCCAGGTTTGCGTAGGACGGTTTGAAAACGATTTCGTTGAGGCCCTCCGGAGTGTAGGAGGGAAGATCGATGCGCTCTTCCTTGGCGATGTCAATAAGCGTTCGTTCCCGGATGCTTCCGTCAAGATGTACGTGAAGATCTGTCTTGGGAAGTTTCTGTATAAACTCTTCCGGATATTGTGTCATTCTCTCATAATAACCGCTATGGCCCCGTATACGCTACCGCGAATTCACCGGTTCATTCGGGTCTTCTGGTTGTTGGCATCTCTCTTTGTTCCACTGACGGTTTCTGCACAGACGGTGGATATGCGGCTACGGGTTTTTCCGCCGAATGGCGAGGTATTTCTCCTTTCTCCCGGCAAGTCTTCCCCGGGAGAATGGCTTCAACCGGCTGCCGAAGGGACAGATGAAAACTGGCGGGTCTTTCGCAACGTGCCCGCAATGGCGACGTTGGAGTTGTATGCGCCCGGCCATGAACCGCGACGCATTCATCTCAGCACCTATTCCGACGATACGGGTGGGGCGGAAATTGTCGTCTTGGAGGAACGCCTTTTGCCTGTATCCGGCCCGCTGGAACTGGTTGCGGAAGCGCCGACAGGAGGCGCACCGAAAAGTGCGGTATTTCTTGACGAGGAAATCGTTGCCGTGCCCCTCCTCAGGGGGCCGGGAATTGATCTGTTTCAGATTGAACGGGATACCTGGGGAAACGAGACGCTGACGAAAACGGGAATGTTGACTCCACCGGAGGAATGGGCACGGGAAGAAGGCTTTGTGGAATCCCTGGTTGTATCCCAACGGGACGAACTGTGGGTCTCCCAGATGACCACCGCCCGTGTGCACAGATTCCGGATTTCCACGGGGGAGTGGCTGGGATCGCATTCAGCCGGAGGAAGATGGCCCAAGGTAATGGTCTGGTCGGAACGTACTGAAACGGTCTGGGTATCCAACTGGTATGACGAATCGGTAAGTGAACTTGACGGCAGAGACGGACGGGTCCTGAGAACTCTTTCGGTGGGCGGGCAACCCCGTGGGTTGCTTCTCAGCGCCAACGGGCGTTTTCTGTGGACCTGCATTTTTTCCACCGGTGAGGTCCTTCGAATCGACACGCAATCGGGGGAGGTGGTTGATCAGTTTGGCCCTTCCCGTGGAGCGGCCCGGCACATCATTCAGGACGACCGCTCCGGTAGAATTCTGTACAGTGACATGTACTACGGGACGGTATCCGTTATTGACGTGTCGACCGGGCGGCCCGTTCATTCCCGGCGCGTCGGCAGCAATATCAACACCATTGCAACGGACGGCCACGGTCAGTTTCTCTTTGTGAGTGAACGGGGACGGAACAATACCGAGAGCTATCTTCTTCCGGGAACGGAGTTCGGCCGTGTATTTGTACTGGACCCCTTCAGTCTTGAGACGATCCAGGAGCTTCACGGTCGGCATCAGCCAACGGGACTTGCGGTTTCGCCCGACGGAACACATCTTGTTGCCACGGACTTCCTCGACGACAATGTCACCCTCTATCGGATTCGACGGCAAGCCGAACAAACTGCTCCCCGCGGTCAAACTCGTTTTTGAACATGCCGAAGGAAGCACACCCCGGTGACAGGAGGATGACATTTTCCGTACCGGTCCTGTCCGGGAACGATGTGCTTTCGGCAAGTTTTATCAGCCACGCCATCGCCTCAGATAGAGAACTGAAAGATCTGATCCGATTCTGAGGTACCTCCGACAATACGGCCCAGAGGCGGGATGTTGCGCTTCCTTCCAAAAGAGCTATTGCGCCGCCGGTGGCGATGACTGCTCGAAACGCCTCCAGGAGAGGGCCAGGATCCAGGCCCTTGTCGCTGCCGCCGGCCAGTAGAAAAAGAGCGCCTGTTGTCGGGTCTTCGGCAAAGGCCGTAACGGCTTCCCTGGCCGCCTCCGGAATTGTCGCGGTGGTGTCGTTGACAAAGCGAATGCCGCCGGTCCGCGAAACTGTCTGCAGCCGGTGGGGTACCCCGGGAAACGACGCCAGCCTGCGTTTTACCGTTTCTTCGGGTACACCGGAATGTGCGGCGGCGTGAACGGCCATTTCGATGTTGATTCTGTTGTGGCGACCCGGGATCGGCAGTGGTTCCGGAAGGTTCATACGATTCTCCGGGCCGACCAGAACGGGCTGGGCGGGGCTTTCTATTCGGTGCAGGTCCTCGAGAAATGAGGGAGTCCAATCGTTTCCCCCCGAAAATATAACTGTCGACCCCGCTGACAGATGTGCATAGATCTCCCGCTTGTCTGCCACGTAACGTTCCATGGATGAGTAATAGTCCTGGTGATCATGGAATATATTGGTGATTATTGCCGTGGTGGCGGGAAGTGTCGGAAACAGGGCGTCTCCTGGTAATACCGACGGCAGGGACACGCCCGGTTGGCCGTTGTGGGAACGAAAGAACGCGAGATCGCCCAGTTGAAAAGACGACAGTTCCAGTACCAGTGGATCGCCGGGCTGCAGATCGTCCAGAAAGGCCAGAGGAGAAATTGTGATGTTGCCACCGATGCGAGTCCTCGGATAGTGTCCCCTCAGGAGATGAGCCGTCAGAGATGTACAGGTACTTTTACCTTTTGTACCTGTCACCCCCACAAGCAGCGGCGCCGTATCGGCGTCTTGCCGGTGCGCGGCGTGCCCCGGCGATTCGGTGATATCGTTCAGTTCACGCCATTCCGCCAGAAAGAGGGCGATATCGCTGGTGATCGCCCGGGGATGCTGCAGAAATGCAACCGTCCGCGGTACCGCCGGGTTTTTTATGATAAGGTCAGCGGCGGTGAAATCTCTTTCGTCGTGACGGCCGAGAACGACGCGACACCGATCGGGTAGTCCGTCCAGGCTTGTTTTCAGGGTATCTTTGTCACGCAGGTCGGTGACGGTCACCTCCGCCCCTCTGGCGACGGCGTAGCGGGTAGCGGCGAGTCCTCCACCGTGTACCCCAAGACCCATGACGGTAACCCGGAGTCCCGAAAGGTTGATGCTCATACGTTGGCCGTTTCCACTACTTCAAATTCCCGCATTTCCTGGTCATTCAGGTAGACATCCAGGGAAAAAGAATCGAAGTAGCTGATCCATTCCGACGGTATTCGCCGGCGCAAATTCTGGAAGAGCGACAATTCCGGAGAGAACTCCTCTTCACGAAGTACGCTCTGTATTTCTTCAAGATGTGGAACGAGGAACTCCTTCATCCGATGGAGGAGGGGGACCGATTCCCGTCGATTGGTCGTGTCAATCCTGACTGGGTTGTAACAGATAGTGCGGAATTTGCTGGTAAATGGGTAGTACGGATAGATGCGTTTTCCTTCCGGAACCACCAGCTTTGTAAAGAATTTGTTGAGGTCTGTATCTATCCATATTCCCTGAACGAAATATCCCCGGCCGGTCTCTCCAATCCATGTATTCGAAATGAGTTGCTCTATGTGGAACACCCGAGGGGTGTTGTCTTCCTCCTCGATATGACGAAGAGGAATGATGTTGGCTTCAACGATCAGGTTTGACGTCCGGTAGATCGGTGTTGTGTCGTTGGAGCCCTTTTCAACAACTGTATGATTCTGCGGCCGGAATACCAGGTCCAACTTCAATAAATAGAGATAATAGGTCCCGGAGACGCGGTAAAGCTGAAAAAAACTGGGGCGCAGTACTTCGGCGGGGTCAAAAAAGTAGGTCAATCCCTCGAATATCCCGGGAAGCATCTGTTGGAGCTCGGAGATGAAGGTTCGCAGGGTTTCCCGATATACCGGGTGGGGGGTGGCGGTATCAATGTCATGGTGGATGGAAAATGATGGTACCTGAAAGTCCCGTCCCAGGCGAATAAAGAAGTCTTCCGACTGGTTGAAGTGGATACTGTATCCAACGGCGGTATCGCTCTTGCGACGCAACAGCCCGTTTATCACAGAGTCCGTCGTATTGAGACGAATTTCGCCAAGTACTTTTTCCATCCACCAAAAAGTACTTGTAATGAGTCTCCCGTGCAAGTTGTATTGTGATTTGACATCGGCCGGGATACACTCAACATTATGAAGCGGATGCGCCCTGGTAGGTTTCTGACGGCAGCAGTTGTATTTCTCGCTTTATCATTCTCCGCCTGGCCCCAGCAGCGCGATGAATCATACGCGTTCGTCATTTACGCCGAAGGGTATAACATGTCGGTTTTTCGGAATGACGAACTTACAACGTATGACGTCCTGGTGGATAATGTCATCGGTATGCCCCTGTTACCGGGGGACCTCGTCCAGACCGACGACGATACCTTTGTGGAGATGCAGGTCATGCCCTCCAGAACCATCGTCAAGATAGCGGAAAACACCACATTTGAAATCGAAAATATTGGAGGAAATGGTGGTGGGTCGTTTAACATGTCCTACGGTCGGCTTCGGGCACGGGTAGAACGGATAACTCAGGACGATCGTTTCGAAATTCGGGGTTTCTCCGCGGTAGCGGGCGTCCGGGGGACTGATTTCGGATATGATATGGTAGTCCAACGCGCCGCCAAGAACGAACTTGACGTCGCGGAACTGAAGACAAAAGTGTACGTGTTTGATGGTGAAGTTGAGGTGACCGAAAGGGAAGACGTATCCCGACCGGAACGTTCTCAACCGGTGAAGAAGCAGAGCATTACCCTTCAGGCAAACGAGATGGTAAATGTCGTTTCCGCCGCCCCGGAGGGTCTGGGAGCGCCTCTTGACGAGCTGGTAAAACCGGATAGTCCCGACGGCGAGACGCCTTCCAGTCCGACTCCTGAAGTCACACAGGGTGTCGTGTTTCAGCAGGAAATGATTGAAACGGAAATTCAGGAGTTCTGGACGCGGCGTGATTTTCAGGAAGAGGCGGTGGACCCGGACCGGGTGGAGGAGCGGTTCCCCGGTATTAACGCCAGAGTACGGCAGCTCAGTGAAGAGCGCCGCCAGTATCAGGAGCTTCAACGGCTCCGGCGGGAAGGACTTCTGGGATCTCCACAGGAGCTTCTTGCCCAGGCCGGCGAAGTTGTTCTTGATGATGAGCCGGAACGGGTTCCTCAGGCGGTATCCCTGAACGCTCCCGGAGGGAACGAACGCATCGAGCGGATTCTCCTGCCTCAGGACTCGGCCGGAGAGGCTCGGCAACTCCGCCTCGCCGGACACTGGATGGTTGGTCTCGGAATGGTCATGGAAATTGCCGGTCTTGCCGGAGCGTGGTACGTTGATGACGTCCGTTCTGTTCAGGACCTGGGGTACGCCGGCCCGAGTACCGGAGCGATAATCGGCGGCGGTGTATTTATCACATCGGGCCTTCTGTCGTATCTGTTCGGTTTGTTTGCGACTGAGTAGTCTCCAATATCGTCGTAGAAATGGCGGAAATCTCCCAGCCCCAGCGTGAGGGCGTCAATGTCAGCCGGTCCTGTACGGTTGAACTGGTGACGATAAGCCCCTCTTCATCCGTCGGAACGGGCCTCCACAACTCGTAGTCCACCTGGACAAGCACTTCTTCCTCTCCCTGGCGAAGGATTCTGCTAACCGCTACCACAGGGCCGTATGGCAACTTTCCGTCGGGTCTTCCTGCGGCAATCCATTCCGTCGCCGGCATAATGTCGCCCTCCATCGTATAGGCCATTTTAACCCGATCCATGACATAGACGTTGGTAACCTCCCTGACCAGGTCACCGGCGACCCCGCGGGCAAGAGTTTCGTCCATGGTGATGTGGTCCAATACCTGCCAGGCATCGTAAAAAACGGTCACAACGGATTTTGGATCCATTCCCGCCGTAGAAGGCGGTGTGAGACGACTCTTTATCATTTGGTATGGAATGGAACCTATCAGCAGAGCCGCCAGAACGGCGATAGCAATCGTCCGTCCCCGGTGATGCATGAATTGCCGTCGTGTCCACGACCGGTCGCTTTTGCCCGCTGCCGCCGCTGCCACCTCTCTCCGGCGTTCCGCCTCGGCGCTGTCAATCTCGTCCAGGAGTGGTCCGGATTTTGCGATGCGTGCAATTTCCCGGATCGTTTCGGCGGAATTGGACGCGGGGGCATCGGGTGTTGTAATCAGTGATTCCAGCAGTTCAACCATTTCAGAACTCAGAAAGGGCTGAAGCCGGTGTATACCGGGAGCGGCCCGGAGGCGGTCGTGACAACGATCAGCGTCTTCCTGGGTATCTCCGGAACAGAGGCGTGAGCCTGTAACAATGTGTCCAAGAAGGCTGCCGCATTGGTACACCGACGTCGCGGTACCTTCAAGACGGGTGAACCGGTAGGGAAAGACGGTGTTCCGGCGTTCATTCAACGTCAGATGCCGGTTGATCTCTTCGGCGAGAGAGCTTTCCAGAAGCAGAAAGCTGCCATCCGGCGTGACGAGGGAGGTGCCGGTATTGCACAAGACGTGGCCCCCCGGGGCTACCGCAACAGCAAGACCCTGAGCAACGGTAGCGATCAAGGCCGAGTCCGGGGATTCGCCGGAACGTTCAAGCGCTTCGTCGACAGTAATCCCGTCCAGCCAGGGGCCACACAGAAAGATACGCCCGCCATGTGAGACAATTCGGGATATCCGCCACGGAACGGTCCCCCGGGATGATACCAGAACGCCTCCCTTACTGGCCAGGGCGCCTATTCTCTGGGCGGGGAGACCGCCGGAAGGTATCCCCGTGTCCAGTGCCAGGAGTTTTTCTGTTGTTGTTCCCGCTTCAGTTTCCACCAGAAGCCTTCTGGGAGAGATGACAGTTATGTTCACGGTTCTCCTATCCTCTTGTGTAGGCGATGGAAGCGAAAACAACCGTGCCTACATGTCCTTCGTATTCAGTTTCAAAGTTACCACGACTGAGGATATGAGGACGAGTAGCCTCTCCTGCCAGGGTGTGGCCAATCGCGAGGGGCCAGGCGGATCGAGGCGGCGATTCGAAGGTGGCGATATTTCTGCTGATGTTGCTGCCCCGGGAGGTCATGAGGAGACGGATCATCATTCGGGCGGTTCCTTCCGCCTCCCGGGGCTCGGCGAAACCGCTGAGATTCGCTCCAATAAGAATTCGCGTTTCGCGATCCGCCTGAATAGAGGCGATAGCGTCCGTTATTGGCGTCAGCTGATCAATGGTGAGTCGGGGAACCAGAAGCGGCAGAATAGGGACAGCTCCAAAGTAGTAATGAATCGCCGGCAGCAGTACCTCGACGCTGTGATTCTGAAGATGAGCGATTTCATCGTTGACGAAATAGCGGCAGCGGCGGCGAAGCTCGTCCAGTGCCTCCGTATCCACCGAGAGAGTTCCCAGGGGGGTGGCGAAACGGTCCGATTCGGGGAGCATTACGTCTCCGGTTCTGTTGGAGTCAGGAGGCGCGAGGATTATGATCCGTTCCGGTTTTTTCGTTCCCATCGCTTTCAGGGAACCGGCAATATAAGGAAGGCTGTGGTGATAGGCGCCAAAAGGAGCAACCGTGACGGCGGCGTCCTCACTGATCACAAGTGATTCCCGGAAGGCGTGCTGGAGTTCGTGCTTCAGAATATCGGGATCGCCGGGGAAATAGATGTCTTCACCGACCATTGCTCGGATCAAAGGGTACCTCTGTCACAAATTATGGTCTCTTTCAATGAAGCTTTCAAATTGCGGAGGGAGGCTATACGGTTCCGCCGATTCCCATGCGGCGCAGCCGGTCCTCGTCCAGGTCTATGTGGAGATTTTTCTCCATAGTGGGCAGAACAAGACCGGTCGGTCCGTCCTTGGCACGGCGAAGGTACTTCACCTGAGTGTAGTAGAGGTCTCCCTTTCCGTTACTCCGTCCTTTGCTGTAGAAGAGCGCCAGGTTTCCGGCGTCCAGAAGGACCTCCAGGGGTACACTTTTCCCCGGCTGGTTGCGAATGAATACGTATCCTCCAGCGTAATCCCTCGTGTGAAGCCACCAGTCATTTCCCTTGACGGCTCCCCTGAGCAGGCGGTCGTTCTCCCGGGCGTTTCGTCCAACGAGAATGCGAAACCCGAAAGAATCGAATTCTATACCCGGAAGGTCTCCGGAACTGCCGGTTCGCTTCCGGTTCTGTTCCTCTTCCCGGACAAGCTCCTGGAGCTGCCGGTTTTCCATTGAGTCCAGCCCCTCAAGCTGCCGGTCAATCTCGTCCAGCCGGCGGGTCAGAGAGGCGGCGCTGGACTCGAGAAACGCAGCAGATTCCTCCGCCCGGTGAGCGCGATCATAATAGCTTTTCGCGTTGTCCGCCGGAGAGATTCTGGGATTCAGCTTGATCCGAACGGGACGGTTCCCGTTCAGGTAGTCCGGCGTTTCCACCCATTCCGCACCGGCGGTAATCAGGTGAATCGACGCGAGAATCAGGTCTCCGTAATGGCGGTTCCGTTCGCCCTCGCTCCCGGCGGCCCGTCCGTTTTCGATCTCGGCAAGGCGTGAAGTCAGTCGCCGGTGTGCGCGTTGGGAAGAAGGATGACGAGAAGAAAGACGACGAAGACAAGAAAAAAGACATCGATAACAGAACATCCCTGGAAAAAGGCGGGCTTATCGGAGCCTCGATGATCAGCGACGCCTTGATGCGGGTC
>CAZCAE010000059.1:0-18906 GCA_964496635.1 uncultured Spirochaeta sp.
CCTCACCAAAGCAGTTTGCCACCTCCATGCCCCCCAGATAGAGCTCCCACCGGTCCGCCCAGGGGGTCCCGGCAATGTTCCGCGCCAGGGTGGGCACCACCGCAGGATACCGCGTCACAAACACCGGCCGGTCCGCCGGCAGTTCCGGCTCCACCCGGGTCAGGAATACGCGCTGAAACCGCTCTTCCGCCGATTCGGAATCTCTCGAAGAACCATCCGGTTCCGTCGCTGCCCCCTCCAGAAGAGCCACGAGGTCCAGCCCGGCATAGCGGGAAAAGGCCTCCTCCATAGTGATGACCAGCGGTTCTTCGGTAATCCCGAGTTCTGTCAGCAGCGCCCGGGTTATCTCCAGAGAGTCGTCACCGTCGGTATCCACGGTGTAGTACTCCAGCATGGTAAACTCGGGATTGTGCTGCGGGCCGATGCTTTCGGCGTTGCGAAAGCTGTGGGCAATTTCAAAAATGCTGCCGCTGCCGGCGGCCAGAAGCCGCTTCAGGTAGTATTCCGGCGACGGCAGGAGGTAGAGCGGTACCGGTGTGCCGCCCCGGTAGTCCGGCGGCAGGTATGCCGTTTCAAAGAGCTCTATATGCGCCTCCGGAATGGGTGTTGCCGCCAGCTGAGGCGTCTGTACCTCAATGTAACGAAGTTCTTCAAAAAAATTCCGGATATCCGAAACGATCCGACTGCGTCGACGCAGGTTTTCTATACACGTCATACCCGAAATCTACCCGGTAACGGTTTGCAGGGCAAAGGCCACGGGAGTATGCTATGAGCATGAGTTACGCTGAAGACCGCGAATGGACTGACCGGTTTGGTGAGTCATACCTTGACCGGGACGACACCGACGAAGAGATGAACGACGACCAGATTGACCGCCTCGAAGAGGAGTTTCTCAGGGACGTTGACAATCCCGAAAGTCCTCACAGCCCCTACGGTGATCTGGACGAGGTTGGCAGCCCTGATACGTCCGGCCCCGATACCGCACCTTAGTTTTGCAGATTTACCATGAAACACGACACACACACAGACAGACTTCCTGACCGCCGGGGTACCGGCGCCTTCAAATGGGATCTTGCCCGGGACGGCGAAATACCCCTGTGGGTCGCCGACATGGACTTCCCCGTTGCCCCGGCCGTTACCGATGCGCTGAAACGGCGGCTGGACCACCCCGTATTCGGCTACAGCGCAGAACCGGCAAAGTACCTCTCCGCCGTAGCGGCGTGGCAGCGGAAACGGAACGGCTGGTCCGTCGATGAGAGCCAGCTTATTGTCATACCCAGCGTCATGCAGGGCATTGCCGTTATCGTGGAGGAGTTCACCTCCCCGGGTGACCGGATCGGCCTCTTTTCGCCGGTCTACTTTCCTTTTTACGACGTTGTGGAAGAACTGGACCGGGAGGTTGTGCGCATTCCCCTGGCCACAGAAACCGCCCCTGAAGGCGACTTCCGGTACGTCATGGACCTCGAAGCGCTCCAGGAGGCAATCCGGGCGGCCGCGGGAAGTCTGAAGATGCTTCTTCTCTGCTCGCCTCACAACCCCGGCGGCAGGGTGTGGTCATCCGAAGAGCTTGGGGTTCTTCGGGCGGTCACCACCGCCGCCGGTATCAGAGTCGTCAGCGATGAAATCCACGGTGATCTTACATTTCCGGGCAACCGGTTTGTACCGTGGCTCCGGGACGGCGAAGGCACGTCAGGGCTACAGCCCCGGCCACAGCAAGAGGGTGACAATTCCGGTGACATTGCCCTCTTCGCCCCCAGCAAGACCTTCAACATACCGGGCCTTCCCACCGCCCTGGCCGCCGTCGTCGACGAAGAAACGCGCCGCCGCCTGCGTGGGGCGCTCCACGCCCGGATGCACAAACTCTCAAACCTTCTCACTATGGAAGCCGCCCTGGCGGCATATACCCACGGCGCCGACTGGCTGGACGCGCTGCGGCCCGTTCTGATGGAGCAGTACAACCACGTAGTGCGGCGATGTTGTGAGATCGACGGGGTGCGGGTCTTCGCCCATGAGGGCACCTTTATCGCCTGGCTGGACTTTCGGGAGCGCTGGGGTATTCCTGTAGAGCGGCGCTTCCCCGTCGCTTTCGGACGTTACGGCCGCCACGGCGGAGACGGCGGTAACGGCACGGGGAGCACCCCGCTTCCGGGGGACTCCGTTTCCACCCGCTTTGGCGCCCACGCCCGGAAGGAGGGGGTCTGGCTCAGCGACGGCTTCCAGTTCGGCCCCGAAGGTGAGGGGTTCATGCGGCTCAATTTCGCCACCTCCCGGGAAATTCTCGACGAAGGACTGAACAGACTGGCCAGGAGCGCTACCACCTTTGGCAAATAAAGACCCCCGGCGGGCTGTCAATATTGCCGTGGTTACGGCTCTCCGTCAGGAAATGCCGGCGGCGTTGCGGCCGCAGCGACACAATCCGAGCATCGCGATAACACCCTATAACGTCGGTGGCCGGGATATATCGGTTGCGTCAATTGTCACGGGGGTTGGAAAGGTCTCCGCTGCGGCCGGAATGTCCGCTCTTCTCCATCGGATGAATCCGGCGGTCATTCTCTGTGGCGGCATAGCCGGATCCCTCAACGACGGTCTGCCGGCGGGAACGGTGACAATCGCACAATCGTGCCGGTACTGGGACCGGGACGCCACTTCCGAGGGTCTGCCCCTGGGGGTCGTTGAACCGTCCGGAGTGGAACTCTATTTTCCGGCCGGAAACGGCGGACAAAGCGAAAGACTGGCGATGATACTGGAAGCGCCAATGGTCCGGATCGCCACCGGCGACAGCGTGGTTACCGCGGAGCTTCTGGATACCTTGCCCCCGGCGTGGCGCCTGTGTCTCATCCGTGACTCCGACCTGGTGGATATGGAAAGCACTGCCTGGGTTGAAACGGCCCGGCTCCTGGGGTATGAGCCGGTAGTCTGCCGTACCGTCTTTGATATGGTCCTTACCGGTGAGAGGGCGTTGTCTTTTCGGGAAGGGTGCCGCCGGGCTGCAGAAGCATTGGAGCTGGCCGTTCCGCTGGTGCTGTCGCTGCCGGACTGAGCTATGCGGAACCCGACGGAGCGGGGCCCTGTTCTAACCCCTGAACGAATTCATCGGCGATAGCAGACCAGAGTCCTTCCCTGTACCACGACGCCATATCACGGAGCAGCGCAGCGTACAGGTTGAAATACTCCTTCGCCGCCTCTTTGTCCTGGTCCTTCCTTTTACGAAGCTCTGGCATCCGCGGGTGCTCCGCAAGCCATTCCTCCACCTTCCGGTGGGCCGCCGCCGGGCGTTCAACCCAGCGAAAAAGCTCCTGTGGCGGGGCAGCGCCGGACAGAACCGAAACCACCGGAATGTGGTCCGTTCCGTCCTCTTCGTACCACCCCTTCAACGCGGTGAAGACGCTTTGCCGAAAAATCCGCGCCTCCACGCCGACCGACGCAAAGAGGTTTGTTATATATGGAAGCGTCGTGGCGCTGTCACCACACCAGTCTTCCGTGAGTATCACAACCCGCAGATTGGCGCTACCGGCGCCGTTCGGGGCGATACACTTCAACACCTCCGTCAGACGGTCCCGGTCGGCCGCCGACACCGTCGCGTCGGCCACCAGCTCCATAACCATGTGCCGATAGTTCTTCAATGAGCCGAAATAGTCCGTCGGAGCCAAACCGTCAGACCAGATCGCGTCGATCTTCGCACCGTGCATCAGTAATTCCAGGTGACCCCGGCCTGCACGGCCAGGTAAGGTTCACCGTCGGCCAGATCATAATAGCGATGTTCCAATTGGGCACCAACGATACCGACGAGACTGAAAGCCGGGCCATTCTCGCTGAAGAGGTCCGGAGCGCTCCACACGCCCATGAGAGAAACGCGCTGCCATTCCGGGTTGTCAAAGTCGACGGACATGAGAGAGTAATCGAGGCCGAAAAGGATCTGCCGGGGCCCCTGAGCCAGAGGTGTATCCCAGAGGACGACTGCGCTGTTTCCCAGCTGCCAGTCACCGTTTTCCTGGGCAACGTCTCCAAGGGGTTCGTAGAACCAGCCGGATTCGCCGCTTTTTTCGGTCATCTCGACCCGGCGGAAGGTGGCCTGGTTGAATGCGACAACAGGGCCGGCGGCAATCTTGAAACGGGGAGAGATCTCCACCATCGTGCCGGCGCGGGTATCCCTCTCAAGATCTGCTGCGGGACCGTAGTTCACGTCGGGCCCCTCCAGGGGAGCATAACCGTTCCCGAGGGCGTCAAACATCTGACGGACGACAAATCGCGCCCGGACGTCTGCAACGGCTATCGGTTCAAAATAGAGCTCACCCCCAAAATCATCAAAGGCCGGGGTGATTCTGTTTATGACCCCTATCTCAACCTTGGCGGGATCCCAGAGATTACCTTCCAGATTGCGGTACAGCGGTACCGACAGAGAAAGGCGGCTGGAAAGACTCAACCCTACCGGATTGAGACTGGTACCCAACTGCTGGCTGTGCACCACGGAGCGACCATCCCAGTCCAGCGAGGCGACCGGGGCAACCGACACGACAACCAGCAAACCAACCATAACCAGTCCCGCAACGACTGTACGGGCATTCGGACGTGCGTGTTTCATAACAACGCTACGGTACACCCATCAGACCGTAAGTTCAATCACACGGTCCAGGCGAAACCGAATGATCACTAGCGTCACAACGATGAGTAGCGCCCCCGCCCCGTACATCGCAAGCAGAATAGTATTCGTATATCGTTTCATCGTTTTTTCCTTCCCTTTGAAGACCAGAGTCTCCGCGCTTCAACAAGTTCTTCCGCCGTGTATCCGATGTCATCCATCGTCTCGAAAACACGGGGCAACACCTCCGCCTCGAACCATTTTCTTCTCCGACTCCGCGACCGTTCCCGGGCGCCGGAAGCGACAAAGTAGCCTACTCCACGACGGTTGTAGATAAGCTGTTCATCCTGAAGGGTGCTGTAGCTGCGCTGCACGGTATTCGGGTTTACACCCAGCTCCACCGCCAGCTCCCGCACCGCCGGCAGCCGCGCGTCCTCTTCCCAGTGTCCCCGCAGAATGCGATCCCGAACGTACTCCACGATCTGCTGGTATATGGATCGTCCCTCATCAAACCGCACGTCACGCCTCCGTTTCACGGAGGCGTAGAATCGTCAGCGACCAGAAGACGATAACCAGCAACACAGAAAGGACCATCCGCAACGACTCCGGATTCTGAAGGTAAAACGGTGCAATTTCCCGCCACATGGCGCCGTCTATATCGGCATGGGTCAACGGCCCTTCAATTCTACCGAATCGTCGGGAGCCGCTGTGGGGTACCAGTCCGGCGAAATAGCGGTGAAACACAAGGCGTGCCGAAACTACCGCAATGAAAACGTAACTGGATATCCAACCCACCGCAGAGAGCAGCGTCTTTCCCGCCGCCTGTCCCCGGAAGTAGACCGCCCCGAAGAAAAAGACCGCCTGCAGGGGAAGGTAGTTCAGGAAGGTTTCACCGGCCAGGACTATCCACTCGCCCTGAAAGAACGCCTTTTGAAAGACCTCACCCACCGGCAGTCCACCACCAAGCAGAAGAAAGAGCGCAACTCCCAGCACGGTAGCGATAACAAATGCCGCCGTTACGGCCAGCCAGATAACGACCGTCGACACAAACAATTTGCCCAGCACCTTTTCCCACGTTGTGGCCGGACGCAGCAGGTATTCGATTCGTCGCCCCGGCGACTTCAACTCGGAAAAGGAACGGGAGGTGGTCAGAAGCCCCAGGACAACCATGACCGGGCCGTAGGCAGGCCAGAGATTGACAACATCAAGACCACCCACCCAGTTGAGCAGCGAAAAAAGGAGTATCGTCCCCGCGACGGCGCCGGAGGTGATCATGACAGTTCGCAGCTGTTGGTACACCTCGTGACGAAAAACGTGTGCAACACGGTTCATGCGGCACCTCCACAGAGAGTCTGCATCTCCCGGGGATGTGATATAGCCGCCTGGAAGAACAGCTCCAGATCTACACCGCCACCTGTCGACTCGCCGGCTCCGTTGCGCGGGACGAGGGCAATAGAACTGCCCAGGCGGGTATCTGCAGCGAGGGCACCGGCTTCGACAGCTTCGGCTTCAGACTCAAAACGCCGCATCTCAAAGTTCTCCTGAATTCCGGCAAGGTCCGCCTGAAAGACGACCCGGCCACCGTCCAGCACAACAATCGGGTCAATCAGATTTTCCACATCCCGAACCTGATGGGTAGAAATAACGAACGCTCTTCGGTCGTCCGACGCTTCCGCCACCAGCTGCCGAAAGACCTGCTTTGAGGGAATGTCCAGTCCATTTGTGGGTTCATCAAGAATAACCAGGTCCGCCATCCCGGCCAGGGCAAAGGCAAGCAGAACCTTCTTCTGCTGTCCAAAAGAGAGCTTCGTAAGCATTTCGTTCCCGGTGATTTCAAAACGCTGCAGATAGTGCTCCATCAGTTCGCCGTCAAATCGGGAGAAATACCCCGACTGGTAGGCAACATACTCCCGTACATGCACCGGCGGAACCTCAAACTGCTCCGGAACGTAGGCAATTCGGGCAAGAACCTCGGGACGTCGCAACGCGGCGGGTCCGTCAAAAAGATTCACCTCCCCTGCCTGTGGAAAGAGCAGTCCCGTTCCAATCTTCAACAATGACGTCTTGCCGGCACCGTTCTTGCCCAACAGACCAATCACCTCTCCCGGAGACACCCGGAAGTCGAGATCCTGAAACAGAGGCGCCTGTCGGGGGTAGGCAAACCTCACATCGCGTATTCGTAACATGCTTGCATCCTTCTGTATTAGTGTATTACTTACTTAGTACACCGAAACAGTAATTGCAAATTGATTATGTGTCAAGAAGATTGTGATAGAAATTGACTACCGTTCACAGGAAAAGCCGCCCGCCATGGTTGCAGCCATCGAAGCATACGAAAAAAGCACCTCCCGGGGTTGATGTGTACACATACACGTTTCCCGAAAGGTGCCGTTACACCGCTTTAGGGCGGTGCGCCCGCTTTCAACACTACGTTTACAGCTGGAACCGTGCCCCCAGGGTGCCGCCGAAAGAGCCGGAGTTCAGGTTGTACATGAGCCCCAGATCAATGCGAAAGAGCAAGAGGTTCAAAGATGAACCGGCAAATACCCGAAAGGTCACGGGACTGACTGAAGACTCCAGGATAATACCCTTGTTTTCAATATCAATACCGGCGACTCTGCCGATGTCGTCGGGATCAAGGCCGTCACCGTTACCATCATTTCCGCCGGTCACGGTAATATCGGTAGTCAAACCGGTCCGGGTGGAGGCAGTGCCGACGGTAGCGCCAAGACCAAAGTGCGGTTCAACAATCAGGAAGCCCTTGCTCACCTGCGCCTTGAAATCAAAGACGTTTGCCTCCCAGCCAAATTCCAGGTCGGGATCAGACAGTACCAGAGTGTAGGTCGCACCATCATAATCAACATTCCCGATCTCGGTATCGCCCAGCCCCAGCGGGGTCACAACACGACCACTCAGGTAGTTATATCCCACACCGACAGACAGCTTCGGCAAAAGACCGCCGTCCAGCACTGCATAGCGGACGTCGAAACCGATATTTGAGTATTCCAGTTCAACATCACCAAGCTTCAGATCCGGCATTATACCGACCTTCAAGCCGACATCAAAGGGCAGGATAAATCCGCCCACCCGGGCGTCTACCGCGTAGCCCGGCAGAGGGAGTCCAGCACCACTGAACTCGTCAATACCGCCGGAGGTATCCACCCCCAGATCGTCCACCAGGTCCGTAAATACCGTCAATGGAATGGTAGTGACGCCACTGGTCACACCAATGCCGAAGTTGGGCGGCACCGCAAGCAACTGTCCAATGTACGCATCGGACCAGTTCAAACCGATAGTAGAGTTCATCGGCAGAGACTTGGCAAACTCTTCAGAAAAGGTCTCAAAACCCCCTTTGAAATCGTCCAGTGAAAACTCATCCTGTCCAAATACCGGCGTTCCGGCAATCAACACTGCCAGAACCGCAAGAACCGCAGTCTTTTTATTCATGTTCATCCTCCTCAGGCCTGAATGTACGGACTATTCTACCACGTTGCTACATCTTTTCACATCATTGTTGTAGTGGAATAAACTGGTTTGACACCGCCGAAGTATACGGGAACGGCGCGTCCGAGCAGTTTCTGGCGGAAACAATTCGCTCTCCGGGTATTGAGCACGACCGTTACGTACTGGCGGATAAGTGGTTGCAGTCGAAACAGGTCCGGCTGATTCTGAACATTTGCCGTTCCGGCCGACGCCTGCGGGTGTTTGATGACACGAAATTTTCAGGGTTTCAATACCGCGTGTTGACACCACAAACTCGCCTTAGTACCTTGGTTGCATCGGGGTGCTTTTCGTTACGAAAGGCTGAGATCACACCCGCAGACCTGATCCGGATAATGCCGGCGTAGGGAACCTGCCGTGGCCTGTTTCAGTGCCATACTCAGTCTCGTAACCACCTCGGAACTACAATTCCGGGAGGTTTTTTATGTTTTCCAGGTTTTCCAGGTTTCATCAGCACGTGTCGCATCGGTTGTCCGTCCAGGGCTTCGTCGTGGCACTTGTTCTCATCGCGCTTGTTTCCTGCGGGGGAGATAGTTCTCAGGAGGAGGCAACGGGCGACACCGGGGCTGCCGCCGCCGACAGGGGGAATCTGACCGTCTTCACCTACGATGCGTTCCCTGAAGGGCTGGAGACGCTCATCTCTGACCACATGGACGGCGAGTACGGGGTAACAGTCACCGTGGAGCGATTGCAGGACACCGGCGGCCTCTACAACGAGCTGACATTGACCCGCGGCGAAGGTGCCGCAGATCTCGTCATCGGTCTGGACAACACCTACATCGGCCGGGCCCTGGAGGCGGAACTCTTTCAGCCCTATCGTCCCGCCGGGATCGAGTCGGTCATACCGGAACTGATTCTGGATGACAGCTTCCGGCTTGTGCCGTTTGATTACGGCAACGTGGTTCTCAACTACGACAGCCAGATGCTGCCGGACCCGCCCCGGACGTGGGAGGAACTCCTTGACCCGCGCCTGCGGGAATCCATCGTACTCATGAATCCGGCAACGTCGTCACCGGGTCGCAATTTTCTCCTTCTCACGGTGGACCAGTTCGGCGAAGAGGACTACCTGGAGTACTGGCAGCAGTTGCAGCCCAATATTCTCACCATTACCGCCGGATGGTCAGAGGGGTACGGTCTCTACTCCCAGGGTGAGGCGCCGATCGTCCTCTCCTATGAGACGAGCCCGGCCTACCACATCGCCTTCGAAGATACCGACCGGTATCGGAACCTCGTCCTGGACGGCACCGGCTACGCCCAGATTGAGGTGATGGGTATCCTTGCCGATGCCACCAACGTTGAACACGCACAACGGGCTGTGGACTACATTCTGTCGGAAGAATTCCAGAGAGAAATCGCAATGAACCAGTTCATGTTTCCCGTACGGGAGGGCGTCGAACTTCCGGATGCCTTCACCAAAGTTGACCGGCCGACACAGACCGTTTTCATGGAGACAGAACGGGTAGACGCCAACTTCGACCGCTGGCTGAACGAATGGGAAGCGGTAATGCGGTGAGGACTCTCTCCGTCCAAAAGGCGGCCCTCTTCGGAGGGCTGGCCGTCTTCTTTCTGTTATTTTTCCTCGCACCGGTGGGTTCTGTCTTTTATCGGGCTGCCACAGGAACAACCGGACGGGAATTCGGATCAACCGTTCTCGATATCCTGCGCTCCCGACAGGCCCGTTCGGTCATTTCCTTTACCGTAACGCAGGCAACACTCTCGGCACTGGCAGCCATTCTGGTAGCGCTGCCGGGAGCGTATCTGGTGGCGCACTATACCTTTCCGGGCCGGCGAATCGTCTATTCTCTGTCACTGCTCCCCTTTGTACTGCCCAGCATTATCGTTGTGGTGGCAATGATCGGCTTTTACGGCAAAAGCGGCCTCATTAACCGCCTGCTGGGAACCAACTACAACATGGTCTACAATTTTCGGGGAATCATTCTGGCCCACGTCTACTACAATTTTTCGCTCGCTATCAGGACAATTTCTACCGCGTGGACCGGCATAGACAGACGGTTCCGGGAAAGCGCCGAAAGCCTGGGCGACTCTTCAACAGGCGTCTTTTTTCGGGTAACGCTGCCGCTGCTGCTGCCGTCCATATTTACCAGCTTCATTCTGGTTTTTATATACTCGTTTCTCAGTTTCGGCGTCGTTCTCGTCTTCGGCGGTATCTCATACGCCACCTTTGAAGTTGCCATCTACCGTGAAATGTTCATCAACCTGGACATAACGGCAGCGGCAGTCTACGCCTTTCTGCAGATCCTCTTTTCCGGACTTTTTATCGTCTTCAGCAGCCGCGCCATCCAGTGGTCCCGCGCCGGTTCGGTGGATATCAACGAAGAACTGCCGCCCCTCCGTTCCGCCCCGGTAATCCACCGGACCGCACTGATTATCTATATCTTCATATTATTGAACTTCGTTCTGGGTCCCATTACCACCATGGTAGTTCGGGCATTTACCGACAGTTCCGGGTCCCTGGGCCTGGAAAACTTCCGACAGCTCTTTGTACCGGGAGCGGCAGATCGCAACGTAGAGAGCATCCTCCGGAGCTCCGTCGTCGGCGTCGTCAGTCGAAGCTTTCTCATCGCCGCAGCCAGCGGAACCGTTACCTTCGCCGTCGCCGCAGCAGCAGCCCTGAGCCTGCGCGGCGGCGGCCACTCCTGGATTGACAGCGCCCTGCAGATTCCTATAGCCATGTCGCTGGTTACCGTAGGGCTCGGTTTGCGTCTTCTGTGGCAGGACATCGTTCCGCCGATAGTACTGATCATAATCGGACAGTTCTTTGTCGCCTTTCCGCTGGTCTTTCGCATTATCCGGTCCGGAGTAGAAGAACTCAGCGACCGGATCGTACATTCAGCGGAAATACTCGGAGCGCGGAGGCTGCGCATACTGAAGGATATTGAGCTGCCACTGCTGCGGCGCACCATGTACAACGCCTACGCGTACGCCCTCGCCCTCCCCTTTGCCGATCTCACCGTGGTTATGGCGGTTGGACGGGGACGGGTAGCCACCTTTCCGGTAGCAATCTATCGACTCATTGGATTCAGAAGCTTCGATCTGGCTCTGGCAATGGCGGTGCTCTACATAGCCGTCTGTCTCGTTCTCTTCTGGATCATCGACACAACATCCCTGCCAAAAGGAGCATCGAAAGATGATTCAGTTTCAGAATGTTCGCAAGTCCTATCCGGAATTCGATATGTCCATCGATTTTTCTGTCGCGGAAGGTGAACTGGTTTCGATTCTTGGACCCAGCGGCAGCGGCAAAACCACAACGCTGCGGCTGATAGCCGGTTTCGAACACCCCGACAGCGGGAGCATCATGATCAACGACCGGGACGTCACCAATCTCAGCCCGGCGCAGCGGCAGATCGGGTACGTCTTCCAGGACTACACCCTCTTTCCCCATATGACCGTTGAGGCAAACGTCGGGTACGGACTGCGCGTCCGCCGGCGTCCCGCTGCGGAAACAGAAGCCAAGGTGGGGGAGCTTCTGGATCTGGTAGACCTGCCGGGATACGAAGACCGGGATATTGCCACCCTTTCCGGAGGCGAACGCCAGCGCGTCGCCATTGCCCGCGCTCTGGCGGTAGACCCGGTACTTCTGCTCCTGGATGAACCCTTCTCGTCTATCGACGAAGTGCTCAGGCGCGACCTCCGCGACGAGATCGTCCGACTGCAGAAACGCCTGGGAATCACCGTCGTCTTCGTCACCCACAGCAGACAGGAAGCGCTGGCAATCTCGGATCGGGTGGCCGTGCTCAACAACGGATCCATCGTTCAGTACGACGAAGTCGAGACGCTGTACCGATCACCCCGGAACGCCTTTGTGGCTTCCTTTGTCGGCGAGGCAAACTTCGTAGATTCAACCCTGATGCTGCGGCCGGAGCAGATGAGCCTTCTGGGACCCAATGACACGGTACCGGCGGCGGCCGTGGTGAAGACGGGTACGGTAGAAACGCACCAGTTTCTGGGAGCGGTGCATCGGTACGGGTGCAGAACAGACGCCGACGAACTGATCGTCACCGATACACGACGGTTTCCCATCGGGACGGAGGTTCGCATAGCCTACCGCCCCGACGACGGGTATACCCTGAAGGAGGCCCAATGACTGAACGGCCGGATAACGAGTGAGCGGGGATTGACCGGGAATTCCCAATCGTCTAAGTTAAGACCGTCGACCGACACACGCCCCGGTAGCTCAGCAGGATAGAGCGGCTGCCTCCTAAGCAGCAGGTCACGCGTTCGAATCGCGTCCGGGGTAAGGCGAATGCGCAGCATTTGACGACAGTAAGGCGAATGCGCAGCATTTGACGACAGTAAGGCGAATGCGAAGCATTCGACGACTCGAGAGAGAATGACTGACGTCTACTGGAAGCGCGACAGGTGTTTCGTCAGAAACACCGATAGCGTCCCGACGTTATCCGTCTCGAGAGAAGATGCTCGTCTCTACTGAACGAGTGACAGGCGAAAGCATACGCTTTCGGCGTCGGTGATCCATGGATATTCCGCTGAAACCTACCACTGTCTGTAACATGTGTTACATTATTGACATGGACACGAACAATAACAATTCGTACCTCGAGCGAGTCGAGTGGCATCGCTACCAGCGTTTCCTTCCCGAAGCGCTCCGATACTCGGCAGAGACAATCCCCACAGAAGAGTGGCTAAAGTTGGAGGACGCAGAAGTCCACATCGATCGTCTCGAGAACCCCGATGCCCGGGTGAAGGTTCTTTTACTGCACGGAGGCGGCGGAAACGGTCGAGTACTCCTGCCGTTCGCTGCCCTACTCTACCGCATGGGCTACGAGGTAATCGCCCCAGATATGCCGGGCTACGGATTAACTCGATACGGGAAACGGTCCCGCGCTACCTACGACGTGTGGTGCAGCATCGCCTCGGATATCGTCAACCGTGAGCATGACCACGACGCTCGTCCCGTCGTGGTCTTTGGCCTCAGCATTGGCGGAATGCTCGCCTATCTGGTAGCTGCCCGCAATCCACGCGTTCGCGGCCTTATCGCCACAACCCTCGCGGATGTGCGCTCACTGGCCGTACGCGACGCCATCTCGGCCAACCTCTTTCTAAGCCGCGTCGGTGGGGCGCTCGCGCAGGCGCTCTGGTTCATCACCGACCACATGGCACTTCCCATCCGCTTCGTCGCGAAGATGAAGTACATCACCAACGATCCGGAGTTCAGCAAGGTCTTCGCTACCGATCCGCTCGCCGGCGGAGGCATGATGAGTTTTCGCTTCATGCGATCCTTGATGCAGATGAAACCCGAGAAGGAACCGGAGCATTTTGACTCGTGCCCGGTCTTGCTCGCCCATCCCGGACTCGATCCGTGGACACCGCTCGAACTCAGTAAGGGCTTTTACAACCGGATCGCCGGAGAAAAGGAGTTGGTCGTGCTCGAGGGAGCCGGCCACTTCCCATACGAGGAACCTGGTCTCACGCAGTTAAGAGAGGCTCTTTCCCGGTTTTTGCAGCGAATCACTGATTCCGCATGAGCGCGCGGAGGCAGGGGCGTGAAGAGCATCGTAGAAGGCTCCTTCCCAGGCTCCACGGGGTGATCGCGGAACGAGGACTCTCGGGTTCTACTTCGAGCTCGTGTCCGTTGCCGCCCGCGAATCGGAGCGCTACGAGACGTTTCGACACGGGAACGTCTCAAAGTGGGTAGCGTACATGAAGCACGCGGCGAAAGAGATCTCGGGGATCGAGGTCGAAGACGAGTCGGTTCGGTCGATCCTCGCCACAGCAAGGGGCTTCTACGTCGAGGTCCTCGAGGGTATGCCGGTCACGAAGGCGCGCCAAGGATTCGCAGGTGCGTTGCGAGTTTTGCTCTCCCCTCTGACCAGAGGCAGCTCGAATAGAGCGGGCGAGTAATCTCTCGAATCACGATATCCGGCTTCAGGACGAGCGAGTCGATATTTCTGGAGATTTGGCGGACGGTAGCTATACGTTCCTTGAACCGATCGGACCATATGTGTTGAAAAACCCGACCTTGATGAACGTGGTATGATTGTCCACCGACGTGGTCCGCCACCTATTCACCGCCATGGTTAACCGTGGTATCCTCATCTTGTGAACCGGGATCAGGCGTTACAGATATTGAAAGAGAGCCTCCCTCAGCTCCGGACCTACGGAGTACGAGATGTCGCATTATTCGGATCGGTAGCGCGAAATGACGCGGACAGTACCAGCGATATCGATATATTGATCGACTTCGATCCAGATGCAGAGTCCTTCGACAACCTCATGAACGTTGCAGATCTTCTTGATGCGCGTTTCGACTCGCAGGTGGATCTGGTGACCGTCAACGGACTGAGCCCGTACCTTTCTGCATCAGTGCAGAAGGAAGCTATTCATGCCGAAATCGCATGAGATCTTTCTTCGCCACATACATGACGAGATAGAGTTTCTCCAATCACTACCGCGGTTTTCAGACGGAACTTCGCTTCGAAACGATCCTGTCCAATCCAGGGCTGCTGTTCGAAGCCTCGAGATCATCGGTGAAGCTGCGTCAAAAATCTATACCGATTTCCGTGCAAGACACGATACGATTCCGTGGCGAAGAATCATCGCGTTGAGAAATCGACTTATTCACGATTACATGGGCATCAACTTCAACATCGTTGTGAACGTTCTTCACAACGAAATTCCGAGTTTGGCTGAGCAGCTCAAAAGCCTGCAAGGAGGCGACGAACAATCCGAGACCGCTTCCGAGTAGTCGCCAAAGTCCCAACCGAGCTCGTCGTTCCAGTTGAACACGATCGCCAAAACCGCCGTCCCCGACTTACACCAGAATTACACCACTTTCCATCGACGTATATGAAGAAATCGACCCTTTGGAGCAGAATTTCGCCTCATACGGACTCCAAATGTCCAATATAGGTAGAATGACCGCCTCCTAAGCAGCAGGTCACATAAGGGTCGTACCGCAGGCGTAGCCGAGGAACGATCCCGACACCGTTCGAATCGCGTCCGGGGTAAGAAAAACGCGAAGCGTTTTTCCGACTATGTGAGAAACGCTTTACTGAACGGAACGAGCGGCAGGCGGGAACGTATTCTCATGCATACCGGGCGGAAACTCACACCAAATTTACATCAACAATTTTTAGAGATTTCGCTGGCGGTTGCTTTGGTTTGGTAGACGACGCGGCGGTAGCGGGTCCGAATGGGTCGATTGTGCCATCTTAAAAATACCGCTGCAGGACCAAAACCGTAACTTCAGGTGCTTTGTCGATGATGCGCGGGAGCGCCCGAGCTGTTCCGGTCGGATACCAACGGCCCTGCTCCCAGTTTCGCAATGGATCAACGGATATACCGATCCGCTCCGAAAACCCTTAGTCTATTGGTCGTAAAGATATGCCAAAACGCGTTTCTGCGTGAGCACGGATCGCCTCAAGAATCGAATCCAGCTTTCCGATTCCGTTTTCTGCTTCGGCTTCGTCAAACGCGATGTGGTAGTCGTAATCTCCCGACTGCCTGGACTCGAAGAGGTATTCCAAATCCCGTGCTAATAGAATCTGGATAGGCTATCGTTTAGAAACCGCTCTCGCAAAAGCATTCTCGCAGCCGCTCGTTTCTCCAATACCAATGCCCACAGATCGTGCACTTCATTCAGTTTCGATCCAGCGATCTGTTTCACGCGATTTGCCTACCCTCGGCGCGGACGTTCATTCCCAAGGGGCCATGTTTGCTTCTTTGCCAGATTTCCGGCGTATACACGATCGCCCCGATCAGTTCGTTGTAGGTTGAGAGGATGCGATAATCCGTGTCAGCTACTATCGACCGAGTTTCTTGTAGCTCACCTTCGGCAACAACCAATACATCGTAATCAGAGTTATCGGTATAATCGCCTCGCGCGCGGGAGCCGAACAACCAGACTTCGCGGAGACGTACTCCCAACTTGTCGCGAAGGATTCCGAGAAATGCCGACAAGACGGGGTCTTCGTTTGTCTGAGCTATTTGTTCGGACAAAAACCTTCTCCTCCACGGGGAATAATATTACGGTATTATACTTCGAACGATGCGTAAATACTTGTTCAGCTTGGTGCGCCGCTGATTATACAACGACACCAGAGTGAACGTTCCCGCATGTCCCCTTGACCGAGCCATCCGTCTCAGTTGACCACAGTCATCGAAACACCGACCCGACTTACCTCAAATTTGCCGCAGTCTGCCGCAAGCCATATGATGTATATGAAGAAGTGGCCGTTTGGCACCGGTTTTCGGCTTCATACAAGCTCTAAATGTCCAATATAGATAGAATTACCGCCTCCTAAGCAGCAGGTCACATACGGGTCGTACCGGAAGCGCGGAGCGCTTAGGAACGATCCCGACACCGTTCGAATCGGGCCCGGGGTAATTACGGAGAAATGCGTCAGCATTTTTCCGTCTCATGGAAGACGCTCACCTATACCCGAAGCGCGGCAGGCGAAAGCGTAACTTCTGTGTCGGCGAAAGCAGATGCTTTCGCCTTGTCCGATAGAGCCCCTCGAATTTTTCTCAAATATTCTGGAGAGTTCAAATTGGCCTGTGGGCAAACAGGGACACCCGTCTCGGTTGAGACCCGAAAGACACCTGGATGCGACAATCGGACGACACAAACAGCTCTTACGCACCCACGATTCGAATGCCCTGTTGAACCTGGGGCGGTTCATAGGTGGAACTGATCACAGTTGCGCTCGATGATACTACGTCCCAAAGTCCCTGAGGATGCCATCGACCGAGAGATCCTCGTCAACCAGAGGCCAGTGTAGTCCGTAGCCCGCGGGGCTTATCACGATCGACTCACGAGCAACCCGAGGGGCCTTTGCGAGCCGCTCCGAAAGCTCCCTCCATTCGGCAGAAACAACTATTCCATCGATTCGAAGCGTTAATCGATCTTCGCTGACAGACTCTATTGTAACTCGATGTTTCGTCTCAATCATCAGATTGCACTCCTTGAGCATCGTTCCACGCTTCAATGAATTCATCGAAATGTTCCAACAACGTCCTTCGTATAAACCGGAGATCCGCTGGGGACAGGTTGTGGGTGAATGCAGCGGGCACGTCATAACGATCGTAATCCAACCAGAACTTTCCCTCGGCTTCAGCTTTCATTACGTGGATATGAGGCGGTTCGTTCCCCTCATTGGAATAGAAAAAGAACCGCCAGCCTTTCAGGAACAGTACTGTTGGCACCGGAATCCCCTCGTTTTTATAGTACTGCCGAACGATTGCGGTTTTCAACGGTTGCCGAGTATTGTTCTGGTTAAACAGCTTTCATTTTTCCGTTCATCTCAACGTTAGAGAGGATGATGTCCTGGGAACGTGAGGCGGTAGATAGCGATCGTCATCCTCTCCCCGAATTACCTCAAATTTACCGCAAGCCATATGACGTATATGCAGAATCGCCCTCTTCGGCCACGTTTTCGCCGTCACACAGGCCCTAAATGTCCAATATAGATAGGATTACCGCCTCCTAAGCAGCAGGTCACATACGGGTCGTACCGGAAGCGCGGAGTGCTGAGGAACGATCCCGACACCGTTCGAATCGGGCCCGGGGTAAGAAAAACGCGAAGCGTTTTTCCGTCTCGAGAGAAGATGCTCGTCTCTACTGAACGAGTGACAGGCGAATCGTCAGATTCGCCGAAATCCGGCGGAGTGTGTGATTTTCGTCCGCCGTTGACAACTTCTCAAGATATACCCATCCAGGATGAAAACCTGTATTGTTATGCCTATGGCAGATCAATATTCTTTTCGCGTCCATATCGAAGAGGTGGAAAACGGGCAGTTTCTCGCAACCTCCGACGGGATGCCCGGGCTCGTAGCCCAAGGCCGTACCATAGAGGAAGCACTGGAAATTGCTCATGACGTTGCCAGACGCTTACTCGAGTCATATCAGGAACACGGCGACCCTCTCCCGGAAGGGTTACGACGGATGGGTCCGGAGATCGACCTTGACATAGCCGTTACCGCCTGATGGGCCGCCTGGCTGGTTTTTCGTATCGCGACATCACCAAAAGACTCCGGAAACTCGGTTTTCAATTCGATCGAACAGCCCGTGGCAGCCATGAAATCTGGTGGAGCCCGGAAACGAGAAAGCGAACAACAATCCCCAACCATCCCGGTGATCTTCCCGAAGGTACGCTACGCGCGATTCTCAAACAAGCTGATGTCGATGTAGACGTGTTTCTCGGCACATAAACCGCAGCGTACGGGGCCCCTCCCTCACTTACACCAGATTTACACCACTTTGCCGCAAGCTATATGACCTATATGAAGAAATGGCCTTTTGCCCGCCGTTTCCCGCCTCGTACAAGCTCTAAATGTCCAATATAGATAGACTTGCCGCCTCCTTCGTCATCGACAGGATGTCGTAAAGTCGGAGCAGCCATGGATGGCGTCACGACGACCAGCAGGTCACATGAGGTGCGTACCAACTGGAACGCACCGACACCGTTCGAATCGGGTCCGGGGTAAGGAAAACGCGAAGCGTTTTTCCGTCTCGAGAGACGGGGCCTTTCTCTTGAGTAAGAGTGACAGGCGAATCGTCAGATTCGCCGAAAACGTCACCCAAACAAGCGGCAACGGTGTGTCTACACTATTTTGCATCAAAAATTTCGGAGTTCTCGGGAGCTCGACGAATTCGATTGCTCGGTTGAACCCGGGGCGGTTCATCAGTAGCGAGCTCGATTTGCGTGTAAGGGATAAAAAGAAACGATTGTCGGCCCGATCGTTTTGGTGATATCCTACCGCTATGCCATCGTTACGTTTGAAAGCCGTCTACTGTTCCCCGCCAACAGGAGTTTCCCCGACTTTCCACGCGAGGTTTCCCAAACTTG
>CAZCAE010000060.1:0-18139 GCA_964496635.1 uncultured Spirochaeta sp.
AGCTGTCACACTCCGCCCGAGTGCCTGGGGAATTCCTTCCAGTGTGAGCAGGCGGGCGAAAGCGAAGCCCGCAGCAACGAGAATTATCAACGTTCCCGTAAGCCGGAGTGTGTTCTTTAACGCGACATAGAGGTCGGATAGTGCCATTTTTTTCGTCACAAAGAGTCCAATGAAGATACTGTAAAAAATGGTGACTTCGGCCGCTTCGGTTGGTGTAAAAAAACCGGCGTAGATGCCACCCAGGAGGAGAGTGATCGCAAAGAGTGCCCACTTCGCGTCCCAGATCGTTTTCACCGCCTCTCTGAACGTCAGCTTTCCGTACACTTCGCGTTTTTCCTCTTTGCCGGACATCGCGTACTCGGGGAAATATCTGAGTAGCAGCGAGCTGGTTACAGAGAGGGCAACCGCCATGAGTAAACCGGGGATAACCCCTGCCAGAAAGAGAGCGGCAATTGACTGAGATGCGATAATACCGTACATCAGAAACGGGTTACTCGGTGGGATCAGGATACCGAGGGCGCCGCCGGAACTCGCGACCGCGCCGGCGAACTTACGCGTGTACCCGGCCTGGATCATCGCGGGAATCATGAGACCGCCGATGGTAGCTACCGTCGCCGGACCTGAACCGGTAACGGCGGCGAAAATTGCACAACTTACTATTGTGATGACCGCCAACCCCGACTTGAATGACGCCATAAAGCGCCTCACCATCGTTATGAGCGCTTCCGTGATACCGGCTTGCTCAAAGAGGCTGGCAACCATGAGAAAACCGGTTACGGCAATCAGGGGATACTGATCTACGCCGTAATAGAGGCTGGTTACCATCGTGTGCAGGACGGTACCACCGGTATAAAAAAAGATGAGCGCCGTCAGACCGAGACAGACATAGATGGGTAGACCGGACAGCAGGAGGACGATCAGAACGACAGCAATCCACATACTACGCCTCCGTTTCCGGTCGTCCGGATGAATACGTATGGACGTATCTCTGTATGAGTCGGAACGTAACCAAAAAAAACCCGATGGGGACTGTCAGAAAAATGTAGTGAAGCGGAATTTCCAGAATGGCGCTTTCGCCGATAAAACGTTGTAGTTTCGGGTAAATCTGCAATGAAATGATGATGACGACGACGTTAAAACCAACCCATATTACATCGGTCATGATTTCCAGTGCCTTTCGCCACAACGGCGGCAGCATGTCGCGGATGAATGTAATCCGAATGTGGTCTTCACTTTTCATGCCGTAGCTGGCTCCGACGTAAACAACGAGGACGTAGAGAATCCGGGATAGCTCCTCCTGCCACGGCAGGCCGCTGCGGATGGTGAGGCGCATTACGACTCCGATAAATATCAGTGTAAGACAGGTAGCCAGCATGATTACACCGATGATTTCCTCAAAGCGCTCGTCTAAGATCCGCAACACGTGGCGCATGCAACCTCCTCTGAATTTTAACACTCCCCACCACGCGAATGGTCAGGGAGTGTACATGAAAAACTACAGTTACGGACCTTCTTACATGCCGGCTGCGGCGAAGAGCTTGTCTACGTATGCTTCTCCGGCGGCAGGGTCACCGTCTCCAATTCGCTCGTAAAAGTCCGGCCAGATGGTCCGAGCTCGTCTGGCCCATTCGGGATAGTCTTCCGGTGGTCCCAGAACCTGTAAGCCGTGTTCGGCGACGGAAACCTCAATAGCCTCGTCAAGGATCTTCTGGGCGTTGTCCATAGCGTACTGCATTGTCTCCATCGACGCGCGATCCACCGCTTCTTTCAGATCGTCCGGAAGCGCCTGGTAGCTATCCTCGCTCAGAACACCACACGAGACCTGAAGCTGGTGATCGTTGTTGGTGATGTACTTCACGACTTCGTTCATGCGTGCGGAAATCAATACGGAGTCATCAACCTCAAACGCGTCTACGACGCCGAGCTGTACAGCGTTGAACAGTTCACTCCATTCCACCGGCGTCGGGCTGTGCCCCCAGCTCTCGACCATGGCGATCATTACCGGTGAGGGGGGAACACGGAACTTCATACGGCGAAGATCTTCAAGGTTGCGGACCGGTTTTGTCGACATAACGTGGCGAAAACCGGAATCCCACAGTGTGAAGAAGCGCATATTTGCACGATCAATCAGATACTCATTGTTCTCATCCCACATGCCGTACGCCGCTTGTCGAAAGTTTTCACTTTTTTCAAACATATACGGAAGGATGAACGCATCCATGCGTGGTGCGTACTGTGTGACCAGGTTGAGGCTTGTTACAAGCCCATCGATCGCACCGGTGACAAGCAAGTCCGCCATCTCCTTGTCGTTACCGAGCTGAGCCGAGGGATATACCTCTACCTGGATGCGGCCGTCGGAGTATTGCTCTACCAGCTCTTCGAACTTGGTCGCCGTCACGTGCAGCGCAGAGTTTTCAAGCGGCGCGTTTGCGTGCCCGATCCGCCATTCGAACGTCTGATCTTCGGCCTCCGTTGCACCGGATGCGAAGACGGAAAAGGATGCGATCGTCATCGTGACGATGAGACTGAGAACCACCATGCGAACAAACTTACCCATAGTATACCTCCTACTATTTTTTGCTTGCTGCAAACAACTTTAAACCGGGCTCCGGCAGGTGTCAATGTTTTTATTGCGTCTGTTTTTATTGCGTCGATGCCGACACCAGAGGCGCCAGGTAGTCATGACTTCGTCGCGCCTCATCGACGGTACCGCATTCGACGGTCAGTACGATGTCACGGGGTGCGCGACGGCAGAGATCAATGACCCGGGGCCAGTCGACGACTCCGTCACCGCACGCGCAGCCGACTGCCGTACCGGTTACCTGACCGCGATCGGCGAGGCTCCGGCTCTGCGAGATATCCTTGGCGTGAACATGCACCAGCCGGGGGAGGATGTGCTCCAGCCACTCGTAGATGTCGCTTTTGCCACCCAGATAGGCATTGCCGGTGTCGAAGTTCACGCCGATTACCGGCGAATCGACCAGTGAGAGAAGCCGGTCCATCCCTTCGATGGATGCGCTGTATTGGTGGTGTGGTTCCAGGCCAATGAGAATGCCTCGTCGTTCGGCGTCGCGCGCTGCCATAGTGAGAGAATAGCGAATGAGTGTGAAATCCTCCGCTTCCGACGTCCAGGAGCGTTTAAACCCCTCCGAAGTAGCGACGATCGGGGCGCCCAGTTCGGCGGCGAAGCGGATTCCGGTACGGATGTAGTCCACAGCCACGTCCGGCTTGACCAGCTGGGCGTGCGACGAAAGGGCGCATATCTTGAGACTCAGCGATTCACACATCTCTTTGATTTCCCTGGGGTCCTCCAGCATGGAGATGGAGTGGAAGAAGCCACCCTCGGACAGGAGTTGTCGCCCGGTGTGTACCATCGGTTCCACGTATCGGTAACCGATCTCCGCCGCCAGCTCCAGACCGCGAGGGAACGAGAGGTCCTCATGCCGCGAAAACTCCATATTCAAACCCAATTTGACTGCCATACACGCCTCCGGCAAAATATTTGCTTGCAGCAAGCAAATAATATCAGCTATACTACCTTACGTCGAGGAGAAAGAATGTTGAATATCGGTTTTCATACCGGCGCCTTCAACAGCGCCTACTATTCATTCCAGCGAGCGGTAGAATGGGCCGGGAAACACGGTGTCCACGGTATTGAGTGTGGATTCGTGGACGGCGTCACCTGGCAGCACGGCCTCGGATACTTTCCGCACATTGCTTCGTGGGAAGATCCCGGCCACATCGTCGACCTGCTGGCGCAGCACAACGTCGCTCTCTCCCAGATTGACGCGGCGTTCCCTGTTTCCGGAAAGACCGGACCTTCAATAGCGCTTCCCTACGTGCTGAACACGATCCGGTACGCTTCACAGATCGGCTGTCCGATGGTGGACACGACCGATGGACTCTATCAACCCGAAGGTCTTTCCGACGCCGACGCAATGGAGTCAATGCGGCGATGCTACACAGAGATTATCGACGCCGCAACACGCTACAACATTGTGATCAACATCGAAACGCACGGGTATTTCACCTCCGACCCCGATCGGATGGCGCAGATGCTTGACTTCGTCGATTCACCGTTGTTACGGATGACCTTCGATACCGGAAATGTCTACATAGCGGGACAGGATCCCGTTACTTTCCTGCAACGGCACGTCAACCGGGTATCCCACGTTCATGTAAAAGATGTGGCACCACAGCTGGCCGACGATCGACGCGGTAAACAGTCGGGGATCGGTATGAGCCATTCCGCTGTCGGCGGCGGTGTCAATGCGGACAATATTGAGAGGTGCTTTGCAATTCTCAAGAAGAACGATTTTCACGGCGCGGTGAGTCTCGAATGTGACGCACAGGGCGGACCGGCCATGGAAGAGTCCATCCGATGGATCCGCTCGGTATTGGACGCGCTGAATTACGCCCACGACCTGGAACCGGAACGGAATACTGCCCATGACGGACAATAGACGATCGTTCTTGAAGGGCTACTCCCTCGTTGTACGGGAAGGTATCGATATCGAGCACACCCTTCCTGCGATTGCCCGGGCTGGTTTCGACGGCATCGAGCCAACCTTCGTTGCCGGGGCGATACCTGACCCGGAGACCGATCTTCCCGAATCGATGCAACACGCGAAGAGGTTGCGATCGATATGTGAGGGACTGGGTCTGGCAATTCCCAGCATGCGCGGAGGACGGGTTCCGTGGCGGACGATTCCCTCCGACGATCCGGGCGAACGAAAAAAAGCTGTGAACCATACCCGGCGTGCGCTGGAGTTGGTCGCCGCTATGGGCGGCGCTGCACTGTTAGTGGTTCCCGGGGAGCGATCGCCCGGTGTGAGCTACGACACCCACTGGAAGCGCGTTGTGGAGTTCGCGCATACCGTCGCTGAGTTTGCACGTGACATCCAGGTGCGCATCGGATTTGAAAATGTGGAGGCTCGATTTCCCGTTTCCGTTCGGGACTGGAAAGCGCTGATCGACGAAATAGACAGCGAATGGATCGGGGTATATCTGGACGTGGGAAACGTTCTCTGGATGGGTTTCGGATATCCCGAACACTGGATTCGTGCGCTGGACCGCCGCATCGTGCAGGTACATTTTAAGGATGCCCGGTACCGACTCCACGGAGCAACACTTCACAGCGAAATTCACCACATTCTTGAAGGTGATGTGAACTGGCCGGAGGTGGTCGAAGCGCTTGATCAGATCGGCTACAGCGGCTGGATAAGCGTTGAACCTGAGGCGTACACTTATCTGCCCGAGCGTTTACCGGAACGGTTGGCGGCTGACCTGGACGCAATACTACACACAGTTACGGAGGAAAACTCTCGATGAACGATCAATTTGAAGAACGCCTGGTTCGATTGACGCAAAAGCTCATCGATCAACGATCGGCGCGGGTCCTGATTGAGCCGAACGAGCGTCGACCCGGGTACTGGTTTGGTGGCGGTAACGCAATCATCGGAGAAGACGGTGCGCTGTATGTGTGCGGCCGATACCGAAACGAGGGTGATTCCCGAACGGGGACGGCGGCGGGGACGAGGGGATTGGAGTTTGCAGTTTTTCGCGCCGAATCGGCATGGCCGGAGGACGACGGCTTCAAGGTAACCAAGGTCTTTTCACGAACCAAGGAGTCACTCTCAACCGAGGAATCGCCGGTTGTTTCGATCGAAGGTACTGCGCTGAATCGGACTCCCACAGGCGTAGAACTTTTCATCTCCACGGAGAAGGGAAACCTCAGCTATCCGGCAGGTCTGGAAGCGTTCAAGAAACCGGGGACGGGGGTCTGGACGATCGATCGCCTCTCTGCGTCGACGACAGCCGAATTGGCGGACGCACCGGTTGAACCGCTCCTGATCGGTTCTGATCCTCAATACTGGCACGTAAAGGATCCGGTGGTGCACCGGTCCGCCGCAGGCGATACAGTTCTTTTCTTTTGTACGCATCCATTTTCCTGGACCTCTTCGAACTCCGCGTACTGCGTCCGTCCCGCGGGTATGGAGACGGAGGATGCGAATTCGGCGAAGGACTTCGACGAGCCGCGTTTCGACTTCTTTCCCCGTGGATTCACATGGGACGTAGCGGTATCGCGAATCACCGACGCTTTGGAACTGCCGGCCGACCGAACCGGTCTGAGGGGAGCGGTTACGGTGGTCTTCTACGATGGCGCCGAGTGCATTCGCGACCACGACGAAAACCCGCGGGCCGTCAAGCGACCGCGGGGCTACTCCTGCGAGGAGATAAGCGGGTTGGCCCTGTACGAGAACGACGATCCATCGACGATTCGCCGTATATCGCGAAATACACCACTCTTTTTCTCACCATGGGGAACGGGCAGTAGTCGATATATAGACACCCTGGCGACTGAGCGAGGCATAATCGCGACGTGGCAGCAGGCGCAGGAGGACGGCTCTCAACCGCTGGTAATCCATGCTCTGACCTGGGAGGAAATCCGGGACGTCTTATCCACTTAATGCCGACACTACCAGGTAAACGCCGAACCCCAGCAGTACAACGTTAACGACATGGCGGAAGGTGTGGGGTGAACTCCTGATCGAAAGGTGATGACCGATTGTCATTGCACCGACTACGGGAACGCTTACCGCAGCGGCCGTAACAAGTAGTGAGGTATCGAAGGCGCCGGGGGTGAAACCGATGAGAAGAGTACGAGAAATCGAGGCGATAAGAAACGTGACCTGGAGTGTCCCCTTTTTGGTCCGGGGGTCGTCTGATTGACCATAGGTAAATACGACCATTGGCGGTCCGCCGGATACAATGGCTCCGCCAAGAAAGCCGCCGGCAAGACCAAACAGCGGTCCCCATGCCCGACCAATTCGATACTTTCCATGGCTTACAAACTGGTTGTATAGACCAAAAGCGATCAAAAGAACGCCAAATGCGATGCGAAAGTTCTGCGTCTGTCCGTACGAGAGAACAAACCAGTAGCCCACCGGGGTTCCGAAAACAATTCCCGTGGCCAACAGTCCAACAATACGCCAGTCCACCGGATTGCGTCGCCCGTCCAATATAGCGAGAACAATCGCAACGGGGAACGAGACGAGGGTCAGAACGTTGACGGCGGTACTCATCGTAAGCGGCAACATTGCGAAGATGGCAACCGATATGTACCCGAATCCAAAACCTCCGTAACCGTGTACGAAGGTAGCGACGGTTATCGAGGCTATGTACAGAAGAATCTCGGGCAGCATCTGCGCATAGTATGAGCCGGTGAAGCGGAAGTCAATTGTAGAAGGGGCGATCCGGCGGATATTTTTGCTTGCCGCAAGCAATAATACGTCCTATCATGTAGATTGTTGAATTCAGCAATCGATGGAGGAAGAGCGATGTCGCTAAACGTGGGAGCTCAAACTATATCGTGGGGCGAGTCCGTCCATGACAAGATACAAGAGATCGTTTCGTTTCTCTCCCATCAGGGATACCGTTCGATTCTGGTTACCCGACGCTGCAGAAGAAGAACTCGCGAACAACGGAAACATTCTTGATCGACTTCTTGAACACACCGGGCCTGAGGTTAAACTCGTACTTGATATCGCATGGGCCCATATCGCTGGATTCTCTCCAGAAATATTGATGTGACGGTACGGATATTGGAAAGGGCTTAGTTTTCGCCGGTCAAACAGAAAACCCCCACATCAGGATGAGGGGCATGCCGGTGACGACAATGAACCACGGAAACAAGACATGTCGAACAACGACAAGCGGATTTTTATAACCCGTGACGGTTGCAACCAGGGCGGTGAACGGAACAAGCGGAGATATATTCATCGATGCCACGTAGGCTACGATGAGAACCAAGGCGAAACCAAGGGGTGCCAGGCCCAGCGTTTCCGCCGTGAACACTGTACCGAAAATCACGATTGTGACTAACATGTGTACGCCGCATACCGCAAGGACACCGGTGCTTGCAATGATAAAAAGGATACCGAAATACAATGGAAAATCTGCAACCGTCCCTACAACGGTCGCGATAACGTAGGAAAACGGGGATTCCGGAAGTACCGTTCCCATAAATGAGGCAGCTATCAACAGAGGGAGAAATCCGGAGTAATTCGGTATCGCGTTTCCTGCCAGACGGCGCGCGTGTCGTACCGCAGCGATCCCGCGTGTTCGAAACAGCCAGATCATACCGTACACACCACCGAGGACACCGATGACAACCGCACTCGGAAGTTCGGGAAAAAGCGCAGTTCCGGCAATTGCAACAACAAAGAGGACTCCGAGATGGGTCAGGAGCAGAGGAGATACGGTTGGAGTGTTTTTGTCGCGGTCAAGATTTCCCGTCGCTTCTGAAACGAAGTCATTCTCGGGAAGACCCGGACGACGATTGCGAAGGAGTTCGACGAGAGCAAAGGCGATAATGTACCAGAGAATTACAGCTGCCGCTCCACCGATGAACTGAAAGTACGTGAGTCCACTGAGAAGGATTGCTGTATGTACGATCACATCAAATGGTGACGACGTAACGTTCATGGAATACCCCAGGGACATACCACGATGACTCGTCGTTGTGTCGAATCCTCGCTTTTCGAAAAGGGGGCCGGTAATCCATAACGCGCCGATGCTCATGACCAAAGAGAGGACAAATTGCGTACCCGCAACTTCGAACAGCGGTGCCAACCGGTTCTGTGAATGCGTGTGAGAGCCGTGTTTTCGCGGACCGGTTCGTTGGGTAAGCGTGGTGAACATTTCGGTCAGAAGAGGAATTGCGCTGAAGAGGATAAGCATTCCCGCGCTTCTGTTCAGGCCGTCACGCCACGTTCCGTGGGCATCACTTACCGTTGTCAGAAGAGCGATTCCCGCGGTTAGCATAATACCGGCTGCAATCTTCACAAAACGCGGAGAGAAAAACAACGAGGCGACAAAGTACACAAGAACCGCCACCGGCAGGACGACGGCCATAAGAGATTCCCAGAAGAGTGACAAGAAAGCAGTAGCAGCTGCGGCGGAAAACGCGACAACCACCAGTCGTCGTGGTACTGACACCGACCGGTGCGGTGTCATTCGCCGTCTGTTTCGGGCAGGAGCACCAGTGGTTCCGGGAGCTCGAAATGCTGGCCGGGGAAATACGTGTGGTATCGGGTTTCGACACTGGCCGTTCCATCGGTGTGCGAGGCGTCAATGACAAACTCAATCATTTCCATTTCTGTGAACACGAACTCCCCATTGCGATCGGTCGTTACGAACTGTCCGTTTTTTATCAAGTTAAGCGTCTTTTCGCGAATCCGAACCCGGGCACTCGCTACCGGTATACCCTCTGCGTCGACAACCTGCCCGCGAATTTCTCCGGTACCCTGAATCGCTTTCCACGCCGGGAGGGCAATTGCGATAAGAACGACAAGGATCAGGAGGACAACGTTAAAACTGATTTCGGGAAATTTTTTCATCATCCTATCCTTTCACCGCTCCCGCGAGGATCCCTTTCACAAAGCGTTTTTGATTGGCAAGGAAGACCAGAATAACCGGTATTGCGACAAGCACGACGAAGGCGTACAGCTGTCCGCTGGTGTCTTCGAAATAGCTGAGAAAGCGGGAAAGCGCCAAAGGCAACGTTTGCATCTCCTGATCACGAACGATAATGAGTGGCCAGATGAAGTTGTTCCACGACCAGACGAACGCCAGAATGATATTGGTAGCAATAGCCGGGCCCGCCAACGGGAGATAGATCTGATCAAGGATGCGCCATTCACTTAACCCGTCGATACGTGATGAATCGATAATCGATTTTGGCACCGCGTCAAACGAGCTCTTGAACACAAAAATGTTCACAATTGTTGCCAGGAGCGGCATCGCCAAACCAACGTGACTATTCAGGAGGCCAAGCTCTCGTGTTAATAGGAACGCGGGAATGATCGCCGTCTGGAACGGGATCATCATACTGCTCAGGTACATCGTAATAACAATACTTTTCAGTTTGAAATTGTACGTAAGCGCCATCGCCGCCATTGAATTGAACAACAGGTTGGCGACAACGACGATTCCTGAGACGATAATGCTGTTGAGGGCAAACCTCGCGAAGGGTATCCAGTAGAACACATCGACGAAGTTGAACAGGTGTGGATTCACCGGAAATGTGCTCGGAGGATAACTGAAAAGGTTTTCGCCCGTCAGGCTTGTTTTGAGAACCCAGTACAGTGGGACGATGATAACGGTGGTCGCCGCGATTAACACAACCTGGGCCAGAATTTTGCCGAGCAGCTCCTGCCGAACTTTACTCTTACTCATAGGTGCTGCCTCCTCCCGCTTCCCCACCCGATAGACGGTTGGAAAGGAACGTGACCGTAAGCAGAATAAAAAACATTACGACCGTCATTGCTGCCGAATAACCCAGCCGGTTGAACTCAAATGCGTTCCGGTAGATGTAGGTGACCAGGAACTCCGTGGCGTGTCCGGGGCCTCCGTTTGTCATGACGTAGACCATATCAAAAACCGTGAACGAGTTGATAATACCGATTATAAAGCAAAGAAACAGTGTCGATTTGATTAACGGAAGTGTGATCGACCAGGTCCGCCGAATAGTCCCTGCACCGTCGATGAGTGCGGCATCGTTGAGACTTGTGGGGATTGTCTGTAGACCGGCGAGTACCAGAATCATAAAATAGCCGACTACTTGCCAGATCGTCGTACCAATGACTGAAGGTAACGCGAATTGAAACGACTGAAGGAAGGGTATTCCGTTTTCGATGAGACCGAGAGCGCGCAGGATGTGGTTCACGAGCCCGACACGATCATTCAACATCCACTTCCAGACTAAACCGATTGCCACCGGGGTGATCGGATACGGGAGAAAAATAACCGTCCGGTAGAAGTTACGACCTCGGATCGGTTCATTCACCAGAAGACCAAGCAGCAAAGCCAGTACAATCGCAATCGGCGTTCCAATGAAAAAATAGATGAGCGTATTCTGGAGCGACTCCCAAAACACAGGATCAGCGATAATCGTTTGGTAGTTCTTAAGGCCTATCCATTCATTTTTACCGATCGGCTTCCAATTCTGAAACGACAGAAAGAGGTTCCACACAACAGGAAGCCACCGGTAAAGAAGCAGGACGGCGATTGAAGGTAACAGAAAGAGGGCGATGAGCCCTCTGGGATGTTTGTGTTTCATAACGTTTGGACCGGGTATACCGGAGCCGTTATGGCCCCGGTATATCCTGATGAGGTTGAATCTTGCGCCTATTCGGCGAGAATTGCGTTAACTGCCTTCTCGGCGTCATTCAACGCCTGCCTGGCCGATACTTCGCCGAAAATCGCGCGTGTGAGGTTTGTATACACGGCGTCCTTGATTCGTGAATCCGCTGCAAGACCGGTCATCCCGGTCAGATTTGCCATGTTACTGCGTTCCACCTCAAACATCCGGACTTTTACCGGGTTATCGGCCCGGAAGGCCTGGTCGTTCAGTGCGATGTCATCGGCTGCCTTGTTGCCACTGAGTGTGCCAAGACTACTGACGATCTCCTGTGCCCATTTATCGCTGGTGACGATCTTGACGAAATCCCACGCCAGATCGGGATATTTCGTAGTGCTGGTAATACCAAGGCTGTGGTAGTTCGGTACCGCATAGTTACCGGGGAAAGAAGCGACACCAATCGTGTCTTTGTTTGCCCAGTCGCTGTTGGAACTGAACGCGTTGAATGCGGTCACGTGCGCGTTGAGCATGCCTGCCTGTCCGGCGCCAAAAGCACCGTTGGGCTCTGCCCACCGTCCGGTCCATGTTACCGCCGGAATTGCACCTTCCTCGGTAAGAGCTGTCAACATCTCCAGTACTTGAACTGCTGCAGGGGTATTAAACGCCGCCGCCGATTTGTCGGCTGTGAGGATTTCAACACCGTTGCTTGCAAATAGCGGCCAATAGAGCCAGTCGAAATTCAGGGTAATAAACCCCCCCCGTTCGTCCTGAGTCAGAGCTTGGGAGTATTCAACCAGTTCTTCCATCGTTTCCGGCGGCCCGGGAAGTCCCGCCTCTTCAAACATCGGTTTGTTGTAAAACAACACTGTCGAAGGGGTGTAGAGCGGGAGCATGTAGTAGTTACCGTTGAAGTTCGCTGCCGCTTCAAACAGATCCGGGTAAAAGCGATTCTTCACGGCAGGTTCCGCTGCAAATCGGTCGGTCAAATCAAGAAGAACACCATCTGCTGCGTATTGGTACCACAGAGCACCCTGTACATCGATGATATCGGGCGGATCTCCCGCTGCAAGTTGAGTCTGAAAATATGTAGACCACTCGCCACCTTTCACATCAACCCATTCGATCGTCGCATCGGGATGCATTTCTTCGAAGTCCGCGATCCATCCGTTAATCTGTTCCTCGTAGTGAGGCAAGTTCCACGTTAGAAGCGTCAGTTCTTTTGGACCTTCTTTCTCCTGTCCTCCGCCTGCAAAGGCGGAACCGAGTACCACTATTGCGATCAATGTCACCAATAGAATTCGTCGTGCCATGAGAGCCTCCTTTATTTACTTTCCTTAAGTAAGTAAAACACACCTTTACATAGGTGTCAAATGAAAATTTTTATGTGAACAAACGGTCCCAGCGGTTGGAACAGATCAGAAGGAAGTCCTCTTTCCGGACACCGGCTTTCATGCACTCTTCGATGACGATCGGGATAGTGACCTTGCGATGCGAATCGTCCTGGAAGCCGCCTTTTACGCTGTCGGGGACGAAGACCGTAGCTCAGAAGACGGTTCACCGGGTAGAACTCAATTCTTCTTTTTCTGAGCGACGCAGAGGCTGCAGCACATATTTACGATGCCGGCTTTACGCCCTGTAGAATCCGGTGTAGTTTTACTTAGTTACAGTAACTAAATAATTACAATCGAGGAAACCATGGGTATCAGAGGAACAGATAACATAGCAGAAGTTGCAAAAAGCGCAGGAATCATTCAGGAACCGGTCATCGGGGTGATGATAATGGGACGGAAACGTCCGGGCTTCGACCCTGAGTGGGGCGCCGCCGTCAGGAAACGTATCCAGGGGCGGCTGGCCGCGTTCCCTTGGCAGGTGGTCACGCCGTCGGAAAACATCGCCGATCACACTCAGTTGAAGTCTGCCGTTGAGGAGTGCCGACGTGCCGGAGTCACTACCATGGTTCTGGTCCAGCCCACCATCTCGGATGGGCGTCTTGCGACACTGCTGTCACGACTCTGGGACAAACCTCTGGTTCTGTGGGCCACCACGGAGAAGCCTGCCGGTTCCATGATAAGCGCCAACTCTCTGGTGGGTACCCACGTCATGGGGGCGACCCTGCGGCAACTGGGCCATCCCCTGGAGATCCTCTATGGTGATCCCGATGATGAGGTTACCGTGGCACGGCTGAAGCAGGCCATTTCAGCGGTACACGCCGCCGATTCAATCCAGGGCCGAAACCTTGGACTGATAGGCTATCACGCTCCGGGGTTTGTTGATTTTCATGCCGACCCCGTTTTCCTCAGTGACTCCCTGGCGTCGCAGCTGTTCCACCTGAATACGCCGGAACTGATTGATCGGGTTCAGGGGTACTCAAAAGAAGATGTTGCCGAAGAGCTTCAGGGGTTTCGTGATCTTGGACTTCCTGCGGGAGACGCCTTCACCGAGGTGGTCGGGTCCGACGAGGAGAACGCCCTGGAAATGCAGGCTCGGTACTACAAAGCATTCCGGGACCTCTTCAGGGAAGAGGAGTTTGATGTGCTTGCCTTCCGCTGCTGGCCGGACCTGCCGACGGTAGTCGGCCACTGGCCCTATCTTGCGCTGGCACGTCTGGTCTCAGAAGGATTTCCTATCGCTATGGAAGGGGATGTGGACGGAGCGCTGTGCAGCCGCATAGCTGAAAGTGCCGGAATAGGTCCGGTATATCTTTCAGACTGGCTGGAGCACGACGCGGACTCAATTACCATCTGGCACACCGGTGCGGCACCGTTTCAGCTGTGTGAGGCCTCAGGTACGACCGGCAAGCCCCGTCCCGGATCTCCGCGACTGGATGTACAGTTCAACAACCGGAAACCAACTGTCGTCGAGGCAACTATTCGGGCAGGTATGGATGCAACGGCCTTCCGGATCTGGCGATACGCCGATACGTACCATATGACTGCCCTGGAAGGACGAACGGAGGCGCCGAAACGTGAACTCATGGCGACAAACGGCCGATTCGTCACCGACGAGGTCGACGTACGGGACTGGTTTGAAGAGATGGTCCAGGTGGGCATGCCTCATCACCTGTGCATCGTTCAGGGCCACCACGCCGACACGTTACGGCGGGTTGCCCGAATGACCGGGATGGAGTGGGTCTGAATCCTGCGTTGACCTGAGGCGGAGCCAGCGACCGGTTCTCAGTGCCGGCCGCACTTCCTTATCCTTTCAGTGCAAAAAACTGCTTGAAAACCATATCGGTGGCGCCGTAACACGCCTGCACCGGGTCGTAGACCAGTGAAATGACGCGACGGTGAGGCAGAACCTTTTCCGTGATAGATTTGAGAAACTCCGCAAGCAACGGGAAGCGACTGATCAACAGGACGGCTTCGGGGTGAAAAACGTGGTGAAGGTTGTATAGTGTCGTTGCAAAGACGGTGCCCGCCCGTGACAGGACTGGAGTGATTTCTTCCAGAGAAAGCTGCGCCTGCGCTTCGTTCCAGTCTGTGATGCCGAAATGCTCGGTCAGCACAGCCAGCATGGCCGGTTCTGAGACTACAGATTCCATCGATTCCCGGGACTCCGGAAAAGGACGCATTCTTCCGACTTCGAGAGCTGTTGCGGGACCGTTCAGAAAGATCTCCCCGTGTGTAACCAGAGCGCCGCCCACACCGGACCGCACAAGCACTACCAGCAGACTGTTTTCTTCCTGGGCGGAGCCGTAATGGTAGGCGCTGGCCGCAATGACCGACGCGTTGTTGTGCACGAAGACAGGGACACCAAAAAGGCCCTCAAAATATGAGCCGATGGAGTAGCCGCTGAGACCAGGAATGCGCTCGTACTCCAGTACCTGACCGGTGACTGTGTCGACGACACCGGGGGCGGCAACTCCGATCCCGATAATCTGCTCCGTGGAGATTCCACTTTCGGCGATAGCTTTTTCAATGATCGATTCCAGGATCTTCAATATCTGATCCCGGTTGAGGTTCTGTTTCAGTTCCACGCTGTCGTTGTAAATGACCCGATTTCCGAAATCGACAACGATAACCGAGGCGGCAAGGCTGGAAAAATCGACTCCCACGGCATACCCGCTGGAAGGTTCTACGCAGTAATAGTTCGGTCTTCGACCTTTTCGTTCTGCTCCGGCCGGTGTTTCCGGAATCGCATCATCGCCGCACAGCTGGATCAGTCCGTCATTTTCGAGCTTCGCAAAAATCCGGAAGACCGTCGGCGCCTTCAGGCCGGTACGCTGTACCACCTGAGACTGAGATGTGCTGCCGCTCTGAAAAATGAGATTGAGAACGAGCTTTTCGTTGCTCTCCCGTATGTCGTTGCTGCGTAGCGGATGATATATCATAGTTTCTTTCAGTAAATAAAAATTGGCTATTCAACAGAATACCACGACCTTTTCATACTGTACAGGAGAACCTTGTTACGAATCACCCCTTCCCGGCCGCCCCTCCGAGGTACCGAATTAGCCGCAACTCCCTCTTTACACATCTACGGACATATGTTAGATTTCAATAGTTATTTACAGAAAGAAACCAAAGGAGTTGTTCATGACGAAGCAGGACGTGCTTGCATTGCAACGAAAAGCACTTGAAATCAGACGTCTCACAGTAGACGAAATTGCCCACCTCGGAGTAGGCCACATTGGTGGTTCCGTATCGGTGGTGGAAGTTCTGGTACTTCTCTATTACCGCCATCTCAACATAGACCCGAAAAACCCGCAGAAACGGGACCGGGACAAGTATGTCATGTCCAAGGGCCACGCCGGTCCTGCCCTGTACGCCGTACTGGCGGACAAGGGATATTTCGACAAGGAAATGCTGCACACCCTGAACCAGGGCGGCACCAACCTTCCAAGTCACTGTGACATGAATCGCACTCCCGGTATCGATATGACAACCGGTTCTCTCGGCCAGGGGCTTTCCGCCGCCGTCGGTATTGCTCTGGGGCACCGAATTCAGAAACTGCCCGGACGCGTCTTTGCCCTGATCGGCGACGGCGATACCAACGAGGGCCAGACGTGGGAGGCAGCGATGTCCGCGTCCATGTACGGTCTCGGCAACCTCGTCGCCTTTACCGACTACAACAAGATGCAGATCGACGGACCCATTGACGAAGTCATGAAGACCGACCGCCTGGCCGACCGGTGGGAAAGCTTTGGCTGGTTTACCCAGCAGGTTGACGGTCACGATTTCCTCGCCCTGGATACCGCCCTCGAGCGGGCAATCGCCGAGCCAAACCGGCCATCCATGATCATTGCCGACACGATCAAAGGCAAGGACCTCGTCGGTATTGAGGGGGACTTCAAAAACCACAACATGCCCATAACAGAAGAGCAGGGCCGGGATCTGATTGCCGCCCTGAACAAACTCGAGGAGGCCCTGGTATGAAATTTGCCATTAACCGTCCGGCTTCGCCGGAAGCGATAGAGATGCGGGTCGTCTACGGTGATACCCTGACGACTCTTGCCGACAAAGATTCCCGGATCGTCATGCTCGATGCAGACCTGATGCGCGCCAACGGAACCGTCGGGTTCAAGGAGAAATATCCTGAACGATCTCTCGACGTCGGTGTCGCCGAAGCCAACATGGTCGGTATTTCTGCGGGACTTTCTGCTACGGGGCTCATCCCCTTCCCGGCAACCTTCACCTGTTTCGCCGCCCGGCGCACCTTCGACCAGTTCTTCATTTCCGCAAACTACGCTCAGCAGAATGTCAAGCTTACCGGTACTGATCCCGGTGTTGCTGCGGCGTTCAACGGCGGAACCCACATGTCCTTTGAGGATATCGGACTCATGCGGACCATACCAAAAGTCGTCATCTGCGAGCCCTCCGACCCGGTCAGTCTGGAGAAACTTCTTCCCCGGATCGCCTTCCGACAGGGTTCAAGTTATCTGCGGCTGCACCGCAAGGCCATTGCACCGGTCTACGGTGAAAACGAGGACTTTGAACTGGGAAAAGGAAAAGTCATTCTCGACGGTACCGACGTCACCATAATCGCCACCGGTGCGATCTGTGTCGCCGAGGCGCTGGTTGCCGCCGAAAAGCTTGAAGCCGACGGAATCTCCGTTGCCCTCATAGACATGCACACAGTCAAACCCCTGGATGAAGATCTCGTCGTAAAATACGCCCGGAAAACCGGCGCAATCCTGACGTGCGAAAACCACCAGGTGCAGAACGGCCTGGGCAGCGCCGTTGCCGAAACTCTTACCGGCAACTTTCCGGTGCCGCAGTTCCGGGTTGGTATACAGGACCTCTTCGGCGAAGTGGGAACCCAGGAGTACCTGCAGGAACGCTTCGGGCTCACCGCTGAAAACATCGTCGTTCAGGCACGGGCAGTAATGGAGCGCAAAGACGTCGCCGCGGCGGTATAACATCGTGTTGCCCGCCCAAAACCAAAAACAAGGAGCAGAACCATGGCAAAAAAAATCAGAATAGCAGTTGCAAGTGACAAATCGGGATTTCCCCTGAAAAAAGCGGTGGCGGAGTACCTTGCCGGACGCGACGATATCGAAGTGATCGACTTTGGCGCACCCAGCGAAGAAGAAGCCAACCCCTACGACATACAGGCTCCCAAAGTCGCCAAGGCGATCCAGAACGGCGAAGCCGATCGCGGTATTGCAGTCTGTGGAACGGCCCAGGGTATGGCCATCGTCGCCAACAAGTACAAAGGCGTCTACGCCGTCGTTGCCGACACCGTCTTTGCCGCCCAGAAAGGACGGATCATCAACAACTCCAACGTCCTGACCATGGGCGGATGGATTACCGCGCCCAAGCTCGGCGTCGATATCGTTGAAAGCTGGCTGGCCCTCTCCTTTACCGAAACCATGGAAGACCGGGCGGAATGGCTCTCCGGCGCCTTCCAGCGCGTCCAGGCCCAGGAAGAGGAGAACTTCAAATGAGCGCCACCCCACACAGTGGTCCGGTCGGCGCCGCAACCCCCGCCGCCACCGGCGCCCCCGACCCCGACGCCACACTGGTGGCCGAGTACGTCGCCCGCGCCCGGGCGGCCCAG
>CAZCAE010000061.1:0-17665 GCA_964496635.1 uncultured Spirochaeta sp.
GGCGGTTTCTTGACCATCGCCGCCAGTTGCTCGTTGGTGAATACGGCGTACACGGGATCTCCGTACTCGATCAGGAATACCCAGCCGGTACCACGCTCACCGTCTACCAATTGTTTCTCAACGTTCACGATCCGATGCGATCTTTGAAACTGATTCAGTTCGTCGCACGCCGACGCCGCCCTCCTCACCTTCCGCCGGCCACCCGACGCCCCCGACCTCCGGCTTACCGCCTCCGGTACGGGGCCGCCGGCCGCTCGGCCCACTGCTGCACGGAACTCAGGGGCGAACAAGCCGGAAACCGTAGATGCTCGGGGCACCGCGATCCTGCGGAGCGTTGTAGCCCCGGTTGGCGACCGTACAGACAGCCGCATAGCCGTCCCAACTGCCGCCACGCCTCACGCGGTAAGAGCCCGACGCCGCCCCCACATAGTCGGTCACTTCACCAGATGGATAAGTGCCATACCAGTCCCAGTTCCATTCCGACACATTCCCGCTCATGTCATACAGACCAAGCTCGTTTGGCAGCTTGGTTCCTACCGGGTGGGTTTCGACGGCACTGTTTTCTCTATACCACGCATAGTCATCTATGACGTTACTTCCGTCATACCCCGCGAAAGGCTTGCTGTAGCCGGTCCGGTTGATTCCCTCCTGCATCGCTCCAGCTTGCGCATCCTGATCCGCTCCCATGGCTGCCCACATCCATTCCATCTCTGTCGGCAGACGGTAGCCATCGGCGTCCCAGTCGGCTGTTGCCGCGTTCCAGTCTGCGTTGTCAGAGGTCGGGATTTCTCCATAGCCAAGGGCCGTCCAGTCGCTGATTCCATCCACGCTATATACCGGGGTCAGACCTTCAAGCAAGCTCAGCTTGTTGGCAAAGGTAATTACATCGTACCAGCTCACCTGCTCCACCGGCTTGTTCGGGGAGTCGGGATGACTGTTGAAATGGCTTGGATTTGTTCCCATCACCGCTTCAAACTGACTCTGAGTAATCTGGTGTTCGCTCATGTGGAAGGGCTGACTGATGATACTGATGTTGGTTTCGGTACCGTCACGCTGAAAGCTGCCAGCGGGGACCTCGACCATAATCGGCATCTCTGCCCATTGCGCGTACAACGTCACATCAGCGTCGGTGGCGTAGGTCCCACCCGCCGCGTACGCCGTCCCGAGCCCGTCCGGTTGCGTGTTCCACCCAGCAAAGGCGTAGCCCGTTTGCGCCAGCGTGCCCGCGCCCGGCAGCGTCACCGTCGCGCCGTAGGTATCGATGATCGCAGCCGGTGGGGTGCCTCCGTCAGCGCCGTTGGCGTCGAAACCTATCTCTACTTCCAGTTGACTGTAATCGATCGGGTTGGGAAACGCCCGGATGGCCCGAACCAGATAACCAAAACGCTTCTGCAGCAAGGTTTGAGAGCCACCCTGGTAGCTGCTGCCTAAATTCTGTACCCACGAGGCCTCGGAGAAGTATTCGGAGGAGCTCCAATGAAAATCAGAAAAGCTATAAAAACTATCTCCAATAAAGATTCCGCTCTGGTACATCTCATTTAACTCATCCTTCGACGGCAAAAACCAGTCGTCATACCCGTTGTGGCTCAAATCATCCGCAAGCTTAGCCGCGTAGTCACTTCGTCCCTCGTACGGCTCGGCATCCCCATACGCTGCCACGATTGCCGCCGTGTTCGCTGCACCGGTTCCAATTGCGGTTCCTTGGGCAGCAGTGCCTACTTCGGTTCCATAGCCACCCCAGACCTTCTCAGCCCACTCCGTCTCCGCCGGGGCTGCTTCTAGGTAGCGCGTACCAGGTAGGTCATCTATACCGTCTTCCTCATCGTCATAAAAGACGTATCCACCGGCAGGACCAATCTTCCCGATGACACCACTCCCGCTCGTCCACTGGGCGTATAGCGTAACCCCATTCTCCGGCATGGAGAGCGATGCCCCGGTGTCATAACCCGTACCACTGCCGTCGGATTCGGTATTCCACTGGATGAACCGCTGCGTGATTTCGTCCTGAATGGCCGGACCCCGCAGGTCCCCCGGTGGCGAAAGTACCGTGACGGTCTCGTCGATGTTGTAGGGGGTCGGGTCAGTAGGCGCCGTACCCGCAGACGCGCCGTTGCCGTCGTAAGTGACATCCGCCGCACCGGGGTTCTCGTCACCATCCGGCAACCCCGTGCCGTCGGTCACGGCCCCACGCCATTCGCTTCCATCATGATAGACGGCGAATCCGGGTGATCCCCAACCGAAGCCTCCGCTATCCGCAAGATGAAAGACGTAAATGCTCTCCGGATTCGTCTGGTCGTCGAAGAGTCTAAAACCGACGTACAACTCATCCCTCTCACCGCGTCCCAGATAGAAATCCGTCAAATCCGAACCTGGTACGACATCGAATGAATCATTGCCGTCGTCATCGGTGGCGAAGGGAGAAATGCCGCCCCAATCGGAAAGGTCTCCGTCGACCGCAATCGACGCGATCGGCAGCGTTGCGAGATTTCCCTCAAGGGCGGTCATGGAGTCAAGCTGACTCCCGTCCAGCTGGTAGATGAGCGGTTCAAACCATCGATTGGTGAGGCCGCCGTGCAATTCCGGTTCCAGGACTAACTCAACTGCCGAATCAACGCCCACTGGAAAGGATTGGCCTGCGTCGAATGGGATGTCGCCATCACCATCCCCCAAATCCTCCGACGCAACCGTCACCTCCCACGGCCCGCACCACAACCCCCACGATTCGGACGTCGTACCGTTGTGGGTTACTTCAGCCTCGTACCGCACCCGCCAGTGGTACCGGCTACCCGCTTCCAACTCGACCGCTACGGCCGTCGTTCCCGCCGGCACCTCATCGTCATGCACCACATCGGAAAACCTACCGTTCCGTGCCACCTGGAGGTGATACCGCAGGGCGTGGTCAACGACAGACCACTCGAAGGTGACCTCCGCAGCTGCCGTCATAGTAGTCACACGACCCGTACCGGACACGGGGGAAACATCGTACGAAAAGGGAGAATCCGGATTGCCCGGGTCATAAGGATTGTCAAACGGCCCCACCGGTTCGACGCAGGAGGAAACGATGACAAGCAGTGCCACTACACACACGGCGCAACCGAGAACGGTAAGAAATAGGCGTGTGTGTCGGCTCATTCAGTCCTCACATACCCTCAGGATGTACGATAACGACGCGTCCGTCCCGGAGACCTACCGCCAGGCGCCGTCCGACTACGGCCACACCGCCCGCGGCGGCGCCCGGCAGATTCAGGCTACGCACCACCCGGCCGGACGAAACCTGCACCACCTGGAGCACACCGCTTTCCAAAGGCGTGTACGCGCTGCTGCCGATAACCGCGGGCATGCCCGCAACGTTCTTAATTGAATAGAGAAGTGAACCGTCGGCCCGGGACAAGGCGTATAGATCGTTCCGGTCAAGAACGTAGACCACCTCACCCGCTACCACCGGATCAACAAAGCTCCCCCGGCCACCCGGCACCGCCGCTTCCCACAGAACGGACCCTGCGGTTACATCAACTGCTACAGCGGTGCCGCGGCGGCCGACCAGGTACGCGGTGTTGTTACCCGCTACCGCCGGCGCAAGGGCAACCGGCTGCGTCATCCCCGTGCTGATCGTTGTGATGACGGAACCGCTGTCGGCGTCGACAATAAGCACGGAACCCTGTTGATCCGCCGTAACCAAACGGTTTCCAACGGCGGCGAAGCTCATCTTGGACCCGCCGGGCAGGGTAATGGTCCGCCCCACCGGCTCGCCGTCCGTGTCCAGAAGAACTACGGCGTCATCCGTCGGGAGGTACCACCCGCCGGACCGCGGAGTAACCCGGCGCCCAAACAGATGAGACTCCGGCCCCTCAAGGGAACGGCGTCCTATAACCCGCCCATTTGAGGCTGAAAGAACAACCAGTTCCGCCGCTCCGGAAAAAGCCACCCGGCCGCCGGACACGACGGGCACGGAGTTCTCGTTCCCGGAGTTGCTGGTCTGTTGTTGCCACAGCAGTCGGCCCGCCGGGTCTATCGCGTACACCGTTCCCGCGCCGTCCGCTCCATATGCGTTGGATCCGTCGGAGACCAGACCGCGCACCCACGCCGATGAAGCGGCCGAGATGATCTGTTCTATCGGTCGCGGGTCAAGGCGCAGCTCCAGGTTGCGACCGCCTGATCCCACCTGTACGGAACGCTCCGTTGGGGCGTACCCCGGCCGGGCGGCACGTACCGTAACGGTGTCACCTGCAAAAACGCTTTGTGAAGCGCTACCGGCACCTGCGTCCCGCCCGTTCACGGTAATGCGCGCGTCGCTCGGCTGCACCGTTACCGTCAACTGCACCGTTTTTCGTTCAAGGGTAAACCGCAGCGGCGTAGTTCCTGTGCTCACCTGTATAGTCCGCTCCTGAGCCACATAGCCGTCCTGGATTACCGAAACGGTCGCGCTCTGCCCCGCGGGAAGATCCTGGGTGACCCGGCCCGTGCCGATTTCGGCACCGTTTATCAGTATTCGCGCTGTACTCGGAGAGGCGGTAATATTCAACTGTCCCAAATCGCGGGAGAGCGTATATGAAAGTGATGTGAGTTCTTCCTGGACGGTCACCGGGACGCGGAGCGGAGCGTACGTCGCCAGCTCAATATCAACAACCAGCTGCGTACCCACCGGATAATCCCTTCGTGCCGACCCTGTACCGACAGACTCGCCATCGATACGAATCTGCGCGTCCCGGGGCTCAACCGAAACGGCTACGGTGCCCACCATTCGTTCCAGTTCAAACCGCAGCGATGTGATGTCGGGGGTTATCTCTATCCGGCGTTCCTGCGGTTTGTAACCGTCCAATGCGGCCCGCACCGTCACGCTCTGCCCCACATCAAAGTCTCTGGTTATCTGTCCACTGCCTGCCGGATCACCGTCCAGGAACAGCTGCGCAGTTTCGGGCTGGACCGACACGTCCAGGCTAACCGCTTCCTCTTCAATTTCCTCTTCCGTTTCAGCGGTTTCTGCGGCTTCAACCTCCGGACGACGGATCTCGGGTACCAACTGTACCTGAAAGGAACGACCACCATCGGGATCTACCGTCACATCCAGGGCCTTTGGCTGGTACCCGTCCAGCGTCAGTTCAAACTGCAGCTGCTCACCCGGCAGAAAGACACCGGAGAAACGGTCTTGAGCAATTACACGACCATTGACCATGATCTGCGCCCCTGCCGGTTCAACTTGCACCCGTACCGGCACGAGGACCGGCGCCGGGGAAGAAACGGACCCTTCCGCCGGGCGGGGCGGGATAGGAACGTAACGGATCTCTTCGATCTTCTCCAACTGCGTCCGTGACTCTTCAGACACGTCCAGAAGAAGTCGTTGAATGGTTTCCCGAACTTGTTCAGCTGTCTGAAGCGCCGCGGTATTCAGGCGTGGGGCAACCTCCCCGGCGGCGACACTCTCCCCTGCGGCAACCCGGGTTTCGATTTCCACAATAGCGGTTTCCATTTCTGCGGCGGCCACCTCCACTTCTTCAGCGGCGGCACGACTGAAACTGATCTCCTCATTTGCTTCAATAAGAGGAGCACTCTCGCTCAAAGCGATGGCGATCGCCTCCACCGCTTCGGCGGCCTCTCCCGTTTCGGAAGCTCTCCGTCGGACCCGTTCAGGATCTGCCGCCGGCGGAACTGCGGAAACCCGTCCTTCACGAACGGCCAGGAGGGTACTGCCGTCGGCACTGACGTTCACACCAAACTGCGTGCCCCGAACGCCCATAACCGCGGTTTCGGTTCTCACCTCGTAACTCTCGTTTCCGGCCAGGCGTTCTACCTTGTTCAATATCGATCCACTGACAACGCGAATGTCAACCGAAGAACCCTGGCTGCTTAACACGATATCGTCCAACTGGATCCGAGAATTTTCCGCAACCCGAACCGTACCGATATCGCCAATCTGGAGTTCTGCGTATCCGCTTTCGACTTCAAGCTGCTGTCCCGGCAACAGGAGCGAACCGATATCCGCAATTTGGCCGTCCGGATCATCGGTGTCGGTTATATAGGCATCGCCGGTCAGGAAGGTAACCATCGCGTGGTCGATTTCGGGTACTGCAATGTTCTCCAGCTCCACTTCCCGAATCACTGCACCGGACTCCGCTTCCGACTGCTGCGCTGGAGATGACTCCGCAGGACTCGAGGGTTCTTCGGGACCGCCACATGCCCAGAAAAGTGAGAGGGTGAATACGCCCGCCACCAGAAGAGAGATTGCGCTCGAAACCGAGATTTTTTTCATCGTACACTCCATGAAAGATTGGACTGATATTGACAGAATAGCCCACCTAATCTTCTTTTACAATAAACCATAACAACTCTCGCATGATCATCAATGTTTCCGTTGTATACACTATCATGTTGCGCAACCTCCACAGAAACCGGGCGAGAATCTCCTGGCGACTGTAGAAACGACACAATAACAAAAGAAAAACAGACATTGTAACTGAGATTGGTCATACGACCGGAAGCGCATTGCGATTTATTTGCTCCTTCTGCTATTATTGCGCCTCTTATTGTGAAGTACGACGCTGTCAGATGGGTAACCCGCGCAGTAGCGGCGGCCGGTATCACACTGTTCCTCATATTCATTGCAGGTCTCTTTGTTCGGATTGGCCGATTGGCCCGTGAGGTGGAGTCTCTTCGTAAGGGTCTCCGCACGGAGGTAGAAGCCCAGAACGAGCTGGGGACGACCCTTGAGTCGAATCAGCGGGAGGTCACACGACATCTCCAGGAAGTGAGACGTCTTCTGAATCTGAGTCCGGGATCGTATCGATTTGGCGACGGGGTGATGGAAGAAACCAATGCCGAAGACCGCTACCCGGACGAGCTGTTTTTCCGGGGCGTGGACCGAATTGTGGCGGAACGGGCCCTTCTGGAACTGGAAAAGGGCGCTGGTCCGTTCTGGGCTGAGGAGGTAGAACCTCTGCTAAGCCGCTATGGTGGTAACCTTTCGCTGCGAACGGCAGGTCGTCTTCGTCGGCATGTCACCGACGATGAAGATACGATCTGGGCAACCATAAGTATGACCCCCGATGGCGTTACTCTTACCGGCTTGACCGGCGAGGAGTTTTCACTTCCCGCCATGGAAGATGTTCCGGATGCACTGGAAACACTGCTGGGACGGGCTTCCTCCCGTATCGAAGAATATCGAAACGGTATTGACCGTATCCGGACACACCTGCAGCGTCGGGAAACCCGGGACGCCATGAACGAAAATCGGTTGCTTCCGGGTCCCGTCACTGAAGACGACGGCCTCTTCACTCAGGCGTTCCTGACGGATACCACCGGAGACGCCGTCTTTTCTCTCACCCTGCGCCGCCACCCCTGGGAAGTATCCGTAGACGGAGAGACCTCCCGGAGCGTGGAGGAAGGACTTGCCCTGTTGAGCCGACGGATCGACCGGACCGATCCGCGAACATCGTCCCAACGCGCAACCGAAGAAGCTGTAGAACGCCTCCGGGAAGTTGCGAAAGATCCGGCTTTTCGTGCGTATCTCAAGCAGAAAGATCTCGTTATGTCTCAGAACCCGCGAGAGACTCTCGATTTTCTTATGTTTGATGTGACTGATCCGTCAGGCGTACCGATCGGGTCCTACGCAGTGAAAAAACAGAATGGAGAAATCTACCTGGTTGATACCGGTGAAATTGTCATTACCCGTCTGGAACACGCCGCAGGGGACCCACTTGTGGATATTCGGAATACCCCGAACGTTACGGCCGATCGCCGAAACGAACTTCCCGACGGGTTTCCCCCGGGTTTCCAGAGCAACGGTGATAATGACGGCACCACCATTCTTCTCTACGGTACCCACGAAAACAAGGCGGACAGTATCATGCTGGTGCATCTCTCGCCGGAGCGCACCATTTCGATGATCAGTATTCCCCGGGATATATGGTGGAAACGGCGAAAACTGAACTACTACAATGAGATATACGGCAGCGACATTCTGTCCGAAGAGATTTCTGATCTGATCAACCGGCCCATTGACGGGTGGATCTCCATAGATATGTACGCTTTCATTGAAATCATTGACGTTCTCGGCGGAATTGAAGTCACCCTGGATGAACCGCTGGTAGACCCGACGTACCGGGTCAGGGAAAACGGACAGTGGGGAACACTCTACTACGATGCGGGCACGCATCACCTGGGCGGGGTGGAGGCTCTGCGTCTTGCCCGTTCGCGGCACTCCTCCAACGACTTTGAACGTGCTTCTCGGCAACAGAAAATCCTCTCGGCTCTGCGGGACAGGCTTAGCAGTCTGCACGCCGGTGACCTTGATCGGGTCTATGGAATTATGGAGACCCTCGGTCGGTACGCGGACAGCAGCTACTCCATCTGGCAGTTGACACAGTTTTTTCTCGCCTACCGAAATGCCGAAATCGTACATCGCACCGGCATGACCTTCGACAACGTGCTGTACGATACCTACAGCAACGTTCACCTTCAGGGTCTGGACGTCGATGAAATTGACGAGGATTTTGATACAGGCGAGTGGATTCTTCTGCCCCGAGGGGACGACTGGAGCGTCATTCCATGGTTTGTGGAAGAGAATCTCCGATAACACCGTCTTTGGACATCAGTCGTATCTGAGCATCGGAATATCCCAACCCCGTAAGTATGGTAACGGTATCCTCACCCAGAGTAGGCGCAGCCCGGCGAACCGTCGGGGGCGTCCGGTTGAGCTTCACCGGATTCCCCAGAGATCGTACCGGTCCGGCCGCAGGATGATTCATAGAAACGATCATCTCTCTGGCCGTCAGGTGGAGGTGCTCAAGCGCTTCCGCAGGCGTAAGGATAGGCCCACATGGAATCCCCGCCGTTTCAAACGCGGCAATCCAGTGAGCCACCGGTTCTTTCCGAAAAAACGCATTCAGGGCCTCTTCCATATCGGCCCGATTGGCAACTCTGTCCCGGTTTCTCTTGAAACGGCTATCGTCACCGACAGTTTCGGTCGCGTCCAGAACGTTCAGCACTCGTTCCCAGTGTGCCTCCGTACCTGCAGCGAGAATGAACCACCCGTCGGCGGCGTGAAACGGCTGATACGGAGCAATATTCGGATGGACATTCCCCAGCTTTTCCGGTTCCTTCCCGGTAGCCAGAAATGCACTGGCCACATTGCTCAGCCAGGTAACCTGGCAATCCAGTAAAGCCAAATCTATATCCTGCCCTACACCGCTGCGTTCCCGTTCGTACAGGGCCGTAAGGATACCCATTGCCGCATACATCCCGGTGGTAATATCAGCCATTGGTGTTGGAAACCGTACCGGCCCGTCCCCGGGCTCTCCCGTCAACGCCATCGTGCCGCTCATGCCCTGAGCTATGACGTCGTACCCGGGCTTTTCCGCTTCGGGACCGGTAAGACCGAATCCGCTTATACTCGTCCATATAATCCGGGAGTTTCGCCTTCGCACCGACTCCGCATCGATTCCCAGTTTTTTCCGCGTTTCCTCCCGCGGTACGTTGTGCACAAGAACATCCGCGGTATCTATCAGCCTGGACAGTACCTGTCTCCCCTCTTCCTGCTGCAAGTCCAGGGTGAGGCTCGCCTTGTTCCGGTTCGTTCCCATGAAATAGGCGCTCTCATTGGCCACAAATGGTGGACCCCAACCTCTGGACTGATCACCGCCCCCGGGACGCTCTATCTTAATGACATCGGCCCCCATATCAGCAAGAAACTGGGTACAGTACGGCCCGGCCAGCGCCTGGGTAAGATCAAGTATCGTGATTCCTGCAAGTGCCTGATCATGCATCCCCGTCTCCTTGAGTCACTTCAAATCCGCTCGGTGGTAATGTACTCAAAAATGGCTGAAACGGCGCGTTCAACCGGTCGGGGATCCTCCAGAACCACCCCGACCGACCGGCCGGAGATGACAACCAGACGGGTCAGCTCCTCAACAAGTTCGGGGCGGATCACTACAACGAGGGGTATGGTCTGTCTCAGAACGTAATCAAGGCCCGGTCGAAAACCGGCGTTCCGAATAAGCTCCAGAGGGCCGATTTCATCCAGAACGATGCCCGAAAGAACCTTTCCGGAGCGAGTACAGATACTCTGGAGGTGGGCGTTGGCGCGCTCGATGACGGCCGATGAAAAACGGTAGGGTCCCACCAGCGGACCCGTTCTGGGGGTATCGTCTGTTGTGGGGTATCGTTCATAGCGAGCCAGGGGAAGTTCCAGATTGTCCGGCAGTAGAATGGTATTGATTCCGTCGGAAACTCGCGGGGAAAGGAGACCACCGATCACTACGTCCTGTTGCCCGGCAAAGGCAACCAGGTTGGCCAGGGCCGTGCTTTTGCCTCGTCGCCGGCCGCCGGAGAGAAGAAAGACATCTCCGCCGTGCATCTGAAACCCTAGCCGTTCACCGTCCGCAAGGGGTATTCTTCACTGATATAGGCTTCTTCAAAGCCGTCGATATCCCGAATCCACGTGAGGAACTTGTCCGCTTCCTGCTGATTTTCATATGGGCCTACCCGCAGACGGTAGTAGAGCTCGCCGTTTACATCCCGGGTAGTCACTCTGCCACCCAGGCTGTAGTCCGCCAGAAGGTCCTGGGCGTATTCCACGCGATCCTTACTGGGCGATGCGATCAGTTGAATCCAGTATTCCGTTACCCGTATTCGCCGTGGTTCTACCCGACGCTCCGTGACCGTCGGGGCGGACGGAGCCGACGGCGTCGCTGTCCCGGCGGAAGTTGGCTCTATAGACTGCGCCGGTGCCTCCTGAACCTCCCGGGAAGTGTCGGTTCGAGAAGGAGGCGAAACGGCGGGCTCCCGTTCCGTAGTGCTCTGCCGAGACGTTTCCCGGTCCCGCTCTGTCGCGGCCGGTTCTACGGTAATTGACCGTGCAACCTCGGCATCGACCTCCACATCCCCCTCATCCCGTTCACCATAGACAATAATGACCGGTTCTTTCTCATCGTCGGTCTCGTCAAACCCGGTCGTATCGGGCCGGCGAACGTATTCAATAGGATCGAAACCATGGGAAGTGGTCGACTCTGCAGCCATGGCGGCGGAGTCGTCCCTGGGATAGAGGAGTGCCACGCCGACACCAACAATAGCGGCAAAGAATATTGCCACCGAGACGATAATCATCAGGACTTTGTTTTGCTCCATACCTGTCGCTCTCTCCTCAACCGTTGTGAAGGGCTTTAATCTCCTCAAGTTGCCTGTACAGGTTCTCCGGAGATTGGCCGTTGTCCACAGTTATAGTGTCGGCAGATGAGCGATACGCTTGAGCATCAAGGCGGCGTTGCGACCACAGTCGTTGCAGGATTCGCCGCAGGGGAAGGTCATCCCGCCGGTATGCCCGACGAAGCCGTTCAACGAGGGGTGCCCGGACCAGAAGAACCACGTCGCACAGTGTGTCCAGTTGCATATGAAAGAGAAGTGCCGCATTGATAACCAGGCCGGGAACTGCAGCGCCGTCTGTTGTTTCGGTCCGCTCTCCCCGGCGAAAACGCTCGACAATCCCGGCGACCCGGCTCCGCATCCACGGGTGAACAATTTCTTCCAGCCGTTGAAGATCATCGGGGTCTGCAAAGACGCGTTCTCCCAGCTTTTTACGGTCAATAGTTGCTCCGTTGTCCAGAACATCCGGGCCAAAGGTGGCGACGATTTCACGATGTCGCGCCGCAAGAGCTTCGTGACCGATAGCATCAACATTAATCTCACGCCATTTCCGTCCAAGAAGCCATTTAGTAACCATATCCTTTCCGGCACAGCATTTGCCTGCTACTCCCACCACCAGACCCGACCGTACCATGTCATTCGAGACTGTCACTCGTGCATGTCCCCCCAAGAGCTTCCGTTCTCAACACTCACCCGGAGTGGTATCGAAAGAGAAACCGCCGTAGACATCTCTTCCATCAGGAGGGCCGACACCCGGTCCACCTCGTCTTCGGGACACTCAATGATCAGTTCGTCGTGTACCTGCAGAATCAGTCTTCCCTGAAGCTTTTCTTTCGTCAGGCGTCGGAAGACAGCGAGCATCGCTTTCTTTACAATATCCGCGGCGGTGCCCTGGATAGGCGTGTTCACCGCCACCCGTTCTGCGGCGGACTTGACGGTGCGGTTGCGGTTATTGATATCGGGAACGGGTCGTGGTCGACCAAGAAGAGTGCGGACTTCACCCGTTTCTTCCACCTTGTGCACCGTCTCATCGATGAACCGTCTGATACCGCTGTACGTCCCGAAATAGGCCGTGATAAAGGCATCCGCGTCCTTTCGGGATATTCCCAGCTCGTTGGAAAGCCTGAACGAACTCATACCGTACATGACACCGAAGTTGATCGTCTTGGCGATGCGGCGCTGTTCCGACGAAACCTCTGCGGAGGGTACATCGAAAATAAGACTCGCCGTCCGGCGGTGTATGTCTTCACCCTCTTCAAATGCTTCCCTGAGAGCTCCGTCCCCGGAAAGCTCCGCCAGCACCACCAGCTCAATCTGAGAATAGTCGGCACTGACAAAGCGGTGGCCCTGCCGTGAGATAAAGGCCGAGCGGATCCTCCGTCCCTCCTCGTCCCGGATAGGAATATTCTGCAGGTTCGGGTCGGTACTGGAAAGACGACCCGTGGCAGTACCGGTCTGGTTGAAACTGGTGTGAATTCGACCCGTTTCCGGGTGAACCAACCGCGGAAGGGCGTCCACATAGGTGCTTCGCAGCTTTGTGAGCATCCGGTAACGCAGAACGAGATCCGCCAGCGGGTCTTCCCTGGCCAGCTCCTGCAATACCGAGTTGTCCGTACTGTATCCGGTCTTAGTCTTTTTAAGAGGCTGCAGCTTCCGCTCTTCAAAGAGAACCTTCTGAAGCTGCTTTGTGCTGCCGATGTTGAATTCATGTCCCACCAGACGGAATATCTCTTTTTCTATAGCGGAAATCTGTTCGCCCAGATACTGCGACAACTGTTCAAGAGCAAATACATCCAGACCGATGCCTTCCAGCTCCATTCGAGCCAGAACAGGAATTAACGGCATCTCCAGCTCGTCAAAGAGCGTACGGACACCCCGTCGATCCAGCAATCGGTCCAGGACAATGTACAGCCGCAGGGTCACATCTGCGTCCTCTCCTGCGTACCGGGTGGCCCGGTCCAGAGCGATTTCAGTGAACTGCCGGCCGGACCCGGCCGCCGCCGCTTTTCCCGGGGAATCCCCCCCTTCAGAAAAAAGGTCGGCGAAGTGTACGGTTCGGTATCCCAGGTATTCTTCCGCCAGCTTGTCCATATTGTAGGAACCGCGGGAAGTATCCACCAGCCACGCGGCAATCATCGTGTCAAAGGCGATGTTGGTGATCTCTATACCCCACCGGAAGAGGACCGCCCAGTCGTACTTCAGGTTCTGTCCAACCAGCTTGAGTTGCGGATCGGTCAGAATCGGCCTCAACCGCTCCCGCACCGCCCCTTCATCCAGCACCGCACCATCCGGCCCCTCCAGGACGATGTAACAGCCCGAGCCGGGTTCAGTTGCCAGGGAAAAGCCCACCGGCCGGGCATCCAGAGGAACCAGTGCCGTCGTTTCACAGTCAAAGGCGAAAACACCGGCGGTGCGGACTCTGTCAATCCAGCGGTCCAGAGCGTCCAGAGTGTCAACCTGTTCGTACTCCCCCGGCCGGGAAAAACTATCCCGCTCTTCCCGGGAGAGAACGATGGCAGCCAGCTCCTGCGGCGGCGTTCCCGGGGGGATTTCGTTCCCCGCCGGATCGCCTCCGGCACCTTCGGCGCCGCCGTAGCCGCCGTTGGCCCCGCCTCCGCGGGCGCCCCCCTGCGTGATCGATTCCGTCCCGGGGTGAGCAGCGCCATTGTCAGCGTCTTTGCCGGCGCCCCCGGCCCCTTCCTCCGTGGCATAGGCGTCCGGATCAAGGCCCAGATCTTTCACCACAGAGCGCATGCCCTGCGCCAGCATGAGAGGTGCCGCGGCGGCGCAGTCAAGACGGTCCAGAGAAAAGGACGCTGCCTCACCGCTCACCGCGATGCCGTCCGGCAGGGGCGCTTCGTCGGCAAGGGTAACCAGATCCCGGCTCATCCACGCTTCGTCACGACCTTCTTCTAGTTTCTGCTTCCAGCTCTTGCTCTTTACCTCGTCCAGACGGTTGTATATCTCTTCCAGAGTCCCAAACGTCTCCAGCAGGGCCGTTGCCGTCTTGGCGCCAATTCCCTTCACGCCGGGAATGTTGTCGGAGGTGTCACCAATGAGCGATAGATAGTCCCGGATCTGTTCCGGCCACACCCCCCAACCGGCAAAGACGCCGTCCCGGTCAAGCTCCGCAATGCCGTCCCTGCCGGGTCGCAGAACCCGTATCGGCCCTTCCACCAGCTGCAGCAGGTCCTTGTCACCGGAAATAACACGGCAGGGAACCCCCGCGGCACGGCAGCGACGCGCCAGGGTGGCCATAATATCGTCCGCCTCATAGCGCTCTACCCGCAGCATCGGTACCTGCAATGCCCGCAGAATCTCTTCTATTACGGGTATCTGGGCGTGCAGATCATCCGGGGTCTTGTCCCGGGTAGCCTTGTACTCTTCGTATTGTTCATGCCGAAAGGTGGGTGCAATAGAGTCCATGGCCACCACGAAGTGCTTCGGGTCGTACTCCTTGAAGAGAGAAACCAGCGTCCGAAAAAAGCCGAAGACCGCCGAAGAGTTTTCACCCCGAGGATTTCGCATTGGGTTACGGATAAAGGCGAAGTAGGACCGGTAAATGATACTGTACCCGTCAAGTACGTAGAGTGCGTCGTCCATACCGCCGTTATAGCACGGCAGCGGCCCGTTAGTCAGGAATGGGCCCGCCGTCCGCGTCATTGAACACCATACCGCAGTGTGTGCTATATTTACTTTATGGGAAAACGCGGCAATCGCTCACGGAACCGTCGTAGCGGCAAAAATAGCGGCTCCAACCAGGGCAAGCAGAAAGGCGGAGAAAACACCTCTCGTTCTAATCAGTCGAACCAGTCAAATCAATCAAACCGGGGACAGGAACGTAAGAAGCGTCGGAACATACCCTTTGACCCGGAAAAACACTTTCTTCCCGATCCCGTGCCGGAACGAGAGTACGAACCATGCATCGTCTCCGGTGAAGAGATCGACGACATCTACACCGCCATCTCGGACCCCAACACGGGCAAACCGTCCCGCTTCGACAAAGTGATCGAACGAATCGCCGCAACGGAAACTCTCGCGGAGGGAGAACGAATCGCCTACATCGGACAGGGCGCCTTTGGCATCGTCAAAATGGAACGGGACGCCGGCGACCGCCCCCACCTGGTAGTCCGCAAACGCATCGAGTACGAAAGCGGCGGCGACAGCCAGGAGTGGCGCAAAGAACTCTCCCCGGGCATTTCCCGGGACTACGTCCCCAAACCGCGCCCCATTTCCGAGCTCTACACCCAGGAAGACCTCCGGGAGTTCCCCCGTTTCGACTCCCCCACCTCCAGCTTCACCGCCCGGAATAACTAATACGAAAATAGCCGACGAAGTCGGGTATTTTTGTTCGTTTCGGGTGCTGCAACGCGGCATGCGAAACTGATTCTGAACCATCCGGTTCCGCTGTGTTTCCGCCGCCGCCCACTGCGCCACCCGCCTCTCCTTGGCCTGCCTCATCATCCGGCCTTACGGCCGGATAATCGTCATAGACGGGAACGCCGCTTCCAGCGCGTCCAGGTGCGCCGCCGGGATATCGGGGTTACCGGAGAAGTCAACGGAGTACGGCGGGTCCGTCCACCCGGCCAGAGCGTCCACCCCGGTGGTAATCTGGTTGTTGGCGAGGTATAGCGATCCCATTCCTCCATCGAACGTAACGGTGGCCAGTGCACTCACATCGGTAATCTGGTTGTTGCTGAGGTACAACTCACCGCTGAAATCTTTCGACGCAAGAGCGCTGATGTCGGTAATCTGGTTGTTTTCGAGATATATCTGATGAAGCGAGGTCAGCCCGGAAAGCGCAGATATATCGGAAATTTCATTGTTCCGAAGGTACACGGTTTGAAGCGCGGTGAGTCCGGCTACTCCGGAGATATCGGTAATCTGGTTGTTTTGTGCGTTGAGGAAATACAGGTTCGTGAGTCCCGACAGGTCAGGAATCGTCGTCCATTGTCCATCCGAGAAGGAAAGGTAGCCAAGATTCACCAGCCCTTGAACGGGTGCCAGACTCACAACTGTCGAGAAGCTATAGAGTTCAAGGTGCGTAAGCGAGGTGAACTCCTGCAGTCCTTCCAGGCTGGTGATTCCATCCCCCCTGTAGCCGTAGATGTCGAGGGAGGTTGCCTCGTCTACCAGATCGTAGCCATTGTCAACAATTGCCTGCTTCAGATCATCGTCTCCAAAGGTCACGTCTTCAATTCGCAACGCGTCGGGCAACACAACCCGGTATGGCGAGGCTGCCACCAGCGCGTCGATATCGGCGGACGGTATAGCGGTGTTTCCCGCCAGGTTGATCACGTCGGGGAACGACGACATCGAAGCCAGCGCGTCGACGCCGGTGGTAATCTGGTTATCGGCGAGATCCAGGGTAGCCAGGCCGTCTGAATAGTTGAGGGACGCAAGGGGTGTCACGTCCGTGATGGCGTTGCCGGACAGGTCAAGTTCATCAATCAATTGGGACGGCGCAAAGGCTGACAGGTTTGAGATCTGGTTGTCCGGCAGTCGTATGGAGTCGAGATTTGTCATGCCGTTCAGCGGGGACAGATCAGAGACTTGGTTGCCGGACAACTGGAGCCTGTAGAGATTTGCCAGACCGGACAGGGGCGAAAGATCGGAAACCTGGGCGTCCTCGAGCGTCACCTGCCTGAGTCGCGAAAGGCCGGACAGAGGAGAAAGATCGGAAACGGAGGACGTTCCATGGATGTAAAAATTCTGCAGGGATACAAACTCCTCAATACCACCCAGGCTGGAAATATCCCGCTCCTCTGTTATCCATTCCCACACATTTAGATCCGACACTTCGGCGGCGTAGGTGTCCTCACCGTAGTTGTCCAATGCTGCGTACCTGAAATCGGGATCGGTGAACGACACTTCCCCGATCTTCTTTGCATCCGGCGCGATGATTATCGCATCGGGAAACGCGTCGCGCAGCGCCTGCACGTCGGCGGCGGGAACGCCGGTGTTGCCGCCCAGGTTGATATGGTCGGGCGTACTTGTCCAGCCGGCCAGGGACGCCACCCCGGTGGTAATCTGGTTGTCCGAAAGGTCAAGGGTATTGATGTAGTCAAGAGACGCCAACGGCGAGACGTCGGTGATCACGTTGTCGCTCACATAGAAGTTGGAAATAGAGCCAAGTCCCGCCAGCGGGGAGAGGTCTGCAATCAAATTGTCATCCATGTCGATGGAAGAGAGGTTGGTCAGGCTCGCCAGAGGCGACAGATCGGAAATAGCATTCGATCCAGCGCTAAGACTGGAAAGGTTTGTCATCCCTGCAATAGGACCAAGGTCTGCAATCTGATTCCCATAGATGCGCAGATTTGTGATTGACGTAAGGCCGGCGAGGGGCGAAATGTCCGTAATCTGGTTGTGCCCCAACTCGAGATACGTCAGATTTGTAAGCGCGTCTATGCCGGAAAGGTCGGTGATGTCTTCGTTAGTTGCAGAGAAATCCGTGAACTGCGCCGGGTCGGAATAGCCGTTCATCTGAGCCTCGTCCCGTACACGCCGGGCCAGGTTCTCGTCCGCAAACACC
>CAZCAE010000062.1:0-17392 GCA_964496635.1 uncultured Spirochaeta sp.
GAAATGGTCGGTTCTCGCGGTCAGGACTGGTATGTTCTTACCTCCGGAGCGTTTCTGACGATGACGATGCCTCTTGTGGTGTTCTTCGGTCTGCAGCGGTATTTCGTCCGAGGAATGATGGCCGGTTCCGTGAAAGGATAATCGACTCATTTGAAGCGGTACAGTCAGGCGGCGACCACCGGGGCGCCGCCTTTTTTACGCCCCCGCGGCAGGACCCTCGCCGGTGGTCCGCCGACACGGCGCGTTTTCCGAAAAGGACTGAGATGAAACTCGAGAATAATGTAAACACCGACACACTGTGGGAAATATTTGAAACCACCTTCATTCCCGAACAGATAGTGACGACAGGCAGCAATTACATGATCGGTAACGGCTACCTCGGATACCGGGGCACCTTTGCCGATGACGGGCGCAATGAGTATGTCGCATGTGTCCTGTCCGATACGTACGACAACGCAGACGGCGTCTGGAAGGAACTGGTAACGGTACCCAACGCCCTTTTTACGACTTTGACCGTCGATGGAAAGAGATTGAGCTGGAATGGCGAGGATAAGGACCGCTACCGGAGAACTCTCAATTTTCGGTATGGACTATGGTCCGCCGAAGCCTCGTGGTCGGACAGCGGTATATCTGCCCGGGAAGAGCGGTTCGCCTCGGCCGGGGACATTCATCTGTTGATGTCCCGTACGACCATTCATGCGTCCCGGTCGTCAGAACTGACGGTAACTACGGGAATCGACGACGAAATCTGGAGTCTCAATGGAAACCACTATCGCGAGATGACCGGTTTATCCGGCGATGGAGACGCGGAAATGGTCGGCGTGACCGGCGAGCACGGGTATGAGATCGTGGTACAGGAACGGGCGGTGCTTGAACGTTCCAACGGCGGGGAGGTTAAATCGTCACCGGAAGGTATGGAGAATGGCGAGACCCGACAGTTGCGACGGTTTGTCTGTGTTCTTGCCGAGAGTGAGACGGTAATCCTGACCAAGTATGTGGCGCTATACAGCACCAATGACCTCAGGGACAAGCCGAATCCCCATACCGCTGTGTTTGTACCGGACACACCGGCAACTACGGGCACACTGGATCCGGCTCGGAGTGCCGCCGAAGCACGGTGGGTCAGTGACCCAGTTGATGACAGTGAAAAACCTGCCCGGGAAGAGGTCCGTGGCGCAGCTCGGACCGTACTGGACCGGGCGGTCTCTGCCGGATGGGACCGGCTGCTCTCGGAGCACAGAGAAGTCTGGGACCGCCGCTGGGAACGTATGGATGTTCGCATTGGAGGCGACGACCTTGCCCAGACGGTGCTGCGCTACAACATTTATCACAACATTATTGCAACCCCGGCTCACACCGACCATCTTCCTGTCGGTGCCCGGGGACTCTCGTGTCAGGCCTATCAGGGGGCGGCTTTCTGGGATCAGGAAGTATTCAATCTGCCCATGTATCTCTATACCGTACCGGAGATTGCCCGGAATATTCTTGTATATCGATATAAGACTCTTGACGGCGCGCGACGGAAGGCCCGTGATCTGGGATACGAGGGTGCATTCTTTGCGTGGATCAGTGGCGACAGCGGTGAGGAAATCTGTCCGGCCTACTTTTTTCGGGACCTCGTTTCGGGCCGTAGAATTCGCAACCATTTCAATGACTGGCAGATTCACATTTCACCGGACATTGTCTTTACTATTCACCGATACATTTCCGTCACCGGAGATTATTCCTATCTGAGACAATACGGAGCGGAAATTGTCTTTGAAGTGGCTCGTTTTCTCGTATCCCGGACGGTGTATCGGCGCGACCGGGATCGTTATGACGTTATCCGTGTCCTTGGTCCCGATGAATATCACGAAAATGTGGACAACAACTTCTTTACCAATTTCCAGGTACAATTCGCCGCCACGTACGCGGTGGACGTCTTCCGGTGGCTCCAGGAGAAAGACCCCGAAACTCTTAATAGGCTTTCCGACCGGATCGGGCTGGCGAAGGATGAACCGGAACGTTGGGCAGAGATTGCCCATAAAATCTACGTTCCCGCTCCGGATCCCGATACCGGTCTGATTGAGCAGTTTGCCGGCTTTTTTCAGCTGGAAGACATCACACCTGGAGAGTTGAAAGGTCGTCTCATTGATCCGGGCGAATACTGGGGGTGGCCCAACGGAATCGCCTTTGAAACGCAGGTGACCAAGCAAGCCGATGTGAACCAGCTCTTCATGTTGCATCCCGACACGTACAGCCGTGAAATCATGAAGGCTAACTGGGAATACTACGAGCCCCGGACGCAGCACGGTTCGTCGTTGAGTCCGGCTGTCTACGCTACCGTCGCCGCATGGGTTGGCCACATCGACCAGGCATACCGCTATTTTCTGAAGTCATGTACCGTGGACCTGTACAACGACAATAAAGCGATCAGCGGTGGAACGTTCATAGGCGGCATTCACACTGCCGCCTGCGGTGTCAGCTGGCAGATCGTGGTCTTCGGGTTTGCCGGTCTGTATCGGCTGGAAGAAGGGCTGGGGTTCAGACCGAATCTTCCCCGGCACTGGAAGAAACTGTCCTTTTTCCTGAACTATCGCAGTTGTGCTTTTACGGTCAATATTGAACGTGGCGAAGCACTTTCAGATTCGGCCGAAGACGGGGGCCCGGACTGGAAGAACCGCGTTGCCCTTACGGTTGTTTCAGATTCCGGAAATCTGGAGGCGGTTGCACTTGAAGCGGGCGACGGCCGGCGTGTTGTAGAGCCCGGCCGAGAAGTGGTCTGGAATATCTCTTGCCCGGGCGGTGCCGGTTGAATATTTTGTTCTGATGCAGAGGAATCGGGTAATTGTCGTTGGAGCGGGGCTCGGTGGAATGGCCACGGCTATTCGGCTTGGCGTCGCGGGGTATAATGTCAGCGTCTATGACGGTCGTCCCGGCCCCGGGGGTAAGGCCTTTTCTGAAGTGCTTGGTCAATACCGCTTCGATACGGGGCCAAGCCTGTTCACGCTGAAACCGGTTTTTGACGACCTGTTTGCTGCGGCAGGCAGAACGTTTGACGACTACGTACGGGTCCGTCAACTTGATCACATCTGTTCCTACTTCTGGCGTGACGGAACACGGATGACCGCTCCGGGCGACGGACCACGTCTTGCCGACGAGTTTCACCGTGTTTTCGGTGAAGATCCCGGGGCAATAGAAAAGTTTCTGCAGTATTCGGCACGAATTCATCGTATTACAGGCCAACTTTTTCTGGAGTGGAGCCTTCATGACTTGAGAACCTACCTGAGTCGCCGTTTCTGGCAGTCCCTGGTGCAGTTACCCTGGATTGATGCGCTGCGTACCATGGACGGAGCAAACGCGTCGTTTTTTCAGAATCACAGGGTGCGCCAATTCTTTAATCGCTACGCTACCTACAACGGATCGGACCCATATCGGACTCCCGGGACTCTCAATATTATTCCCCATGTTGAATACGGCATCGGTGCGTGGGAAGTGGAAGGAGGAATATACGCTCTGCCTCGGGCGATGGAAACGCTGGCCCGGGAAGTAGGGGTTCATTTCCACTACGATACGGCAGTTGAAGAAATTCTGTACGACCCGACCGCGACTCGCCGGAATCGCTATGGCGGTAGCGGCGGTACTATTCGGGGTATCCGCACCGCATCAGGGGACTCAGTCTTCGCAGATATTGTCGTTTCCAACGTTGATGTAACTGTCACCTACAGGGACCTTTTGCGGGACGAACGAGCGCCGCTGTTTCGCCGGTACCAGCGGCTGGAACCGTCCAGTTCCGGACTGGTCTTCTACTGGGGCGTTCGAAAGAGCTTCGCCCAGCTTGGGCTCCACAACATTTTCTTCTCCGACGACTACCCCGGGGAGTTTGAAGACATCTTCAGGAATCATCGCTCTCCCGACGATCCGACGGTGTATATCAACATCACATCCAAGACCGCGCTTTCCGCGGACGCACCGGAAGGTCGGGAAAACTGGTTTGTTCTGGTAAACGCTCCGGCGGATTACGGTCAGGACTGGGAAGAAGAAGCTCGGCGCGTCCGAAAAGCTGTTATTGGACGACTGAGCGAGGAGCTGGAGACAGACCTGGAAGCATTGATTGAAGAGGAATCTGTCATGACGCCTCCGGAAATAGCCGCAGAGACCGGCTCATTTCGGGGCAGTCTGTACGGTATTGCTTCAAATACCAGACTGGCCGCTTTTCTGAGGCATCCCAACCGCTCTCGCCGATATAAGGGGTTGTATCTTGTCGGTGGAAGTGCGCATCCCGGTGGCGGGATGCCCCTTGTAGTTCTGGGCGGAAAGATAACCGCCGAACTTGTTCAGCGGTATCATCCTTATTCTCGCTAACGGTTGAACGGGCTCTCACCCGGGCTGAACGGTCGGGCGCCGTCTAACGGTGAAGACCCTCCGAAGGGACTTCCTCCTCCGGGGAGACCTCCAAAACTGCGCCGTTCTATCTGATTGTAAAGCGCAAATATGGTACGGACTTCCGTCAGCTGAGCAATAAGGCTAGCTTCTTCCCGGACGAAGTCATTGTAAAACGCCTCGGAACTGATAGACCCAACGTTGGTCCGTCCGATACCCTCGCCGTGATAGCGTCGGAGCTCCCGAAGGCGGTATACCGTATTTTCGAACAGGGGCAGAATGCTTCGCATTGATATGATCGCCGGACTCACCTCCTGGCGCAGCCGAATGTCCGATCCCGTAGAGCCGCCATTACGTGTCGCTTCTTCCAGAAGGGGCCGATGACGTTTCAGGTCATTATAGGACTTCCGAAAATTGTCTATTGTATCCAGATAGCGGCGGATATAGGCCTGGTTAAAGGTGGATGCACCACTGCGAAAAACCTCCATGCGAATCTCTTCCCAACGGGTATAGTACGCATCGAAGTCACCCCCCGGTACCGTTTCCTGTCGAAGAGCCTGATCCGGTACACTTTGTACCACCTGTCCCGCCTCGGCTGTGCGTTGGTCCTGACCGGCCGATGCAGAGACACGGCCCTCCCGAACACCCAGCAGAGACGACTCGTCGGGGGTGGTAATGACGTCGAACCGGGTTCCTCGTACGCCGAAGGTGGCTGTCCGGGTTTCGACGTCCAGGCGGGAACCCCGAGACATACGTTGGACCGCCACTTCCACCGTGCCGCTCAGTACTTTCAGACGAGTGGTCGTACCGCCGCCCGTTTCCTGCTCAACCTCCACATAGTAGGCGGTGTTTTCCCGGATCCTTACGGTGGCGCCGGCCGGTTGGATCAACTCGATTTCCGTATATCCGTCGTCACCGGTCTGAATTACATCCATTTCCAGGATGGTTGTACCGATCGTAAGGTCCCGATAATCTCTGAGACGGCCGTCCCTGATGAGTTGGACATCACCTTCAAGATATGCAATCCGGCCGAGATCCTGAGCGGACACAATCAACGGGACAAAAAGGGCGACCCAAAACAGCGGCAGAAAACGTATCAGCTTACCCATATCTTTATTCCTCCCTCGCAATAGCCAGACTATAATAGTATCGTCTATCCGGAGATACATACCGGGCGAGAATGTAAAAACTTCGAAGTGTTGCCGAAGCTTCCTGTACGGACGTAGTCGTTACCAGCGTTCCCTGCCTGTCCCGGTCTTGAAGGTCTTCCATCATCCGTACGGTCGTGCCTGTATTCAGGAGGATTTCCTTTAAAGCTTCCTGGTCGGCCCGGTCTACGCTGTCACGAAAACGTCGGCTTGGAGTAGTGATGCCCACGACCGAAATATGTTCCGGGACCCCGGGGGGCGAATTGACCCATGAGGGAGCACCTCCAGTAGTGTCTTCAACAAGGGATACCGACGGTGGAGCAGGAATGCCTTCGACGACGGCCAGTACATAGGTGCCCTCGTTGTCCTGTATTTTCCGGATAACTTCAACCTTTTCCACAAGACCGTCGGCGAAAGCTTCATCCCAACGCCCGTCTATATCGTCCAGATATCCGATGCCGTCGGTCGTCGTTTCTGTGATGTATTGATATTCCGCAAAGAATCGGACGTAGCGGGATGCCTGTTCAGCGACGTGAAGAACCGCCTCTTCGAGCTCTGAATCCCGATCCCGCAACCGTCCGGCAACTCCCATAAAGACGGCGTTCCCGTTCCGGGGTGTCAGGTCAGCCATGAGTGTGTCGCGGCCATTCGAGCTATCAGCAGGTGTCTGCTTCGTCGGAGAGGAGGAAACCGAGACGCATCCGAAAAATGAAAATGAAAGCGCCGAAAGAGTTATTGCGGTGCAAACGGTTCGAATTGGTACCTTCATGACTTCAATAGTATAACTTGGAAGATAAAGATCACAACGTCTTGATTGACAAAGGTGTAGGCCGAATCTATTCTTTCAACAGGTTCAGGAGGTTAATATGAAATTGATTATACGCGTATCTTTAGTGTTTTTTGTAGGGTTTCTCATTTTGTCATGTGCCACACCAAGTCGAACCGTACAGCGTACAGCGGCAGATTCTCAGACCGATCTGAGCGGAAGATGGAACGATACGGATTCCCGTCTCGTTGCCGAAGAGATGATTGACGACATGCTTCAGAGACCCTGGCTTAACCGCTTTTCCGGGTCTGCCGGTCGTGAACCCGTTGTCATAGTCGGGACCGTGCGAAACCTCAGTTCCGAGCATATCAATACAGATACGTTTATCAACGATATGGAACGGGAGCTGGTAAACAGCGGAATGGTGCGTTTTGTTGCCGCGGCAGCTCAGCGGGAAGAGCTGCGTTCCGAACGGATGGATCAGCAGACCCAGGCAACACAGGAAACCATTTCCCGGCTTGGTGCTGAAACGGGTGCGGACTTCATGCTTCAGGGTACTATTTCGTCCATCGTGGACGCCGTCGAAGGCCAACGGGCGGTCTTTTATCAGGTTGATATGGAGCTGATCAACATCGAGACAAGTGAAAAGGTCTGGCTGGGACAGAAAGAGATCAAAAAGATCATTGAACAGAGCCGTCGGAGCTGGTAGGCACGGTGTATTATGAGAGGAAACCAGAGCATACGAAGTTCCGTGCGAGTGTTTTCTATAGTCGGAATCTTTCTGGTCCTGTCTTCCTGCATTACCACACGAAATCTGAAATTTGTTGATATCGATGAAGCAGCCGGGAAAGGCGATTTTGCAACGGCTGTGACCGATCTGGAAGAAAACAGCGATTCTCTCTACGGAAATCGTGACGGTGTGTTGTACTACCTGGACAGTGGAATGCTGCACTTCTACAACCGCGATTATCCCGTCAGCATCCAGAGGTTCGAAGAGGCGGAGCGGCTTATTGAAGAGTATTTCACTCGCAGTGTGAGTCAAGCGGCGGCAAGTTTGCTGTTGAACGACAATCAGATCGATTACGCGGGTGAGGACTTTGAGGATATTTATCTCAACGTTTTCAAAGCGGTTGCGTTTCTGGAACAGAACAATCCTTCCGCGGCGTTCGTGGAAGTTCGGCGAATCAACGACAAGCTCAATCTTCTTGAGGACAAGTATCAGGGGTTGGCGGCACGGTACAATCAGGCTGATGACGCTGCCGTGGAAATTCAGGCCGGGGAGAGCCGCTTCTACAATAGTGCCCTCGCCCGATATCTGAGTCTGCTTATGTACCGCGCTGAAGGGAATTACGACGGTGCCAGGATCGACTGGGAACAGATGGAGCAGGCTTTTTTCCAGCAAAGCAACCTGTATCCCTTCGAAAACCCGTTCGACCGGTCCATAATTGAACGGAGTGATCGGGCGCGGTTAAGTGTTCTGTCCTTTGTGGGAGAGGCACCAATCAAACGGGCGGAGACGCTCTACGTGATAACCTTTGACAATCGGGTGGAGATCATCTACGCCGGCGAGGGTGATGAGGGGATTCTGGTTCCCGAGGGATACGCCGGATTTTATTACCCCGGGGTAGAAGGAGGCTATCGCTTCAAGTTTCAGCTTCCCCGAATGGAAAAACGCGGCAGTGATGTTACTCGAATCCGGGTAGTAGCGGATGGAACTCCGATTGGAGAGTTGAGTCTTCTGGAGGACATGGAACGGATTGCCGTAGACACCTTCGGGATCAAGAAACCCATAACTTTTTTGAAAACGATAACCAGGACCATCGTAAAGGGTATTGTCGCCCAAAAAGGGAAGGAGCAGATGCAACAGGCCGGTCAGAGTTCCGGCAGTGCCCTGGGTCTGGCGGCGGGAGTCATCGGATCTATCGCCACGGACGTTGCCGTTGATGCGAGCGAACAAGCCGACCTTCGGGTGTCCCGGTACTTTCCAGCGTACGCCTACGTGGGGGAGTGGGAGATTGACCCTGGCACCTACTCCATATCTATAGAATATTACGGTAGCGACGGTCTGTTGCGAGTTGAGGAGTTGGGACCGGTGACTGCGGGAGTTCGAGGGATGAATCTGGTAAGTTCCTTTTTCAACGACTGAGGAGTGATGAATGAAAACAACGAAGATACTACGCCGGTGGACGGTCTCGGGTGTAGGGTTGCTGTTGCTGGTGGCTCTCGTCGGATGTGCAACCGCCCCCGGCAGCGGTGACAGTGCGATGTCCAGCAGCAGCCCGGGAGATGACTATCCCGAGTGGTACCTGAATCCGCAAAACGTCTATCCCGATGACACGTATCTGACGGCCATCGGTACCGGAGACTCCCGGCGCAGTGCGGAACAGCAGGCTCTCTCCGGGATCTCCCAGATTTTTGAAGCGCAAGTTTCCGTTGATAGTCGGATGAGTGAACGGTATCGGGAACTCATGAGTTCCCAGGGAACCCTCTCAGAGACAGAACTCCAACTCGCAGAAAACACAAGTGTTCAGTCCAATCAAACTCTTCTGAACGTTCAATTCGGCGAAGCCGCGGTTGACGAAACCGGTCGGGTTCATGTAATTGCATATCTGGAGCGCCTGCCTACTTCTCAGGTTTATCGGAATCTGATTATCCGTAATGGACGACAGGTGGAGCAGTTTCTCGCCGAGGCCGACCGAAGTGACGATCTGATTAGGGAATACGCTTACATCAGTGCGGCCGCCGTCGTTGCTTCCAGTAATGAAGTCCTGCTGAATCAGCTTGGTATCATAGTGCCCGGCATGGGGCAAACGGTACAGATTCCATACGTCTACGATCGCCTGCTTCAACGGCGTGCCGATCTTGCTTCAACAATGCGGGTAAGTGTTTCCGTTGAAGGTGACAGTCAGGGCCGGGTCACCGCAATCCTTCGGCAGGCACTGAGTGAAGAGCGTCTGCCAATTGTGGAGTCCGACGCAGTTCTCCAGGTACGAGGAGTTGTCCGGGTAGAATCGATTCCGTCGAATACTGATTTTGAATCTGTTCGCTGGACGTTGAGTCTCGATATGACAAGCCGGGACGGCCGGAGTATCGTGAACTATGACAAGGAAGACCGGGCCTCGGGTATCAGTGAAGAGGCGGCTCGCGCTTTTGCGTACAGGGATATCGATGCGGTGGTAAGTCGGGATTTCATCACATCTCTTCGTTCATACTTCGACGGAGTTGTACTGGACCGGTAAGGGTTTTATCTGGAGACCGATCGCTCGTCCATGAATTCCAGGAACAGATCGAACAGAATAGGGTCGATCTTCGTGTTGTTCTGAACGAATTCGGTACCGATCATCTGTAACGCCTCGTCGGAGGAGAGAGGTGAACGGTATTTTCTGTTGGGGTCTGTCAAAGAGTCGAAGACGTCGACAATTTCCAGCATTTTCGCCGGGAAGTACGCCAGCACCTGGTAGTCGATGATCGGTTCCATAGTATAGGACATGACGTAGTCCTGAGTCGCCTGGGGATTGTTGCGTTTGTACTCTTCAAGAAACTCCCGAAAATAACCGTATCCTGCAGGATGTCCATAGTACTCGTGGTGATAGCCGGTGATGAGGCCCGCCTCCCGGGGATAGCTGGTCTTTTCCATTACAGCCTTGTATCCAAGTTTGACGTGCCGTTCCACCGTTTCCCGCTCGTATCCGGCGTCTCCCTCGTGGTATTCAATGTCTTCCGCCTTGCCGACGTCATGGACCAGGAAACCGGTGGCGAACTTGTTGATTTCAACTTCATTCAGCGCTTTCATGCCGCCGTAAAATACGTGTTCAAGGGTTACGTAATCCTCGTGGAGGTGGGGCAGTAGCGTCCGATAATAATCCTTGTATTCCCGGGAAAAGCGTATACGGATCCGGTTGGCGATTCCCTTGGTCATGACCTGTTTGTTGTAGTACAGAAGGAACTCCAGTCCACCAAGGAAGACCCGGGTCATGTGCTGTACCACCGTACCGTTGGAGCGTTCCACTACCGCCTTGACCAGATCGTCGTTGTACACCGACGAATCGACGAGTCGTATCGTAGAACGGACCATTTTGTGCGTCTCTTTGACCATCTCGATGGTATAGCTTTTGGCCTGATCGTTACCAAGCCGAAGTGCTTCCAGGAGGGTCGCCCGATTGGTCAAAGTGGCGCTTTCGGTCGCCTGAACGAGGCTTTCCGCCACCTCTTCGGCGTCGGGATTGTCCTGCTGCGCCAGTTCATCGAGCTTCCTGGCGGACGCCTGCAGGAGTCCGATGCGTTCTTCCGCTTCCAGCTGTTCGATCCGCTGATACGTTTCGCCGAAATTGACGGGCGAATCCGTATGACCATCCGAAATTGCCTGGGTCGGCGCCTCCACCGGTGGAAGTTCTTCAATGCCGTCAACGGTGTCCCTGCTGACTGACCCCGCCTCTTTCAGACGCTGAGATTCCTGCTGCATTCGGATTGCTTCGACCGTTGCGTCGGCAACGGAGCGGTCTATAAAATATTCCCAGGACTCTTCCTGGGTCCAGAAGGCGGGGTTATTCTGGTGCAATGCCCGGAGTTGAACATTCTTGACGCGCTTCGTCTTCCTGTTTCGGCAGACAACGTTCTCTCGCTGGTGAAGCAGTTGTTTCAGTACCAACGGATGGCGTTGTATGAATTCTTTAAGCGATACTACTTTTATGCCTGCCACTGGTCACAAGAGTAAACCGGGGCAATATGATTCTGCAAGCATCAGCAAGCATCAGCAAGCATATCGCATCAAAGAGGACAGTGTGTAATACTGGCGCAAGAATGGATCTTTCTACCTGTATTTCTGAGGTACAGCGTCTGTATCAGCGTGGCGATACGTACCTCGTCTTTCCTTCAGAAGTAATTGCTCAGGGATGGCGACGTGCCCTGGTCTCCGTCGAGACCGGGCCGGCGGCAATACGGACCGACAGAATTGTCTCCTGGGACGTCTTCAAGGAGAGAGCAATACCGATAAAGGAAGACAGGCGTCCCGCTTCAAAGCTGTACCGCCTCATTTTTGCCGATGCGCTTATCGAAGAAAATGCGGAAAGTCCCTTTCTGACCTCATTGATACATCGGGAATACGCCCGGGAACGACCGAATGTGGCCGGTGTCCTCGCTCAGCTTCTGCCGCAGCTTTTCGGATTGATGGGCGCCCGGGACCGGTTGGGCAGTGAAACGGGCAAGGACCTGGGCGAAATTTTCCAACGGTACCGGGATTTTCTGAACCGCTGCCGGCTGTTTGAACCGAATTGGGAACTGAGGGGACACGTTCGACTGGACCATGTGCCCTGGCGACCGGTGATCTTCTGGCCGGGACTTCTGGAAGACTTTCCCGATTATCGTGACGAGCTTCTGCCGCACGTGGAAATTGTGGAGCTTGTTTCACCAGGCGGGGACGGGAGGGGCTATACTCCCGCGCCTGCGGCGGTCTACCGAGGTAGTCGTGAAGAGATCAGGGCTCTTTGCGACCAAATTGAGCAGGATCTCGATAGCGGCGTGGAATTTCACGAAATCGCAATTTCCGCGGGAGATTTGAACAGTCTTCGTCCGTGGCTTTCGGCAGAGGCGACACGCCGGGACATTCCAATCCGTTACGCCGACGGCAGCCCCGTCATTGAGCAGCCCGGGGGAACTGTCTTCCAGCGCATCGACGAAGTTGCCCGAGGTGATTTTGGTGTCACGTCACTGGCAGCACTCCTGAAAGATCATAGTGTTCCCTGGAAGGACGGGGAACGACACAGAAAGCTGTGCGATTTTGGTTTTGCTGCTCACTGCTATGACCGTACGGCATGGCGTGAGGCTTTCCGGATCGTTCCTGAACTGTCGGATGATCGGCAACGGCGTCGGTATGGAGCAATGGAGGGATACTATCGTTCTCTGGAAAGAGCGATTCTCGCCCTTTCCGGGGCGACCTCGGCTGGAGCGTTGCGGAGAGCATTTCGACAGTTTGCGGATCGGTATATAGCCGATCGTGCCGGCGAAATGTGGAAAACCTCAGGATACTCCCGGGTCGAGCGAGTGTATGAAACGGCTCTCGGGCAACTTCGATCTATTGTGAACCTCGAAGAGAACGGACTGAACGTACCGAAGCCATGGCGATTTTTTCTGACGCTGTTGTCTGACAGTACCTATGTATTTCCAGCTGCCGGTGAAGCCATACCGGTATACTCCTACCGGGTTGCGGCGGGGCTTCCGGTGAGGAAACACTACGTCATCGGTCTTGGCCAGGCTGCCACGCGGGTTCGCCGAATGACTCCGTTGGGAATACGATCAGACGAAGCAAAGCGGATATACGGTCAAAAAGCAGACCGGTCTGCAGCGTTTCTCCACGCCTATGGTGGCGCCGTTGGTAACACCATATGTTCCTGCAGTCTTGATACACCCGGGGGGGCGCAGGTTCCCGCGGCGGAATTGCTCTGGCCGGAGTTGGAGTTTCATCCCCGGGAAAACCACTGGGACGTAGAGGAGTACTGGTGGAGTCACCGGGAATCGGGGGCACCGACGAGCCTCTATCTTCGGCAGGCAACAGGACTGGAACGGGCACTATCGACAACTCTGATGCCGGTGTCTGCGAACTATCAGTACCAGCCGGTACATCCTGATGTGCTGCCGTTGTTGAGACGGCCGGAAACGTGGTCTCCTACCACTATTGATCGTTTCAGCCGGTGTCCCTTCGCCTTTTTTCTCCAGGAGGGTCTGGGAGTTCAAAACCGAATATGGGGGTATTTCCCGGCAAATCCCCCGCTGATGGGCACTATTCTCCACCGGATTATGGCCCGGGCGATCAAAGCCGGAGTCGCTGATGTCGCCGGTATTGTCACTGAGGAGTTTGGACGCCCGGAAGGGAAGCTCTTCCTTCCCAGAATCGGTACAGATGTCCGTGAGGTATTCTTCGTCGCAGTGGTCCGGATGCTGCTTGACCATCCGGAACTTGGCAAGGCGGCGCAACAGGCCGGCAGAGACGAAAGCACCCATGCAGTAAGCACCCGTGCCGTAACGGAACACAAACTCGTGCTACAGCTCGATTCCATCAATCTGAAAGGTACCGCAGACCTGATTATCCGGGGCGATGGTGGAGATACCATCATCGACTACAAGAGTCGCCTTCGTCCGGAGCACGGTCCAGGAAAGATTTTTCCCGAGGACGGCGAATATCTCCGGGACAGCAGCACGCTGCAGCTTCCCCTCTATTCCCTGATGTACGGCCACGGTTCCGGCCGTCCGGTAAACCGTCTCGTGTATGTGGACCTCACATCTGCGGAAGTCAAGGTCATTGCCGACCGGGCGGGTAACCAGCGCGTCGCGTCGGCCTGGGAGCGATTGCAGCGAGTTCTGGAACAGCTGCCGGACTACATTGGCCGGATTGAAGAGATGGTCTCTACAGGAGAACTACGCTGTGATGACAATCCGGACTGTTCTGCCTGCCGGGTTCGATCGATGTGCCGCAGCTGTTTCGTTACCAGGAGGTTTTCCGGTGACTCTTGATACCCACCAGACGCGCGCGGTGAAGGTTCGCCACAACGTCGTGGTTTCTGCCGGGGCCGGGAGTGGCAAGACACGGGTTCTGACGGAGCGGTATATGGATCTGTTGCGCAACGGTGAGGCCGGCGTTCCGGATATTCTTGCCCTCACCTTTACGCGTAAGGCAGCGGCGGAAATGTTCGGCAGGATTTACCGTTCCCTGAGAGAAGAGGTGCAGAACCGTCCGGACCTGCAGATTGAACTGGACCGCTTTGACGAAGCACGAATAGCTACTATCGACAGCTTCTGTGCCGGTATTCTCCGGGACGGATATGCCCGATTCGGATTACCGGCGCGAGTGGAGAGTGATAACCAACGGTATCTCCGGGAAGCGCGTCGACAGGCAATGGCGTTCCTGCTGCGAACCAGAAACGATCCGGTGATCGCCGCCTTCGTTCGTCAGTACGGCATGGAAGGAACGATAGATCAGCTGATTCTGCCGTTGATAACAGAACACATACACCTCTCACGGAACGAGTCTTTCAGGCACGACAGCGAAAAGCAACAGAGATGGCTGGCGGATCGACTGACGCGCATTGAGGGAGATATTGATACCCTCATTGACCGGATAGAACACCTTCAACCGGGCTCTCCCAGCGGTATTTCCGCGCGGGAAGGGTGCCTGGTCCGGAGGGGCAATTGTGAGCATCTGCTGGCGTTTCTCCAGGGCGTACGAAAGACCTTTGGAAAGAAGGGTGACAGTGAAGAGTTGAAGGAGGTCCTCAACCTCCTCCTGGAAAAAAAAAGCGGCAGAGACGGGGGACTGCTGGCTGAGTGGGAAGCAATTCGGAGGACCCGGGAGCGGACGGATGAGCTGACTCATCTTTTTGATCTCCTTGATGAACTGCGAACGACCGTTCTGTTGGAAAGACGTGCTTCAGGAGTTCTTGGCCATCAGGAAGTGATGGAAATGGCGGTGCGAATTCTTACAGAAGATGGAGAACTGCGAACCCTCTATGCGGAGCAATTCCGCTTTATCATGATCGATGAGTTTCAGGACAACAACGAGACGCAGCGGGATCTTCTGTTCCTGCTGGCCTGTTCTCCCGATATTTCCAGTTCTTCAATACATCCCGGGAAACTGTTTTTTGTAGGCGACCAAAAGCAATCGATCTATCGCTTTCGGGGAGCCGACGTGGCGGTGTTTCGCAAGCTGAACGACGATATCGCCACGTCTCTTTCGGCGGACCTTCAGAGTGAAGCAACCATTGAACTGCCCGCCAACTACCGAAGTTCACCGGGCCTGATAGACTTTTTCAACACCCTCTTTCCGTTCGTCTTCGGAGAAGCTCAGGAACCGTACGAAGCGGAGTTTGCACCCCTGGAGGCGGGAAATACCGATGTCGGTGACGATGGATTTCCCGTTACGGTAGCGTGGGTTCCCCAAAAGATGGACAACCCCGGTGACGATCCCGGCGATGAAACGCGCTACGTCGACGGGACCTACGCCGAGGGCGGCTGGATCGCCGATGAAATTGCTGCAATGATAGGGCACGGAGAGTTTCGGCCCGGCGAAATTGCGATTCTTCTGCGGTCCAGTGCGGGACAGCAGGTTTACGAGAGGATGCTTCGGCGAAGGGGAATCCCTTACCAGACCCAGGCTGTACGGTCCCTCTTCACCGAGGCGCCGGCACATGATCTGTACGCCCTTCTTCAGCTTCAATTCTACCCGGAAGACCAGGAAGCTCTGGTCACATATTTGCGAAGCCCTCTGGTAATGCTCTCCGACACCGCTCTTGTGCGGGTCATGCGGCAAAACCCCGAGGATTCCATCTTTTCTGTTCCGGAAGGCACGACCGACGAAGACGCCAAAAAACTCGAGCACGCCGGGACGCTCTACCGGTGGGTGAAGGACCGTCTGGATCGCATTCCACTTTACCAGATCATTCGGGGAATCTGGGACGAAGGGGGTTACCGCTACGCCATTTTGCACCGTGCAAGTGACCACGCCTATCTTGAACACTATGACTATCTCTTCTCTCTGGCCCTTCAGTTTGAAGATCGCCCGGCGGTCGAGTTCGTCGATTTTCTCAGGGAGCAGATGGGCGACACTGCAAAGCTGGACGAACTGGATAACGTACCCCGGACAGATGCGGTTCAATTGATGACGATTCACAAGTCAAAGGGGCTTCAATTTCCCGTAGTCTTTATAGCCGATTGTGATCGTCGCGTTCAGGAACGGTCCGAGCTGCTCTGGAACGATCCCGAACTGGGAGTCACCGTACGTTTACCCTCCCGTGAACCCGGTGACACGTCGATGAATGTCATTGAATCCCACGCGAGGGAGGAGGAACGGCGTCGTTCCGACGCGGAGTTGAAGCGACTCCTGTACGTTGCGGCAACACGGGCGGAACGGAAACTGTACTGTACCGCCTCAATCCGGCGGAGCGAGCGGGGGAGTTCCCTCTTCTCCCTTCTCCGGAATGCTATGGGTCTGGATGTCACGACCGGTGTTTTTCGGGAGGAATTCCCGGCACATACCGATCTCCGGGCAATTCCGCCTATGACGGAGGAAGAACTGCGAAGTGTCGCTCTTCCCCAGGGTGCCCGACGAGGCAGAACCGACGCAGCTACCCTGTTGCAGAATGCAACCGTTTCTCTCCGTCCAGGCCGGAGAGTCTTCTTCTCTCCAACCGTTCTCAACGGACTGTGGAATACGGAAGTGACCGCCGGAGGAGATGATCCGGTTTATGCTGCGGCTCTTGGTACCCTGACGCACCGGCTGCTGGAACTGCGTCTTGGTGGTGAAGGACCGGAAGTCGTCCGGGAATGGACGCCACTTCGGCCGGATGTTTCCGCGATCCTTCAGGACGTGGAGTCCCTGGACATGCGGAGAAGCATGTGTCAGGAGTCCTGGGAGATGGCCGCCGGCTTTCTCGGTTCGGAGCTCTACCGGGACATGGTACGCGCAACCGATTCGACCAGAATCCACCGGGAGCTTCCCTTTCTCCTGAAACACGGGAGTCCCCCGAGGTTCTTTCATGGAACGATGGATATGGTGGTGGAGCGGGCCGGTGAGGTTCATGTCATCGACTTCAAGACAAATCGGCACAAGAATCCCGATGAGTATCTACCCCAGATGGCAGTGTACCGGACAGCGGCACAACACCTCTTTGGGCCCGAGGTATCGGTGTCAGTTCATCTGTTCTACCTCCGGTTTCGGGAAAGCGTCGATATGCAGGCCGATCTGGACGATATTCTTTCCTCCGGAGACCTTCCGGCCGACTGGGATGTCGGTGTACAGTTTGAATTGTGAGTATTCGCGCCCTCAGAGATTCGCTGGGAACGGTCATTCGTGGAGTAGATGGAACTCTTGAGCTGTTGATGACGGCAATGGTAGCGGGCTGTCACGTCCTTATGGAGGATCTTCCCGGTACCGGCAAAACAACCCTTGTCAGAGCTCTTGCGGAACTTCTTTCTGCGGGTTCACAAGAGGTTGTTTTTCACCGGATCCAGTGTACGCCCGACCTGCTGCCCTACGACATTACCGGGGTAGACATCTACGACCCGGCACGACGACGGTTTGTCTTTCGGGCAGGTCCCGTCTTTTCCCATTTGCTGCTGGTGGATGAAC
>CAZCAE010000063.1:0-17179 GCA_964496635.1 uncultured Spirochaeta sp.
GCGCGGTCGGGGGAAAGCGGGAGGGGACCGATTTGCGGGAGAGGTCCGAAGGAGGGTTGGCAGCCATCGGGCGAGCGGGGACCGGTTTGCATCGCTGGGGTTGACACTCCGCCGCCGAGCCGCTAGAAAATGTGACATGTTAGACGCGCCCCGCTGGTCGGCCGGTCCGAAATGTGCGCCAGCGGCCAGGGCCGCTTCCCGCCCCAGCTCGACCAGTTCCATAGCGCGATCGAAATCAACGGTAGTATACCCCCGCAGGTCGGGAACGATGGCGATGTCCGCCTCAGCCAGGTTGGCATCAATGCGCTTCTGCCGAAGAATAATTCCGGCCTGTTCAACGATAGTTCCAATATCCTGCAGCTCCGCCATCGTCCGATCGGGGTTGAAAAGATTCACCGCAATAACAACATCGGCGCCCAGGGTGCGGACCACATCTACCGGCATGTTATTGGTCCATCCGCCGTCAATGAGATATCTGCCGCCGTAGTGCAGAGGCGTAAAGACTCCCGGGACGGCCATGCTTGCCCTGACGGCGCTTTTCAGATCCCCGCCGGTGAATACAATCTCTTCGCCGGAAACAAGATCCGTTGCGACAATTCCGATCGGTCGGGGCAGCTCGGTAAAATCGTCCGTACCGGCATATTCGTAAAGGAGAGAATCGAGGTACTCGGTAGCACGCTGTCCCGCGGAAAAACCTGTGGGTGTGACAAGCTGCCATCCGTCAAATCTGACGGAAGCGCGGTAGCGCCGCGTAGCTTCCCGGGCACTTACATTCAGACCCGTTCGGAGGGGTTCGTCAAAGAGCAGGCTGTTCCAGTCCGCCTCCTCTACAACCTTCAGCATCTGTTCACCGGTATACCCCGCGGCGTAAAGAGCTCCGACAATACTACCGATACTGGTGCCCGACAGAAACTGTGGGTCCAGACCGACCTCTTCAAGAACAAGAATGACCCCCAGGTGGGCGAAGCCGAGAGCACCCCCGCCGGCCAGGGCAAGTCCCAGTGTCGGGGGCCCGTCGACACTCGCCGGAACGGAATTCGCCGGAACGATGAAGACCGACGAGAGCCCGAAAAAGAACACTGCCAACGGGGCAACCGGCAGACGACTCATTGGCCGTGGTCTCCCTCTTCACTCCCCAGAATTTCCCGCATGACCGCTTCATGCAGATCACGATCCGCTTCGGAATAGAGTACAAACCGGATCAGTCTGATCGACTGCAAGTCCGGCAACGCCTCACGAATCGTCCGAAAAGCCACCTTTGCCGCATCCCGCATAGGATATCCGAAGGCACCTGTAGAGATTGCGGGAAAAGCGATAGTTGTTACGCCCTTTTCCTCCCCCCGCTTCAGAGCGTTTCGGTAACACGCCGCGAGCAGCTCCGCTTCCGGCTTGTCCTTACCCCAGACCGGACCGAGACAGTGAATGACGTACCGGTTGGGCAGCCCTCCCGCCCCCGTTACTACCGCCTCTCCGGGACGGATCGGTGCCAGCGGCCGGCATTCGGCGTCCAGATCGGGACCGCCCGCCCGGTGAATCGCCCCGGCAACACCACCACCAATGCGCAGCTGCGCGTTGGCAGCGTTTACAACGGCGTCAACGTCGTTCTGACCGGCAATATCTCCGGTAATGCATTCTACCCGTCGTTCGTGCATACAAACCTCCCAGTTCGGCACCGCCCTGCCCGCCCTGTCAGCGCTGCCGTAGTCGGATCATCCAAGCCGCGCCAGAGCCACGGCAATTTCCGTAGCAAGACGGGCATTGTTCTTTACCAGTGCAATATTTGCTCTCAGCGACGCTCCATCGGTAAGCTCCACAATCCGGGACAGCAGAAAGGGCGTAACTTTCTTTCCGGCAACTCCCTGGGCTTCCGCTTCTCCGACGGCCCGCTGAACAACCGATTCTATCTCACGGAAATCGATAGCATCGCGTTCCGGAATTGGATTGGCAATGAGCACACCACCGGCGCCGGCGATGGACCAGTGGGCTGTCAGGGTCCCGGCAATGCTCTCGGGACTGTCCAGGCGCAACGGCGACGGAAAGCCGCTGTTCCGGCTGTAAAACGCCGGGAAATCATCGGCACCTACCGTAATAACCGGAACACCCAGCGTTTCCAGGTACTCCAGGGTCCGTCCAATATCAAGAATCGACTTCACTCCCGCAGAGACCACCGCTACGGCGGTACGTCCCAACTCGGGAAGATCCGCCGATACATCCAGGGATGTCTGATATCCCCGGTGGACACCACCGGTTCCCCCGGTCGCGAACAGGGATATTCCGGCCGCGGCCGCACCGATCATCGTGGTGGCTACCGTCGTCGCAGCAAGACGCTTTGTTGCCAGAGCAAGACCTACATCCCGTCGACTCGCTTTCATCACATGTGGTGTATTGCCAAGCCGCTCTATCTGATCCTCCGACAGGCCGATCTGAAACGATCCATCCATAATGGCAATCGTCGCCGGGATCGCCCCACCGGAACGAACAATTTCTTCCACCGCCTGAGCCGTTTCCACATTCTGCGGGTACGGCATGCCGTGAGAAATGATGGTCGACTCCAGAGCCACCACAGCCCGATTACCCTCGAGAGCGTTTATAACGTCGGGATGAATGTTCACGTACTTCTTATGTTCCATTTCCAACCTCTTTGATAGCCGCAAGCAACGCAGTTTCAGTCATATCTGTCGGGACAGAATTGGCGGACAGAACGGTACAGCGACCTGCAACGAGCCCCGCAGCCATCGCCGCATCCCAATCAACGGTGCCTCCGGAGCGATTTTCCTGAAATCCCTTCAGAATTGACCAGACCATTCCGGCAACGAAAGCGTCTCCGGCACCGTTCGCATTTACCGGCTGTACCGGCTTGCCCGGGTACAGCCTGTCGGCAGACGAACCATGTCCATCCTTCAAAGCCGCTCCGACGGCACCGCGGGTAACGGCCCACCACCGGATATCCGGGAGGTTCCGCCCCTCCCCCCACCCCCCGGTGAGACCGGACTTCTCACGCAGTTCCCGCTCTTCCGCTTCGTTGGGAGTGATCACATCCACCCTGCCCTGGAGCCCCTGAAGGCGTCGCGCCTTGACGCAACTTACCGGCTCAATCACGACAAAAACACCCCGCCGGTTCGCCCATGATATCGCTGCCTGCAGCGTCTCGGGAAGAAGGTTGCAGTCCAGAATGAGAATTTCCGGGCAATTCGCGACACCGTCGCGCTCAAAACGTGACAGCGACATTTTCATATCTTCCGCGGTGATCCGCTCCGTCGCTGCCAGGTCTGATACCGCCGTCCCCAGATCACCATCTTCCTGGATGGTGACGTAAAACCCCACAGAACCCTCATCTTTCCCGATACCGGTTACGTCCACCCCACATGATGCGATCTCCGTCACAATCCAGTGCGAGAAGGGGTCACGCCCGACACGCCCTGCAAGAGCAACGGGAACAGACAGCCGCCTGAGAAACTCGGCAATATTTCGGGCAACCCCGCCGGCGTGAACCGAGATATGACCGGGGTTGGAAGTTCCCCTGACGAGGGCGTTCACGGGCGCCGCCACCAGATCAACGTTAATTCCCCCGACAACAATGACACGGGGCGCAGATTCAGAGTTTCTATTGACCACCGATCCTTATTGTATCATGACCACCAGGTCACTACACTGATCAAATGGAGTCACCGTTATTGCATGCAACGTCGGAGACGGGCACCCGGGTGCTTTTTTGTCTTCTCCGATACACGTTAGGCTTCTGGCTCCACTGGCGTTTTCGGATCAGGATCGTGTACCACGGAAACAGCTCGACCCTGAAGCCTCCATTTGTCGTTCTGGCAAACCACGTCAATTTCTGGGACCCCTTTCTGGTGGGCCTGCCGTTCAGAAAACCGGTCCACTATATCGCCGCGGACGGCAATTTTCGGGGACGTCTCATGCGCCGTCTGATGATCCTGGGCGGAACCATTCCAAAAGCGAAAGCGCGGAATGACCTCGAGAGTATCCGCATCCTGCAACACCTGGTAAAGCAACGCCGGATTGTCGGCATCTTTCCGGAAGGACAACGCTCATGGGACGGTACAAACAGAGAGGTTCTCCCCGGTACGCCGAAACTGGTCCGCCTTCTGGGAGTACCGGTAGTATCGGTCATTCTGAAAGGAGGCTACCTTTCTACCCCCCGATGGACCACTCATCTGCGTCGGGGTATTCTCGAACTCCACGTGACTACCGTCATATCTGCGGAAGACGTCCACCGCCTCGATCGCGAAGAAGTGACTCGTCGCATTGCCTGCTGTGTAAAACATGACGAAACGGAGTGGCAGAAAGCGACGGGGCACCTCTTTGCACACCCCCGTCGGGCGGAACACGTTGAACAGGCCCTCTTCTATTGCCCTGACTGTGACGGCTGGGACACACTCCGTTCGTCCGGCTCCTTCATCAGCTGCCGTCGCTGCAACGCCCGGTCGTGGATGGCCCCGTCCGGCCGAATCTACCGGATAGACCCCGCGTCCGGAACACTCCGCTACCGGAAGCCGGACAACGTGGCCGACTGGAACCGGCTGCAGTTACAAAAGCTCATGAAGACCCCGGCCCTCCCCGTTACGGTATCCCCGGCGGAATTTCTCACGGGCTATCGAAGCCGAACCCTCTACAGCCGGGGCACCGTTCACGTGACCCTGACGGAGACAGACCTGGTTTTACACACACCAGCCGGGCCCGACACGTCCAATCGCAAAATCGCCGGTGTCGCCGGCCTTCCGGGAGCCGTCGGAAATACCCTTGCTGTACCACTACGGGAAATATCGGCCATTCACGTCCAGTACGCCCATCAGCTGGAGTTCTACAGACGACAGAAACTCTACGTGCTGCGTATGCTCCACCCGAAAGACTCGGCGTACCGCCTGGAGGAGACCGTTCTGGCGCTGCAGAGAATTACTTTACCGTCCCGGTAATAATTAGTAGTTTATCGATATGAAACGAGCGACTTTCGAACTGGTCGGAGCCACCTGCACATCATGTTCTATCGGAATTGAACACATGGGACGACGCATAAAAGGCGTCGAAGAGATCTGGGTGGACCGTCAGACCGGTACTATTTACATGGACTTTGACGGCAATACCGCGACTGTAGACAAGATTACCCAGTTTGTTCAGGCAATTGGATATCAGGCCAACTTCCTGGGAATGGAAGAAGCGACCGAAGCGGCGGCGGCCCGTCGGTAAACTACCGGCGGGCCGCCGTTCCCCACAGGAGCTAACCGCTTTGCGCCGCAACCTGCCTGTTCAGCCGGGACAGGCGCTGTGCAATCAGCCGGGCCAGAAATATCCCGTAATGGGGTTGCCGTTGAATGCCGGTGACAAAGGCGTTCTTGGTCACCCGGACGAGGCGACAGGAACCCCGGGCAACGACCGTAGCGGAACGGCGATTACCGAGAAGAAATGACATTTCCCCCAGAAAGATGTCATCCGGCGTAAGGCTTGCAATTTTCTGTTCCGCTGAAAGAATATCCAGCCGCCCGGCGACAATGTAATACAGATCGCTGGACTCGTCCCCTTCCTGAAAAATCACCTCTCCGTCGTTAAAGTCCAGCGTCTCCTGATCGGCGAAAATGCCCGGTTTGGCGTTTGCCTCTTTCTGGTGAATAACATCAAAGGTTACGGTATTTCCCGTCTCGTTATACCGGAGATTCTGAATATAGTGCTGTGTCATTCTGATACCGTGTCCGTGGGCATCAAGATTGACGTCTGTGTCATCCAATCGGGAGCTCCAGTCAAAGCCGTCGCCTTCGTCTTCAATCTGGAACGTGGACTGCTCCGGAGTTATCCGGTAGGTTACGGCAACTCGCCGCTTTCTGACCTCAGGGTCACGGCGCTTTTCCCGTATCAGGGGAATTATGTCTCCAAATCGCTGAAGGTAGTCGTTTTTCTCTTCGTAGTTGATGCCACAGTTACCGTGTTCAATCGCATTCATGATCATTTCAAAAAGGGCCACATGCAGACGATCCCTCATTTCAATATCAATGTAGTTGGAGTTGAACAGAAAGTTTGCCATCAGAGAGGCGTAGGTCCGGGCGTTGTACGGATCGTTATCCATCTCAAAGCTGCCGTGAATAGTGCCCAGAAAGTCCAGCTGTATGTCCCGCTGGAAAAGAATCTGCCGGTTCCGGTGAAGAATGTAAAGAACACGGAAAAAGGTTTCCACAAATTCAGACCGACGTATCATGGTAACAACGTTGGTTTCCCGGGGCAGTGAATCCACCACACCGGCATCTTTCCGGGAATGAACACCAATGATACCACCGTAATGAAGCCACGGGTCCTGGGTAATCGCCTCTATGAGTTCACGACCGTTTACACCGGTATCGGAGAAGTGGACCAGCTGAAACTCCGGCAGTTCGTACCGTACGTATTCCAGCGCATCTTCGATATTGTCAATAAATACGGGCTGAAACTCCGCACCGAACTTCCCACATATCTTTCCGACACGGTCGTTGAGCTCCGCGTCGGTACTTACTACGGGAAAACGTCGCATAATTCGAGTATCGGCCTCAACTTCCGCAATATTGAGACCATAAAAAAAACGGAGCCGTACAGTACGACTCCGCTCCCTCTGCAACCCCGTCCTTTCGGGACGGCATCGGACTTCCGTGAAGCCCGATGGTCTGCGTGTGTGCTGTTCTACTTCGAGTAGAACTCGACGATGAGCTGCTCTTCCGCAATTGTCGGGATCATATCCCGAGTAGGCAGGGCAGTCACCGTACCGGTAAGATCGTCCTGAGAAACCTCAATCCACGGCGCAACCTGCCGGGAAGAGTTCTCGGACACGAGCCGGCGCATCAGCATTTCGGTGGATTTTCTTTCCTTTACCGAAACTGCATCGCCGGGGCGTACCAGGGCGCTGGGAATAGTCACTTTGCGTCCGTTGAGATAAATGTGACCGTGACCGACAAGCTGACGTGCCTGACGTCGACTTGCGGCCATTCCCATGCGATACACCACGTTGTCCAGACGCCGCTCAAGCATGATAAGCATATTGTCGCCGGTAACGCCCTTCATGGACTTTGCCTTGTAAAAGAGGTTCCGGAACTGCCGTTCAGACAGTCCATAGGCGAACTTTACCTTCTGCTTCTCCTTGAGCTGACGTGCGTACTCAGTCTCGCGAATGCGACCTTTCTTCGGTTCACCCGGTCCGTACGGTTTTTTCTTGAGCAGACGGTCGTACTTGGGATTGCCAAAAACATTGATGCCGAGATGGCGGGCCATCTTACCTCGGGCTTTCGTGGGTCGTGCCATTCACTTAACTCCTTGAAACATTAGCGTACCAACGGACGCCAGGAAGCGGGATTCTATAGAAAAACGGGACCCATGTCAAATGGACCCTCATTTTCAATACTTTTCCATGTTGAACTTCGTTCTGCGGTGATTTTTTGTCACCCTTCTGGACCAACCGGATCGCCGGGCCCGAAAGGCCCTTTGGTCACCCGAAAAAGGACTTCAGTTTTCCCAGAATACCCTTCTGTTTTTTTGCTGGAGACTCCCCTTCTGCGGGAGCGTCATTTTTCTCCGATTTTCGGGGCCTGGCGGGTTCACGTGAGGCGTCATTGGAGGTATTCCGATTCGAGTTTGCACCCTTGGGTCCGTTTCCGCCGCCTGAACCTTTTCGTGACGCCGGCCTTCCCTTTCCAGACCGTTTCCGCTTGCCGCCACCGGAGCCGGAGCCCTGCATGCTGGCCAGCATCTCGTCGGTGGGCTGAAAATCCTCGCCGTACTTGCGGCGGTAGTAGGCCAGCCGCGCCTCCAGACTGTCGCTCGCCTTCGGTACACCGCCCGAGGGCGCCCCGTCCGGCCGCCGGTCCGGGCCGCGCCGTGTATCGGGAGCCCGGCGGCTTTCACCGCCCCTCCGGCCGTCGGCTCGCCTTCCATCACCGCTGTGCCGCGATTCCGGGGTACGCCGGGACTCACCACCCCGGCGGTTGTCGGGGGTGCGACGACCGTCACGTCGCTTGCCGTCACCTCGTTTTCCGTCGGAACGGCGCGGCGGGCGGCCTCCTCGACCTGAACCCGACCTGTGATCGTCATTCCGGCTGTCACGGTCCATTCTGATCCGCACACCGGCGCTGGCGTCATCGGCGTGAAGCTCATCGGTGAGTTCGACCACGGGAATTTTCTGGTTTATCAGCTTTTCTATAGACTCAAGCCCGAATACGTAGCGTTCGCACGCCAGGGCTACCGCCTCGCCGCTTTCACCGGCCCGCGCGGTTCGGCCTATCCGGTGCACGTACGCCTCCGGATCTTCCGGGAGATCGTAGTTGATTACCATTTCCAGGTTGTCAATGTGCAGCCCCCGGGCGGCAACGTCGGTGGCGACCAGATACTCCGCTTCACCCGCCTTGATCTTACGGATAATGGCGAGCCGCTTCCGCTGGGGGAGGTCGCCCATGATAAACTCCGAAGGGTACCCGTTCATTTCCAGCCGTTTGGAGACCTCTTCGGCAGCCCGCTTGGTGTTGGTGAAGACGATAGCCGTTCTCGGCTGTTTCTGCTTGAGAAGCCCCAACATGACAGACATCTTTTCATCGGATGAGACGTGGTAGAGGGTCTGTTTCACCTTGTCCACGGTGATCTGTTCCGGCTGCACCTCAATTTCCACGGGATCGTTCATGTGCTCCCAGGCCAGGTTTCGCACCCGGGTGCTCAGGGTGGCACTGAAGAGCATGTTCAACCGCTCTTCCCGGGGCCGCATGCGGCGCATCATCTTGCGGATATCGGGGTAAAACCCCATATCAAAGAGACGGTCAGCCTCATCAATAACCATGATTCTGATATCTTTCAGGTTCATCGTGCCAGTCTGACTCAGATCAAGAATACGACCGGGGGTTCCAACTATAATGTTGACTCCCTCACGAAGAGCTTTTTCCTGGCCTCCGTAACCGACACCACCGTGAAAGACATCTACCTTCACGGGCAGTTTTTCACCGAGAAGTTCCGTTTCTTCCTTGATCTGTACCGCAAGTTCCCGGGTCGGTGCTACAACGAGAACCGTCCCCTCCCGGAAGTCCGGGTTGTGCAGCAGCAGCTGAAAGGCCGGAAGCAAAAAAGCGGCAGTCTTGCCCGTTCCCGTCTGGGACTGAACCAGTACGTCCCGACCGTCAATGATGTGCGGGATAACCCGGGCCTGTACCTCCGTGCATTCTTCAAAACCGGCCGCGGCAACGCCGGAAAGTATCTCGCCGGCAAGTTTTAATTCATCAAATTTCATGTTCCTCTCACTATACCTCGATATCCGCCTCATAGTCGACCGAGTCAAAATCGAAGCCATGGATCTGGAGAAAGTCCCGCTGGAACCCTTCAAGGTCCGCCAGTCGTGCAAGATTCGTCTCGTTTACACTGTCCCAGGCGGCTCGCACTGTCCTCTGCACGTCCTCACGCATCTCCCAGTCGTCCATGCGTATCCGATCTTCCTCGTCCACCGGGACCGTCGCGCCGTCATCCAGCTGGGAATAGATACGTTCGTTCATCATACGGTACATCTGTTCGATCGTACCCTCATGGAGACTCTTTTCCTTCATGATCCGGTACAGGATGGCCAGGTAGAGCGGCACCGCCGGTATCACCGAACTTGCCCGGGTTACCAGCGCCTTGTTGACACTGACCCATGCATGACCGCCCCGTTCCTCCAATCGTCGGTCCAGGGTTCGCGCAGTCTCTTCCAGATGCTCTTTTGCGCGGCCTATCGTTCCGTCCCGATAGAGAGGAAAGGTGATATCGGGTCCAATATAGGAGTACGCCAGGGTTATCGCGTTATCAGCAAGAACACCGGCATCCTCAAAGGCATCTATCCAGAGGTTCCAGTCCTCGCCCCCCATCACCTTGATGGTCTGTTCAATTTCCTCGTCCGTCGCCGGATCGATTGCTGCGGGTTTCAATTCTCCTGTGTTTCCGTCAAGGGTAATAGACTCGTAACGCCTGCTGATCGGCTTCAGGGCGGAGCGGTACATCTCTCCCGTATCCGGATCCACCCGGACTCCCGACGCCAGGCTGTAAATGAGAAGATCAGCCTGGCCCATCAGTTCCTTCACCGCTTCAATAACCTGGCTTTTCGTCTCATGGGAAAAGGCATCACCGATAAAACTGCGGTGGACCAGCCCTGTATTTTCCGCTTCTTCCCGAAAGGCAAGGTCATGGTACCATCCCGCCGACGCGGTCCGGCTACCCTTGGCGGGCGTCTCAAAGGAGACACCGATAGTCTTCGCACCGGCACCAAATGCCGCTACAATCCGCGACGCCAGACCGTATCCGCCTGAGGCACCGACAACGACGAGGTTCTTTGGCCCGTCAAAAGCTCCTTGCTTCCTGACATAAGCTATCTGTCGGCGGACGTTCTCGGCGCATCCTTCGGGGTGGGCGTTCATGCAGATGTTGTTGCGAATCATCGGCTTTACTATCATATGTCTATCTCCTCATCTCGGTTTGAGACCGACAACGTACCACATTTCCGGCCTTTCCTTCCAGACGACATACCGGCGATGCGTGCCGGCTCTTTTCCCGCGGGAAATTTTTCTTGACACACCAGGGAAGACCCGATATAGTTTGTTTAACCTAACATATTTCAGTATTGCTAATACGGAGGATTTCATGGTTCCCCTTACCTCACTGAAAACGGGCGATAAAGGTACCGTAACCGCTATCTCGAAAGGTGCCCCGGCATATCGGGCAAAGCTTCTTTCAATGGGCGTTACCCCCGGCACTCCTTTTTCGGTCATCCGTTTTGCCCCCCTCGGCGACCCTATTGAACTGGAAATTCGGGGGTTTCGTCTCTCCCTCAGAAAAGCCGAAAGCGAAATCGTCATGGTGGAGGTAGCTTCATGAACGGTGAACGGAAGAACCCGGTTATCGCACTGGCGGGTAACCCCAACAGCGGAAAGACGACGGTATTCAACGGACTTACAGGTTCACATCAACGAGTTGGAAACTGGCCCGGGGTTACCGTAGAACGGCGCTCCGGCACGTTGTTTCTCTCCGCTCCCTCCCTTGATATGGTCACCGGCCATGAACCGGTCGGCGAGGAGGGCAACCCGGCCGAAAGCCCCGTCACCTCCCGCCGTGCCAGGGCAGTTGCCGAGCTGGAAAGCATAGCCAGAACGCACCAGACACGGCGGGAAAGCCGCGCGTCTGTTGAGGTAGTGGACCTGCCGGGCATCTATTCTCTCAGCGCAACCAGCGAAGACGAACTGGTCGCTCGGGACTTCATTCTTTCCCGGGAGTACGACCTGGTGGTAAGCATTATCGATGCCGCCAATCTTGAGCGGAATCTCTACCTTACCCTTCAACTCATTGAGCTGGAGGTACCCGTTGTAGTGGTTCTGAACATGGTGGACCGGGCCTCCAAAGAAGGCATGACCATAGACGCGGCTCACCTGGCCGTACATCTGGGTTGCCCCGTCGTCCCCGTTTCTGCCATCACCAGGAACGGCATTACGTCCGTCGGCCGGGCCGTTCAGGCCGCCCTGGAGAACCCGCCCCAACCGGAAGCGCGAATAACCTACCCTGACGGGGTAGAGACGGTGGTCGCGGCGTGGAAGCCGTCCCTGGAATCCGTTGGCGCGGACCTGGGTATGCCCGCCCGGTATACGGCGCTGCGTCTCCTTGAGGGTGACACCTTCGTTCAGAATGAGGTTCTCAAAAAGGGTCTCCTTGCCCGGGACAGCCTGGCAGAAACGCGAAAAGCTCTGGAAGCGGAACTCCGCGAAGAGCTGGACATCATCATAGCCGACAGCAGGTACGGATTCATTCACGGTATAAGCAGGGACGTAGTTTCCCGAACGGTATCCCGGGAATCCGTCACGGAAAAGATCGACAATATTGTCATGAACCGCTGGCTGGGCGTACCGGTATTTCTCGGCGCAATGTATCTCGTCTTCTGGGCGACCATCTCCGTAGGAGGGGCATTTATTGACTTCTTCGACATCCTCTTCGGGACCATCTTTGTGGACGGTGCAGGATATCTTCTGGAGAGTGCAGGGGCGCCCGTGTGGCTTACGGGGATTCTGGCCGATGGAATCGGAGCGGGTATACAGACAGTCGCAACGTTCATACCGATCATTTTTATGATGTTCTTCATGCTCTCACTCCTGGAAGACTCGGGATATATGGCCCGGGCCGCCTTTGTCATGGACCGGGTGATGCGCATGGTAGGACTGCCCGGCAAGTCTTTCGTTCCTATGCTCGTCGGGTTTGGATGCACCGTACCGGCTATTTCGGGAACCCGTACGCTGGAAACGAAAAAAGACCGTTTCATGACAATTTTCATGGCCCCCTTCATGAGCTGTGGCGCCCGACTTCCAGTGTATGCCCTTTTCGCGGCGGCCCTTTTTCCCGGCCGATCGGGACTGGTAGTCTTTTCGCTGTACGTCATTGGCATGATCCTGGCAATGCTTACGGGGCTGCTTCTGAAATTCACCCTATTCGGCGGCGAGTATTCCCACTTCGTCATGGAGTTGCCGACATACCACCTGCCGAGGATTCCCGTCATCCTTCGTTCCGCAGGACGCCGCCTGCGAGTCTTTGTATTTCGTGCAGGAGCTACCATTACCGTAGTCGTGACCATTCTGGCGGTTCTCAATTCAGTCGGAACCGACGGCACATTCGGAAACGAGGACACCGACACGTCCGTACTGTCATCACTGGGCCGGACAATTACACCGGTCTTCACTCCAATGGGTATAGAAGAAGATAACTGGCCGGCTACGGTAGGACTGTTTACCGGTCTCTTTGCAAAAGAGGCCATCGTCGGAACGCTGAGTTCTCTGTACAGCCAGAATGACGCCGCCGAAGGTGCCGGTGAAGCTGAAGATTTTGACTTCGGAGGCGGTATTGTAGAAGCAATGGCGACGGTGCCGGAAAACCTTGCCGGACTGTTTGCTGCTCTCGCAGACCCCCTCGGGATGGGCCTTATCAGTGACGATACCGAGTTTGTTTCGGAAGAACTGGAGGTTGACAACTCCGTCTTTGCCGGCATGCGAAGCCACTTCTCCGGCGCCGGCGCCTACGCCTACCTTCTCTTCGTCCTTATTTACTTCCCCTGTGTCGCCGCCCTGGGTGCGGCTATTCGCGAAATGGGTCACGGCTACGGGTGGCTTCTGATGGGCTATCTGACCTTTCTGGCATGGTCTGTATCCACAATTGTGTACCAGCTGGCATCGGGTCCCCAGGCAGTACCGATACTCGTTGCATTCGGCATAATCGGCCTGATTATTCTTACCTTTTCCGCTTTGCGAAACCGGAGCCGCGCTGCCGTTATTGGATAACACATCGACTCTGTACTAAGGTATTCCCGTGGCGGATATCTACAGCTTTCAGCGAGTCCTCTCGCGGCGACTTTTGATCTGGGGCGGCGGTTCAACCGTCGCCGGTCTTTTCGTCGGCCTGCTTTTTACCAACCCCCTGATACGTGGCGTAGCCCTTCACGCCGTTGCATGGGGTCTTATCGACTCGGCACTGGCGGGATGGGGGTTCCGTCGCGCCCGACGGGAAAGCCGTCTGTATCCCGACGAATACCGGGATATCCATCACACGCAGCGATTGCGTCGGCTTCTGAAAGTAAACGCGGGTCTTGATATTGGTTACATTACAGGTGGAGTCGCCGTGGCGGCACTCTTCCGTGAAGATCCCTATCTGCTGGGAAACGGTATCGGCATCATAATACAGGCGCTGTTCCTTTTTGTTTTTGATCTTACCCACACTCTGCTGCTGCCAAAGACTGTTCCGACATGGTACGATCCGCCGTCATGAGTATCCAGAAATACAATTGGGAGACACTCTCCCCCGCCGACCGTGATCGCATTCTCAGACGTTCGCAGAGTGATATTGACGCCCTGAAAGACCAGGTGGCACCCATTGTTGAGGCCGTCCGGCAGGAAGGCGATGACGCGCTCGTGCGTTTTGCCCGGGAATTCGACGGTGCGGACCTGTCGCACGGTGGAGTGATTGTCCGTCCGCAGGAGTTTGAAACTGCCCGGACGCTGTTGTCCGACAGGGTGATTGCCGCACTGGATTACGCTATTGAAAACGTCCGGCACTTTCACTCCGCTCAGGTGGAGCGTTCCATGATGTCTGTCCACGTTCGAGACGGCATCTTTGCAACAGAACGGTGGATACCGATAGACAGTGCAGGGCTCTACGTTCCCGGCGGCAGGGGAAGCTTTCCTTCCATGCTGTACATGCTTGCGGTTCCCGCCGTCCTTGCGAAGGTACCCACTCTTGTCGTGACGACGCCACCCCTGCCGGACGGTACGGTAGACCCGGCCGTCCTCTACGCCGCCGGAGCGTGTGGGGTCCAAACGGTCGTCAAGTCCGGTGGAGCACAGGCAGTAGCGGCACTCACGTATGGCACTCATTCGGTACCGGCGGTGCGAAAGATCGTCGGTCCCGGCAGCGCCTGGGTGGCAGCGGCGAAACACCTTGTTGCCGACAGGGTTGATACCGGTCTTCCTGCAGGCCCCTCCGAATCGATGGTATTGGCCGACGAATGGGCGGACCCTTTCGTCGTCGCCCTGGACCTCATGATAGAGGCAGAACACGGAAGCGATTCTGCGGCCCTTCTGGTCACCCACAGCGAAAAGCTGGCCGACCGGGTGGTCCGAGAAATTGCGTCCCTTCTCCCTGAGGTTCCCGAACCACGGCGGACTTTTCTTACCGACGTCTTTCAGGGATACGGCGGCATCCTTCTTACCGACGACATGACCCGCTCAGTTGAGGTTGTAAATACCTTCGCTCCGGAACATCTACTTATCCACGCCCGGGACGCACGAGCCCTTTCCAACAGCATAACAAACGCGTCGGAGGTGCTGATCGGACCCTATACCGCCTTCAGCCTCGCCAACTATGCCACCGGACCAAACGCCGTTCTGCCCACCGGTGGCTGGGCCCATACGTGGAGCCCCGTTTCTGTTCGGGACTTTCAAAAGGCCTCTTCAGTTATCGAGGTTACCCCCGAGGGGTACCGGGAAATGCGGGACCACGTTATTGCACTTGCTGATCACGAAGGCTTTTACACCCACGCGGCGGCACTGCGAAAACGTCCGGACTTTCTATGACCGAAAATGCAGACTGGAACGCCGACCGGGCTTTCGAGTACTTTGAATCGCGGACGAATCTGGAGCGACTTCAGCCTCAGCTGCGTCTGTATCGTCTGGAGCGGATGGAAAACCTGCTTGCCCGCCTCGGCAGTCCGGAAACGTCCTTACCGGTCGTGCACATCGCAGGGTCCAAGGGCAAAGGTTCTACATCCGCCTATATCGCGTCCATCCTTGCGGCGGCCGGTCATACTGTCGGTATCTACACTTCTCCGCACGTTACCGGATATCGGGAACGCTTTACCGTGCTGCCTCCGGGACGGACGGTGGGTGAACCGGTTCCGCCTGCCGATGAGTGGGCGTCCCTCGTTGAAGGCGGATATCTTTATGAAGACACCTTATCCCGGGAGAGTCTCCGCATTCGGGAGATAGTCGAAACACTGGCCGCGGAGGGTACTCCCGAGGACGATCTGCCGACAACCTTTGAGCTTCTGACGGCTCTGGCGTTTCTCTTCTTCCCGGCGGTGGGGTGCGATCGGCTGGTTCTGGAAACGGGTCTGGGAGGCAGACTCGATGCAACCAATGTCTGCCGTCCCCAGGTGGTCGCCATTACCCGGATTGAGCGGGAACACACCGACTACCTTGGCGAAACGATACCCGAAATTGCCGGTGAAAAGGCGGGGATCATAAAACGTGGCATTCCCGTTGTGTGCGCGGCCCAGCGCCCGGAAGCGTACCGGGTGATTCGGCAAAAAGCGGTAGAGCAACAGGCGCCCCTTGTTGATGTAGAAGATCAACCACAGCTTCAATCCGATCCCGGACCGGGAGGCCCCTGGCGCGGTCAGGCGGTACTTCCCCGCAGGCTCTTCTGTACCGACAGCGACAACGGGGACAACGGATCCGACGTGATACCTCTACGTCCCGCCATGGTCGGTACCGTTCAGAGAAAAAATATCCTGCAGGCTCTGCATGTCTATCGCAATCTGGTGGAACGAAACCTCCTCGAGCCGGCAGTCGTGGACGCCGTGGTCCGGGCCATAAACGAGTGCCGTCTCCCCGGGCGGGGAGAGATCATCGAAGACGTCTTTCTGGACGGCGCCCACACCCCCGAGAGCGTCGCAGCCGTGGTTGCTGCTTTTGGAGAGCGGTACGGGCCACATGTGTCCGTTCCGGTAATACTGGGCATCGTGGCGGGAAAGGACGTTGAAGGCATCGCCCGAGCGTTACGGCCTCTGGCTTCTCCGGTGATCGTCTCTACTCCCGGACGATTCAAGCCGGGAGACCCGCAGAATGTGGCTCACCGGGTCGCTTCGGAAGGGCTTGCTGTGCGGTATATGCCTGACCACCGTAATGCGTTGCTGACCGCCCGAACCATCCGGGATACTTCCATCGCCGGCACTTCAGATGGTGAGATACCGCCCATTCTGGTAACCGGTTCCTTTTACATGGTCGCCGAAATTCGACGTCTTGTGGTATCCTGAGCGGCTATGTCACTGAACAGTCCCGAAATAGACGCCCTCATGGAAGAGCTGCCCCTGCCGGACAGTCATATCCAGGGCATTATCCAGCGGGACTTCAAGAATATCTATCTTTCCGTCTATTCACCGCCCGAGTCGTGGTGGCTCAGAATCTGCCTGGAACACCCGTTTGTCCGGTTTCACCGTACTTCCCGTAGTCCCGGGAAGAAACGGAGCCACCAGAGGTTTGAGGACTTTCTCCACTCCCGTATAAAAGGCGGCCGAATTGTCTCGGTGGAACATGTACACCGGGACCGGATAGTCGCCCTGACCGTTCAACGCAGCGACGTCGTGTCGGTCGTATTTCTTCGTCTGTGGGGCACCCGGGCGAATATTATCGTCACCGACGATGAAGGGACGATACTGGATGTATGTTTTCGGAAACCCGGAGAGGGTCTTGAAACGGGAAGAACCTTCGCACCGTCTTCGCCGGAAGGTGATCCCGCAGAGGGAAGAGAGGTCAGGGAGTACGATCAGAGCAGTCCGTTCAATGACGCTATAGACGAAGAATACGCCCGACTGGAAGACCAACGGAATCGGGAACGGCTGCTCACCAAAAGCAGAAACGCCCTCCAACGCGCACACCGGCGACTGACTTCACGCCTT
>CAZCAE010000064.1:0-7861 GCA_964496635.1 uncultured Spirochaeta sp.
TCCCGTTGGGTGAGGTGATGAGCCAGTAGATCGGACGCTTCTTGTAGCGCTTCACGTGGTCGTCCTCCGGGAAGCGGAGGGAATCTGGGCGCATCCCCGCGCTCCGGCGCCAGGCGCCTCCGCCCGGGGACCGGGTGCTTCGCTTGTACTCCTCGGGGCCGCCGAGACGCGGGCGCCTCTCGGCTCGTTCCACTCCGCCGGCCGCCCGCTGCGGCCCCTGTGGGGTACCGCTTCGCCCCCTTGCGCGAACTACCTGCATACTACTCGTCATCGTCTTCACTATCACTTCTCCGAGGGACGACAAAGAGACTAAGAATAATGAGTGCTATTCCAGTGACCGCCGCGACGACTTGTGTTGTGACGGACGGTAGAGCGAGGCTCGCACCGGCAATCACACCTCCAATACTATTCACAGCAGTCTGGAAATAGTTCTGCCGACTGAGGGACTGTATTCGCGCGCGTACGACAGCGGTGTCGATTTCTACGGCAGCCAACCGGCTTACCTTGGCGGCGAGTACCGTGTTTTCATTCTGAAGATCGTGGATCTTCTGGACAATCAGCTTTTTGGCCCCGTTAGAGTCTAGATCCTGCCACGATAGTTCGGTGCTAAGATTCCGAAGGAATTTCGGTAGGCTGTCGTCGATTTCGTGGGCGGATTCAATTCTGGCAGGTTGTGCTTCCCCATCCTCGTTCGGTTCTTGGATCAAATCTATCCGTTGTTGGTCTGACTGGATGGTAAGACGAGAAGGTCTGTCCGTCTTCTCGGGCGACAGCGTGATGTATTCGGCCAATTTGACTCGATCTAGTACGATATGTGTCTCTCGCCCTCGACCGGCTTTGACGTATTTCCCTATCTTGATCGTATCAAGCCAGTTCAGATAGAAGTTGACGGCCCGATTTAGACTGTCTTCATTTAAGGATTCTGTTTCCGCGCGAAACGACTCGTTCCAATAGGCGCCAATTTGTACTCGCGTCGGTTTTTCGTGCTGTCCGTGATGTAGAAACTCTAACGTTTGGTCGTAGATAGGTATCTTCTTCGTCGCTCGCCACAATACTGATGATTTCGCATCATTTCCCTCGGCAATAGAGAAGTTTCGCCCTCGTTCGGTCAGGACAACCACGCCATTACTTTCGTCGATTAATCCGACGAAAAGTGCCGCATTTACCACCGATTCGGTCAAATCAGAAGCTATTCTCTTGATTTCTTCTTGTGGTACACCCTTTATTTTGGGAGCAACGACATCCACTAGCTTGATAATCTGGTCGACCGTCACACTTGTTGGCAAACTATTCTCGGGCATTATTCTTCCTCCATTCAACGCCATACCGTTGGTAACAATTCAAGCATTCAACCCCTTCACCTTCGCCAGGATCGCCTCCAGCTTCGCGTAATTCACCTTCACCCCATCATCCAGATCCAGCTCAATCCGCTTCTCCGCCAACGGCCGAACCACATCCCGCTCCCACGTCGAGAGCTCTTCCAGTGCTTTTCTGATCTCATCGATTCGCTTCTGCGCCTTCGTCTTCTCGCTCTGACTGCTCCCGCCGCCAGTCAGGACGTGCTCCGCACTCGCCCGCTTGGCCTCCAGCTTCTGTTGGTACGGCCGCAGGTAGTCGTTGAGAAACCGGTTGACCGTATCCCGGTTGTACCGGTGCAGGTAGATCAGCGCCTGCAGCGTCCCGTTGGGTGAGGTGATGAGCCAGTAGATCGGACGCTTCTTGTAGCGCTTCACATGGTCGTCGTAGAAACCTTTAAGAAAGTACTGGCGCAGTCGTTTTCCGAGGCCGTCTTCGAGGAAACGAATGTTCTCTTCATAGTGTTCGTCACTGAACGCAGCGCGCAGGAATGCCCGCCATTGCGACGGGAGATCATCAACAAAGTCGTTATCGTCAGTAATCGGGAGGATACCGGATTCGTCCGGGCGGAGAGTTGGTTCCGGTATTCGTGCGAGGTACGCGTCCAAATCGTCCCCGGCGTTGGCGAGAATGAGACCATCATTGTCAAGCGAATAGCGACCGAAAATACAACCGACGCCGAAAGAGACAAACTGTTCCATAATTTCTTTTATGCGAAAGCCAGGGCTCTGATTTTCGCTTTCGCGGCCATGAAATTCTTCTTGAAGAATGGATATTTCCGACCATGGGACGTCAGGAGAAATATCCTGCCCAAGACCATACAGTTCGACAAAGACTCGGTTGTTTTCTTCTTCGAGCTCTTGAAGTTCAGTAAAAAGGTTGAGTCCGGATTTGCAGTACGTAGAATAGCATTCAGATAGCAAACGATCTGACCCGATCGGATCTCTCAGAACATTTGCGTCCAAACCTTTGTCTAGCAAAGGAGAACTTCGGAAATCCCAAGATGTTTCACGAGAATCCCAGTCAAGCTTGGCAATTTCGATTGCTCTACTCACAAGTGGATCGACCTTGTCTTTCAGAAAAATGAAATCTTTCGTCACCGGAATATTCCCGACAGGTCCCTGAGAAAAATCCATCGTCGGCGCAAGTACTCTCAGAAAAGCGGTCGCCACACTGCTGTTGAGTAAAGCCATAGTGACAAACAGATCGTCTGGCGTTTTGGTGAACAGAACGGGACCTTTGGAATCAAACAGAAAACCCTCGGGGCAGTATCGACCATTGAACGAAGAAACGGTCAGACTTGTCCACGTCATTCCTTCCTTAAGGAAGTAGGATGCGTTTCGGATAACCGATTTCGGATCGTCGCGTAATTCCCTTCCGTCTTCCTTCCAGTCAACGATAAAGGAATGATTGCCATACCAACGCCGAAAAGCTCCCCCTTTTTGGTACGGGAACCATCTGTGGGAGTTCATCTTGCTACTATTCTGTCCCTGAGAAAACCTAATATTCGATGTGCTTACTTCATGCCAGAACCGTAGATACCGATCGTTGTTTGCCGTCGCAATACCCTGTCGAGGTTCAGCAATCTCTTTCAAGAGAAAACCCCGCGCGAATGCCTCACGAAGCCTTTCGGGAATAGTAAAAGCAATAGGTTGATTGGGAATCTTTTCGAAATCAATCTGGAGTGCGTCGGTTCTCCAGCGACAGGCCGGATCAGTTAGTGCTTCCAAGGCCTTGATCGGTTGGACGTCACGTCCGTAGAACTCACCAAGATCAATATAGACCCCGGGAATATCACGATCACCGGCACGTTGAACCACAAAAGTGCAGATCGGGACAAACGCCGAGTCGAAAAAGGCATGGTATTCCGGTTGTATGACCCCGATTATTCGAGATCGATCCAACACGTGGTACCTCAGTTCAGTGAAAGAACTCAGCGCCATCCAGGTAAATGGTGTCATCAACGCAACAAAGCCCTTCTCGATGACAATCCTCAGAATGGCAATTACAAATGATCCGTAAAGATCCGCCTTCCCCTCCTCGTACTCCTTCTTCACCAGATCCTTCAGCCGGGGATTGGCGTTACTCGTACTCATATACGGTGGATTCGTCACCACACATTGATACCGTCGCGCCAGATACCCCAGCTGCCGCAGCCCACTCCGCACCTCCCTCATCGCCTGGTCGGCAAAGAGATCCGCGTCTCCCCTGGCGTCCAGCTCCGCCAAGAGATCCTCAATCTCCCCCTGCACCTCCGCCGGTACCGGGATAAGAGAGCCAAAGTTGGTCGCCTCTGAGAGGTAGCCAAACGCCTCCTGCAGTTGCGGACTCATTCTGATTTCCGCCTCCCGGAGGTCTACCGACACATCCTCCATCGCGACCACCCGGGGCACCACACCCCGTTTGAAGAAGAAGCGGTCCTTCTCCCGCGCCTTCATCGTCAGGGCAAAAGAGGCCAGCTCCGCCGCGCGGGTGTCGATATCTATTCCGTAGAGGTTGTTGGTGAGGATGAGGGAGGGAATCTCCTCCGCGCTGTAGCCCGTCTCCTCGTACATCCCGTAGAGCAGATCAAACGCGTAGGTGAGGATGTGGCCGCTGCCGCACGCCGGGTCCAGGAGGGTGATCTCCTCCGGCCCCTCAATGGTGAGGTGCTCCGGCTCCGGGTCACCCTCGATGTAGTACTCCATCTGTTCCGACAGACCCGTGTCGGGGCGGTTGTTGCGCCACAGACGACCCAGGGAGTTCTCCACCATGTAGCGGACGATCCAGTGCGGCGTAAAGAGCTGCGTCGCCGCGGGGATATCCTCCTTCTTGATCTTCTCACCCTTGGGACGGCCGAATACCTGGTCCTTCTTCTCGGAAATGTAAAACTGGTAGAGCCAGCCGATCACCTCCACATCCTGGACGTCATCCTCCCCGATCGCCCCCTGCACCGCCGCGAGGATCGAACTCTCGCTCAACAGGTCCGTCGGCAACAGCGCGACCATGTACTCATCCACCTTGCGAAAGAGAAACGGCAACGTCCGGCTGTAATCGTTACAGATACCCAGCAACGCCGCCGTATAGATCTCCCGATCCGGTTGATCCGAACCAAGGGTTCCGCTGAGATATCCGTCAAACACCGTCTGCAACGACCGGATCTCCGGGGGCGTCCGACCCTGCTTGATCTGAAAGAGCAGCTCCGGCTGCACCTGCCCCGCCTGCGGACTCACAATGCGCACCTTGTGGTAACCCCTGACGTCCATATACCGCAGCGCCACAATCCGGTTAAACCAGGTGTAGGCCACCTCCTCCACCAGCTGCTCCCGGCTCTTCCTCTCCAGTTGCCGCCGGATCTCCCCAATCTCCCCCTGGTGCGAGCGCACATACGCATCATCATGCCCCAGCACATAATCCAGCCGTGAGGCCACCTCAGAGAGCAACTTCCGCCGCGCCCCCTGAGCAAATTTCTTCAGGGTGTTGAGATTCATGAGTGGCATGCTCCTTCTGCGAGGTTAACGCTGTCTACATAAAAAAAGCCCCCGAGCCCTTTCTTCCAAATTACGGAAGCAGGGACATTCGGGGGCGCTATTGTTGGCGTGCGCTGAACAGCTTTGCCGCAGTCAGTATAGACGGGGACCGCTGCCCCTGCAATCGTGATTCGGTCTCCTTGTGTCACGTGCCCTGCTTCTTGAAACGGAATGCCACTCACAGCATCTCTCCCAGTTCGTCGGTGTTGCACACCCAGTCCGCGACAGCTGCGGAGTGCTGCGTCAGGGTCACAGTATCCTGCACCGTTTTGTAGGAGAGATACTCGATGAGAACGCACACCAGCATGTCTCCCGCCGCAATACTCCGGACATCATCGTATATGTCCAAAATCTGGTCCGACAGGATCGCGGTCTTCGTTCGGTCCAATGAGCGGTCCACACCGACCGCTGTTTTATGAATGATGTGGTACCCCGCACGCTTGGCCGATTCCAGAACGTCGCCTGCATCGGGATAGGTCCCAAGCAACGATTCCACCTGCGCCGCCAGAGGCGTTTCCACAATCTTGGCGACAAGTTCATTCCACGATCTGTCTGATTCCAGAACTGATGAATTGGCTTCCACCTCAAGCAACGTCGCCAGCGCCACGACGTTCCGCTCAAACCGCGTCGCGATAATCAACGCCCTGCCCAGTGCAGCATGGAACCGTTCGGTAAACTCGCTCACCTCAAAAGGCTCAAAGTAGAGATCAGAATGCATGTGGTTTTACCTCCAGATCGTTCCGTCGTGGATTGAGAATAACGTTGGGGCAAAAAGAAAGCCCCCGAGGCCCATCCCTCCAGATGGTTAAGGGCGGGACACTCGGGGGCGCGATGTGAAGAACTGACAGCGTTACGATACGTCCAGTTTGCCCTTTGGTCAACAAACATCACAACCCGATCCTCTTCCCGCTCTGGATAAGTGCCCGCCAACGTGTGCGTAACTCCTCGGTGTAGGCGTCCACGTCTTCCACAGTAACGAGCTCCGCCGTGCAGAAGGAGATCTTCTTTTCCGCGGGGGTGGCGTAGGTCACCTTCTTTTCCGGGTTGGCAAGCTGCTGTACCCGCTCCCGGGCGCGCTGGAGCGCCTGGGGGGTCTGCACGTCCGCGACGTGGCGCAGGGCGTCGATGGAGGAAGTGTCGGTAATGCGCCGGGTGAGACCGGTGGTGATGGGAACAAGCACCTCCTGTTGCTGCTCCGGGGTGAGTTTCCCGTAGGCGTCGATGCCCTGGAGCGTCTCCTGTGCCTGCAAGACGGCGCTGCGCGCCGTTTCCTTTACCGTCTGTAGCTCTGAGGCGATCTCGCCGGCGACCTTTGAGTAGAGATCCAGGGCGTTTTTGGTGGCGTTGCCCGCCCAGGGACGCTGCGTTTCCAGGTAACCCTGCAGGCGGCCCAGGTCGTCGGCGTGCTGGAGGGCGACAAAGTTTTCCCGGTTGCCCTGCAGATAGAGACGGATCTTGTCGTAGGAGCCGCGTCCCGCACCGTTCATGAAGGCGATCGCCGGGTCCACCGTCTCCTGCTTGTGCATCAGGAGCTCTTCTCCGTCGTCGAGGATCGTATCCGCCAGGGTGCGCACATCCAAATTGGCGAGCTCGTCGTAACGCCCGAGAATGGGCTGCAACTGCCCCAGGAAGGGGTATTGTGCCGTTTGTGCAAGGAGGTCATGCATCGCGGAACGAAGTTCGATTAAATTTTTCTTGATTGCGATCACCAGCTCCTTGCCCCCCGGGGCGGTAACGGGCTGGTTGAAAAACTCCTGGTGAAAGGTGGCGAGCTTACTGACGGTGGCGGTATCGGGAGGAACATTCGTACGAATACGCACCGCCTCATGACCGTGCGCGCGGGAGAGGCGCTGAAGCACTTCCGCCTTGTCGAGCACGCGGGTGCCCTCTACCAGTTCTACCGCCTCGCGGACAAAGAGTTTGGCGATCACCCCGAGAATTGCCCACTCGTACCAGCCGTACTGCCCCCGGGAGTACAACTCCTTGACGGTGGCGATGGTGGTATTCCTGGCGTCCCGCTCCTGCCGCTGGAGAAACCCCTGGAGGTCGGCCTCGTCCTCACCCATACCGACGGCATCACCGGTAAAGACCGCCTCCCCGTCGGGGGGAAAGATGATGGTGCGCAGGCCCGCCTCAGTGTACTTGCCGGAGAGCATTCTGAGGTTGGGAAAGGATACGGACACGAGTTCCTGAAACGCCGCGGCAAGGCGCTGTTTGGGGTCACTGATGGAGATGGACAGCGGACGGTCGGCGACGTAGAGGGCGGCGTCGGTGAGCAGTGACGGGATGAGCTGTTGGCGCAGCCGCTGCTCCCTGACGGCGTTCTGGTCGCGTTTGGCGGCGAGGATGCGGTTCTGCTGCGGGTCGTCCCCGCCGGTGTTGTGGCTGAGGTACGTCCTGGTCTGGTGAAAGAGGCGCAGGTCGCTGTCGACGTGTTTGGAGACGTCGAGAATGACGAGGAGTTCCTTCTTGCCCATGCTCTGGTTGAGGATTGTCTGGGTGTCGTCGGCGTTGGGGTGCAGATGGGTAATGATGCGCAGCGAGAGCGCCGACGGTGCGGCACGGTACTGCTCGTCGTCTATCAGCACGGAAAACTGGTAGGGCTGGTCGTTGGACTCGTAGACCAGTTTGTTGGTCTTGAGGACGCCTCCCACGACGACGTCACCGATGAGACGGCGGATTTCCGAGTACTCCGGCTGGATATTCTTGATGCCCACCTCCACGTCCTTTTCGCGGTCGGTGAGGTATTCGTACTCGTCACCGCCGCGACGCTGGATGTAGGACTGAAACTCCAGGGCGTCCAGCGCCTCCTGGACGTGCCCCTTGAGGGCGGCGCGGTCCTGTTCCAGCGACTCCATCATGAGGGTGGTGATCGTGTCGGTGGTGGCGGTGAAGTCTTCCACGTACTTGAGCATCAACAGCGCCTTGATGATCCGGATCGCCAGCGGGTTGTCGAGGTTGTCCTCGGCGGTGCGGACCTGCTGCAGGACGGCGCT